>NZ_DASXHA010000059.1:0-37806 GCF_036488795.1 Paraburkholderia sp.
CCACCTGTTCATCAAAGGATTCCATCATGGTCGAACTGCACACGAATCACGGCGTCATCAAGCTCGAGCTGGACGCTGAAAAGGCACCGAAGTCGGTTGAGAACTTCCTCAACTACGTGAAGGCCGGTCACTACGACAACACGGTGTTCCACCGCGTGATCGACGGCTTCATGATTCAGGGCGGCGGCTTCGAACCCGGCATGAAGCAAAAGCCCACCGAAGCGCCCATCACCAATGAAGCGAACAACGGCCTGAAGAACGTCAACGGCTCGATCGCAATGGCCCGCACGAACGACCCGCATTCGGCGACCGCGCAGTTCTTCATCAACGTCAACGACAACGACTTCCTGAACCACTCGTCGCCTACGCCGCAAGGCTGGGGTTACGCCGTGTTCGGCAAGGTTGTGGACGGCATGGATATCGTCGAGAAGATCAAGAAGGTCAAGACGGGCTCGAAGGGCTTCCACCAGGACGTGCCGGCCGACGACGTGATCATCGAAAAAGCGGTCATCGTCGACTAACCCGTCAATCAGGCGGCGCGCCCGGCTTCACGCTGCACGAAGCGGGCACGCAACCAGCACCACGCGAAGCCCTTATTGCAACCGGAATCAGGCACTCTTCAATGCTGCACGAAACGCCGCTGCGAAGCGTCGCCGCGGGCGTGCCTGGCGAGGGCAAACGCCCGCACGCCGCGCGCCCGTTTTTTTTCATCTCGGATCTGCATCTGAGTGAGGACATTCCGCGCACGGTCGCCGCGTTCGAACACTTCATCCGCGTCACCGCCGAACAGGCCGACTCGGTGTTCATTCTCGGCGACCTGTTCGAATACTGGATTGGCGACGACATGCTCAGCGAGCCGTTCGTCGCCCGCATGGCCGCGCTGATGCACACGCTCGCCGAGCGCGGCATCGCGCTCTACCTGATGCATGGCAACCGTGATTTTCTGCTGGGCAAGCGCTTCATGAAGGCGGCCGGAGCCATCTGGCTGCCGGACCCGTTCGTGATCACCGCGTTTGGCGCGCGCATCACGCTCGCGCATGGCGACTCGCTTTGCACGGCGGATCACGCGTATCTGCGCTTTCGCCGCTTCGCGCGCTGCCGCGCGGCGCAGATGCTGTTTCTCGCCTCGCCATTCAGATGGCGGCAGGCGCTTGCCAAACGGATGCGCTCGGCGAGTCAGGGAAACCGCGCAAGACCGGTCTCGCCGAAGTACGACGTCACAAGCGATGGCGTCGCAGCATTGTTCAGGCAAACCGGCACGACGACCATCGTGCACGGGCACACGCACCGGCCGGCGCGCCACCGGGAACCTGGCGGCATGCGCTGGGTGCTGCCGGACTGGGATCTCGACCATGGCGAGCCGCGCGGCGGATATCTGCGCATCGACGCCGACGGGTTGAGAGCGTTTCCGCTCGATTGACGCGGCTCAGGCTCAACGCTCTTCGGCCACCACGCCATCCACCTTGCCTGCGATCGCCGCCGACAGGCGGCGCAAATCGAGCAGCGCCGCGTCCGCGCCTTGCAGCGCCTCCAGACTCGTGCCGAGCCGCTCGAGTGCCGCGACGATCTCGTCGATGCGTTGTGACTGCGTGGCCGCGTGATCGATCAGGCCGTGAATTGCGAGTGACACGGGATCGTCTGCGTTCGGCGTAATGCCGTAAGCGCAGAACGCGGCGCGCTGAGGCGCTGCCGTCTTCAGACCAGCGCCTGCACCGGCCTCGGACGCGCACGCAGTTGTCGCAGGCCTGGCCGGCACGATCACACGCGCCGGGTTGCCGACTGCCGTGCCGCCCGCCGGCACCGGCTTCACCACCACCGCATTCGAGCCGATCTTCGCTTCCGCGCCCACCGTGAAACCGCCGAGCACCTTAGCGCCCGCCCCGACGATCACGCCGCGCTCCAGCGTCGGATGCCGCTTCGCGCCGCGCGTGAGCGACGTGCCGCCGAGCGTCACGCCCTGATAGATGGTGCAGTCGTCGCCGATTTCAGCCGTTTCGCCGACGACGACGCCCATGCCGTGGTCGATGAACACGCGGCGGCCGACCGTCGCCCCCGGATGGATTTCGATGCCGGTCAGAAAGCGCGCCATCTGCGACACGAAACGCGCCAGCCAGCGACGCCTCGCGCGCCAGCAGGCATGCGCGAACCGATGCAGCACGAGCGCGTGCAGCCCCGGGTAGCACGTAAGGACTTCCCAGGCGCTGCGGGCGGCGGGATCGCGCTCGCGGATCGTGGCGATGTCTTCGCGAAGTCTCGTGAACATGGTAGTGACGCCGACATGGGGAGGAAAACCGCCGCGGCCTCGAGATTGAAGGCGCGCGACGCACCGCTACCTGATAGCAGATCGGCAGCTTTGCTTAGAACGTTGCGAGGAATTGTAGGGCGATTGCGCGAAACTTGCCGGAAGCCCGCGTTCGCGACAAGGTCGTCGCAGATTGTGGGTTCCGGCAGGCGCGGCGGACAGCCGGCGCCAGCCTCAGCGCGTGTCGTCGCCCTGCGGCCCGGTTTTCAACAGAATGTGCTTGGCGATGCCGCGCACGATATTGACCTCTTCGCGCTCGAGTCCCGAGCGGGCAAACAGACGCCGCAGCCGCGACATCAGTTTCTTCGGATTCTCCGGGTCGAGAAATTCCAGGGCGATGAGCGCGTTTTCGAGATGCGCATACATGCCTTCGATATCGTCGCTGGAAGCCAGCGAGTCTAGCGACGCGCCCGGCCCTCCAGCACCGGCGCCACCGGTGCCGCTACCCGCTGCACCGAGATACGCGGTGCGCAGTTCATACGCCAGCACCTGCACGGCCTGCGCCAGATTGAGCGAGCTATACGCCGGATTGGCCGGAATATGCGCGAGCGCGCTGCAACGTTCAACGTCTTCGTTCGACAAGCCCGTGCGCTCGTTGCCGAATACCAGCGCAATGTCGCCGTGGACAGCATGCTCGCGCGCCTGGCCGGCAGCCGCGCGCGGCACCAGTTGCGGCGGCCCGTATTCACGCAGGCGCGCGGTTAGCGCGACCGACCATTGCACGCCGTTGAGCGCATCCGCGAGCGTCGGCACGACATGGGCACCCGCCAGCACGTCGTCCGCGCCGCTTGCCATGGCCACGGCTTCCGGGTCCGATTGCACGTGCGGCACGCGCGGCGCCACCAGCACGAGCCGGGAAAAACCCATGGTTTTCAGCGCGCGTGCCGCCGCACCGACGTTGCCGGGATGACTCGGCTCGACCAGCACGAAGCGCGTCGAAGTAAAACCGCCGCGCACGGGGGCGGCGCTATCGGGCGCGCAGACGTCGGAGGAGGAAGGCGGATTGTGGGTTTGGGCCACGATAAAAATGGGGAGCTAAAGACCTCTATGGTAACGCCAACGCGTCCCCGAGCGGGCCAACCCGCCAGACATTCCGTAAGCCGGGCGCCGTACCGGCGCGCCGCGCCGCCGCAGCGGCCCGGACTCGGGTAAAATCACGCAATTCGCGCCGTCTTCGTACGAGCGCCTCGTTCTTATCCAATTCGTCTCCGTCGACGGAACGCGCGCCGAAACGCCCGTTCCCGGTTGTTTCGGCTGAGTTCCAGCTCATTCAGCCTTCACTCAGCTCTCACCCAGCTCATTTCCGGTAAGCAGCCGCGCTGCCCCGGCACAAGGATCCAGGCTCATGCATCCCATGCTCAACATCGCCGTCAAGGCCGCCCGCCGCGCCGCGCAGATCATCAACCGGGCGTCGCTCGATCTCGATCTGGTTCAGGTCAGCAAGAAACAGCACAACGATTTCGTCACGGAGGTCGACAAGGCATCTGAAGCCGCGATTATCGACACGCTGAAGACCGCCTACCCTGATCACGCCATCCTCGCCGAAGAGTCCGGCCAGTCGGACAACGAGTCTGAATACCAGTGGATCATCGACCCGCTCGACGGCACCACGAACTTCATCCACGGCTTCCAGTACTACTGCGTGTCCATCGCGCTCGCGCACAAGGGCATCATCACCCAGGCCGTGGTCTACGATCCGAACCGCAATGACCTGTTCACCGCCTCGCGTGGCCGCGGCGCGTTCCTGAACGACCGCCGCATCCGCGTGAGCCGCCGTGACCGCCTCGCCGACGGCCTGATCGGCACGGGCTTCCCGTTCCGCTCGACGGACGGCCTCGACGCTTACGGGCGGCTCTTCTCCGACATGACCGAAGCCTGTGCCGGCCTGCGCCGTCCGGGCGCCGCCGCGCTGGATCTGGCGAACGTGGCCGCCGGCCGCCTCGACGGTTTCTTCGAGCAAGGCCTGCAGCCGTGGGACATGGCTGCGGGCAGCCTGCTGATCACCGAAGCGGGTGGTCTGGTGGGCAACTACACGGGCGACTCGGACTTCCTGCACCTCAACGAAATCGTTGCGGGCAACCCGAAGCTGTATGCGCAAATGGTGCCCATCCTGTCGCGCTACAGCCGCACCAGACAGCAAGCGGCGTAATGCGGTGAGTTTCTCGAAGCGGCTTCGGCCGCTTTTTTGCTGGCGTGGAACCCGCCTTGAACTGATCACGGGCATCGAACCGGCATTGCCGAGACGCCCGGCTGGCGTCACGCGCGGCAAGACAATTGAACAACCAGCGCCGTCTGGCAAGCGCACCAGCATGCGGCGCGGCTTCGTGCTACAAAGCGACAGGCCGCGCCGGCATTCGAGTTGGCGTGCATTTTCCGGTGCACGCTGTCGAGCGTTCCGCGCGACAGCCCGCGCAGCATTCCAAACGGCTTCATGAAAAAAGGCTTCTATACGATCATCGCGGCGCAGTTCGTGTCCTCGCTCGCCGACAATGCGCTCCTGATCGCCGCGATCGCGCTGCTGTCGGTCATCCGCTCCGCCGCGTGGGTCACACCGCTGCTGCAGATCTTTTTCACGGTCTCGTACGTGCTGCTCGCGCCCTTCGTCGGCGCGTTCGCGGACGCGCTGCAAAAGCGCCACGTAATGTTCGTCTCGAACGCGCTCAAGGCGTCCGGCTGCCTGATGATGATCGCCGGCGTGCATCCGATGATTGCCTACGGCGTGGTCGGTTTCGGCGCCGCTGCCTACTCTCCCGCCAAGTACGGCATCCTGACCGAACTGTTGCCCGCCGACCGGCTGGTGGCTGCGAACGCGTGGCTCGAATCGGCCACGGTGCTCTCGACGATCGTGGGCACCATGCTGGGCGGCGCGCTGATCAGCACCTACGCATCCAACTTTGTCGCGCACGCTCACCTGCCGCTGATCCGCTCGGCGGCCGACCTTGCGATGCTGGCGGTGATGCTGACGTATGCGATCGCGGCGGCCATCAACATCGGCATTCCCGATACCGGCGCGCGCTACCCGAACCGCCTCAAGGAGCCGAAGAAACTGGTCGGCGATTTCGCGCAGTGCTTCAACGTGCTGTGGGCCGACAAACTCGCGCAGATCGCGCTATGGGTGACCACGCTGATGTGGGGCGGCGCGGTCACGCTGCAGTTGCTGGTGCTGAAATGGGCCGACGTGAACCTTGGCCTGTCGCTCTCCAAAGCGGCCGTCATGCAAGGCATCACCGGGCTCGGCATTGCGGTCGGCGCAGCCGCCGCGGCGACGCTCGTGCCGCTGCGCAGTTCGTTGAAGGTGCTGCCCATCGGCATCATTACAGGCGCGGTCGCAGTGGCAATGGCGTTCTACAGCAAGGGGCTGTTTCCGGCGGGCTCTGGCATCCGGGTCGGGCATTACGTCGCGCCGCTCTATATCGTGCTCGCGTACCCGCTGATGATTTTGCTCGGCGCGCTGTCGGGCTTCTTCATCGTGCCCATGAACGCGCTGCTGCAGCACCGCGGCGCGACGCTGCTGTCCGCGGGGCACTCCATTGCGGTGCAAAACTTCAACCAGAATCTGGCCGTATTGCTGATGCTCGGAGCGTACGCGCTGATGCTCACGGCAAAACTGCCGGTGCCGTGGATCATCGTCGTGTTCGGCACCTTCATCACCTTCATGATGTGGCTCGCGAAACGCCGCAGCATGGCGAACGCGCGTACCGTCGACATGCGGGTGCTCGTCGAAGAATGAGTGTTTCCGGCCGGCTCGCCACGCGCATGCAAGGTTTGGCCATCCGGCCAGCTTCACAGCACGCGGCGGCGAGTTAAACTCACGCCCTGAACAGCTAACGCAAGAAGACACACAGGATGGGCATGCAAACCGCAGCGGCCAACGACGTCGCACAACACACCCCAATGATGCAGCAGTACCTGCGCATCAAGGCGGAGCATCCGGGCACGCTGGTGTTCTACCGGATGGGCGATTTCTACGAGCTGTTCTTCGAGGACGCGGAGAAAGCCGCGCGCCTGCTCGACCTCACGCTGACGCAGCGTGGCGCGTCAGCGGGCAATCCGATCAAGATGGCGGGCGTGCCGCATCACGCGGTCGAACAGTACCTGGCCAAGCTCGTGAAGCTGGGCGAATCGGTCGCAATCTGCGAACAGATCGGCGATCCGGCTACCTCGAAGGGACCGGTCGAACGCAAGGTGGTGCGCGTCGTGACGCCGGGCACGCTCACCGACGCCGCGCTGCTGTCGGACAAGAGCGACGTGTATCTGCTCGCGGTGTGCGTCGGTCATAACCGGCGCGGTGTCGCAATCAACGTGGGGCTCGCATGGCTCAACCTTGCAAGCGGCGCACTGCGCCTCGCGGAAGTTGCGCCGGGTGAGGCGGCCGCCGCGCTCGAGCGGATCCGCCCCGCGGAGATTCTCGTCGCCGACGTCGCGTCCGACGCCAGCACATGGTCGCCGAAGGCGGCCTCAGGCGCACTGACGCGCGTGCCGGTGTGGCACTTCGACGTCGCCTCCGGAACGCAACGCCTGTGCGACCAGATGGACGTGGCAAGCCTCGACGGCTTCGGCGCGCATTCACTCTCCAGCGCGTGCGGTGCGGCCGGTGCGCTGCTGCTCTACGCGGCGGCAACGCAAGGGCAACAGTTGCGTCACGTCCGTAGCCTGAAGGTCGAATACGAGTCGGAATATATTGGGCTCGACCCTGCCACGCGCCGCAATCTCGAACTCACCGAAACATTGCGCGGAACCGAAAGTCCGACGCTGTGCTCGCTGCTCGATACCTGTTGCACGACCATGGGTAGCCGCCTGCTGCGTCACTGGCTGCACCATCCGCCGCGCGAGGCCGCGATCGCGCAGGGCCGCCAGCAAGCCATCGGCGCATTGCTCGACGCGCCGGCCCGAACGGGCGTCGATTCGCTGCGCGGCGCGCTGCGGCAGATTTCGGACATCGAGCGGATCACCGGCCGTCTGGCGTTGCTGTCGGCGCGTCCGCGCGACCTGTCCAGTCTGCGCGACACCTTCATTGCGTTGCCCGAACTGCGCACGCAACTCGCCGCGGTGACGGCCGCGGCCGACTCGCTCGCGCGCATCGACGCCGCGCTCGAACCACCTCAAGCATGCGTCGACCTGCTGAAGCTCGCCGTGGCTCCGGAGCCTGCGGCAATGGTTCGCGACGGCGGCGTCATCGCACGCGGCTACGACGCCGAACTCGACGAATTGCGCGATATTTCTGAGAACTGCGGGCAGTTCCTGATCGACCTCGAAACGCGCGAACGGGCGCGAACCGGGATCGGCAATTTGCGCGTCGAATACAACAAGGTGCACGGCTTCTATATCGAAGTCACGCGCGGCCAGACCGACAAGGTACCCGACGACTACCGCCGCCGTCAGACGTTGAAAAACGCCGAGCGCTATATCACGCCCGAACTCAAGACCTTCGAGGACAAGGCGCTGTCCGCTCAGGAGCGTGCCCTGGCGCGTGAGAAATCGCTCTACGACGGCTTGCTGCAAGCGCTGCTACCCTATCTCGCGGATTGCCAGCGCGTCGCCACCGCGCTCGCGGAACTGGATCTGCTGGCCGCCTTCGCAGAACGCGCACGCGCGCTCGACTGGGTCGCGCCGTCGTTCTCGGCAACAGCTGGCATTGAAATCGAACAGGGACGTCACCCGGTCGTCGAGGCACAGGTCGAGCAGTTCATCGCCAACGACTGCACACTGAGCGCCGAGCGCAAGCTGCTCTTGATCACAGGCCCGAACATGGGCGGTAAATCGACCTTCATGCGGCAGACCGCGTTGATCGCGCTGATGGCGTACGTGGGCAGCTACGTGCCGGCGCGGCGCGCCTCGTTTGGTCCGATCGATCGCATCTTCACCCGCATCGGCGCCGCCGACGACCTGGCGGGCGGCCGTTCGACCTTTATGGTCGAAATGACGGAGGCCGCCGCGATCCTGAACGACGCGACGCCGCAAAGCCTCGTGCTGATGGATGAGATCGGACGCGGCACGTCGACATTCGACGGCCTTGCGCTCGCGTGGGCCATCGCCCGGCATCTGCTTGCACACAATGGCTGTCACACGCTGTTTGCAACGCACTACTTCGAGCTGACGCAACTCCCCGCCGAGTTCCCGCAAGCGGCCAACGTTCACTTGTCCGCAGTCGAGCATGGCCACGGCATCGTGTTCCTGCACGCGGTAAGCGAAGGACCGGCGAATCAGAGCTACGGCTTGCAGGTCGCGCAGCTCGCCGGCGTGCCGGCTGCGGTGATCCGCGCCGCGCGCAAACACCTGGCCCACCTCGAACAGCAATCCGCTGCACAGCCTACGCCGCAACTCGATCTGTTCGCCGTGGCGCCATTGATGCTCGAAGACGCGGAAGACGCCGAACCGGCCGTGCCGCCCGGGCAGACCCTGACGGCGGCGGAACAGGCACTCCTCGAACGTTTGCGTGCGCTCGACCCGAACGGGTTACGCCCGCGCGACGCCTTGGACCTGCTCTATGAACTGCATGACCTGGCCGCTGCGCCGGATGCGGATCATTGACCACCACCGGCATCTGCAGCGGCCGCGCAGCGTCTGCGCGGCGCTCGGAATTGCACTCATCCTGACAGCAGGCGCGGCCTCGCACGCGCACGCCGCGCCGCTGCGCTATACCTTTGCAGTAGTCGCCGGCACGCTGCAAAGCCCGGCCGACGAAGCGCCGACCCAGCGGCTGATCGACGCGATTGGACGCGAGCGCGATATGTCGTTCATCGTCTATGACGGCAACCTGAAAGGCGCGAAGGAAGCGTGCCGCGACTCGCTCTACGAACGGCGTCAGGCGCTACTCGAAGCGGCGCGCCCCGCGCTGATTTTCGTGCCCGGTCAGCACGACTGGGCCGATTGCGGCACTACCGAAGCAGGCGCATTCGATCCCGTCGAGCGGCTCGATCAACTGCGTCAGACGATCTTCTCCGACTCGTCGTCAATGGGACAGAACCCGCTCCCGCTTACGCGCGAAAGTGAAGTCTCGCGCTTTCGGCCGTATCGCGAAAACGTGCGCTGGCAGGTTGGCGACACGGTGTTCATCGGACTGAACGCGCCTGGCCCGAACAATCACTATCTGACCGCGGGCGGCCGCAATAGCGAATTCGAAGACCGCGTAATCGCCAATGCATTCTGGCTCGAGCACGCAGGCGAATATGCGAAACGGCGCGACGCGCGTGCGATCGTCGTGTTTATTCAAGGCGACCCGGACGCTGAGCGTTATGAGCGGCCCGACCGTTTTGCATGGCTGCGTTTCGCGCGTAACTCGCGTCGTGACGGTTTTCTGGAACTCAAGCGCAGCCTCGTGAAACTCGCGCAGATTTTCCACGGGCCGGTGCTGGTCATTCATTGCGACGACGAACGTCCCGCAGGTGGCTTTGCTATCGATCAGCCGCTACGTAATGACAAGGGAGAAGTGGTGACGAATCTCACGCGCGTCGCCTTTGAGCCGCGTGACCGTCTTAACCAGTGGATTCAGATTGAAGCGGATATGGCGCGCAGACCGCCGTTCCGTGTGAGTGTGCGTGAAGTACCGAAGAACCTGCCGCTGCTGCCGGTGCAACCTTCGCAACCCGTACAGGCGGCGCCGACGCCCGATGAAGGCGCGCCCGATCTGCCGCTGCCACCCGCACTCAGTGCGCCAGCAGGCCCACCTGTGCCGTCGCCCAACCCGGCATCGAGCTTCGCACCCATGCCGCCGCTGCTGCCGACGACGCCACAGCCAACGCCACCTTCGAACCTGCCGGGCGAAGAAGGCGAACTGCCTGCCTCGACCGGCCTGCCCGCCAGTTCAGTGCAGCGTGGGCCCTGACGGCGCTTCGTCGCCTTCGTCGTCATCCTCGTCGAGCACTTCCAGACCATCTGCGCCATGCGCGTGCTCATGCTGGATTTCGTCTTCGGTAGCGGGACGCACGTCCTTGACCGTCAGTGCGAAACGCAGCGCCATACCCGCGAGCGGATGGTTGCCGTCAAGCACGACCTTGTCTTCTGCGACGTCGGTGACGATGTAGACCAGCGAATCGATATCCTCGTCGCCTTCTTCCGGCGTGCCTTCGAATTGCATGCCGACTTCGAGCGGCTCGGGGAAGCGATTGCGCGGCTCGATCTTCACGAGGTCGGGATCGTACTCGCCGAATGCGTCTTGCGGCTCGAGCTGGATCTGCGTCTCGAAGCCAGTCTCATGGCCGTCGAGCTCTTCCTCGATCTTGGGGAACGTGCCATCATAGCCGCCGTGCAGATAGACCATCGGCTCGTCGCTTTCTTCAATCAGATTGCCCTGCGCATCCGACAGCTTATAAGCGACCGACACGACGGTGTTCTTTGCGATTTTCATTCGACTCTCCAGAATACAACTCACATTATACGATGCCCAAGCGGCCCCTTGACCACCCGGCGCACCCAGGTTCGGCCCGGATTTCCAGCCCGGTTTTGCCGCCTGCGCCCGACGCGCCAACGCCGCTGCTCGGCAACCTGACGCCGTCGCAATTCATGCGCCGCTACTGGCAAAAGAAACCCCTCCTGATCCGTCAAGCCATTCCGAACGTCGCCGCGCCGCTCTCGCGCGACGAACTGTTCGATCTCGCCGATCAGGACGAAGTCGAAGCGCGCCTCATCACACATTTTCGAAACAAATGGCAACTGGAGCACGGCCCATTCGCGGCTGACGAGTTGCCTTCAGTCAGGCAGCGCGCGTGGACCCTTCTGGTCCAGGGGGTCGACCTGCACGACGACCGCGCGCGCGCATTGCTGGACCGCTTCCGCTTCGTGCCGGATGCCCGCCTCGACGACCTGATGATTTCGTACGCGACGGACGGTGGCGGTGTGGGCCCGCATTTCGACTCCTACGACGTGTTTCTGCTGCAGGTGCATGGCAAGCGCCGCTGGCGCATCAGCGCACAGCGCGACCTGTCGCTCCAGCCGGACATGCCGTTGAAAGTTTTACAAAATTTCGAACCGGCAGAGGAATGGGTACTGGAGCCGGGCGACATGCTGTATCTGCCGCCGCACATCGCCCACGACGGCGTGGCCGAGGGCGAATGCATGACCTGCTCGATCGGCTTTCGCGCGCCCTCCGCGAACGAGTTGACGGCGCAGTTTCTGTATCATCTCGCCGAACGCGGCACGGCCGACGACAGCCGCGCGTCGCAGCTCTACCGCGATCCGCAGCAACCGGCCGTCGAGCGCCCCGCCGAGTTACCGGCGGCGCTGGTGGCGCGAGTAGGCGCGATCCTTGCTGGTGTGAAGTGGAGTGAAAAGGACATTGCCTCGTTTCTAGGCGCTTACCTGAGCGAACCGAAGCCGAGCGTCGTCTTCGATCCGCCTGAGCAGCCGCTAAATGAGGCGCGTTTTATCCAGCGTGCCTCAAAGTTCGGCATCCGGCTCGACCGAAAGTCGATTTTGCTGTACAACCGCCGCTTTTTCTTCCTGAATGGAGAAGAAAACCCGCTCGCGGGCATCAAAAAGTGGTTGATTGAATTCGCTGATAGCCGCAGTCTGAGTGCGAAACGCTTTGTAACACTCTCAGGCGATTCCTCGGTGACAGCATTGCTACACGAGTGGTATCGTGCGGGCTGGATACAAGTGGGCGAGGCTGCGTAAAGCCTTGTCCACTCGTCATGCCGTATGTGAAATTTTGTATGAGAAAGACAACGTATTGACCCCGGATTTGTCGACGGTAGATACGAAAGTGCATATAATTTCCGCCCAAGCCGTAGGGAAGATTCACGCTCTTGAGAAGTGCGTCTCCACCAGCGGCCCAGGTCGGTGTTGGAGCACATTACCGGTATTATTTTGCGCTGTTGCTTACCTTTAACCATAAAAGGACGTGATCATGAAGAAATCCCTCCTCGTAGCATCCCTGTTGGCAGCTGTGGCACTGGCTGCATGCAACAAGAGCAGCGATCAAGCAGCTGCCCCGGCTAGCGATGCATCGGCTGCTTCGGCACCTGCTGCTGCTTCGGATGCAGGCGCTGCTGCTTCGAGCGCTGCTGCTGCGAGCGACGCTGCTGCTTCGGCTACCACCGCTGCTTCGGACGCAGGCGCTGCAGCTTCGGACGCTGCTGCTTCGGCTGCTGCTCCGGCTTCGGGCGCAAGCCAGTAAGCTGTCGTACAGGGTTCGCCTCTGGGCGAAAACTACACCGGAAGATCGCCCTGATCTCCTGGTGTAGTAAAGCAAAACGCCACGGATTCACATCCGTGGCGTTTTGCCATTCTGCGGCCGTTTTTCAGGGCCGGCTTCGCAGATTCAGGAAGTCGCGATGCGCTCCTCGAAAAACTCTCGCACCACGTCGATCTCCCGGGTCCGCTTGAAAGGCGGCAGGCTCTGCCATATACGGCGCCCATAGGGTTTGTCGACAAGTCGCGTGTCGCAGATCATCAGCACGCCGCGATCCGTCTCAGCGCGAATCAGACGCCCTGCACCCTGCTTTAGCGTAATCACCGCTTGCGGCAACTGGTGGACCGCGAACGGACTCAAGCCTTTCTTCGTCAGTGCTTCGAGCCGTGCCGACAACACCGGATCGTCCGGCGGTGCAAACGGCAGCTTGTCGATCACCACGAGCGACAATGCATCGCCCCGCACATCCACGCCTTCCCAGAAACTTTGACTGCCCACCAGGATCGCGTTGCCGTACGTGCGAAAGCGCTCCAGCAACTCCGTGCGGCTCGCGTCGCCTTGCACCAGCAACGGGTAACGCCAGCCGCGCGCTTCGATCGTCTCGCGCAGCTTGTTGGCGATGCGATCCACCGCGCGCAGCGTGGTGCACAGCATGAACACGCCGCCGCCGGATGCTTCGATGGCCGGCAATGCGGCCTCGAACACGGCGTCGGTGAACATCGGCGACGACGGTTGCGGCAGATTGCGCGGCACATACAGCAGGCCCTGCGTCGGATAGTCGAACGGGCTTGGCAGCGTCATCGAGCGGCGTGCATTGAGGCCCATCTGCGCCGCATAGTGGGTGAAGTCGCCACGCACCGAGAGCGTCGCCGAAGTGAAGATCCACGCCCGCGGCACGCCCGCGCGCTGCTTGGCGAAAATCGGCGCCACCGACAATGGCGTCTCGTGCAACTGCACCGTGTGCGAAAACACCTCGATCCAGCGCACCTTCTCGTTTGGATCGCTCGCCGCCTTGCCATCCGCGGCGTTCGCGGCAGCGTCACGTTCGGCCTCGGTCGGCGGCGTGGTCCAGCCCGCGAGAATGCCCTGCAATTCGCGCGCACGCCGCAAACAGGCGCCGATCGATTCGGCGCGCTCCGCCTGGCCCGCCAAGGCGTCGGCCAGCGCGATCAGTTCCGCCTCGAGGGTTTCGAGCGCGGAAAACAGCGGATGATCGTCCGGCAATTGGCCAAGCGACAGCCGCACCGAATCTTCCCTGAACGCAAGACGCACATCGCGCGCCGAGCGTTCGAGCGCGGCACCGAGCTTCACCCAATCCACCGTCTCGCGTGCGTGGCCCAGACCTTCTGCCACCGAATCACGTGCGAGTTCGAGGAACTGCGCAGTCGACAGCGTCTCGCCGAAAAACAGCGTCGCGGTTTCGGGTAACTGGTGCGCCTCGTCGAAGACGATCGTATTGGCCGTGGGCAGCAACTCCGCCATCCCCGTATCGCGCAACATGATGTCGGCGAAAAACAGATGGTGATTGACCACCACGATGTCAGCCTGCTGTGCCTCGCGGCGCGCCTGCATCACGAAGCACTCCTTGTAGTGCGGGCACTCCTGGCCAAGGCAGTTTTCACGAGTGGACGTGACCATGGACCACACCGCAGCCGTTTCCGGCACGCTGGCGAGTTCGGCCTTGTCGCCGGTACGCGTGATCTTTGCGAAGCGGATGATGTCCTGCAGATACGAGGTTTCCTGGCGCGACGGCAGGCGTCCGTTGTCCGCCGTGCGCTGCAGATAGTAATGACACAGGTAGTTCGCGCGGCCCTTGAGCATGGCGACCGAGACGGGCACGGCGAGTGCGTCGCGCACCGTCGGGATATCGCGCTGGAACAGCTGGTCCTGCAAGTGCTTGGTGCCGGTCGACACGATCACCTTGCCGCCCCACAGCATGGCCGGGACCAGATATGCATAGGTCTTGCCGGTGC
Organism: Paraburkholderia sp.; assembly: GCF_036488795.1. Lineage (GTDB taxonomy): Bacteria > Pseudomonadota > Gammaproteobacteria > Burkholderiales > Burkholderiaceae > Paraburkholderia. Next base: position 14,405 of record NZ_DASXHA010000059.1, read on the forward strand.
CGGTACCCGCTTCGACGATCAATGTGTTCTCGCTGCCGTCGAGGCCGTCGCTGGCTTCGGGCGGCGACCCTTCGGCACCCGCCGCGCCCTGAGCGTCGCCCGCAGGCGGCAGACGCCGCGCAGGACGCTTTTGCGCCTCGAACATGGCGGGCTCGGGCATGGCACGACCGGATGCTTCCATGGCCGCGGCGACCGCGCGCGACATCTCGATTTGCGACGCGCGCGAGCGATAGCCCTCGATCTGGCGAGCCAGCAAACCGTCTGCGGCAAAGATGTCGTCGAGTTCGCGCTGGCGGCGGGGATTGAGCGAAGCCGCGAGCGTTGTCCCGGCGGCAGCGGGAGTGCGTGCGTCACGCGCGTCGCGTGACGGTGCCTCGTCGTCCGACGAGGTGCGTGAGGAAGGAACAAGCGGTGAATTCAAGGCAAGCGTTTCCTGCAAAGTCCGGTGCGCGCGGGGCGACCCGGCGCTTGCCAGGCCGCACGCTCAGGCGCGCGCGTCCGGTTCGAGCTGCAATTGCAGCAAGATGATGGTGTCCTTGACCTTGAGTTTGCGCTTTTTGAGGCGCTGCAACTCCAGGTCGTCGAAGCCGGGCTCATCCGACATTTTGTCGATCAGACGATCGAGCCCACTATGCTCCGATTCCAGTTGCAGAATACGGTCCTTTAGTACGCTCGCGTCGATGACATGATGATGGTCGCGCATGCTCGCCTCCTCTTCCGATACGGCGCGGGCTGCCTCGTGCAGCCCGGACACCTGAGGTTGCTGTCCGGCTAAAAACGCGTTACTGCCCCTGCTGTTGCTGCTTTTGCTGCTGCTCGAGTTGCTGTTGCTCCTGCAACTGTTCCTGCTGCTTCTGCTGAGCCTTCTCAGCCGCTTGCTGCTGGCGCGTCTGGACGTCCTTCGCATGCTGCGCGGCGTCGGCCTGCTTGCGCTGATAGCTCTGCTGCTTTTCGACGCGCTCCTGCGCTTTCTGCGCAGCCTGTTGATGCGCTTCGTCGAGCTTGCGCTGGAAATCCGCCTGCTTCTGGTCGTACGCCTTCTGGTTCGCCGCAGCCTGCGGCGTGCTGATTCCACGCTGAGCCTGGTCCAGCGCATGCTGTTGCTGCTTCTGCTGATAGGCCTGCTCGTTCGCTGCGCGCTGCGGCGCCTCGGCGTTGCGCTGCGCCTGATCCAGCTGATGCTGACGCTGCTTGTCCTGGTACGCCTGCGCGTTGCGGGCGTCGTCCGCGGCGCGCTGCGGCGCGTTCGCCTCGTCCTGTGCGCGCTTGATGGCGGCCTGTTCGTCGCGCTGCCGGGCGCGCGCCGTCCGCTCTTCGTCGTCAAGCGCGAGCTGTTCCTTGCGAATGCCTGCCTGCACCGTGCGCATTTTGTCACGCGCCTTGCCAAGGCAATAGTTCACAAAAAACTTGCTATAACAGTCATGTTGCGCGACTGCGTAGTTGTAGTTGTTTTCTTCGCTGCGGTGATTCAGAACCGCTTGCCGCGCGTCGAAATCGTTGCCGGAATTCGCTGTGCCGTCTGCCGCGGTGGCCGCTGCATCGGTTCCACTGGCCGGATTGGCCGCCGTGACTCCAGAGGCCACGCCAGGCGCACCGGACGGCGCCAAAGCCGCCTGCCCCGATTGCGTGGACTGGTCCTGCGCAAACGCCGGCGCACACACGGCGAAAGAGGCGGCGGCAACGCAGGCGGCGACGCGATTGGCGAGCGGCGCGGCAAGCGCGACGGTGAGCGAAGCGAATGGAAAACGGGAGATCGGCAACGTCGTAGATGGGCAACGGAACATGCCCGAAATTCTATCACCCCGCGGTTGAGCCCTTTGGCATTTATGGCAAAATGCCCGGCTTCAGCAACCCGGTCGCGGCTTGCACGCTTTTACGCGTGCCGCCATGCGCGGCCCTAGATTGAGTCCGGCAGGAACACCTAGACCCTATGACGGAAACCGTAGCACTCAAGATCGTACAGCGCATTGCCAGCGAACTCTCCGTCCAGCCGCGTCAGGTCGCGGCGGCGGTGCAACTTCTCGACGAAGGTGCGACTGTTCCGTTCATCGCACGCTACCGTAAGGAAGTGACCGACAATCTCGACGACACGCAACTGCGTAATCTCGAGGAACGGCTCCTGTACCTGCGCGAACTGGAAGACCGGCGCGCGGCGATCGTCTCCAGCATCGAAGAACAGGGCAAGATGACCGACGAGTTGCGCGAGGCGATCCTTGGCGCCGACAGCAAACAGGTTCTCGAAGACCTTTACCTGCCGTACAAGCCGAAGCGCCGCACGCGCGCGCAGATCGCCCGCGAAGCCGGTCTCGAGCCGCTGGCACAGGCGCTGCTCGCCAACCCGCTGCTCGACCCGCAGACCGAGGCCGCGCAATACGTGGACGCCGAAAAGGGTGTGGCGGACGTGAAAGCCGCCCTCGACGGCGCGCGTGACATCCTGTCGGAACAGTTTGGCGAAACCGCGGAACTGCTAGGCAAACTGCGTGAATACCTGTTCAGCCAGGGTGTGGTGTCGTCCACCGTGGTGGAAGGCAAGGAAGGCGAAGAAGGCGAGAAATTCCGCGACTACTACGACTATTCGGAAACCATCAAGACGGTGCCGTCGCATCGCGCGCTCGCCCTCTTCCGCGGCCGCAATGCCGGCGTGCTGATGGTCAAGCTGGGGCTCGGCGAAGAACTGGATGCGCAGGTGCCGCATCCGGGCGAAGCGCTGATCGCGCGCCACTTCGGCATTGCCAGCCAGAACCGCCCTGCCGACAAATGGCTCTCCGACGTGTGCCGCTGGTGCTGGCGCGTGAAGGTGCAGCCGCACATCGAAAACGAGTTGCTGACCAATCTGCGCGAAGAAGCCGAGCACGAGGCCATCCGCGTGTTTGCCCGCAACCTGAAGGATCTGCTGCTGGCCGCGCCGGCCGGCCCGAAGGCCGTGATCGGTCTCGATCCGGGTATGCGCACCGGCGTGAAGGTGGCCGTGGTCGATCGCACCGGCAAGGTGCTCACCACCGACGTGATCTACCCGCACGAGCCGCGTCGCGACTGGGACGGCTCGATCGCCAAGCTTGCCCGCATCTGCGCACAGACGCAGGCGGAACTGATCAGCATCGGCAACGGCACGGCTTCGCGGGAAACCGACAAGCTCGCGAGCGAGCTGATTGCGCGCCATCCGGAATTCAAGCTGCAGAAGATCGTCGTATCGGAAGCCGGCGCGTCGGTTTATTCGGCGTCCGAACTGGCGGCGAAGGAGTTTCCGGACATGGACGTGTCGCTGCGCGGCGCAGTGTCGATTGCGCGTCGTCTGCAGGATCCGCTCGCCGAACTCGTCAAAATCGAGCCCAAGGCAATTGGCGTCGGCCAGTATCAGCACGATGTGAACCAGCGCGAACTGGCGCGTTCGCTGGATGCTGTCGTCGAAGACTGCGTGAACGCGGTCGGTGTCGATGCCAATACGGCTTCGGTGGCACTGCTCGCACGGGTATCCGGGCTGAATGCTACGCTCGCGCGCAATATCGTCGATTTCCGCGATGCCAACGGTCCGTTCCCCTCCCGTGAGCATCTGCGCAAGGTGCCGCGTCTGGGCGACAAGACCTTCGAACAGGCGGCAGGCTTTCTGCGCATCAACAACGGTGAGAACCCGCTCGACCGCTCGTCGGTGCACCCGGAGGCGTATCCGGTCGTCGAACGCATGCTGGCGAAGATCAACAGGCATGTCGGCGAAGTGCTCGGCAATCGCGAGGCGCTCTCGGGCCTGTCGCCCGCTGAGTTTGTCGATGATCGCTTCGGTCTGCCGACCGTCCGCGACATCCTCTCCGAACTCGAAAAGCCGGGCCGCGATCCGCGCCCCGAGTTCAAGACGGCCACCTTCCGCGACGGCGTCGAGAAAATTTCCGACCTGTCGCCCGGCATGGTGCTCGAAGGCGTCGTGACCAACGTGGCGGCCTTCGGCGCGTTCATCGATATCGGCGTGCACCAGGACGGCCTCGTCCACGTGTCGGCGCTGTCGACGAAGTTCATCAAGGACCCGCACGAAGTCGTGAAGGCCGGCCAGATCGTCAAGGTCAAGGTGCTGGAAGTGGACGTCAAGCGTCAGCGTATTTCGCTGACCATGCGTCTGGCGGATGAGTTCGGCGCGGCGGGTGCCGCAGCGCCGCGCAGCGGTGGTGCGCAGCAGGATCGTGGCGCAGCGCGCTCGGGCGGGAATGCGCGCGGCCAACAGCAGCGTTCGCGTGAGCCGGAACCGGCAGGTGCCATGGCCGCGGCGTTCGCCAAGCTGAAGCGTTAAAGCTTCCGCCTGAGGCAGTTGGCGTGAAAAAACGCGCCGGCTGTCTTGGCTGAGCGTTGCCGGACAAGTGTAAGTGTGCCGGGCAAAGCTCAGCACCAAACAAAAATCCCACGCATCTACGTGGGATTTTTTTGGTTCAGCGCGGCGTTGCCTGCGTAAAGCACGCAATGTCAGTGCGCATCAAATCTCGATCTTCGTCCCCAGCTCCACCACACGATTGGCCGGAATGCTAAAGAAGTCGGTCGGCTTGGCTGCGTTCTGGTGCATCCAGGCAAACACGCGCTCGCGCCAAACGGACATGCCCGGCAACTGGGTCGGCACCACCGTTTCCCGGGCGAGGAAGAACGACGTGTCCATCATCTCGAAGGTCATGTCGTGCTTGCGTCCCACCTCGGTCAAGACTGCTTTCACGTCAGGCGTTTCGTTGAAACCGTAGGCCGCTTTCGCGAGAAACAGCCCGCCGCCGATTTCCCGTACGGTGACACGCTCCGCATCGTTTACGTACGGAATATCCCGCGTCACGAAAGTCAGAAAAATGGTCCGCTCGTGCAGCACCTTGTTGTGCTTCAGGTTGTGCAGCAAGCTCACGGGCACGAGCGTGTCGCTACCGGTCAGATAGATTGCCGTACCGGAGACGCGATGCGGCGGATGCGCCAGCAAACCTTGCAGGAAGGGCATGAGCGGAATACCGTCTGCAGCGGTACGCTCCTTGACGATCATCCTGCCCTTGAACCACGTCATCAGCAGGAAGAACAGCAACGCGCCGATGCCGAGCGGCAGCCAGCCGCCCTCTTCGACCTTCAGCAGGTTCGCGCCGAAGAAGCCCAGATCGACCACCAGCAAGGCGCCGATGATCATCGCCACCACGAACTTGTTCCACTTCCACACGTTGAGCATCACCACGCAAGCCAGGATCGTGGTGATCACCATGGTTGCCGTGACGGCGATGCCGTACGCCGCAGCGAGGTTGTCCGAGCTTTTGAACGCGATCACGATGCAAAGGATGATGAAAAGCAGCATCCAGTTGACGACGGGCACGTAGATCTGCCCGATTGCCAGATCCGACGTATGCAGGATCTTCATGCGCGGCACATAACCGAGCTGGATTGCCTGGCTCGTCAGCGAATAGGCGCCCGAGATCACCGCTTGCGAGGCGATCACGGTCGCCACCGTCGACAGCACCACGAGCGGCAACAACGCCCAGTCAGGCGCGAGCAGGAAGAACGGATTTTCGATCGCCTTGGCATCCTGCATCAGCAGCGCGCCCTGGCCGAAGTAGTTCAACACCAGTGACGGCATCACGAGCGCGTACCAGGCCACCCGGATGGGCCTGGCGCCGAAGTGGCCCATGTCGGCATATAACGCTTCCGCGCCGGTCAGCACCAGCACGACGGAGCCCAGCACCACGTAGGCCTGCAACACGTGCGCGGCCATGAACGAGTAGGCGTAGTACGGATTGAGCGCGCGGATCACGTTGGGCGCCTGCACGATATGCGCGAGCCCCAGTAAGCCAATCACGACGAACCACACCACCATGATCGGCCCGAACAGACGTCCGACCATGGCCGTGCCGTGCCGCTGAATCCAGAACAGGACGATGAGAATGAAGATGGTGAGCGGCAATACCAGATGCGACAGATGGGGCGCGGCGATTTCGAGCCCTTCGACCGCCGAGATCACCGAAATGGCCGGCGTGATCACCGCGTCGCCATAGAACATGCAGGCGCCGAAGATGCCGAGCATGACCAGCAAGCCGGCCAGCCGCTTCTTCGGATCCACCGAGCGCAACGCCAGCGCCATCAACGCAAGCACGCCGCCTTCGCCGTTGTTGTCGGCGCGCATCACGAACATCACATACTTGACACCCACCACGATCACGATGGCCCAGAACAGCAGCGAGATCACACCCAGGATGGACTGGTCGGTAAGCGGGATACCATGGGACGGGCTGAACGCCTCCTTCAGCGAATACAACGGGCTCGTGCCGATGTCGCCGAACACCACACCTATCGCGGCCAGCGCAAGCGTAGGCAAAGGCTGTTTATGCACGTGATGGGTATCTGTCATATACGCGAGGGATCCGTTCCTGAGCGGAATAAAGCGAGCGCTATTTTAAACTGGGCGTAAGGAAGCGCCCCGGCTTGTTGTGCTAACACCACGTGGACAGTCCGCGCAGTTTAGCACCGCACCTGTGACGCGTCTGCCGGCGGCGAGGACTATCACCCCGCTTGCAGGAACCGATGGAAAGCCGTCTGGGAGCCACGCACGGGCCGCCGCGCCAGCCGCCATGCAAACCGGATAGTGGCCTGCGCAAAAGCTTTCGCGCATAAAAAAACGGAGCCCAGCTGGGCTCCGTTTTCGCGGATTCGATGCGGCACGCCTTGTCATGAGGGTGCCGTTGTGCATTACGTGTCCGAACCGTCTTGCGCCGTTCCGCGCTTGATCCACGCGCCGAGATTATGCGGGCGCACCGTATCCCACTCCTCGAACGGTTGATGGATCCACGGGTTGGTGGGCAAAAACTGCACGTGATAGTCCGGCTTCACTTTCGAGCAACCCTTGTACCAGAGCACTGCCGAGCGCACCGCCGTGATGGCCGGATAACGCTCTTTCAGATGCTGTTGCACGCGTGCCAGCGTCACGCCCGAATCCACCAGGTCGTCGACCAGCAGCACGTTGCCCGAGAGCTCGCCGCGCGTCATCGTAATGTATTGCGCGATGTCCAGCTCGCCCTGCTCCGTGCCCGCCGCTTCGCGGTACGAACTGGTAGCGAGAATGGCGAGCGGCAGATCGTAAATGCGCGAGAGCTGATCGCCCACGCGCAGACCGCCGCGCGCGAGGCACAGGATCTTGTCGAACTTCCAGCCGGACTCGTGCACGGCCAGCGCCAGCACTTCGATCAACCGGTGATACTCGTCCCACCCTACCCACAGGTTCTTGTCGTCGTTGCGCGGGTCCTTCATCGCAATCATGGGTACACCCTGCGTCATGAATTAAACCTTGAACGGGTGACGGAGAAGAATCGTCTCGTCACGATCCGGACCGGTCGAAACCATGTCGATCGGAATGCCTGCCACTTCCTGCACACGCGTCAGATAAGCGCGCGCGTTCGCGGGCAGCTTGTCCCATTCCTTGATGCCGACCGTGCTCTCCTTCCAGCCCGCAAAGGTTTCGTACACCGGTACGCAACGCGCCACTTCCGATGCGCCACGCGGCAGCAGGTCGAGCGCCTCGCCGTCGACCATGTAGCCGACGCACAGCTTCACTTCGTCGAGGCCGTCGAGCACGTCGAGCTTGGTCATGCACAGACCCGACACGCCGTTGATCTGGATCGAGCGCCGCAGCGCAGCCACGTCCAGCCAGCCGGTACGGCGCGGCCGGCCGGTGACCGAACCGAATTCCTTGCCGACGGTGGCCAGTTCCAGACCGATGGCTTCCTGGCGATCCACATTGTCTGCGTCATACAGTTCGCTCGGGAACGGGCCCGAACCGACGCGCGTGCAGTACGCCTTGGTGATGCCGAGGATGTAGTTGAGCTTTTGCGGACCGACGCCCGCACCGGCGGTCGCCGCACCGGCGACGCAGTTGCTGGAGGTGACGAACGGATAGGTGCCGTGGTCGATGTCGAGCAGCGTGCCTTGCGCGCCTTCGAACAGCAGATTGTTGCCGGCGGCGTTTTCGTCGTAGAGACGGCGCGACACGTCGGTCACCATAGGCTTCAGACGGTCGGCATAACTCAGCATCGTGTCGAGCGTTTGCTGGAAGTCCACCGCGGCGACGCCCAGGTATTGCGTGAGCACGAAGTTGTGATAGTCGAGATTTTCGCGCAGACGTTCGGCGAACGTTGCCGGCTCGAACAGGTCCTGCACGCGCAGACCGCGACGTGCCACCTTGTCTTCGTATGCCGGGCCGATACCGCGGCCGGTGGTGCCGATCTTGCCCGCGCCACGGCGAGCTTCACGGCCCTGGTCGATGGCAATGTGGTACGGCAGAATCAGGGTAGTGGCTTCGGAAATGAAGAGGCGATTCTGGACATCGACCCCGGCGGCTTCGAGCTCGCCAATTTCCTTGAACAGCGCTTCCGGCGACAACACCACGCCGTTGCCGATATAGCACGCGACGCCGGGATGCATGATGCCCGACGGAATCAGACGCAAGATGGTTTTCTTGCCGCCGATGATAAGCGTGTGACCGGCATTGTGACCGCCCTGGAAGCGAACGACGCCTTGCGCGTGGTCCGTCAGCCAGTCGACGATCTTGCCCTTGCCCTCATCACCCCATTGGGTACCCACGACGACGACGTTGCGCCCGGGGTTCAGATTCACTGCGCTGGCAGACATGTTGTTTCGTAAGCTGGTTAAAAACGTATTCTACCTAGGTTCACGGAAGCTTCCGAATTTTTCCGTTTGCGCTCAATGGTATGCACGCTATGTTGAGTATCGCGAACGACCCGCGGTGAACAACGGGACTCGCCGGCGCAGACTGTTATGCCGGAACGCGCGCTCGGGAGCGCTCAAGCGCGCGGCTCGACCACCCAGGCGGCGTTATGTTCGACGAGCACGCGGTCGAACGCGAATTCATCGAGATCGTGCTGGTGGCCAGGCAACGCCTGAATCACCACTTCGCCGGCATCGCGCAGCGCGGCGACCGCGACGCGCAGCGCTTCGTCATGCCGCCAAGGCGCCAGGATCGCGCTGCTGCGTGCTTCGATCGGCGAGATCCGCGCGACCTCGCGCAGGTCCAGCGAAAAGCCGGTTGCCGCGCGCGCCCGGCCGTATGCCTGGCCGACGTGATCGTAACGGCCGCCGCGCGCGACCGCGTTCGGCACGCCATCGACATAGGCGGAGAACATCACGCCGCTGTGGTACGCATAGCCGCGCAGATCGGCGAGATCGATCATCACTTCCGCGCCGTCGACATGGCTCGCGAGAAACGCGAGGTCGTCGAGCGCGCGGGCGATCGCCGGCGAGTTCGGCAAACGCGCGCGCGCTTCGTCGAGCACCGATGCGTCGCCATAGAGCGTGGGCAAAGTGCGCAGCGCGTCGCGAATGGGCGGCGATAGCTGTGCGGTCATTTCGATCAGGCGCGGTACGTCCTTGCCCGCGAGCGCTTCATAGAGCGTCTGGCCGAGTGCCTGCGCCGCCGGCTCGGCCTCGATCAACGCCGCGAGCACGCCCGCGTGGCACAGGTCGAGGCGTACCTTCGCGAGACCCGCCAGACGCAGCGCGTCAAGCATCAATTGCTGGATTTCCAGGTCCGCTTCGAGGCCCGCGTGCCCATAAATTTCAGCGCCGATCTGGATCTGCTCGCGCGTCGCATGCAGGCCGCGCGGCCGCGTATGCGCGACATTGCCCGCATAGCAAAGACGCGTGACGCCCTGGCGGTTCAACAGATGGGCGTCGATGCGCGCGACCTGCGGCGTGATGTCGGCGCGCAGCCCGAGCGTGCGGCCGGACAGCTGATCGACGAGCTTGAAGGTGCGCAGATTCAGGTCGTGACCCCCGCCCGTCAGCAGCGACTCGAGATATTCGAGCAACGGCGGCATCACCATTTCATAGCCGTACGAACGGAAACGGTCCAGCAAATGACGCCGCAATTCTTCGATCTTGCGGGCCTCCGACGGCAGCACGTCGGCAATATTCTCGGGAAGCAACCAGGTCGACATCGATACAGTCCTACGGCGTTGAACACAGCGTCTTAAGGCGCCGATGAATGGGTGTGAATGGCGTGAAGCGGCTTGCTTGTGGCGGGCGGTGCAGGTACCGCGGACGGCGCTGTGTCGACTCGCGCGGACCTCACGCGCAACGGTGCTGAATCAGCCGGCAACCCGACCTTTTCCGCGAGCAAGCGCGAAACGCGGCGCGATCCGACTTGCAGGCGACGTGCGATGTTCCCCACTGCTCGTTCCGGTTCACGCCGGTGCCGCCAGCCAGCGACGTCCGATGACCCGCGCGCTCTTCAGGTCGCGACAAATAGCAGCACGAGCCCGAGCAGCATCACGATGAGCCCGCCGACACGAATTTGATGCGGTGGCCGTTCCGCTATTTTACGGAACGTCTCGCGCCAGGCGCTCGGAAAAACGAACGGAAACATCCCTTCGATAATCAGCATCAGTGCGATCGCGAGCAGTAACGAGCCGGCTATGTTCATGCGAGTGAAGCGGCCGCGATGCGGATGCCGCGGCCTTCGGTAATCAGCGTTTGCGCGAAGTCGGCGCGGAAGCGTCCGGGGCGGCGCCGCCGGTCGGGCTACGCATGAAGCGGAAGAACTCGCTATTGGAGTCGACCACGATCAGATCGCCCGGTTTGAAAGTCTTCCGGTACGCCTGCATGCTTTGATAAAACTGGTAAAACTGCGGGTCCTTGCCGAACGCCTCCGCGGCGATTTCCGCAGCCTTCGCATCGCCTTCGCCGCGAATGCCCTGCGCTTTTGCGAGACCGTCGGCGAGCACCGACTGCTGCTCCTTGAGTGCGTCCGCGCGGATCTCGTTGGCTTGCTCGGTGCCCTTCGCGCGTTCGTCGGCGGCGATCTGTTCGCGCGCGGCGATCATGCGTTTGAACACCGAACCGGTCATCGCCGCCGGGAAATCGACGCGCGTCAGTTGCACGTCCACCACCGATACGCCGAGCGACGCCGCGCCCTTGTCCAACGCGCCGCGCGCCTCGTCGGCCACGGTCTGCTGCTTCGCGAGCGCATCGGACAGCGTGAATTTGCCGAACGCATCGCCGAGCGCGCCGCGCGCGAGCAGCGCGAGCCGGTCCGGGAGGCTCTGCACGTCGCCCCTGGTTTCGGCGAGTAGCTTCAGCGGATCGGTCACGCGGAACTTGATGACCGGATTGACCAGCAGGTCGGTTTTATCCGACGTGATGAAATGATCTTCGTCCGGCGCATCGACAGACTGAATACGGTTGTCGACGAGCGTGACCGTTTGCAGCGGCGGCGGCAGTTTCACGTGCAGGCCTGGGCCGAGCAGCCTGGGCGCCGAGTCGCCACGTCCCGACACGACGGCCATATGCCGTTGATCGACGACGAACACCATCGACGATGCCGCGAACACCACGATGACGGCGGCGACGACGAGCGCAATGATTCTGTTCATATTGGTGCGCTCCTTATTGAACGTCGTCTTCACGCAGACGATTGCGGAACGCGTCGCGCGAGCGCAACGACGCGGCGCTCGGCCGGCTTGCCGGCGCCGGCGCGGAAGCCGCGGGGCCGGAGGCGGCATCGGCGGATGCGCCGGCTACCGCACTCGCGGCACCGGTGGCACCCGCATCCGCCGCGGCGGCCGACGGCGCCGACGCGCCCGCTGCGGGCGGCGCGCTGGCCGCGGCCGCGCCCGACGCAGCCTGCCGCTCGCGGTTCTGCTCGACCAGTCTATCTAGCGGCAGATACAACACGTTGTTGCCGTTCTTCGCATCGACGAAAACCTTGGTCGCTTTCGAATAGATCTGCTGCATGGTTTCCATGTACAGACGGAAGCGCACCAGAGCCGGTGCCTTGGAATATTGCGCGTAGACCTGCTGGAAGCGCTCGGCCTCCGCCTGCGCCTGGGCGACGGTGTCCTCGCTGTAGGCCGTCGCATCATCGATCTGACGCGCGACATCGGCCTTCGCTCGCGGCAGCAGATCTGCCGCATAGGCCTGCGCATCGCGCCTGGCGCGCTCGTTTTCGCCGTGGACCCTGGCAGCGTCGTCGAATGCGGGCTGCACCTGCTCGGGCACCTGCACGCTCTGGATCGTCACACCTGTGACCGCCAGGCCGGATTCATACTGATCGAGCGATTTCTGGATCGACGCGATCAGTTGCTGGCGCAGCGTTTCATGATCCTGACCGAGCACCTCGCTCGTCGTCTGCGCGCCGACGACCGCGCGCACCGCCGCCTGCGCGGCATGCATTACGCTCTGATCGGGATCGACGCCGCGGAAAAGATAGTCGGTGGGTTTGCGGACCTGATATTGCACCGCGAAGCGCAGGTCGACGATATCGCCGTCGCGCGTGAGCATCGACGAGTCCTTCACGTTGGCGAGGCGCACTACGTTAGTGCGACCGATTTCGACCTGGTGAACCTGTCCGACGTTGACGAACTCGTGCGATTCGAACGGATACGGCAGCCGCCAATGCACGCCCTGCTCCGCCGTGTAGCGATATTTGCCGAACTGCATCACGACGGCCGCCTGGCCCTCCTGCACGACGAACACGCCGCTACCCAGATAGATCGCGACCAGCACGCCGATCACGATGCCGACGCCAATGCGCGCGCCGCGTCCGTTGTCCGGGCGGCCGCCGCCGGCACCGCCGCCCTTGCGCCCGAAGATCCGGCTCAAACGCCGGTTGAAATCGCGCCACATTTCATCGAGGTCGGGCGGACCTTCACCATCGCGGCCCGGGCGCTTCGGATCGTTCGGCCGTTGCCGGTCGCCATGGCCGTCGCCCCGGCCCCAGCGCGGATCGTTCAGTGAAAGCACGGCGCGCATACGCAGCCAGATACTCCGCTCGTTGTAATCGTTCACCTGTGTTCGTTCACCAGAGTAGACAGCGGGTCAGTGCAATTGGAACGGGTCAGTGCCCGAGTTCTGGAACCTTGTGGTTATCACGCGGTTCGGCCAGACCGTCGTGTCCCAACGGGTCGAGCGGCGTATCGGCAAGTGGTTCAGCGGTAGCGATTTCAGCGATGGCGGCACGCAACGCATCGAGCCCCTGGCCCGTGCGAGCGCTCAAAAAGACGCGCGAAATATTACCATACTCATCCCGCTCAACCGCCCCCCCTCGGGCCGCCAGTTCAGGCACCGCATCGATCTTGTTGAACACCAGAACCTGACGGATCGTGTCCGCGCCGATCGCCTGCAACACCTCGTTGACCTGATCGATCTGATCGAGCCGCACCGCGCTCGATGCATCGACGACATGCAGCAGCAGATCCGCGTGAATGGTTTCTTCGAGCGTTGCGCGAAACGCCGCGACGAGTTGGTGAGGCAGTTCGCGGATGAATCCGACCGTATCGGACACCACGACCTGCCCCGCCTCGTCGCCGAGATAGACGCGCCGCGAGGTGGTATCCAGCGTGGCGAACAGTTGGTCCGCGGCATAGGCCTGCGCTTTGGTGAGCGCATTGAACAGCGTGGATTTGCCCGCGTTCGTATAACCGACGAGCGACACCGACATGGTCTGGTTGCGGTTGCGCGCGCGGCGCTGCGTGCCGTGCTGGCGGCGCAGCTTGTCGAGCCGGATCTTGAGAGCCTTGATGCGCTCGCCGATCAGCCGGCGGTCGGTTTCGAGCTGCGTTTCGCCAGGACCGCGCAGGCCGATACCGCCTTTCTGCCGTTCGAGGTGGGTCCACGCGCGAATCAGCCGCGTCGACAGATATTGCAGCTGCGCGAGCTCGACCTGCAGCTTGCCTTCGTGGCTGCGGGCGCGCTGCGCAAAAATGTCGAGGATCAGACTGGTGCGGTCGACCACGCGCCGATTAAGCGCCCGCTCCAGATTGCGCTGCTGCGCTGGAGCAAGAGCGTGATTGAAGATCACGAGTTCGATGTCGTTCGCCTCGCACGCGAGGCGCAACTCTTCGGCCTTACCGCTGCCGACGAACATCTTCGCGTCGGGGCTGGAACGGCGCCCGGTGAGGGTGACTATGGGATTCGCGCCTGCGCTTTGCGCGAGCAGGCTGAGTTCTTCGAGACTGGCTTCGAAATCGATCTTGCCGAAGTCGATGCCGACGAGCGCTGCATTGATCAAATTGGAGGGTATCAAAATGACGCGGCCGGGAATGATCGCCAACGGGCGACGCTGGGCCGGCCGCGACGGGGGTTAGGACTGTTCGGAATCCGGGTGGAAATTCACCGGGCGGGCCGGCACGACCGTCGAAATGGCGTGCTTGTAGACCATCTGGGTGACCGTATTCCGGAGCAACACGACGTACTGGTCGAACGATTCGATGTTCCCTTGGAGCTTGATGCCGTTGACCAGGTAGATCGACACCGGCACATGCTCTTTACGCAGTGCGTTCAAAAACGGGTCTTGTAACAATTGCCCTTTGTTGCTCATAGCAAACTCCGTATTTTTTTGCAGGTTGACTTAATTGGCGCCGAAGAAAAAGAGAGCCGTCGCCAATCGCTACACTATAGCTGATTTTCATTTCTGCGCGCGGACCGGGGCGATGCGCCCAAACCCAACACGCACGCGGGTTTCAGCCTGAGATCCAACCGAAATTTCAGCCTTTGTCCGCGTAAGGGTTCGTCGACGATCTGAACTCTATTCGCAATGGAGTCCCTGTTAGCTTGAAAGTTTCCCGGAAGCGATTTTCCAGATAACGCTTATACGTATCGGTGATCGCATCCAGCGCATTGCCGTGAATCACGATAATCGGCGGATTCTGCCCGCCCTGGTGCGCATAGCGCAGCTTCGGCCGCACCGGCCCGCGACGGCGCGGCTGCTGGAATTCGACCGCCTCGATCAATGCGCGCGTCAGCTTCGGCGTCGGCAGCTTCGCCATCGCGGCTGCGTAGGCGTCGTCGACCGACCGCATCAACGGCCCGATTCCGGTTTTTTCCGCGGCGGAAATGAAGTGGAACTTGGCGAAGTCGAGAAATTTTAGTTTGCGCTCGAGGTCCGCCTTGGTGCGCTCCCGCACATGTGGATCGAGACCGTCCCACTTGTTCACGCCCACCACCAGCGCGCGGCCCTGTTCGACGACGAAGCCGGCGATGTGCGCGTCCTGGTCGGAAATATCCTGACGCGCGTCGAGCAGCAGGATCACGACGTTTGCATCGGAGATCGACTGCAGCGTCTTCACCACCGAAAACTTCTCGATCGCCTCGAACACTTTGCCGCGGCGGCGCAACCCTGCCGTGTCGATCAGCGTGTACGGCTTGCCCTGGCGCTCGAAATCGACGTAGATCGAGTCGCGCGTGGTGCCCGGCATGTCGAACGCTATCACGCGCTCCTCGCCGACCAGCGCGTTGATCAGCGTCGACTTGCCGACGTTCGGCCGGCCGACGATCGCGATCTTCACGCCGCGCGTTGCCTTGTCCTCGTCGCTTTCTTCCGGTTGACCCGAGTAGGCGACTTCGAGCGCCTCGTTGATCATCTCGGTGACGCCGTCGCCGTGCGCCGCCGAAATCGCCCGCGGGTCGCCAAGGCCGAGCTCGTAAAAATCGGCCGCGACCGTCGTATAGCGCATCCCCTCCGCCTTGTTGACGACGAGGAAGATCGGGCGGCCGACCTTGCGCAAATAGTCGGCGATCGATTTGTCCTGCGGCGCGAGACCATTGCGACCATCGACGATGAATACGACGATGTCCGATTCCTCGACCGCCTGGCGGGTTTGCCGCGCCATCTGGTGCAGGATGCCGTCTTTCGCGACCGGCTCGAAGCCGCCAGTGTCGACGACCAGGTACGGCCGCTCGCCGGTGCGCCCTTCGCCGTAATGGCGATCGCGCGTGAGACCGGGCAGGTCGGCAACCAGCGCGTCACGCGAGCGCGTGAGGCGGTTGAACAGCGTGGATTTCCCCACATTGGGGCGCCCGACGAGGGCAATAACGGGTTTCATCTGATCTTGTTCACGGTGAAACGCGGGATCGCAACCGATCGCTCGCGTAGCGACGCCAGGCGGCCGCCACACGGCGGAGTTCCGACGAAATTATCACGAATTCGGCCAGCTTCGGACGCACGGTCGAGATGTGCATCCGGGCGGACGGGAGTGGGCTGCGCGGGCGGCGCGCCAGAGGGGTTGCCAAAGGTTGCGAGACTCGGAATTCGCTGCTCGACGGCCCGCACGTACGTTCGCTGGCAGCGTCTGGTACCGTCGAAAACCGCGCGCGCTGGGTTGTCGCAGCGGCCCGCACGGCATCGCATCCGGCTTGCCGGACCAGCCCGTCCGGCGCTTTTTCTAGTGAACCCGCGCGATCACGCGGCAGACAACCGGTTATAAGAAGCAGGCTCAGAAACCGGCTCGAGCCTTCATCAACAAGCGCGCGGCGGCCAGTAAAGCGAGCCCGCCAGAACAACCCGGCTCGCGCGATCAGCGCGGGCGATAACCGAACAGGCCGCCGTCGCGCGTCTGTACGACCAGCGTATCGCCCGCCAGCACGGGTGCCGCGGTGATTGCGCTGCCGTCGGTCTTTACGCGTGCGACGAGCGCGCCGTCCGACGTGGACAGGAAATGCACGTAACCCTGGTAGTCGCCGAACACGGCCGCACGGCCAAGCAGCATCGGCACGCTTAGATCGCGGTTCTTCAGCGACTCGTTCTTCCACAGCACCGAGCCGTTGTTCACGTCGAACGCGGACACGACCGACCAGTCGTCGGCGGCGACCACGCTGCGCTCATCCTGCGCGAGGCCGCTCGTGCTCGAGAACGCCTTGCTCCACAGCGCGCGGCCCGAGTTCGCGTCGAAGCAACCGATCTGCCCCTGGAACGTCACCGCGCAGGTTTGCGAACCGACCAGCGTCGGCGGCCCGGTTACGTCGTTGATACGCTCGACTTCAGTCACGCCCTTCGGATAGGACACCGGCGTCTGCCAGTAAGCGTCGCCCGTTTGCAGGTTGATCGCGGCGAGCGAGCCGCCCGGGAAACCGGCCAGCACCGCGGCGTCGCCCGCGAAGGTCATGCCCGACGACACCCGCAGGTTGAGCGGCACCGCGCGGTTGCGATAGTTCCACTTTTGCTCGCCCGTTTGCGCATTGAACGCGACGATCTGACCGTCGATCGTGCGTACCACCACGAGACCGTTGCCGACCAGCGGCGGCGTGATGATTTCGCCCGGCGCCTTGGCCGTCCACAGCTGCTTGCCGTCCGCGCCGAGCACGTACACGTCGCCCTTCAGACCGCCGACCGCCGTGAGCGTGCCGTCGCTGCCGACGCCCGCCGACAGGTCGTCACGCAGCTTGCTGCGCCAGATATCCTTGCCGGTTTGCGCGTCGATCTTGGCGACCGTGCCGTTCGCGCCAGCCGCGAACACGGCATTGCCGACCACGACCGGCGAGAACAGGTAACGGCCCGCCTTGCCCACGCTCGCCGACCAGGACTGCTGCACGTCGAGTACGGGTTTGAACTCGGTGAGCGGCGTCGGTACACGGCGCTCGTCTTTCGTGGATGAGCAAGCCGCCATCGTAAGAGCGGTCATCGCACAGATAACGGGCACGGCGTAACGTTTCAGCAGATTCATCGGTGGACGAAGCATTCAGGAAATTAATTAAGAAAGACCGGGTTGCGGTCATGGCGCGCGGCGCGCCGCGCGGGACACTCAGCCGCCGAGCGCGTCGAGCTTGAACTGGATCAGCTGCCGCGCCGAGGTGTCGCTCTTCGGCAGTGAGTCGAGCGCGAGCTGGTAGGCCGTGCGCGCATCGTCGCGCTTGCCTTGGGCCGCGAGCAGGTCGCCGCGGCGATCCGCCACCACGCCCTTGAACGCGTCGGACTGCGGCTCGGCAAGCAGCGCGATGCCTTGGTCATAGGCTTTGTCGTCGAGCAGCAGCGACGCCATACGCAGCTTTGCGATCTGCTTGAATTCGTCGTCTTTCGCGTGATCGATCGCCCACTGCAGTTGCGCCTTTGCACCGGCTTCGTCGCCGGCGACGTACAGCGCCTTGGCGGCACCCAACGCGGTCATCTCGGCGTACGCGGTGCGGCCGAACTTGTCTTGCATGTCGGTGGCGACGCGCGTGACCCGTGCCTTGTCGCCGGATGCCACCGCCTGCTGCACCTGGTCATAGAGCACCGCTGCTTCCGCCGCCTGACGACGCTGCCAGAAATTCCAGCCGTTCCAGCCCGCACCCGCCAACAACACGACCAGCACGATCCACGTGGTCGAATTGCCCCACTGCGCCCACCATGCCTTCAGACCTTCAATCGATTCTTGTTCGTCGTGGTAACTCATCGCCCGGCGATTTCCTCTTTCTTGCTGTGTGTGCGCGTCGAGCCAGCCGGCCCGAACGCGTCGCGATCAGTCGTCGCCGTCTTCGGCGGTTGCAACCATCGCATTGATTAGAAATTCGGTCAAGTCTTCGGCGGGGACGTTCTGTTGCTCGCTCTTACCGCCGTTGGTCTGCGTATCGCGCAGCGGTTTCACGCCGATCGTGCCGTTGGCGATCTCGTCGTCGCCGAGCACCACCGCGAACGCGGCGCCGCTCGCATCGGCACGCTTCATCTGCGACTTGAAGCTCGCCGACTGGCCGTCCGCGCTGCAATGCAGGATCACGTCGAGCCCCGTATCGCGCAGACGCTCGGCGATGATGAAAGCCTGCTCGCGCGCGGCGTCGCCCTGATGGACCACGTACACGTCGCAGCCCTCCGATTCGGGCACGAGGCCCTCTTCCTTCAGCAGCTCGAGAATCCGCTCGATGCCCATTGCCCAGCCGCACGCCGCCGTCGGCTTGCCGCCGAGCTGCTCGATCAACGGGTCATAACGCCCGCCCGCGGCGACCGTGCCCTGCGCACCGAGCTTGTCGGTCACCCACTCGAAAACGGTCAGGTTGTAGTAGTCGAGACCGCGCACGAGACGCGGATTGATGGTGAACGGGATGTTGTTCGCCTTCAGGATGCGCTGCAAACCTTCGAAGTGCGCGCGCGATTCGTCGCCGAGAAAATCGATCAGCTTCGGCGCGTTCTGCGCGATGTCCTGCAGCGCCGGGTTTTTCGTGTCGAGCACGCGCAACGGGTTCGTGTGGAGCCGCCGCTTCGCGTCTTCGTCGAGCACGTCCATGAACTTCTCGAGGTACGCGATCAGGTCGACACGATGCGCGGCGCGCTCTTCGGCGAGACCCAGCGAGTTGATTTCGAGCTTGATGCCCATGAGACCCAGGTCGTCCCACAGGCGCTGGCACATCATGATGATTTCAGCGTCCGCGTCCGGACCCGCGAAGCCGAGTGCTTCAACGCCGACCTGATGGAACTGGCGATAACGGCCACGCTGCGGACGCTCGTGACGGAACATCGGGCCGATGTACCACAGGCGCTTCGGGCCGTCGTACAGCATGTTGTGCTCGATCGAAGCACGCACTACCGCCGCGGTGTTTTCGGGGCGCAACGTCAGGTTCTCGCCATTCAATGCGTCGGTGAAGCTATACATCTCTTTTTCGACGATGTCGGTCACTTCGCCGATACCGCGCGTGAACAGCTGCGTATGCTCGACGATCGGCGTGCGGATGTTCTGATACCCGTACGCGCGCAGCATCGACTTGACGGTGGTTTCGAAAAATTCCCAAAGCCCGGCTTCCTGCGGAAGGATGTCGTTCATGCCCTTTACGCCGGCGAGCTTTTCGAGCTTTTTCTTCTGTTCAGTCATCTGGGTCGGTAGCCGATGTTTAGTTGAGCGCGCCGGCGCGGCCATAGCGGCGCTCGACGTAGTCGCTCACGATTTGCTGGAATTCTTGCGCAATGTGCTCGCCGCGCAGCGTCTTGACCTTCTCGCCGTCGATGAACACCGGCGCGGCCGGATTCTCGCCCGAGCCCGGCAGGCTGATACCGATATTGGCCTGCTTCGACTCGCCCGGTCCGTTGACGATGCAGCCCATCACCGCGACGTGCATCCCTTCGACGCCAGGATACTCGTCGCGCCACACCGGCATCTGCTGACGCAGATAGGTCTGGATCTGTGACGCCAGTTCCTGGAATAGCGTGCTAGTGGTTCGGCCGCAGCCCGGACACGCGATCACCATCGGCGTGAACGAACGCAAGCCCATCGTTTGCAGGATTTCCTGACCGACGATCACCTCGCCGGTGCGCGACGCGCCCGGTTCCGGCGTCAGCGAAATCCGGATGGTGTCGCCGATGCCCTCTTGTAGCAGAACCGACAGCGCCGCGGTCGATGCGACGATGCCCTTCGAGCCCATGCCGGCTTCGGTGAGACCCAGGTGCAGCGCGAAATCGCAGCGGCGCCCGAGCTCGCGGTACACCGCGATCAGATCTTGCACACCGCTGACCTTGCACGACAGGATGATCTTGTCGCGCCCGAGGCCGAGTTCGACCGCCCGCTCCGCGGAGCCGATCGCCGACTGGATCAGCGCCTCGTACATCACGCTCTGCGCTTCCCACGGCGCCGCGCGCGACGCGTTCTCGTCCATCATCTTCGCGAGCAGATCCTGGTCGAGACTGCCCCAATTGACGCCGATGCGCACCGGCTTGTCGTACTTCGCCGCTGCTTCGATCATCTGCGCGAACTGCGTGTCGCGCTTCGCACCGTGACCAACGTTGCCCGGATTGATCCGGTACTTGGACAGCGACTCCGCGCAGCCCGGATAGTCGCGCAGCAACAGATGGCCGTTGTAATGGAAGTCGCCGACGAGCGGCACCATCACGCCCATCCGGTCGAGCTGCTCGCGGACTGCCGGCACGGCCGCCGCCGCTTCCGGCGTGTTCACGGTAATGCGCACCAGTTCCGAGCCGGCCTGCGCCAGTTCCTTGATCTGGATGGCGGTGCCGATCGCATCCGCTGTGTCGGTGTTGGTCATCGACTGGATGCGCACCGGCGCGTCGCCGCCGATGGTCACGAGCTGGCCGCCCCAGCGGACATTGACCGCGTGGGACTTGCGTCGCATCGCGGGGCCACCGAATACCGGCTGATCTGAAACGATCTTGCTACAGGATTGGGATTGAGCTTCGGATTGCATCGAATAACCCATTTGCGCCATACGCGCTAGTAAGCGCAGCGCCTGAATTGGAAAAAGCGCCGTGGACCGGATGACCGCGGCGCGTACCCTATCTGTCAAGGCAGCGAGAAACGCGCCACGTTGCCTTTTGCCGCTGCATATTTCGCCGGATCGATCGGCTGACCATCAAGGGTCAGCGATTGGAGACCGGCCTTGTTGCCGACCGTGACCTTGAACGGCGCCTCGCCGCTCACTTCTTTTGCATCGCCCGGGTGCACGAGGCCGGAGAACAGCTCCTTGCCGTCCTTGCCGCGCACGCTAAACCAGCTGTCCTGCGTCACACGCAGCGCGATGATTGCCTGACCCGGGCCCGCAGTAACAGCCGCCGACGAGGCAGCCGCCGCGGCTACCGGCGCGCTCGCGCCAGCCACCGGGGCCTGCGGCGAACCGGCTTTCGCCGCTGCCGACTGTATTGCGCTCGTTGCAGAAGTCGAACCGGACACGGTGCCGGTGGTAAGTGGGGTGGGCATCGGCGTCGCCGATGCAGATGCTGCATCGTCAGCACTCGCTGAATTGTCCGGCGTCGCAGCGGCCTCAGGCGCGGAAGCGCCGTCCTGCGCTTGGGTCGCCGGACCTTGCGCGACCGCACCGGACGCACCGGTGTCACTGCTCGCCGAGCCGCTCGCGCTGGCCTTCAGACGCGCGAGCCACGCGGACGAATCGCCGCCATTGGTCCGCCACATCGCAAGCGCGATGACCGCGACGACAATCGCCGCGATGCCCCACAGCCACGAACGGCTCTTTTGCCCGCTATCGCCGAGCGTCAGCGACACCTTGCCGCGCGGCAGATCCTTGCCTGAAGATGCCGGCATCGACAGATTAGGCGCCGGCACACCCTTCTCGCGACGCAGCGCGGCGGTAAATGGCTCAGGATCGGCGCCGAGCATCTTCGCATAGCTGCGTACGACGCCAAGCGCGAACGTGGTATCCGGCAGATGACTGATGTCGCCTGCCTCGAGCGCAGTCAGCTTTGCGACCGACACTTTCAAGCGCGCCGACACGTCCTCGATCGTCCAGCCCTTCGATTCACGCAATTGATGTAAGCGCGCGCCAACAGCCGCCAGCGAATCGATGGCCGGCTGCGCTGCGGGCGGAACCACCGCCCGTGCGACGGGCGCCGGATGACCTTCGTTCGTGTCTGTCTCGTGCGGCTGCGGGTGCTGCGGCTCACTCATCCCAAATCCTTTCGCGTCGATTCTTTTTTACTCGTGCAACCGGACGGGCCAGAGCCACGCGTCCGAATCGCAGACCGTTTATAACAAAATGTGCGGCCTTGTGTGCCGCTTCCGATCGCTTCTGCAAACTTTCTTTTCGATCTGCGGTGGCATCAGCGCACATTGCGCGTTCGCGAAGCTCTTGCCGAACGCCGATGCCTGCCGTGCCGCACGATTACACGGCCCGAACCTGGATAACCTTAGCCGCCTTCCCGGTGCGCTCAGCAAGGCGTGTGCGGTCTTTCACCGCGCCGGCAAGCTGACCGCAGGCAGCATCGATATCGTCGCCGCGAGTCTTGCGCACCGTGGTAACGACGCCCGCGTCGATCAGCACCTGCGCAAACCGCTTGATCTGTTCCGGCTTCGAGCGGATGAGGCCCGATTCGGGGAACGGATTGAACGGAATCAAATTGAACTTGCATGGTACGTTGCGGGTGACCGCGAGCAGTTCATGCGCATGCGCGGCGCTGTCGTTCACGCCATCGAGCATGCAGTACTCGAACGTGATGAAATCGCGCGGCGCGACCTTCAGATAGCGCTCGCACGCTGCCATCAGTTCACGCAACGGGTACTTCTTGTTCAACGGCACCAGCACATCGCGCAGCGCGTCGTTCGACGCATGCAGCGACACCGCGAGCGCGACCGGCAGATCCGCGCCGAGTCGGTCCATCATCGGCACGACGCCCGATGTAGACAGCGTGACCCGCCGGCGCGACAGGCCGTACGCATTGTCGTCGAGCATCAGACGCATCGCTGGCACAACCGCGTCATAATTGAGCAGCGGCTCACCCATGCCCATCATGACGACGTTCGTGACAACGCGCTCGCCCTTGCCGTCGCCGCCCATCGCGCGGCCAGCCGCATCGCCGCGCGACGCGCGCAGCGCAAACTCGGCCATGCGCAGCTGACCGATGATTTCGCCTGTGGTGAGATTGCGGGAGAACCCCTGTTTGCCGGTCGAGCAAAACCGGCAGTTGACCGCGCACCCGGCCTGCGATGACACGCACAGTGTGCCGCGCGTTTCTTCGGGGATGTACACGGTCTCAACGGCGTTGCCGTTGCCGACGTCGATCAGCCACTTTCGTGTGCCGTCGGTGGAAATATGGTCGCTGACGATGCCGGGCATCGTGATCGTGGCGCGGCCTTTGAGCTTTTCGCGCAAGGACTTCGCGAGATCGGTCATGCCGTCGAAGTCGGAAGCGTTGTATTGGTGAATCCAGCGCTGCAATTGCTTGGCGCGAAACGGCTTCTCGCCCAGGCTGTCGCAGT
>NZ_DASXHA010000075.1:0-24348 GCF_036488795.1 Paraburkholderia sp.
CATGTACTTGTTCTTCAGGAAAATCGGCGCGAGCTGCGTCAGGCGATCGCGGATCGCGAGACGAGCCTTTTCGTGATTCTTCTCGGCCGCCTTGCCCTTCTCGTTTTCGAGCGTGCCGACGTGCACGAACAGTTCCTTCTCGAAATTGAGCAGGAACAGGCGCGCGCGGGCGCGTTGCACCGGGTCGGCCGGCATCAGCTGCGGATGCGGGAAGCGTTCGTCGATGTACTCGTTGATGATGTTCGATTCGTACAGAATCAGGTCCCGTTCGACGAGGATCGGCACCTGACCATACGGATTCATCACAGCGATGTCTTCCGGTTTGTTAAACAGGTCGACGTCGCGGATCTCGAAGTCCATGCCCTTTTCGAACAGCACCAGCCGGCATCGCTGGGAGAACGGGCAAGTTGTGCCGGAATACAGAACCATCATGTTTACGTTTCCTCAAAAAGCTGAAGGGCCAGCACGCAGAAAAACCGTCCAGCAGGTTTTTCCTTGCGCCGGCCCCACGCCGGTTACGGCGTGATTATTTGATATCTTTCCAGTACGCGGCGTTCAATCGCCAGGCGAAAAAGCTCAGGATCCCGAGGAACAACAGCACCCACACGCCAAGCCGGTGGCGGGTTTGCTGCGTCGGTTCGGACATCCAGGACAGGTACGACACGAGGTCGGCCACATCCGAATCATAATCCACCGGCGACAGCGTCCCAGGCGTGATCTGCTGATAACCGACGAATTTGCGGACTTTTTCCCCGGTCCTTTCGTCGACATCGTCCTCGAACTTCGCCGTACGTTGCCCCTGAAGCTGCCACAAGACGTGAGGCATGCTCACGTTTTCATACACCAGATTGTTCCAGCCGGTTGGCCGCGTATCGTCGCGATAAAAGCTGCGCAAATACGTGTACAACCAGTCGCGATTGCGCGCCCGCGCTTCCACCGACAAATCCGGCGGCGTTGCACCGAAGAACGCCTTCGCGTCATCCGGCTTCATGGCCACCGTCATGGTGTTGCCGATTTTATCGGTGGTGAAAAGCAGGTTTGCCTGAATTTCCTGCGGCGTAATGCCCAAACTGGTCAATCCGCTATAGCGCATCAGGTTCGCGCTATGGCAATTCAGGCAGTAGTTTACAAACAATTTGGCGCCGTGCTGCAAAGAAGCAAAATTGTCCGCGTTATCGGGCGCGCGGTCGAGCGGGAATTCGTCCGCGTGCGCCGGCGCGGCAACCAGTGCGAACGCCAGGGTGAGCGTGGCGGCGCCAAGCACCGCCAGCCTCGAAAGCAGTTTTTTCATCTTCGTGTCTCCAAGGCCAGCGATTAGTGAGGCTTGAACCGCACCCGTTCGGGCGGCTGCTTGAACTTGCCAAGCGGCGTCCAGAACGGCATGCCAAGGAAGAACGCGAAATAAACCAGCGCACAGATCTGCGCAATCAGGGTGGCGGCCGGCGACGGCGGCTTGGTTCCGAGGAACGCCAGCGTCAGGAAAGCCAGCACGAAAATGCCGTAAAACACCTTATGGAAGAACGGCCGGTAGCGGATCGACTTGACCGGCGAGCGGTCCAGCCACGGCAGGAAGAACAGCGAGACTACCGCGCTGCCCATCACCACCACGCCCCAGAACTTCGATTCGGTGAAGAACATGGCCAGGATCACCAGCACCGCCAGCACCGGCAACCCCGCCTGCCACTTGCCGCGGGCCCGGATCACCGCCAGCACGCCCAGCAACGCAATCACGACCATCAGCACGATCTTGAACGGATCGGTGGTGGCGCGCAGCATCGCATAGAACGCCGTGAAGTACCACACCGGCGCGATCTCAGGCGGCGTCTGCAGCGGGTTGGCCGGGACGAAGTTGTTCGACTCGAGGAAGTAGCCGCCCATCTCCGGCGCGAAGAAAATGATCGCCGCGAAGATCAGCAGGAACACCGTCACGCCCATGAAATCGTGCACCGAGTAGTACGGATGGAACGGGATGCCGTCGAGCGGAATACCGTTCGCGTCCTTCTTCGCCTTGATCTCCACGCCGTCCGGGTTGTTCGAGCCCACTTCGTGCAGCGCCACCAGGTGGGCGACCACCAGGCCGATCAGCACCAGCGGAATCGCGATCACGTGAAACGCGAAGAAGCGGTTCAGCGTGACGTCCGAGACGACGTAGTCGCCGCGAATCCACAACGACAGATCCGGCCCGATAAACGGAATCGCCGAGAACAGGTTCACGATCACCTGCGCGCCCCAGAACGACATCTGGCCCCACGGCAGCAGGTAGCCGAAGAAGGCTTCGGCCATCAGGCACAGGAAGATCGCGCAGCCGAAGATCCACACCAGTTCGCGCGGCTTGCGGTACGAACCATATAGCAGCCCGCGGAACATGTGCAGGTAGACAACCACGAAAAACATCGACGCGCCGGTCGAGTGCATGTAACGGATCAGCCAGCCCCACGGCACCTCGCGCATGATGTACTCGACCGAAGCGAACGCGAGCGTCGCATCGGGCTTGTAGTTCATGGTGAGGAAAATGCCGGTGACGATCTGATTGACCAGCACCAGCAGCGCCAGCGACCCGAAGAAGTACCAGAAGTTGAAGTTCTTGGGCGCGTAATACTCGGAGACGTGCTTCTTCCACGTCGCCGTCATCGGAAAGCGGCGGTCGATCCAGCCGGCCAGCCCGGTTGTCTCCACTTCGTGTTCGATCGCCATTTACGCTTCTCCTTTCTCGTCCTTGCCGATCACGAGCTGGGTAGCCGACGTGAACATGTAAGGCGGGATATCCAGGTTCTGCGGCGCAGGTTTGTTCTTGAAGACGCGGCCGGCCATGTCGTAGGTCGAACCGTGGCACGGGCACAGAAAGCCTCCGGGCCAGTTGTCGGGAAGATTGGGCTGCGCGCCCTCCTGGAAGCGTGGCGTCGGCGTGCAACCCAGATGGGTGCACACGGCAACGGCGACGAAAAGGTTCTTGTGATCCGGCCGCGAGCGGAATTCGTTGTTGCAGTACTCCGGCAGCGGCATCGAGAAGGGGTTCTTGGTATGGGGATCGGCTACTTCGGTGTCGGCTTTCTGCACGTCGGCGAGCATGCGGTCCGTGCGGTTGATGATCCAGACCGGCTTGCCCCGCCAGGCAACCGTCATCATGTCGCCGGGCTTCAGATTGCTAATATCGGCCTCGACCGGCGCGCCTGCCGCCTTGGCCTTTTCAGATGGTGCAAACGAACTAACAAAGGGTACGACAGTGGCCACACCTCCTATGCCACCTGCTACGGTCGTCGCAATCAGCCAGGTACGGCGGCTACCGTCGACGAGCTCATCTTCTTTGTCTCGCATCACACGCCCCACTTCTGAGTTGGATTTTTCCTTCACGTCGCTTCTACCGACGCTAGTTTGCTCGAATGGAGTCGCCATTTACAAGGCCCGATTACCAAAAAGCGTGCGAAGTCATTGATATCCAAGGGTTTCCCCGGGGCTATCAGAAACTTTTTGGCACTTCGTTTTAAGTGCACCCTGCGTATTTCGCGCCTTTTCGTTCACTAATCAGACGGGGTTGTGAATATCAATGAAGAGATGCTCGATATCAAACGATTCGGATAAATGCGCGCCGAGCGCCTGGACGCCGAAACGCTCCGTGGCGTGGTGGCCGGCGGCGAGGAAAGCGACGCCGCTCTCGGCCGAAGTATGCATGCTGGGTTCCGAGACTTCGCCGGTCAGATAGACGTCGGCGCCGGCGTCGATGGCCGCGTCGAAGTAGCCTTGCGCGGCGCCCGTACACCACGCGACGCGGCGCAGTTCGCGATCCGGGTCGCCGAACACCAGCGGCGTGCGGCCGAGCGTCTCCTCGACCTCGGCGGTGAAATGCGCCAGCGTGACCGGCATGGGGAGCGTGGCCAGCCAGCCAATGTCGTTCTCACCGAAGCGCGACTCGCCGATCCAGCCCATCTTCGCGCCGAGTTGCGCGTTATTGCCGAATTCCGGGTGATCGTCGAGCGGCAGGTGGTAGGCAAACAGGTTCAGGTCATTGGCCAGCAGGGCCTTGAGCCGCGCGTACTTGCGGCCGGTGACCTGCGGCGCTTCATTGCGCCAGAAGTAGCCGTGATGGACCAGCACGGCGTCCGCGCCCCAATCGAGCGCGGCCTCCAGGAACGCCAGCGACGCCGTCACGCCGGTGGCCAGTTTGTTGACCCGGCGGCGCCCTTCGACCTGCAGACCATTGGGGCAGTAGTCCTTGAAGCGCGCGGTTTCAAGAACTTTGTTCAAGTACAATTCAAGTTCGATCCGATCCATATAAACCTCTAATCTTCAGATGCTTAGACGCTTTTGGCTGTTCTTTGCCCAAGCGGTGACCGTGCTGTTGGCGCTGATGTTCATCATTGCGACCCTCAAACCGCAATGGCTGCAGCGGCAAGGGCAATTCGGCAAGCAACTCGCCGAACCGATCGTCGCACTGCGGGAAGTGGCGCCTGGCATCGGTAGCAGCGGCCCCGCACAGGCGTCCTATGCCGACGCCGCGCAGAAGGCTTCGCCTGCGGTCGTCAACGTGTTCTCCAGCAAGGACGGCTCTTTGCCGCCCGACCCTCGCGCCAAAGACCCGCTTTTCCGCTACTTCTTCGGCGACAAGAACAACAACCGCAAGCAACAGGAACAACCCGCGGCCAATCTCGGCTCAGGCGTTATCGTGAGTTCGGAAGGTTACATTCTAACGAACCAGCACGTGGTCGACGGTGCGGATCAGATCGAAATCGCCCTCGCGGACGGCCGCACGACCACTGCCAAGGTCATCGGCGTCGATCCTGAGACCGATCTGGCCGTGCTCAAGGTGAACCTGACCAACCTGCCCACCATTACGCTCGGCCGCATGGAGCAGACGCGGGTGGGCGACGTCGTGCTGGCCATCGGCAATCCGTTCGGCGTCGGCCAGACGGTGACCATGGGCATCGTCAGCGCGCTCGGGCGCAATCACCTCGGCATCAATACTTTCGAAAACTTCATCCAGACCGATGCGGCCATCAATCCGGGCAATTCGGGCGGCGCGCTGGTGGACGTCAACGGCAACCTGCTCGGCATCAATACGGCCATTTACTCGCGCTCGGGCGGCTCGCTGGGGATCGGCTTTGCGATTCCCGTGTCGACGGCGCGCAGCGTGCTGGAGAGCATCATCACCACCGGTTCGGTGACGCGCGGCTGGATTGGCGTCGAACCGCAAGACGTGACGCCGGAGATCGCGGAGTCGTTCGGTCTCGAGCAGAAGTCGGGGGCAATCGTGGCCGGTGTGCTGAAGAACGGTCCCGCCGACCGCGCCGGCATCAAGCCGGGAGACATTCTGGTGAGCGTCAACGGTCAGGACATCACCGATACGACGCGCCTCCTGAACCTGATTGCGCAGATCAAACCCGGGACCGACGCGAAGATTCACCTCGTGCGCAAAAATCGCGAGATGGACCTGAACGTGATGATCGGCAAGCGCCCGCCGCCACCGAAACAGCCGGCTGACGACAACAGCGAAGATCAGGGCGACGACGGCGGTTAAGCGACGCTTGCGGAGTGCGGCACACCAGCCCGCCTCAGCAAACTAAAAAGGGCAGTCCATGACGGACTGCCCTTTTTGCATGCCAGGCATTGATTGGTGAGGTGTCGGGATTGAGTTGTCAGCTGTCGGTTGTCAGCTGTCGGTTGTCAGTTATCAGCCGTCAGTTGGCGGATTCCGACCAGGCAAAGTGCCCCGGCCGCCCTCACGACACGCTTAGCTCGACGCCTCTTCCTTGTCTTCCGCCTCTTCCAGTTCCGGCTGCTTACCGACGATCAGCCGCGCCGCGATAATCCCCGCCTCGTACAAGACGATGAGCGGAACCGCGAGAATCAGCTGAGAAAACACGTCCGGCGGCGTCACGACGGCGGAAACGATAAACGCGCCGACGATCACATAAGGACGGATCTGCCGCAGCTTCTTCACCGACAGGATGCCCATGCGGACCAGCAACACGACGACGATCGGTACCTCGAAGGTCACCCCGAACGCGATGAACATGGTCATCACGAAACTGAGGTAATTGTCGATGTCGGTGTTCATCGCCGCGCCGAGCGGCGCGTTGTAGTGCGCCATCACGCGGAAGATGGTGGGGAAGACGACGAAGTACGCGAACGCCATGCCGCACAGAAACAGTATGTAGCTGCTGCCTACCAGCGGCACCACCAGCTTCTTCTCATGCTGATAGAGGCCTGGCGCGATGAACGCCCAGATCTGGTACAGCACGACGGGCAACGCGATCACGAACGCCACCAGCATGGTCACTTTCATGGGCACGAAGAACGAGCCGGTGACGTCGGTGACGATCAGCTTGCCGTCGCTCGGCAGATTCTGCATCAGGGGCCGCGCGAGCAGCCGGAAGATGTCCGGGGCCCAGTACACAAGGCCGAGAAACACCACGACGACGGCGATGCCGGCGCGAATGATGCGGTCGCGCAATTCGACGAGATGCGAAATGAAGGTCTCTTCAGTGCCTTCGCTCTGGGTTTGCTGGGGGTCGCTCACACCGGCCCTCGGTAGGAGATTATCGCTAGGGTCATCAGAAGAAACGGGTCGGCCTGCGCAAAGTGGCCGGCGTGTGGCGCGCTACGCGCGCCGCGCCTGACTGCACGCGCGTGCGGCGCGTGGTGGCGTGTTTGTACCACGTCGGCATGGCGGTTTGCTTGACGCGCCAGTTCTTGCGCCTGGGTGCCGCTGCGGCAGGCGTGCTGGGCCAGGAGGTGGTGCTGGACGTGGACGAACCGGACATGGACGACCCGCTGGCATCTTCCAGCGCCGCGCCGCCGGCAATGCTTGGACTCACCGACGAGCCCGAATTCCACGCGTCGTTCAGCTCGCTCTCGTGCTTGCGCAGATTGTCGTGGATCGTGCTCTCGACGTTACTCGCCGCCGATTCGAACTCGGTCTTCATGCGACGCAATTCGTCGAGTTCGATTTCACGCGTGACTTCGGCTTTCACGTCGTTGATATAACGCTGCGCGCGGCCAAACAGCGCCCCCGCCGTACGGGCGACGCGCGGCAAGCGCTCCGGCCCGAGCACGACCAGCGCGACGACGCCGATCAGCGCCATCTTGGTGAGACCGAGGTCCAGCATGGATGGTGGTTTCCGTCAGTGCGCGGTTGGACCGCGGCTTAGCGGTAATCGCCTGAGCGCGGCGTCTTTTCTTTTGCGTCGACATCAACCGTGTCGGTGCGCGGCAGCTCGCGTTGTTGCGCGTCGCTTGCAGGCGTCTCCGCCTCTTTCATGCCTTCCTTGAAGCCCTTCACTGCACCGCCCAGATCGCCGCCGATGTTGCGCAGCTTCTTTGTGCCGAACACCAGTGCAACGATCAGCAAAACGATCAGCCAGTGCCAAATACTCAACGAACCCATGACTACTCTCCTTAACCCCGCCGTCGCGTTGTGACGCGGCGAAAATCTGCGCCTTTACGGCCCGAATCGAGACGCGTACGTCTCATCTATAGGTTGCCGCCGCTGCTTTGGATCCGGCCAGCGGCCCTGCGCATTATTGTGTTCAGATCATCACGACGACGGCATTACATTGCAGCGAAAACCGCCCTCGCCCAACCGCCCGCCATGATGCGCAACCAAAAACCTTCCGCTGAACCCGACTACGTGCTGCGTGTTCACGGCTTGCCGGCGCTCAGCCCATCCGCTGCCACGGCCGCGGTCCCGCCAGAATATGCGCATGCAGGTGATACACCTCCTGCCCACCGCCCGGCCCGGTGTTGATCACCGTGCGAAAGCCGGTCTCGCCACCGGTGTAAGCCACGCCGAGCTGGTCGGCAAGGCGCGCCGCCAATACCAGCATTCTACCAAGCAGCGGCGCATCGCTTTCGGTGCAGTTGGACAGTGTTGCAATGTGCTTGCGCGGAATCACCAGCACATGGGTTTCGGCCGCCGGACGGATGTCACGAAACGCGACGAACTCGTCGTCTTCATGGACTTTGGTCGACGGAATCTCGCCCGCGGCGATTTTGCAGAAAAGGCAGTTTGAATCGTGGCTCATGGTATTCCTGAAGCGGTAATCCTGATGCGCAAGCAAGCGAGGTGGCCATGAAGCGTCAGAACCACGCCCGCGGATCCGAAAGCGGCTTGTTATCGTACAGATACAGCCAGCCCTTGATGATACGGTACAACATCCAGATACCGACAGCCCACAGGATCGGAATCCCGATCACGACGAAAAACAGCAGGCCGCCAATCAGATAACCGAGCATGCACCACCAGAAGGTGCGGATCTGCCACTGGAAATGCGCCTCGTATGGCGTGCCCACCACATCCGGCCGCTTCACATAGTTGATGATGATGGCGATCAGCACCGAGATCCCGCCCGTCAGCCAGTAGACCGCATACAGCGCGTACAGGACATGCGTC
Source organism: Paraburkholderia sp. (assembly GCF_036488795.1). Classification (GTDB taxonomy): domain Bacteria; phylum Pseudomonadota; class Gammaproteobacteria; order Burkholderiales; family Burkholderiaceae; genus Paraburkholderia. The sequence goes on from NZ_DASXHA010000075.1 coordinate 8,387, forward strand.
AAAGTCCGCATGCTGCGTTCCCGGTCGGATTCGAGCGCATTGCGGTAAGACGGCGGCGGGTATCCGCCTTGCGACTGTTCCATGCTTCCTCCTGGTGAAACGGGTGAGGCTGCGGGTTGGGCCAGCTGAACGCGCCGCATGACGCTGCGGCACGCCGGCCGCGCAGCCGGCGCGGCCTACCTGAAGCACCGTTGCTGCAACGCCCTGCTCAGTCGCCGTTCTGTTCGCGCTCGCGGCTCTTGCGCAGCGCTTTTTCTTCGATGCCCGAAGTACCCTCGCGGCGTTCGAGTTCGGCGAGCACGTCGGCCGGCCCCAGCTCGAAGTGCGACAGCATCACGAGGCAATGGAACCACAGGTCGGCCACTTCGCCGACCAGGGCGGATGGTGCGCCGCCCTGACGCACATCTTTGGCGGCAAGCACCACTTCCGTCGCTTCCTCGCCGATTTTCTTGAGGATGGCGTCGTCGCCCTTGTGGAACAGGCGTGAAACGTAGGAAACGTCGGGGTCGCCGCCCTTGCGGCCGTCGATGATCGCGGCGAGGCGCAGCAGCGTGTCGTTGGTCAATTGGGAGATTTGTGTCATTTGTAGATGTGTTCGGGGTCTTTCAGCACCGGATCTACGGCGACCCAGTCGCCGTCGTCGACCGTACCTTCGAATTTCTGGAAAAAACAGGAGTGGCGCCCGGTGTGGCACGCAATGCCCGAGACCTGCTCGACCTTCAGCAGCACAACGTCCTCGTCGCAATCGAGCCGGATTTCATGCACATGCTGCACGTGACCGGACTCCTCGCCCTTGAACCACAGACGCTGACGCGAGCGCGAGAAATACACCGCACGGCCGGTTTCGACCGTCTTGGCGAGCGCCTCGCGGTTCATCCACGCGAACATCAGTACGTCGTTACTCGAGGCTTCCTGCGCGATCACCGGCACGAGGCCGTTCGCGTCCCATTTCACCTTGTCGAGCCAGTCCACTGCTGTTGGGTTCACCACGTCACAACCTCACCGAAATGCCTTGTCCGGCCATGAAGCGCTTGGCTTCGCCGACCGTATGTTCACCATAGTGGAAAATGCTGGCGGCCAGCACGGCGTCCGCGTGGCCGTCCTTGATGCCGTCCGCCAGATGCTGCAGCGAGCCGACCCCGCCCGAGGCGATCACCGGAACCGGCACCGCGTCCGACACCGCGCGCGTAAGCGCCAGGTCGAAGCCGCTCCTGGTACCGTCGCGATCCATGCTGGTCAGCAGGATTTCACCCGCGCCCAGTTCGGCCATCTTGCGCGCCCACTCCACCGCCTCCAGCCCGGTCGCCTTGCGCCCGCCATGCGTGAAGACTTCCCAGCGCGGCGGCTCGCCGTCTGCTGAAACGCGTTTGGCGTCGATCGCCACCACGATGCACTGCGAACCGTACTTGTCCGTCGCGTCGCGCACCAGCTGCGGATTGGCGACCGCCGACGAGTTCATGCTGATCTTGTCCGCGCCGGCATTCAGCAGGCGCCGTACGTCTTCGACCGCGCGCACGCCGCCGCCGACCGTCAGAGGAATGAACACCTGCGAGGCAACCGCTTCGATGATCGGCAGGATCAGGTCGCGCTGATCGGAAGTGGCGGTGATGTCGAGGAAGGTGAGTTCGTCGGCACCCTGATCGTCGTAGCGGCGGGCAATTTCGACCGGGTCGCCCGCATCGCGCAGTTCGACGAAGTTGACGCCCTTGACCACGCGTCCAGCCGTGACGTCGAGACAGGGAATGATGCGTTTAGCTAGAGCCATGATCTTGCAATTTCTTGCCAATACCGCTGATGAGGCCGCTCATGAGCGAGCGGCACAAGGGCCGGCGCGCGTTGCCGTGCCGGACCGGGCTGCGCCTGAAAGCCGGCGCGCCCTGCGTCGCACTACTCGCGGACTGCCCAGTACATGCACAGGCGCGATGCCGCGCGCCTTCAGGCGTCGTCCGATTCGCGCAGTTTGTCTGCGTGCGTCTGCGCCGCGGCGAAATCCAGATCGCCTGAATAGATCGCGCGGCCGCAGATCACGCCTTCAATGCCTTCGACTTCGACTTCGCACAGCGCTTCGATGTCGGCCATATTTGACAGGCCGCCGCTTGCGATCACCGGAATCTTTACCGCGCGTGCAAGGCGCACCGTGGCGTCGATATTGATGCCCTGCAGCATGCCGTCACGGCCGATGTCCGTATAAATGATCGACTCGCAGCCGTAGTCCTCGAACTTGCGCGCGAGGTCGGCGACTTCGTGGCCGGTCAGCTTGCTCCAGCCGTCGGTCGCCACCTTGCCGTCTTTCGCGTCCAGACCGACGATGATGTGGCCGCCAAACGCCGTGCACGCGTCCTGTAGGAAGCCGGGATTTTTCACCGCCGCCGTGCCGATGATCACGTACGACAGACCGTCGTCCAGATAGCGTTCGATGGTGTTCAGGTCGCGAATCCCACCGCCCAGCTGGACGGGAATCTCACCGCCGACTTCCTCGATGATGGCGCGGATGGCGTCTTCATTCTTCGGCTTACCGGCGAATGCTCCATTCAGGTCGACGAGATGCAGGCGCCGGGCGCCGCGGTCGACCCAATGTCGGGCCATTGCCGCCGGTTCCTCGGAGAAAATCGTCGCCTGGTCCATGTCGCCCTGTTTGAGGCGTACACACTGACCATCTTTCAGGTCGATGGCGGGAATCAGCAGCATAGCAATCGGGTGTAGTCAGGGAAGAAGGTTTAAGGTCGAAAAGCCCCGGCCGGCGGATTAGCCTGCGCGGGCGCTGTCTCGCTAGTTTAGTACAACTCTTTCAGCACCCCGGCCGGCGCCAGCTCGCGGCACGTGCGCCAATACGCATAGCGCCGCGCTTGCCGCGCAATGGGGTACGCGGCACACGGCAGAACGGGACGGCAGAAGAATGGCGCTCACGGGTTCCAGTGCACGAAGTTGCGATACACGCGCAGGCCGGCATCGGCGCTCTTTTCCGGGTGGAATTGGGTCGCAAAAATGTTATCCCGCGCCACGGCCGAGGTAAAGGGCACACCGTACACGGTTTCGCCGGACGTGTGCGACACGTTGTCCGGCACCACGTAGTAACTATGGACGAAGTAGAAAAAGCTGCCGTCGGCAACGCCTTCCCATAGCGGGTGCGGCTGCGCCTGGCGGACCCGGTTCCAGCCCATTTGCGGCACCTTGAAGCGCGAGCCGTCGTCCTGCAGCTGGCCTGCCAGGTCGAAACGCACCACCTTGCCGGGCAACAGGCCAAGGCCGCGCGTGTCGCCCTCGGCGCTCCAGTCGAACAGCATCTGCTCGCCCACGCACACGCCCATCAGCGGCTTGCTGCGCGACGCTTCGAGCACCGCGTCCTGCAGGCCGGATTCGCCCAGGCTGCGCATGCAGTCAGGCATCGCGCCCTGGCCGGGCAGCACGACCCGGTCGGCCGCGCGAATCGCTTCCGGCTGGTCGACGATCGCCACATCCGCTTCCGGCGCCGCTTTCCTCAAGGCCTGGGCGACCGACCGCAGGTTGCCCATTCCGTAATCCACAATCGCAATCGAAGTTTTCATTTCAAGTTAGGCAGTAACGCCTTCAGACCGTCGACGATGAATTCCACCGCCAGCGCCGACAACATCAAACCCATGAGCCGCGTGCCGATATTGATACCCGTGCGACCCACCCAACGGGCAATCGGTTCGGCCAGACGCAGCGAAAAAAAGCAGATCGCCGCCAGCACCGCGCCAATCACGATCAGACTAACGCGGTCGTACCAATGTGGCGAGTCGGCCGAATAGATAATCACCGTGCTGATTGCACCTGGCCCCGTCAGCAGGGGGATCGCGAGCGGCACCACGGCGACGTTGTCCTTGTGCTCGGCCTCGTCACGCTCTTCCGGCGTCGAACGGCTGTTGCCGATCTGGGCGTTCAGCATATTGATCGCCATCAGCAGCATGATGATGCCGCCGCCCACCTGCAGCGAGCCGACCGAAATGCCGAAGAAGCTGATGATCTGCTGGCCGAGCAGCGTCGTCACCGTAATCACGCAGAACACCGAGATCGCTGCGATTCGAATCGTCCTGCGCCGTTCGCCGTCCGACTGCTGGGCCGTGAGGCTCAGGAAGAACGGAATGGCGCCGACCGGATTGATCAGCGCCAGCAGCGAAATAAACGACTTGAGGATATCCATCGCAAGCCGGGCGCACGCAGGGCGCGCACCCGGTCCGGTTCGTCCTGCCAGGCTGCTTACAGACTACCCTTGGTCGACGGAATCTGCCCCGCCGCGCGTTCGTCCAGCTCGACAGCCATGCGCAAAGCACGCCCGAACGCCTTGAACACGGTTTCCATCTGATGATGGGCATTCAGGCCGCGCAGATTGTCGATGTGGAGCGTCACGCCGGCGTGATTCACGAAGCCGCGGAAAAATTCGATGGAGAGATCGACGTCGAACGTACCGATGCGCGCACGCGTGAAGGGCACATGGAATTCGAGGCCCGGGCGACCGGAAAAATCGATCACGACGCGCGACAGCGCCTCGTCGAGCGGCACATAAGAATGTCCGTAGCGACGAATGCCCTTCTTGTCGCCCACCGCCTTCGCGACCGCCTGGCCCAGCGTGATGCCGACGTCTTCGACCGTATGGTGGTCGTCGATATGCGTGTCGCCATGCGCCTCGATGTCGAGATCGATCAAACCATGCCGCGCGATCTGGTCGAGCATGTGGTCGAGGAACGGCACGCCGGTGGCGAGCTTTTGCTTGCCGGTGCCGTCCAGATTGATCTTGATACGGATCTGCGTTTCGCTAGTGTCGCGAACGACTTCCGCCTGGCGCATGGTAATTCCTCGAATCGAACTATGAAAAATGGGGAGTTGGGGGGAACGCCGAATGCGTCGCGGCCGCCATGCGGAACGCGGCGCGACGGCACGCCGTTCAATGCAGCACGAGTTTCAGTGCCGCCAGCAATTGCGCGTTTTCTTCAGGGGAACCGACCGTCAGACGCACGCAATTCGCCAGCAATGGATGCATTTTACTCACGTTTTTGATCAGAACCCGTGCCGTCAGCAGGGTCTCGAACATGACGGAGGCGTCAGGCACACGCACCAGCAGGAAGTTGCCGGCGCTCGGGAACACTTGCGCGCCCGGCAACTGGCCCACCGCCTGCGCCAGTTTCGTGCGCTCTTCGCGCAGTTGCGCGGCCTGGGCGTCCAGCACGTCGAGATGATCGAGCAGGAAGTCGGCCGTAGCCTGCGTCAGCACATTGATGTTGTATGGCGGGCGCACCTTGTCGAACTCGGTCAGCCACGCTGCGCGTCCCACCAGGTAGCCGAGCCGAATGCCCGCAAGACCCAGCTTCGACACCGTACGCATCACCACCACGTTGTCGAACGCGTCGGCGCGCGGCAGCCAGCTCTTCTGCGCGAACGGCTGATACGCCTCGTCGATCACCACGAGGCTCTTGTCCGCGGCGGCGATGATGCGCTCCATGTCCGCGTCGTCGTAGAGCGTGCCGGTCGGGTTGTTCGGATACGCCAGATAAACGATGGCCGGCTGATGTTCGGCGATCGCCGCGAGCATCGCCTCGGTGTCCAGGCTGAAATCCGCCTGCAGCGGCACGCCCACGAATTCCAGATGCGCGAGCCGCGCGGATACCTGATACATGACGAAGCCCGGCACGGCCGCGAGCACTTTCGCGCCGGGCTTGGCGCACGCCATCGACACCATGCTGATGATTTCATCCGAGCCGTTGCCGAGCAGCACTTCGCAGTTTGCGGGCACGTTCATCGCCCGCTTGAGCTTCGCGAGCAACGCTTCGGGCCGCGGCGCCGGATAGCGGTTCAGCGCAATCCCTGCGAGGCGTTCGCCGAGCTGCGCCGCGAGCGGCGCCGGCAGAGCAAACGGGTTTTCCATGGCGTCGAGCTTCACGAAGCCCGTGGCGTCCGGAACCGGATAGCTCGTCATCGCGAGCACGTCGCGGCGAATGATGTCTTGTGGTGTCGTCATGGATCAGCGGACCGGGCCACACAGGGCGCCGGCCATGCAAGGGCGGTGCGAGAGCCGCCCTGGTTGGTCAATAGTCTGATTGTGTGCCGGCAGAATTGCGTTTGCGCCGGGTTCGCGTCGAGTCTGCGTTCTGCGCTCGTTTTCGCACCTGCCGGCCGCGGCTCAGCCGGTCTGTTTCATGCGGTATTCGGCGCTGCGTGCGTGGGCCGGCAGACCTTCGCCGTACGCCAGTTCCGCGGCAATTTCACCCAGCGTCTGCGCACCTTCCGCGCTGACTTCGATCACGCTCGACCGTTTGAAGAAATCATAGACGCCGAGCGGCGACGAAAACCGTGCGGTACGAGACGTAGGCAGCACGTGATTGGGCCCGGCGCAGTAGTCGCCGAGGCTTTCGCTGGTGTAGCGGCCAAGGAAGATCGCGCCGGCATGACGGATCAGCTTGCCCCATTGATGCGGCTCCAGCGCGGAGATTTCGAGGTGTTCCGGCGCGATGTCGTTGGCGATCGCGCAGGCTTCGGTCATGTCACGCACCTTGATCAGCGCGCCGCGCCCTTCGAGCGAGGCGCGGATCACGTCCTGGCGCGGCATGGTGGGCAGCAGCTCGTTGATGGCCTCGTGGACGCGGCCAATGAAGGCGGCGTCCGGGCACAGCAGGATGGATTGAGCGAGTTCGTCGTGCTCGGCCTGCGAGAACAGGTCCATGGCAACCCAGCGCGGATCCGTGGTGCCGTCGCACAGCACGAGAATTTCCGACGGACCCGCAATCATGTCGATGCCGACCGTGCCGAACACGCGGCGCTTCGCCGACGCGACATACGCGTTGCCCGGACCGCAGATCTTGTCGACGGCCGGCACGCTTGCGGTACCGTAAGCGAGCGCGCCGACTGCCTGCGCACCGCCAATCGTGAACACGCGGTCCACGCCGCCCAGCAGCGCAGCGGCAAGGACTAGCGGATTTTTCACGCCGTCGGGCGTCGGCACCACCATGACGATTTCGCGCACGCCGGCAACGCGCGCCGGAATCGAGTTCATCAACACCGAGGATGGATAGGCCGCCTTGCCGCCCGGTACATAGATGCCGGCGCGGTCGAGCGGCGTCACCTTCTGGCCCAGCACGGTGCCGTCGGCTTCCGTGTACTGCCAGCTATGACTGCCGCATTCGATCTTCTGCTTCTCGTGATACCCGCGCACCCGCGCGGCGGCGGCTTCGAGGGCCGCGCGGCGGCGCGGATCGAGGCCTTCGAGCGCGGCTTCGAGCTCCGTCATCGGCAGCTCGAGTGCGGCCACGTTCGGTGCCTGCAGACGATCGAAGCGGTTGGTGTACTCAAGCACCGCTTCGTCGCCGCGCGCTTTCACGTCGGCCAGGATCTGCGCGACCGAGCGTTCGATCGCCTCGTCTTCGCTCGCCTCGAACGCGAGCACCGCGTGCAGCGCCTGATGGAAGTCAGGAGCGCTGGAGTCGAGTTTGCGAATCTTGATAGACATGCTGGTATCCGTTTCGGTAAGGCGCGCTTTAAGCACGATCACGCACAGTGGCGCACTGTCTGGCCGCCGTCGGCCGCGCTCAGGCCGCTGCGCTGCCGCGTTTCGAGGCGCGTTCGAACGCGTCGAGGAACGGCCGCAGCGCCGCGCGCTTGAGCTTGAGCGCAGCCTGGTTCACAACGAGGCGCGACGAGATCTGCATGATCTCCTCCACCTCGACAAGATTGTTTGCACGCAACGTGCCGCCGGAACTCACCAGGTCGACGATCGCGTCGGCGAGGCCCACCAGCGGCGCGAGCTCCATCGACCCGTACAGCTTGATGAGGTCGACGTGCACACCCTTCGCAGCGAAATGCTCGCGTGCGGTTTCCACATATTTGGTTGCGACACGCAGTCGCGCACCCTGGCGCACCGCGCTCGCGTAATCAAAACCCGCCGCCACGGCAACCGACATGCGGCAGCGCGCAATGTCGAGATCCACCGGCTGATACAGGCCACTGCCGCCATGTTCCAGCAGCACGTCCTTGCCCGCCACGCCGAAGTCGGCGGCGCCGTATTCGACGTAGGTGGGGACGTCGGTCGCGCGCACGATGATCACGCGCAGGTTGGCGTCGGTGGTCGGCAGGATCAGCTTGCGCGACGTTTCCGGATCTTCCGCCACTTGCACACCGGCCGCGGCAAGCAGCGGCAGGGTCTCTTCGAAGATACGCCCTTTTGACAGCGCGAGCGTAAGCGGCGCACGCGCAGCCGGCGAGGCCGAGGTTTGCGGCACCGAACTCATGCCTGGCTCCCAGCAATGCGGCGCACTTTCGCGCCGACGGCCGTGAGCTTCGATTCCATGCGATCGTAGCCACGGTCGAGGTGATAGATACGGTCGATCAGCGTTTCGCCGTCCGCGCACAGACCGGCGATCACGAGGCTGGCGGAGGCGCGCAGATCCGTGGCCATCACCTTGGCGCCGGACAGCTGGTGCACACCCGTCACGAGCGCAGTGTTGCCGTCAATGGTGATGTTCGCACCCAGACGGTTCAGTTCCTGCACGTGCATGAAGCGGTTTTCGAAAATCGTCTCGACGACTTGCGAAGTACCGTCCGCAATCGTATTAAGCGCCATGAACTGGGCCTGCATGTCGGTCGGAAACGCCGGGTATTCCGAAGTGCGCACGTTCACCGCGTGAGGACGCTTGTCCATCCGCACACGCATCCAGTCGTCGCCTTCCTCGATCGTCACGCCCGCTTCGCGCAGCTTTTCCGTCACGGCTTCGAGGATCAACGGACGCACGTGGCGCAACACCACGTCGCCGCCGGCAGCGGCGACCGCGCACAGGAACGTGCCGGCTTCGATGCGATCCGGAATCACCGTATGCTTCGCGCCGTGCAACTTGTCGACGCCCTGAATCACAAGCCGGTCCGTGCCGATGCCTTCGATCTGCGCACCCATCTGCACGAGCAGATGCGCGAGGTCGCCCACTTCCGGCTCACGCGCGGCGTTCTCGATCACGGTCTCGCCGTCGGCCAGCACCGCGGCCATCAGCAGGTTTTCGGTGCCCGTGACGGTGATCATGTCGGTCACGATGCGCGCGCCCTTCAGACGCTTCGCGCGCGCTTCGATAAAGCCATGCTCGATGGTGATTTCAGCGCCCATCGCCTGCAGGCCCTTGATGTGCTGATCCACCGGCCGTGCACCGATCGCGCAGCCGCCCGGCAGCGACACCTTCGCCTCGCCGAAGCGCGCGAGCAGCGGGCCGAGCACGAGAATCGACGCGCGCATCGTCTTCACCAGTTCATACGGTGCGACGAGGTTGTCGACACGCGACGCGTCAAGCGACACGCGGCATTCGGAGGATTCGGTACGCACGCCCATCTGGTTGAGCAGCTTGAGCGTGGTGCGGACGTCCTGCAGGTCAGGCACGTTCTCGAGATGAACCGGTTGCGCGCTCAACAGACCGGCGCAGAGGATCGGCAAGGCGGCGTTCTTCGCCCCTGACACGACGATCTCACCGGCCAGCCGCTGGCCGCCTTCAATGACGAGTTTGTCCATACCTGTCGTTTCCTGATCGATCCGGCTCGCTGCCGGGGCTGCATGACTTGCTGTGGCGGCGCCGCTACCGGCTTCGCGCTTATCTTGTGTAATTCGCACTAACTTTCCAGATTACGCGTTTTGCCATTCGGCAGGCGTCAGCGTCTTCATGCTGAGCGCGTGGATTTCCTGTTTCATGCGGTCGCCGAGCGCCGCATAAACGAGTTGATGACGCTGGATCAGACGCTTGCCTTCGAAGCTCGGAGACACGATGGTCGCAAAGAAATGCTGACCGTCGCCTTCGACTTCGAGATGCTGGCAGGCAAGCCCAGCTTCGATGTATTGCTTGACCAGTTCGGGAGTCGGCAACATGAAAAACGCTCCTAATCAGTGGCGCAGTTTGTAGCCGGAAGCGAGCATGCGCATCGCCACCACGGCCAGCACCACGAAGAAACCAAAGACAATCGCAAGGCTCAGGAGCGGGTCGATATCCGACATCCCGAAGAAACCGGCGCGAAAGCCGTCGATCATGTAGAAAAAAGGATTGAGGCGCGACACTTCGCGCCACACGGGCGGCAATGTGTGCGTCGAATAGAACACGCCCGACAGGAACGTGAGCGGCATGATCAGGAAGTTCTGGAACGCAGCGAGCTGGTCGAACTTCTCGGCCCAGATGCCTGCAATCAGACCCAGCGTGCCCAGAATGGCCGCCCCCAGCACCGCAAACGCGATGATGATAAGCGGCTGATTGAAGCTCACCGGCACAAACCAGATCGTCACAATGAACACCCCGAAGCCGACCGCAAGACCGCGCACCACTGAAGCGAGCACGTACGCGAAGTACATCTCATAGTGGGACAGCGGCGGCAGTAGCACGAACACCAGGTTGCCGGTGATTTTCGACTGGATTAGCGACGACGAACTGTTGGCGAACGCGTTCTGCAACACGCTCATCATCACGAGGCCCGGAATCAGGAAGCTGGTGTATTCCACGCCCGGGTAGACCTGCACATGACCGCGCAGCGCGTGGCCGAAAATGGTCAGATACAGCAGCGCGGTGATCACCGGAGCCAGAACGGTCTGGAACGCGACTTTCCAGAAGCGCAGGATTTCTTTGTAAAACAGCGTGCCGAATCCACTACTGTAGCCGCTCATGCAAGCCCCTCGATCACTTCCGGACCGTTCATCACCTGAACAAACACATCTTCGAGGTCGGCCTTGCGGACCTCGATCTCTTCGAACGTACAACCCGCGGCGCGGCATTGCGCCAGAATCGTCTCGACTTCGTCGTAGCTCGACAAGCGCAGCAGATGATGCCGGCCATTGCCGTTGCTCGTGCCGGCTTCCACTTCCAGCAGCCGCAATTCAGCGGGTAAAACGCCTTGCGAAAACCGCAGGAACAGTTGCATGCCGGCGAAGCGTTGCAGCAGCGCGCTGGTGCGCTCGAGCGCAACCACTTCGCCGCGCCGCAACATGGCGATGCGGTCGCACAGCGATTCGGCTTCTTCCAGATAGTGCGTGGTCAGCACGATCGTGTGCCCCTCGCGATTCAGACGCGAGATGAATTTCCACAAGGTCTGACGCAATTCGACGTCGACCCCGGCGGTCGGCTCGTCGAGCACGATGACCGGCGGACGGTGCACCAGCGCCTGCGCGACCAGCACGCGGCGCTTCATGCCGCCCGACAAGGCTCGCATATTGGCGTCGGCCTTTTCGGTGAGGTCGAGATTGGCCATCACTTCGTCGATCCACGCGTCGTTGTTGCGCAGACCGTAGTAGCCGGACTGAATACGCAAGGTCTCGCGCACCGTGAAGAACGGATCGAAAACGAGTTCTTGCGGAACCACGCCCAGTGCGCGGCGTGCGTCGCGGAAATCCGTCACGACGTCATGACCGCGTACCGCGATGCTGCCTTCGTCGGCGCGCGCGAGACCGGCCAGTATGCTGATGAGCGTCGTTTTGCCCGCGCCGTTCGGACCGAGCAGTCCGAAAAACTCGCCTTCTTCCACCGTAAGGCTGACGCCCTTGAGCGCCTGGAGATCTTTGTAGCGCTTCTTGACGTTACGAATTTCTATGGCTGGCATGACTGTGCGCCGCTTTGGATCACGGCGCCTGAAAGGGGCAAAATGCTGGAGGGAATGAAATTGGGGCGCGCTTTTGACCCAAACTGAGCCCCAAAAAACGTTTGATTATAGGGCAAAGTTGGAAGCCCCGACTTGCGCGGGGGGATTCGGACAGGACGTCCGGGACCTCAGAGGAGCGTCAATGTCGACAGAGGAGGCTGTCGACGCCGTAGGCTTGTGCAAGGCTCGCGAGACCAGCCGGCAGGTTGACGACCTCGAGCGCGACGCCGCGCGCGTGCGCGGCGCGTTGCCATGCGATCAATACAGCGAGCGCCGACGAATCGAACTGCGCGAGCGGCGCGCAGTCGACTTCGGTCGCGCCCGCCGCGATCCGCAGCAGACCCGACTCAAGCGCGGCCTTCGCACTTGCGTGGGTCAGCGTCGTGCCGGTTGCGAAGCGGTTCGCAACCGGGGCTTCGGCGTTTACCGCTGTGCTCACGACTGCTTACCCGCAGCAAGCTGCTGATTGCGCTGCGTCAGGAACTGGATCAGCCCGTCGATGCCATGTTGCTGGATCTGTTCGTTGAACTGCTGCTGGTAGGCCTGGATCAACCATGCGCCGAGCACGTTGATGTCGTACACGCGCCAGCCTTGCGGCGTCTTGTACAGGCGGTAGTCCAGTTCGATCGGCGAGCCGTTGTTCATCACGACCGAACGCACCACCGTGTCGGTGTCGTCCGGATTCATGCGGAACGGCTTGTACTGGATCTCCTGATTGCGAACCTGCGCGAGCGCGCCCGAATACGTGCGGATCAGCAGCATCTTGAACTGCTCGACCACGGCGTTTTGCTGTTCAGGCGTGGCACTGCGCCAGTTGCGGCCCATGGCCAGCTGCGTCGTGCGACGGAAGTCCGTGTACGGCAGGATCTTCTCGTTCACGAGCTTGGTGATCTCGTTGATGTCGCCCTGCTGGATCGACTTGTCGGAACGGATCGTGTCCACCACCTGCTGGGTGACAGTTTTGACCAGGACGTCGGGCACGCTGCTGTCGACGGTTTGCGCATAGGCACCGCTGGCAAACGAAAACAATGCTGCAAAAACCGGAATCAGGAACAATTTTTTCATATCGAGCCTTGCTGAAAGAATAGTGCAAACCTTGGAGCCGACATTAGCACGCGAGTTCACTGGCAATCCACGTGCAAACTGCGAGAGTCGTATCGAGGTGTTACGGTCGCACCATCAATGCAACTTGAACGTCGGAAAGTTCAGACGCGGCGGTACGACCTGGTCGGCAGGCACCTGCGTCGTCTCCGGTCCACCATTGAGATCGAGCGGCGGCGTCTCTTCGGCACCTGAAGCGGGCGCGGCAGCCGACGCCGCTTGCGGCGCCGCCGCGCCGGTCTGCGGCGGTGTCGCTGCTGCAGCGGCGCCCGAAGCCGGCTTCGCTGCTGCGCCGCCAGCACCTGCGGCCGCGCCGCCGTCGACATCTTCGTATTTCGGCAGCGAGGCGTTGTCGCCGTAGTCCGGCAACGGCGAGCTCTTGCCCCTCCCATCCGACAGCAGATAATTACGGCGCTGCAAATAGGCGTTACGCACGAACGAGTACTTGTCGAGCGCCGCGCCTTCCAGCACGTCGCCCGCGTTCAGCAGGTTGGCGCGCGTGTTGATCAGGTTCACGCCGTACAGCGCCCAGCTCAGGCCGTCCGGATGAATGTACGACAGCGGATTGACATAGTAGGCGCCGATCGAACCGACCGCGTCGCGCACCGTGCTCGGCCCGAAGAGCGGCAGCACCAGATACGGACCCGACGGTACGCCGTAGTGACCCAGCGTCAGGCCGAGGTCGTTGTCGTGCTTGGGCAGGTTTGCGAGCGTCGCCACGTCGAACAGGCCGCCTACACCGAACACGGTGTTGATGACGATCCGCATGATGTCTTCGACGCCATCGGTAATCTTCAACTGCAGCAGGTTGTTGGCCGCAATGTAGACGTCGCCGATGTTCGAGAAGAAGTTGGTCACGCTGTCGCGCACCGGCTGCGGCGTGATCCAGACGTAGCCCTTCGCCACCGGCTTCAGGGCGTACTGGTCGACCTTGTCGTTGAAAGTAAACACGGTGCGGTTCAAGCCCTCGAGCGGATCGCCCTTGGTCGGTGTCTGCACCGTCGTACAACCGGCCAGCATCGTCGCGGCCAGTGCCAGCGCCGCGATACGGACGCGCATGGTCTGCATTCTTGTTCTCCTTATTGACCCGCCGCGCCTGAGGCGGGCAGTGCCGGTGCCGCCGGCGCGGGGGGTGCTGCAGACGCGCCGGCTTTCGATGCGCCTGAATCCGCCGCCTTGCTATACAGGAATTGTCCGATCAGGTTTTCGAGCACGATGGCCGACTGCGTCATCGAGATCGTGTCGCCGGCCTTCAGCATCTCGCTGTCGCCGCCCGGCTCGAGGCCGATGTACTGTTCGCCGAGCAGGCCCGAGGTCAGGATCTTCGCCGACGTGTCCTTGGGAAACGGATACTGCTTGTCCAGGTCGATGGTCACGAGAGCCTGATACGAATTGGTATCGAAGCCGATCGAGTCGACCCGGCCCACCGTCACGCCCGCGCTCTTCACCGGCGCGCGCGCCTTCAGTCCGCCGATATTGTCGAACTTGAGTTTGACCGGGTAGGTTGCCTGAAACGACAACGAGCTCATGTTGCCGGCTTTCAGCGCGAGGAACAGCAGCGCTATGAAACCCAGCACCACGAACAGGCCGACCCAGAAGTCGAGAGCAGTCTTTTTCATCGTCATCCCAAAGAGAATCCGTTGCGCAGACAACGCCTCCTGCACGACGCGGGGAGGTAGACACCCGCGGCGGGAAACGTGTCGCGCAGTTTTTTAGCCGAACATCAATGCGGTCAGCAGGAAATCGAGACCGAGTACAGCGAGCGACCCATACACGACCGTTTTGGTCGTCGCACGAGATACACCTTCCGGTGTCGGCTTGGCTTCATAACCCTGAAAGAGTGCGATGAACGTCACCGCAAAACCGAACACAATACTCTTGATCACCCCGTTGCCGACGTCAGCCCACACGTCCACGCCGCCTTGCATCTGCGACCAGAACGAGCCGGCATCCACGCCGATCATCAGCACTCCCACCACATAGCCGCCGCCAATCCCCACCGCGCTGAAAATGGCGGCCAGAATCGGCATGGAGATGATGCCTGCCCATAGACGCGGCGCGACCACGACCTTGATCGGATCCACCGCCATCATTTCCATTGCGGTCAGTTGCTCGCCCGCTTTCATCAAACCGATTTCGGCCGTCAGCGACGTCCCCGCGCGGCCCGCGAACAGCAGTGCGGTGACGACCGGCCCGAGTTCGCGCACGAGCGACAGCGCCACCAGCAGTCCGAGCGCCTGTTCCGAACCATAGCGGTTGAGCGTGTTGTAGCCCTGCAGACCGAGCACGAAGCCGACGAACAGCCCCGAGACCGCGATGATCACCAGCGAATAATTACCTACGAAGTGGATCTGCTTCGTGACAAGATGCGGCCGGCGCAACAGCGGGAAGAATTCGAGCACGAGGCGAAAGAACAGCCGCGTGGCATAGCCGGCGGTTTCGAGGCCGCCAATCACCGAACGCCCGATCGTACTGATCATGCCTGTCCCCCGCCGATGCCGAAGTCTGCCGCAAGCGGCGTTTTGCTGGGATAGTGAAATTTGAACGGACCGTCCGGCGCACCGTCGATGAACTGGCGCACGGTCGGATCCGTCGACGCGCGCAATTGCTGCGGCGTGCCTTCGGCGTGCACGCCGCCATTGGCGAGGAAGTACACGTAGTCAGCGATCGCAAAGGATTCCGGCACGTCGTGCGTCACCAGAATGGAGGTGGCGCCGAGCGCCTGATTCAGCGCCCGGATCAGGTTCGCCGTGATGCCGAGCGAAATGGGATCCAGTCCGGCAAACGGCTCGTCGTACATCATCAGCTCAGGGTCTAGCGCGATGGCCCGCGCCAGTGCCACTCGCCGCGCCATGCCGCCGGAGATCTCCGACGGTGCCAGGTCGCGCGCGCCGCGCAGACCGACCGCATTGAGCTTCATCAGCACGAGGTCGCGAATCAGTTCTTCGGGAAGGTCAGTGTGCTCGCGCAGTGTGAACGCCACGTTTTCGAACACCGACATATCGGTAAACAGCGCGCCGAACTGGAACAGCATGCCCATCTTGCGGCGCAAGGCGTACAGGCCGTCGCGCGTCTGCTCGCCGATGTCCTGCCCCTGGAACAGGATCTGGCCGCGCTGGGCACGTACAAGGCCGCCGATCAGACGCAGCACGGTGGTCTTGCCGCACCCCGAGCCGCCCATGACCGCCACCACCTGACCGCGCTGGAAGCGCAGGTTCAGGTTCGACAGGACGAGCCGGTCGCCATAACCGAAGTCGACGTCG
>NZ_DASXHA010000178.1:0-23747 GCF_036488795.1 Paraburkholderia sp.
GCCCGCTGCGCGCCCCTCGCGGGTTGAAGCCGACGCGACGGACACGTGGCTCGCACGCCTCGCCGTCACGGCGCTGATCGAGGAAGCGCTGCTCACGCCGAAACCTGCGCTGGTGGATCAGCGCGGCAGCGGCGCGCACCGGGATCTCGATCTCGTCACCATGCTGCGCTCGGCTCACTCGCTCGGTGCGACCTTCGCGGAGCTGGCCTCTGCGTCGCGCCGCCGCGAGCCGTCCGCAACCTTGCGCTCCGAACTCGCGCGGATTGGCCGTGCCGGCGAACAGGCGATGTTGCACGCCACCAACGGAAGTAACGCGCATCGTGGTGCAATCTGGATTGTCGGATTGCTGGTAGCGGGCGCCGCGATTGCGCAGGTGCAGCCAACGGCGCCACGTGACGCAGCCGCGCAAGCCGCGCTCGCCTCCAGCATCTGCACGCTGGGTGCGCAGATCGCCTGCTTCCCCGATCGCTTCGCCACGCCCTCCGACAGTAATGGCGAGCGCGTGCGCCAGCGCTACCAGGTCGGCGGCGCGCGACGCGAAGCGCAAGACGGTTTCCCCCATGTAGCAGACGTAGGCTTGCCCGCGTTGCTGGCCGCGCGCGCCAACGGCGTGCCCGAGAACGCGGCCCGTCTCGACACGTTACTGGCGATCATGGCCTCGCTCGACGACACCTGCCTGTTGCACCGCGCGGGCCTGCCCGGCCTGCACGCGGGCAAGGACGGCGCGCGTCGCGTGCTCGATCTCGGCGGCAGTTCGACCGTGTCCGGCCGCGCCGCGCTCGCCGAACTCGACCGCGCGCTGCTGGCACTCAACGCCTCTCCGGGCGGCGCAGCCGATCTGCTCGCCGCCACCCTCTTCATCGACATGCTGGTGCGTCATGGCACTGGCGGGAGCTCAGCCACATGGAACATCTGACGTTCGACTATCCGGCGCAGCGCGCCGTCACGACTCGCGCGCATGTCGGCGTGGTCGGTTCTGGCGACCTCGAAGTGCTGTTGTCGCCGGCTTCGGCGATGACCGCGCATGTGATCGTGCGGACCAGCGTCGACGGTTACAGCCACATCTGGAAGAGCGTGCTCGACCGCTTCTTCACACGCTACGACGGCGCCGCGCAGATCGAGATCAACGATTTCGGCGCGACGCCCGGCGTGGTGGCGCTGCGGCTCGCGGAAGCCATTGAGGAAGCGGAACAGGGAGACGACGCATGAGCACCGTTGCCACTGCGCAGCCCGGCTTGGTGCTGCATGACAGCTTCATCGAGCTGCCGGCGCGCGAGCGCGCCCGCGCCTTGCTCGATGCGGGCACGTTCCGCGAACTGCTCGGCCCGTTCGATCGCATCGAGTCGCCGTGGCTGCCGCTGCAGGGCATCGTCTGCCAGGCCGACGACGGCTGCGTGATCGCACGCGGCACCATCGACGGCGAACCGGCCGTGGTCGCGGCAATCGAGTCGGCGTTCCAGGGCGGCAGCATCGGCGAAGTGTCGGGCAGCAAGATTGCCGCGGCGCTCGAACTCGCGCTGCGGGATTGCGAGCGCGGCAAGATCGTGCGTCCGGTCGTGCTGTTCGAAACCGGTGGCGTGCGTCTGCAGGAAGCCAACCTGGGTCTCGCGGTGATCGCCGAAATTCAGGCGGCGATTGTCGCGCTGCGCCGGCATGTGCCGGTAGTCGGCGTGATCTCCGGCATGGTGGGATGTTTTGGCGGTATGTCGCTCGCCGCTGGGTTGTGCTCGTATCTGATTCTCACCAGACAGGGGCGTCTTGGCATGAACGGCCCTGAAGTGATCGAACAGGAAGCGGGCATCGACGAACTCGACGCGAGCGACCGGCGTCACGTGTGGCAGTTGATCGGCGGTGAACAACGCGCGCTGACCGGCTTCGCCGATGCACTCGTCGAAGACGATCCCGCCGCGCTTCGCGCCGCGCTGCAAAGCGCCTTTGCACAGGGCGTCCCGGCGGCGCATCGCAGCGAACAGGTGGACACCTATCTCGCGCGGCTCGCGCAAACCGATCCTGCCAACGTCACGCCCGAAACCACGCGAACCGTGTTTCCCGCCGGCGCCGGGGTTCGCTCGCCGAAGGAGCAAGCATGAACGACACGACTCTGACCCGCGGCGCCCGCTGGTTCCGCGCCCTCGCCGGCGAGACGGCAAGCCCCGCCCCCGTCTGGAGCGGCGATGCCAGGCTTGGCGACGAAACTGCGCGCTTCATCAGCGTGGTTGCCGATCCGCAAAACCGCTTCCCGCGCGCCACTGACAATGTGGTCGGCCTCGAACAGGGCTGGCAGCTTGCACGCGCGGTGCGTGAGACGATCGCTCAGGATGCGCAGGCGGCGACGAAGCGTCCGATTGTGGCAATCGTCGATGTAAAAAGTCAGGCCTATGGCTATCGCGAAGAGACGCTCGGCATTCACCTCGCCTGCGCCGCCGCGGTCGACGCCTATGCAACCGCGCGCGATGCCGGGCATCCGGTGATCGCACTGATTGTCGGACCGGCGATGTCGGGCGCGTTCCTCGCGCACGGCTACCAGGCCAACCGGATCGTTGCAATCGACGCGCCCGGCACCATGGTGCACGCAATGGGCAAGGAAGCGGCCGCGCGCGTGACGCGCCGCACGGTCGAAGCACTTGAAGCGCTCGGCGAAACCATTACGCCGATGTCGTATTCGATGGCGTCGTTCGCGAGGCTCGGCCTGCTCGACGCGTTGATCAAAGATGTCGACGGCGACGCGCCGGACGCCGCGCAGATCGAGCACGTGCGCGAGGTGCTGCGCGCTTCGGTCAGGAGCGCTCGCGCCGACAGCACGCGCGGGCTCGCGCACCGGCTCGAATCGGACACCGCGAAACAGACCCGCGCGGCCTCCGTCGAAGTGCGGCGGCGTCTTGCCGAGCAGTGGGACGCCGCGTAATGCAGGTGTGTGCCGTACCGCCGTTTGCCGCGGATAGCGCGCACGGTTGCGACCCACGCTGGCAGCCGCATGATCTGCTGCGGCTGCGGCGTCTGGCGCCGCTCGACGGTGAACCGGAGTGGGTGCGCGAGGCCTTTGCACGCGCGCCGTTCGCGGTAGTGAGACGGGCGCCGGCGGCAGCGGGCTTTGTCGCGGTGGGCGTGCGCGGCAACGGCCGCGCGCAACGCTATGGCACGTGGGTCGAAGCCGCCGATGTCCTCGAAGCGATTGCACCCGAAGATTTCGCGGCGAGCTTGCCGGCGCTCGAGCGCCGCGCGTTGCCTGCCTTCGCGCTGCTCGCGGCGCTGCGCGACGATATGAGCAGCCTGCGCCGGTACGCGTGGGGGCCGACCGGCAGCGCCGCTTTCGAGCTTGCGACACGGATGCCCGCCGTCACCATGGCGAGCGACCTCGACTTGCTAGTCCGCATGCCCAAGCGGCTGCCTCAGGAGAGTGCCGCGCAGATCCTCACCGAATTGCAGACGCGCGCGCAGAAGGCCGGCATGCGCGTCGACGTCCAGCTCGAAACGCCGGCCGGCGGGATTGCGCTCGCCGAGTGGGCAGCGGGCAAACCGCGCGTGATGGCCCGCTGCGCGCAGGGTCCGCAACTGATTGCCGACCCTTGGGCGGCCATGCCCGGGCGCGTGTGATGCTCGCCTTCCAGTTCCCCGGGCAAGGCGCGCAGTCCGCAGGATTTTTGCATCGGCTGCCGGAGCACGCCGCGGTTCGCGACACGCTCGCCGAAGCCTCACAGGTGCTCGGCATCGACGTGCTCACGCTCGACACCTCGGCTGCTTTGCGCTCGACGGTGGCGGTGCAGGTCGGGCTCGTCGTCGCGGGTGTGGCTACCGTGCGTGCGCTGGCCGACTCCCAGTTGACGCCGGATGTCAGCGCGGGGCTTTCGGTCGGCGCCTATGCAGCGGCCGTGAGTTGCGGGGCCCTGCAGTTCGATGACGCGCTGCGCATGGTCCGCAAGCGAGCCGAACTCATGGAAGCCGCCTATCCCTCCGGTTATGGTCTGGCGGCCATTTCGGGTCTGAGCGAACATCAACTGGAAGTTGTTGCTGACGAGCTGGCGCGGCGCGGCGTGCCGCGCGCGTATATCGGCAACGTCAATGCACCGCGTCAGATTGTCATGGCCGGTTCGGATGCCGCCCTCGAGGCGCTTGTCGAACGCGCGCTTGCCGCAGGCGCCCGCAAGGCCACGCGGCTCGAAGTGAGCGTGCCGTCGCATTGCGAATTGCTCGCCGGCGCGACGGAAGAACTGATCGACTACGCCCGCGAGGTGCCGTTTCACACGCCGCGCAGCATTTACGTGGGCAATCGCGGCGGCCGACCGTTGCATACGGCACAAGCCATACGCGATGACCTTGCCACCAATATGCGCTACACGGTCCGCTGGTTCGATGCGCTCACCGTCATGCTTGAAATGGGTGCCCGCGTGCTGGTTGAAGCGCCGCCTGGCCAGGTGTTGACCGATATCGTGCGCGAGAATCTGCCGGAGGCCACGGCGATTGCTGCCAGCAGCATGGCGCATGAGCGTCTGGTCGCAACCGTGAGGCGCCGACTCGCGGTAGACAGGCATTGAGCCGCAACAAGGCTGCTACGCACGATCGCACCATACGATCCGGCTCACTCGACAAAAAACGCCTGCAGCGTCGACAGCGCATTCAATAGCGCCTGATCCGACACCGCCCCTGCACACTTGATGAAACGCGTTTTGTCCACCGTGCCGATCTGATCGAGAAGGATCAAACCCTTTTTGCGCAAGAACGTGAGCGGTATCCGAAACGGCGCGGGCCGACCGTTGGAACGGCAAATGGCATAGGACGAATCCCAGCATCACGCACGGCATCGGCGCGGCTGTTTATGCCGGTGTTCTCGTGGGTTCGATGGCGGAGGTGTCGCGTGCTGTTTGCGCTCGGCATTGCACCGACGCAGGCCGTGATCTGGATGCGCGGCGCATCGTGTGCGCTGCGTGACTCTCGCCGCGCTCAGACTGCCGAAGACGTGAGCTCGTCAACGGCAGCCGTCAGCGCAGCGCCTTACTGCCCCATAGCCTTTCTTAACCCCTCATCAGGCACGCGGCCGGTGGCATGCGAATCCGTCGCGGCCGTGTCGTGATGAGAACGTTCGCGCGACGGCGTCGATACCGCGCCTTCGGGACCGCCTGGCCGCCGCACCGAACGCGCGTGCCGTTCGATCAGCCGCTGCAGCAGGCAGAACGCGCACAGCAGCGCGCCGATCACGATGCGCGTCCACCACGAGCTCAATGTGCCGTCGAACGTGATCAACGTCTGAATCGTGCCGAGGATGCCCACGCCGAACAGCGAGCCGATCACATAACCGACGCCGCCCGTCAGCAAGGTGCCACCAATCACCGTCGCCGCGATCGCGTCGAGTTCCATGCCCTGCCCTTGCAGCCCGTAGCCGGACAGCACGTAGAAGGTGAACACGGCGCCGCCGAGTGCGGAGCAAAAGCCGCTCAGCGCGTACACGCCAATCCGCGTATGCGCGACCGGCAGCCCCATCAGCAATGCCGAACGCGGATTGCCGCCGACCGCATACACGTTGCGGCCAAAGCGCGTGAAATGCGCGACGAAGATAGCCACCAGCAACGTCACCAGTGCAATCAACACGTTGGCCGAAACCGAACCGGTCCCGACCGGCAAGCGATACGCCGAAATGGCCTTGAAGGTCGGATCGGAAATGGTGATGGACTGCGTGGTGATCAGGAAACACAGGCCGCGCGCGAAGAACATGCCGGCCAGCGTGACGATGAACGGTTGCAGGCGAAAGAAGTGAATCAGTGCGCCTTGCACGGCCCCGAATACCGCGCCCATCACGAGGACGATGGGCAGGATGAGCCACACCGACAGGTGCATGCGCTCTGCCAGAACCGCTTCGACAATGGTGGTCAGCGCCACGACGGAGCCCACCGACAGATCAATACCGCCCGACACGATCACGAACGTCATGCCGATGGCGACGATCAGCAAAAACGCGTTGTCGATCAGCAGATCCAGCAGCACCTGCAACGAGAAGAAACCGGTGTACATCACCGAGCCGAAACCGAACAGCGCGCAGAACAACAGGATCGTGACCGCGATCGGCAGCGTGCGCGGATCGAAGATACGTGCCCAAAGATCGACGATACGTTTCATCGCGCCACCCCGCGCGGGGTGAACAGCGACATCGCAAGCGAGCGCGCCGACGGTGACTGGATCACGCTTACCACCAGCACCACCACCGCTTTCACCACCAGCGTCGCTTCCGGCGGCACACCGATCGAATACGTCGTGTAGGTCAGCGTCTGGATGATGAGCGCGCCCAGCACCGTCCCCGCAAGACTGAAGCGGCCGCCGAGCAGCGACGTGCCGCCGAGCGTCACGGCAAGAATCGCATCCAGTTCGAGCAGCAGACCGGCGTTATTGCCGTCGGCGCTGCGCACGTTCGAACTGATCAGGATGCCGGCGATGGCCGCGGTGAGCCCGGAAAAACCATACACCGCGAACACGATCGCTTTGGAGCGCAGGCCCACGAGGCGTGTCGCCACCGGATTCACGCCAATGGCGCGGATAAACAGCCCCAACGCCGTGCCTTCAACGAGCAGCGCCGTCGCAAGCACCGCAATGACCGCGATCCAGACGGAAAACGGTACACCGAACAGATAACCGCCTCCCACGAACAGGTAACCGGGCGCGCCGATCGGAATGATCTGGCCGCCGGTCAGCAACTGGGCAACGCCTCGCCCGGCGACCATCAGGATCAAGGTGGCGATGATGGGCTGCATGCCGACGTACGCCACCAGCATGCCGTTCCACATGCCGCTCAGCACGCCTACGATCAGCGCCGCGCAGAGCGCCTCGCCGATCAGTCCGCCGCTGGGAAACGGCTGTGTGGCGAGAATGGTGGCCGCCGCCGCGCCGGCGATCGCGACCACGGCACCGACCGAAATATCGATGCCGCGCGTGGCGATCACGAGCGTCATGCCGGTGGCCACGAGCACGAGCGGCGCCGCACGATTGAGAATGTCGACAGGCGCGCCGAACAGGTGCCCGTCAAGCACGCGCAACGCCAGAAAATGCGGATTGACCCACAAATCGAGCAGGAACAGCAGCACGAGCGTCACACACGGCCAGATCAGCGGACGCTCCGCGCCGTCACGCGCGAACCAGTTCGATAGCTTCATTCGCCGCTCCCCGCGATGAGTCGGTAGATATTGTCCTCGTTGGACGCGTTGCCCGCCACCTCCGCGATCTTGCGACGATCACGCAACACCGCCACCCGATGGCTGACGCGCAGCACCTCGTTCACCTCCGACGAAATGAACAGGATCGCCAGACCACTGGCGCACAGCGCCAGCATCCGGTCCATGATGTCGAATTTCGCGGCGACATCGATGCCGCGGGTCGGTTCATCCAGAATCAGCAGGCTGGGATCCGTGGCGAGCCAGCGCGCCAGCAGTGCCTTCTGTTGATTGCCGCCGGACAGCAGGCCAATCGGCTGCTCGGTGTCCGAGGCCTTGATGCCCAGGTGCCCAATCCACAGGTTCGCCAGTTCGCGCGCCCGCTGCCCGTTGATCTTGCGCAGCCAGCCACGCCGCGCCTGCAGCGCCAGCAGGATGTTTTCCCGGATCGACAGTTCGGCGACGATGCCTTCCTTCTTGCGATCCTCCGGGCAATAACCGATACCGAGCGCGACGGCGTCGTGCG
Organism: Paraburkholderia sp.; assembly: GCF_036488795.1. Taxonomy (GTDB): domain Bacteria; phylum Pseudomonadota; class Gammaproteobacteria; order Burkholderiales; family Burkholderiaceae; genus Paraburkholderia. The sequence goes on from NZ_DASXHA010000178.1 coordinate 7,660, forward strand.
GCGACCGCAGGCGTACCGCCTTGCCGCCCACCGTGATCGTGCCGCTGTCGGTGCGGTCCGCGCCGAATAGCAGACGCGCCGTCTCGGTGCGCCCCGAGCCCAGCAGGCCGGCGAGTCCAAGAATTTGCCCCGGCTGCACGTCGAGATCGAGCGGCTGCAACATGCCGCGCCGGCCGACGCCACGCATCTCGACGAACGGCTGCGCCGCCTGCGTTTCTTCCGGCCCTTCACGGGCCGCGTCCCGCAAGCGCGCGCTCATGCGTTCGTGACCCACCATTTTGGCCACCAGTTGATCCGCCGACAGCTCGCTCGCAAGGTATTCACCTTCGCGTTCGCCGTTGCGCATCACGGTAATCCGATCGGAAATCGCGTAGGTTTGTTCGAGAAAATGCGTCACGAACAGAATGGCGATTCCCGATTGCTTAAGATGCCGAAGTATCTTGAAGAGCTGTGCGACTTCGCTGTCGTCGAGGCTCGAAGTCGGCTCATCGAGGATGAGCACGCGCGCATCGACGGAAATCGCGCGCGCAATGGCGACCATCTGCTGCACGGCGATGGGATACGCATCCAGCGATTTGGTCACATCCAGCGCAACGTCGAGGCGCGCAAGCGCGGCCTGCGCGCGGCGTTTGATCTCGCGCCAGTCAATCGCACCGAAGCGCTTCGGCTGGCGTCCGGCGAAGACGTTCTCCGCGACCGACAGATTCGGGCACAGATGCACTTCCTGGTATAGCGTGCGCACGCCGGCCGCTTCGGCGTCTTGCGGCGAGCCGAAGGACACCGGCTGGCCGGCCAGGCGGACTACGCCCGCGTCGGGCGCGACCACGCCGGTCAGCACGTTGATCAAGGTGGACTTGCCGGCGCCGTTCTGCCCCATCAAGGTATGCACTTCGCCGGGAAACAGGCGGAAATCGACGTTCTGCAGCGCCTTCACACCTGGAAACGTCTTGCTGACGCCGACGGTTGCCAGAATTGGCTCAATCTCTCCCGCTTGAGTGCCGGCCGGGCCGCGTTCGTGCGCGGTTTCGGAGGGGTGAGGAGTCGGGTGGGCCATAGACCTCGCTCGATGGGTGGAAAAGAGACCGTTCGCTGCCGGAGCAGCCGAACGGCCAGGCACCACTGGAGAAACTCTTACGGCCTGCGAATTAATTAGTATTTACGCGTCGGCAATGTCTGCGCAGCGACGCTCATCGGGAACACGGTCTCCTGCGTCAGGATACGCTTCGGCAAGCTCTTGCCGGCCACCACGTCCTTGACCGCCGACATCAGCTGCGGACCCAGCAGCGGGCTGCATTCGACATCGACATTCATCTTGCCTGCGGCCATCGCCTGGAAACCGCCCTTGGTGGCGTCGAACGATACGACGGTGATGTCCTTGCCCGGATGCATGCCGGCCTCTTCCATCGCCTGGATGGCGCCGAGCGCCATATCGTCGTTATGCGCATAAACTACATTTATTTTATTTCCATAAGTCTTTATAAACGCTTCCATGACCTGCTTGCCGCCGGCGAGCGTAAAGTCGCCGCTCTGCGACGCAATGATCTTGAATTTGGGATCGTTCTTGATCACCTCCAGCAACCCGGAGTGCCGGTCATTTGCCGGAGCGGAACCGACAGTTCCCTGCAGTTCGGCGATGTTAATAGGGCCTTGGTCGTTTTTATAGTGATCTTCGAGCCAATGACCGCCGCGCCGCCCTTCTTCCATGAAGTCCGAGCCGATCATGGTCACGTAAAGCGACGTGTCCTTCACATCGATATTGCGGTCGGTCAGGATCACGGGAATCTTCGCCGCCTTGGCTTCCAGCAGGATCGGCTCCCAGCCCGATTCGACCACCGGCGAGAAAGCGATCACGTCGACCTTTTGCGCGATATACGAGCGAATCGCCTTGATCTGGTTTTCCTGCTTCTGCTGGGCATCTGAGAATTTGAGGTTGATCTTCGCGTCAGCCGCAGCGGATTTGATGGATTCGGTGTTAGCGGTACGCCACGCGCTTTCGGCGCCGACCTGCGCGAAACCTAGCGTGATGGGTTTTTCCTGAGCATATGCGCTGGGTGCCGCCAGCGTTCCGACACCCGCCACGAGTGCGAGCGCGCCCAACGCACGACATACAGCACGTCGTGAATTCGCCATGACTTGTCTCCTGAATCGTTGTTGTGATGATTCGATACTCGGCGGCCGACTGCAGTGGGGCCTCGGTGAGGATCGTGATTCAGCGTAGTGGTTGGCGCGCCGGGCGTCCAATCATATGATTCGCGCACCTAATACCAGTTTTGATATAGCGCATCGGACTGCTCGACATAGTCGCGCATACCTCGTCAGAGGAAATCATCGCATTACGCGGCGCTGCGGGCGCACTCTACTGCCGGGGCGTCACCCGGCGAAACGTCAGGTTAATGCGCTCACCCGTCACGCGCGGTTCCTTCGGCACGCGGTGACGCCACTCAGCCTGGGTGTTGCCGCGCATGACGAGCAGGCTGCCGCCCTTGAGCTGATACGACTGCAGCGTCCCAGTCTTGTTGTGGCGCAGATCGAAGGTGCGCGCGACGCCGAGGCTCAGCGACGCAATCACGGGTTGGGGCCCCAGTTCCGGCTCGCGGTCGGCATGCCAGCCCATGCTGTCGAGACCGCTACGGTAGCGGTTGATCAGCACGCTGTTGAAGCGGCATCCGCACACCGCTTCGGCGGCGGCCTTGAGCTTGGCCACCGTGGGCGTCCACGCTTCCGGCAGGTTGCGAATACCGGAATAGATATAGACCGCGTCGGGCTCGCCCTGCCATGCGGTCAGGCGCGGCAGCGGCACGCGCCCGGCCGGCGTGCCCATGGTGTCCTGCTTCCAGGCCACCTCGTCGATGAGCTCCGCCAGAGCACGCACCGCGTCAGCGGGCGCGAGCCAGTCGGGATACCAGGCAACATCGGGCTGAGGAAGATCGTCGAACAGATCGTGCATGGAAATAGCGGCCTGCACACGCATTGGCGCGTGCATCTAAAATAAGTGAGCCTCTCTATTATGAAGTCAGCGGCGGCGCCAGGTGGCGCCTGAGATTGCGCTCTCGTTCCGCGGGTTGCTTGCTGCCTGATTGCTGCCTGATTGCTGCCGGCACGGCGTCATACCCGCATCGTTTTCCCCTCTCCACCGAACCCATGACCATGACACTCTCCAACGAAGCCCTCGATCAGCTCTTTCGCGAGGCACGCACGCACAATGGCTGGCAAAACAAGCCGGTCGATGACGCCCTTCTCGGGCAACTGGTCGAACTCGCCCTGCTCGGGCCAACCTCCGCCAACTCGAGCCCCGGCCGCTTTGTGTTCGTGAAGTCGCAGCAAGCGAAGGAAAAGTTGCGCCCCGCCCTTTCCGCCGGGAACCTGGACAAAACGATGGCCGCGCCGGTGACGGTCATCGTCGGGATGGATATGGCTTTCTACGAGCATTTGCCCAAGCTGTTCCCGCATGCCGACGCTCGCAGCTGGTTCGCGGGCAATGACAAGGTGATCGCCGACACCGCGTTTCGCAACGCGACGCTGCAAGGCGGCTATCTGATCATGGCCGCGCGGGCACTCGGACTTGATACCGGCCCCATGTCCGGCTTCGATGCAGCCAAGGTCGATGCGGCGTTTTTCGCCGGCACCACGGTCAAGACGAATTTCCTGATCAACCTCGGATACGGCGATCCGGCCAAGCTGTTCAAGCGCAGTCCGCGGTTTGCCTTTGACGAAGCCGCGCAGATTCTTTAAGTGCTTGCGCGAATGCATGGATGCAACGCTCGCGAACGGACGATCTGGTGAGTTTTCCGGGCGCGTCCGGCTGAAGTGCGCCACGTCAAACAGCGCCGCGCCGATCAGTGCGTCAACAAGGCAGAAGCCTTACTCGGCTGGGTAGCCTCGTGTGCGCCGCCACGCGCCAACTTTCCACGCCCGATGCCATGCCGTGCGGCGCGGCGCGGAAAATGGGCAGGCTCGCGCGCGCCTCATTCGCATCTCTGAATACTTTTAGCGGAAATCTTGCGCCTCCGGCAGCGGTGACGACATGCCGGTAGAATGATCTGTCCTGCCGGCATTTCCGCTGCGAATCGCATCTGTGCAATTCGCACCAATCCGGCAGCCCTTCCGCCTCTTCCTCCTTTCTATGCGCCGCTCATCGTTTCTGGTCCGCTTTCTCGGTATTGGCGTTTTGCTGCATATTTATGTCGGCTTGCGGATCATTCCTGATTTGCCTGTCGATCACACCGGCCATTGGCTCGCCGCACTCTGGCTCGTGCTGTCGTGTTTCCTGATTCCGCTCGGCATGTTCGCGCGGACCATCGAACAGCAACCGTTCGCCGACCGGGCCGCGTGGGTCGGCTTGACGGCAATGGGGTTTTTCTCTTCGTTGCTGATGCTGACTTTTGCGCGCGACATCGTGCTGGCGTCGTTGCTGACCGTCGACGCCATCTGGCCGCGCACGATCGAGCTCGCCCGCTTGCGTATGGACTCGGCGGCGGCGGTGCCGCTGCTTGCCCTGCTATCCACGGCGGTCGGCCTTTTCAACGCGCGGCGGCGCGCGCGCGTGGTGAGCATCGATGTGCCGATCGACGATCTGCCGAGCGCGCTCGATGGCTTCATCATCGTTCAGATCAGCGACATCCACGTGGGCCCGACCATCAAACGCCGCTATGTGGATGCGATCGTCGACGCGGTGAATCGCCTCAAGCCTGACCTGATCGCGGTGACCGGCGACGTGGTCGACGGCAGCGTGCCGCAGTTGAGCGCCCACACGCAACCGTTATCGCGACTCAGCGCGCGCCATGGCGCATATCTGGTGACGGGCAATCACGAGTACTACGCCGGCGCCGATGCGTGGATCGACGAATTCCGACGTCTCGGTCTTAACGTGCTGCTCAACGAGCACGTCGTGGTGAATCACGACGGCGCCCGGGCGGTAATCGCCGGCGTGACAGACTATTCGGCCGGCCACTACGACCCGGCGCACCAGAGCGATCCGGTAGCGGCACTAGCCGGTGCACCCGGCGACGTGCTGATCAAGGTGTTGCTCGCGCATCAGCCGCGTTCGGCCGAAGCCGCTGCGGACGCGGGCTTCACGTTGCAGTTGTCCGGCCACACGCACGGCGGCCAGATCTTTCCGTGGAACTTCTTTGTTCGCCTGCAGCAGCCGTTTACCGCCGGGCTGGCGCGCCTGAACGGGTTGTGGGTATATACGAGCCGGGGTACCGGCTATTGGGGACCGCCGAAGCGCCTGGGCGCACCCTCGGAAATCACGCGCTTACGACTGGTGCCCGGCGAGGGAACCTGAAAAGCGGGACGCCCCCCTAAAAGCAAGCGTGCCAGCGCGACGAATGACAGGCGGGAAGGCGCACAGCAGACAACTGCGGCGATCAACGCTTGAAACTGAATGTGAGGCATGCCTTCGCAGGCACGCCTCACACGCTCAACCCTTCGCTATACCGTGCGAACCTGAATGCGCGAACCTTATTGCGCAGGAGCAACGGCCACGCTCACTTGCGGCGTGTATGCGACCTTCAGATGCGTGCCCGGCTGCAGGCCGGCAAGCTTCGCCGGGTCACGTCCCTGCACGTGGAACACGGCGCCGTTGGGGCCCTTCAACTCGATGACGCCGGCAGCATGGTCGACGGCCTGCACCTCTGCGATGACGTCCAGCGGCGACGACTGGCCGAGCGCACCTTGCGACGGGCTGACGAGCGCGTTGCGGATCATGCGGACATGAACCCTGGCACCTGGTTTGATCTGCGCCAGATTGCCCGTTTCGGTGACGGTGAAGGCGGCTTCGCCGCCATGCTGATCGAGCACGGTCACCACGTGCTTTGCCTGATCGACGTTCTTCACGGTGCCTTCTGCCTGCAGCACGCTGCTGCCTTCGAAGGACGCGGGCGCCACATCAGCCGCCGACGATGCCAGCGGTGCTGCTGCGATCAACACACTAGCGACGATGCTCAGGGTTCTCTTGTTCATGCAATCCTCAACTTGGTCATAACGAAAAAAGAATCAGGCCGTGGCCACGCGCACGCTGGGCAGACCGGCAATTTCCGGTAGCACACACACCACGTCAGATGGGAAGCACGCGAGACTTCAGGCGCCACATGTGAGCTTGCGCATGGGCTATGCGACCTGATTCAAAGCATCAGGCAGTGTCTTTTCCGGGATGGTCCTTGTCAAGCTTCGGACTCCCTAATTAATTTGCGATAAAACCTGACGCGATCGAGACGACGTTGGAACCTGAGGCGGCACACACTGAATGCCATCAAACCGGCGAACCCGACCGTTCAGCCTGCGATCCAAGAACAGGCTCGCCAACGACACCCTGCAATCTGCCCTGCCATAAAGCGGTTGACTTCACAATGCGCCATTGCCTAAAATCCGTCCACGTCTTGAACCGGAAGCCCATCTTGGACAGTAGCAGTTATCGATCTTCGATTCCCCCCATCGCCTGATCAGCAAGCTTACGCGCCGGTTTCATCCTGCCGCCGTCTTGCCGTTCGGGCAGACGGTGCGCGCCGAAGTATTTTCCCGTGCACTGAATTCGTCGCTGCGAAGCCTGAAGCTTTGCAGCAGATGCCGTCGCATTCGCGTCGCGAGCCCGTGCTCGCGCGCAAGGTCACGCGCAGCGCTTCACGTTTGTTAGTGAGGCTGTCACGCGTGTGGTTCACACTACGCGTCTGAGCACGCCTGAATGATTCAAAACATGACGCTTGATTTTGTCTGGCGGCTTCTGGCCGCTTTCGCCTGTGGCGTCGCCATCGGCATCGAACGACAGATGCGGCAGCGCACCGCCGGTCTGCGTACCATCACGCTCGTCGCCAGCGGCGCGTGCCTGTTCGTCACGCTTGGCGTCCTGACCGGTAACGGCACGGCGGGCGTCACCCAGATTGCGGCGTACGTGGTGTCGGGGGTGGGTTTTCTCGGCGGCGGCGTCATCATGCGCGACAAGGGCTCGATCCAGGGTATCAATACCGCGGCGACCCTGTGGTGCTCTGCAGCAGTGGGCGTATTGTGCGGTGCGGGGCATTTCGGGCCGGCGCTCGCCGGGACGGGCGTGGTGCTGCTGACCAATACAGTACTACGCGAAGTCAGCCGCACGATCAACGCCGCGCCGGTTTCGAACGCCGACCTCGTGCGCGAGTACGTCTTGACGGTGGTCTGCCGTGAAGACGATGAAATCCATATCCGCACCGCCTTGTCGAACTCCATGTATTCGACGCCGCTGTCCTTCCAGAGTCTGACGAGCGAGGACGTGCCGGATCAACCAGGCCGCATCCGCGTGACGGCAACCTTAAAGCTGCATCCGAAGGATCAAGCCAGGCTTGAACTGATGGCAAGCCGCATCAGCATGGAAAAGAGCGTGTCGAGCGTCAGCTGGATCGCCACGGAAGCCGAACCGACGCCGGAGTAGCAACGCATTCTGCGAGGCAGCGCCACGCCGGGTTGCAGCCTGAGCCTTCAAATGGCCAACAACGAGGCATGCCGCGCATACTTGCTCCGGCGTGCCTTGCGCCGGTCGCAAGCTTCACCTATAACAACCGTAGACGAAGCAGCGGCCCGCATCCGTGTGGCATCGAGGGAATGCGTGAGAGGTGTCGCCGCGCCGTATGCCTGTGCAGCCCGAGACCGACAACGAGAACCAAATGAACCGAGCGACTGCGCCTTGTATGCCCCTGTCTATCCGCCCTGGCCGCGGCAGCCCTGCTTCCGTTCCTGCATCGATTCCCACTTTATTACTGGCGCTGTGTAGCGCCTGCTTCGCTGGCCCTGCGCGACATATTCAGAGAATGTTAATTCTGCGTCCTGAATATGGACTGCACTAAGCCCATCGACTAAGCTCTGTCACCGTGAATTTTTCACGCTCAACCATGGAGTCTCGATTATGGAACACGGCATCATTGCATGGCTCATCATTGGCGCGATCGCCGGCTGGCTGGCAGGCGTGCTGGTCAAGGGCGGCGGGTTCGGGTTGATCGTCGACATCATCGTCGGGATTGTGGGCGCGTTCATCGGCGGGTGGCTCGCTGGCGTGCTGCATATCTCGCTCGGCGGCGGCTGGATCGGTTCGATCATCACGGCGGTGATCGGCGCGGTCATCCTGCTCTTCATCATCCGCCTCTTCCGGCGCGGGGCCTAGCCTTCGCCGCGTCAGGCGACCTCTTGGTCGCCTGACCTCAGCACCCTTCCTTCTGCGCGCTACCCAATGCGCAGACCATCAGGCCGGCACCAGCGCCTGCTCGAGCATCGAGCCCGTTTCGTTGAGACGCGTATGCCACGCAAATGCCCGTTCGAGGCAGTGCGGAGTTTGCCCGCCACGTTGCAAGGCGTCCCGATAGTAGTCGCGCAGCATGTCGCGATACAGCGGATGCACGCACTTCTCGATGATCAACGTGGCTCGCTCACGCGGCGCCAGTCCACGCAGGTCCGCCAGGCCCTGTTCCGTCACGACCACGTCGACGTCATGTTCGTTGTGGTCGCAATGCGGCACCATCGGCACGATGCTCGAGATGCGACCGCCCTTCGCCATCGACTTGGTTGCGAAGATCGCACACGACGCGTTGCGCGAGAAATCACCGGACCCGCCAATGCCGTTCATCATGTGCGTGCCGCCCACATGCGTCGAATTCACGTTGCCGTAGATATCGAACTCCAGCGCCGTGTTCAGCGCGATCAGTCCCAGCCGGCGAATCACTTCGGGATGGTTGCTGACTTCTTGCGGGCGCAACACGAGACGGTCGCGATAGCGCTCCAGTTCGCTGAACACCTGGGCATGGCGCGCCGCCGACAGCGTAATGGACGCGCCCGACGCGAATGTCACCTTGCCGGCATCCATCAGGTCGAAGGTCGAATCCTGCAGCACTTCCGAATAGATCTGGAACGCTTCGAAGGGAGACTTGACGAAACCTGCCAGCACCGCATTGGCAATCGTGCCAATGCCCGCCTGCAGCGGCGGTAAGCGTCGCGGCATGCGGCCGCGCGATACTTCGTGGTGCAAAAATTCAATCAGATGCCCGGCGATCTGCTCGGTCTCTTCGTCCGCAGGCAGAACGGTCGAGGCGCTATCGGGCTGATTCGTAATGACGATCGCGGCGATCTTTTCCGGCGGGACTGGAATCGCAGTCGTGCCCACGCGGTCCTGCGGATGGATGATGGGCAACGGTTCGCGATTCGGACGATGACCGGGAATCCAGATATCGTGCAGGCCTTCCAATGCGAGCGGCTGCGCGAGATTGATCTCGACGATCACCTTGTCGGCCAGGATAGCAAAACTGGCGGAATTGCCCACCGAGGTAGTCGGTACGATGCCACCGGTTTCGGTGATCGCGACCGCTTCGATGATCGCCACATCGAGCTTGCCGAGCTGATTGGCGCGCAACATTTCGACAGTCTCGGACAGATGCTGGTCGACGAACATCACTTCGCCGCGGTTGATTGCGTCGCGCAACGTCTTGTCGACCTGAAACGGCAAGCGACGCGCGAGCACGCCCGCTTCAGTCAGCTTGCGGTCCACGTCATGGCCGAGCGAGGCGCCCGTCATCAACGTGATGCGCAAAGGCTTGCCTTCCTCACGGGCCCGTTCGGCCAGTGCGACGGGCACAGCTTTCGCGTCGCCTGCCCGCGTGAACCCGCTGGCGCCGACCCGCATGCCGTCTTGAATCAGCAGGGCCGCCTCAGCAGCGGAGGTTACTTTGCCGCGCACGGCGGCACATCTAATCCGGTCTTCGTACATGTTGCCGAGTCTCTCAATGACCACACGCCCGGCTTGCCGTTGCGCACGTCTGGAGTGTGCTTCGCTCAGCAACCGGATTGTTCGTACCTTGCAGCGGCGTCTCACGGGGGACGGCGGCGCGGCAAGGTATTCCAACCGCGTTAAAAGTGGATTTAAGCGCGGCTATTGCCGCCTCTTAGCTACCTGCGTAGATGTTGCAAAAGCTCACAGGACCGACGCAGTTATCAGTCTTCTTCGGCGCCGGCACCATGCGGCCTTCCCTGGCTCGCGCATTCGCATGTTGTACATCGGCTTGCGCGACCTGTTGCGTGTCAGCGGGAGGAGTCGCAGTTTGGGCATGAGCACCAGCAGCGGCCAACGAACAGGCAATCAGGACAATCTTCAAGGCTTTCATCTCATTTCTCCGGTACTTGCGGTTACTGCGCCGAGTAATCTGAAGCAGTGGTCAAACTATATGAGCCGCAGGTACATAGATAAATGGGCACATGTGGAACTGATACTTCCATCTGGCGGAAAGATCGAGAAGCCCGGCCAGGCGGATTGGCGAACGCGTCAACGCGCGTTGAACGGCGCATCTTTATCGAGTAAAGCGGTGCGAATGAAATGCAGGCAGCTGAGAATGCGCTGCAGGTCATGCCGCATTGCATGGTTCTCACGCACCTGTTCCAGCACGATCTGGACGATCGAAATCGCCACGCCTACCGATACCTGCACGGCTTCGAAGCGGGTTCGGTCCGGGCGCTCGAACAGCGCCGCGATAGCTTCGTTCAGCGCGTCAAGGCAGGCGTTCCAGCGTGGCTGCAAGTCCGCCGCGTATGCTGCCCGGGCCGCCTCGTTGCGCAGATCGATCACGGCGTGCCCGATCTCGAGCGTAACCAGCATCCAGCGCAATGCGTCGCGATGCCGGCGCGAGCGCTTCGTGAGCAAGGCACGCAACTGGGCCATCAGATCATGCGTGCTGGACTGAAACTGCTGATTCAAGCCACGCAATTCACCTTTGCAAGCCACTACCACCTGACTGCGCAAACTGCCTTTGATTTTTTCGATCAGCCACGGCATCTGCGCCGGAAAGATCAGCGCAAATGCGATGGAAGCGACCAGCATGGATGCCACGATCGCGATGCCGTTGTTGATCAGCAGATCGGGCTGATAGATCACCACGTTGTCCGGCCCGACCAGCAGGCAAAAGAACACCGAAAAGCCCACGCCATAGCCCGAGGTGGCGGGCCGCATGGCGAGAAACGCGCCGAATGCCAATACGGGCGCGAGCGTCGCGCAAAGCAGCGGGAAGCCGTCGATGTCTGGATAGACGTAGCAGGTGTACAGATAGCCGGCCATGGTTGCGAAGGCTGCGCCAATGGTCATCTGCAAGGTGAGCTTGGGCGCGTTCGGCGCCGTGGATGTCAATGCGCAAGCAAGCGCCGCGCTGATGACCGCGAGACCGCCGCTCGGCCAGTCGGTTTCGATCCAGAACCAGCCCACGGCCGCAATCACCACAACTGAGCGCAAAAACGTGAAGGCGACCACGAACCAGTTCGTTTTACTGAAATAACGGACCGGAGGCCGCTCCTTGGCGGGGCGATGCTGCTCGAGCGATGCGTAGGTTTCCGTATAACGGATGAACTCGTCGACGAAACGGTACAGCAGCTCGGCTGACGTATCGAAATCAGCCAGCGCTTCTGGCGCAAGCGCTTCAACCGGCCGCCGCGTGTTACGCACGCGGCCTGGCAAGATTGACTGGAAGATCCGCAGTTCGACAGCCGCGCGAGCGGCATGTGACGCATCCGTCGTCCGCTCGGCCTGTCTGACTAAAAGAAGCGCGAGTTCTTCAAAAAGCGGCGTGATCGCGTTGACGACCGGTGCTGAGCCGCTCGCCTGCACGCGCTTACTCAATTGATGCAAAGCGTGCAGGCGCGCACAAACGTCCATGAACTCGCTGTTGAGCCGCGCGAGACGCGGGCTGCGCGAGCGCATGCCAGGGTCTTCGAATGCCGCGAAAGTGCGGGTCGCTTCAAAGCCGACGATGCCATCCACGAAGTCTGCGAAGCGACGTTCGAACGCACTTCGTTCGACCTTGCCACTCAACACCTGCGCAGCGAACGCAGTAAAATCGAGATACCTGCTGCGCAGCGTGCGTTGTAATGCCAGGCTGGATCTTTGGGGCACGATCAAGGCGCTGACCGCGCTTGAGCACACGATGCCGACAGCAACCTCCGCGGCCCGCGTGAGCGCGGCGAGAAACAGACCGTTTGGCTCCATTACGGTTGGAACGCCGATCAGGGCTGCGGTGTAACCCGCCAGCACGAAGCCGTACCATCGAAAATGCCGATACCGGACCGCTGCAGCAATACAGGCGCCCATCCATGCCGTCAGCCCGAGCATGTAAAGTTCGGGCTGCTGCACGAAAATCGCGCCCAGCACGAGCGCGGCGATCGTCCCCGCCACCGTCCCAATGATCCGATAGAAGCTTTTGGCGAGCACCATGCCGCTCATGGGCTGCATCAGCACGAACACGGTGGTCATCGCCGTGCGCGGCTGCTGCAGCTCCAGCAACATGGCAATGCCGAGCGCAAGCAACGCCGCCGTGACGGTCTTGAACAGATGCAACCAGATCAGACCGTCGCCTGTCGCCCAGTCGCGGCCAGCCGCGGCGGTCGCACGCAGCATGGCATGCCATTGCCGGGCTGGGCCGGGCGTCTGATCGATCGCATACTGAGGTTTCATGGCAAAAACGTACTCCGGGCTGTCATCCCAATGACTGCCGGTGGAAGTGTTCCAAGGACCTCCCGGAGACGCTATGGACCGTTAAGTCCGCCCTCGCCGGCTTGCGAAGGTCCGATTGTAGGGGTGCGGCAGGCGCATATTAACGGGACACCCCGGGAACGACTCTTACGGATCACACAACAATGGGCGGGTCCGACAGGCGGACAATACGGTTCTCCCTCGACTATTTCGAATGAATAAGAAGGACTGATGGATACGCTACAAAATATGCGTGTATTCGTACGCGTAGTCGAAGCCGGCAGTTTTACTGCCGCGGCGCAATCGCTGAATACGACCACGGGTGCAATGTCCCGCGCAGTGTCGGAACTGGAAACCCATCTGCGCACGCGCCTGATGAACCGCTCGACCCGGCGTCTCGCGCTCACCACTGCAGGCGAACGCTATCTGCAGCGATGTCAGCAGATTCTGGCGGACGTCGATACCGCGGAAGAAGAAGCCAGTTGCGCGCATGAGCGGCCGACTGGCGCGCTGCGCATGTATAGCTTCGCCAGCATTGGACAGCACTACGTGTTGCCGGCCATTTCGCGCTATCGCGCGCTCTATCCGGAAGTGACCGTTGAGCTCACGCTCTCGCAGCGCATGCCCGACCTGTTCGAAGGGAGCAGCGACGTGGCGGTCGTAGGCGCCTCCACGTTGCCGAATTCGGATCTCGTTTCGCTGCTTCTCGGAACAACGTTCAGCATCTTGTGCGCATCACCCGGCTATTTGCGCACGCACGGCGCACCTCAACAACCGGCCGATCTCAAGAAGCACGATTGCCTCATTCTGCATACGCCGGCTTTTCCGCCTCACGAATGGCTGCTCGAAGGTCCCAACGGCAGCGAATTGATGGAAGTCAACGGGCCGGTCCAGGTCAATATCGCCGAGTCGCTCGTCGTGGCGATCAGCGAAGGCATGGGAATTGGCATATTGCCGCTGTATGCCGCAATTGATGGGCTGCGCGACGGTTCGCTGGTACGCGTGCTGCCGGAACATACGCTGCAGAACATGAACATTTACGCGCTTTATCCGTCGCGCAAGTTCATTGATGCGAAAACGCGGACGTGGGTCGAATTCCTCCGCACGCATATGCCCAAGGTGATTGCCCGGGACGTGGCGTTGCTCAAGGACATGGCCGAGGCAGACCCGATCGACACGACAACGCCGGCGTCAGTGACCACCCCGGTACATGCAGGCGCAGTCGCTGGGCCCGGCAAGCCGATCGAGCACTAAGCGCACACGACGGCAGCCCAAAGACCGCAGATTGCCAGGCAAGCATTTACTTATGCCATATCGAGCTTTGCGAATCACTTAAAGCAACTACAGTTCATCATGGTCGATCCTGTCGTCCCACTTCGAAGCGATACGGAGGAGCAATACCATGGGCATCTGGAAGCCGGATCCGAGCTTTTATCCATCCCCGCGCCTCGCCGCTCAGGCGCCGCCTGAAAAGCTCGCGTACGTGGCCGCGTTCGATCCCGATCGCACGCGCCCGGATGAGATTGCCGTGGTGGACGTCGATCCCGCGTCGCCCGCCTACGCAAGCATCGTCGGCAACCTGGCCATGCCTCATGCCGGCGACGAACTGCATCACTTTGGCTGGAATGCCTGCTCGTCCTGTCTGTGTCCCAACGCGCCGCATCCGCATACCGAGCGGCGCTACCTCGTCGTGCCGGGACTACGCTCGTCGCGGATCTACATTCTCGATACCAAGGCCGACCCGCTAAAGCCGAGCATCGCCAAGGTCATCGAACCGGAAACGATTGCCGCACGCACCGGCTACACGCGGCCGCATACCGTGCATTGCGGACCCGGAGGCATTTACGTGACTGCGCTTGGCAACGCCGACGGCGGCGCGCCCGGTGGAATTTTTCTGCTGGACCCGGAAAGTTTCGAGCCGCTCGGACGCTGGGAAGTCGAGCGCGGACCGCAGCAACTTGCCTATGACGGCTGGTGGCATCTGGGCTACGACACCCTGGTGACCAGCGAATGGGGCACCCCCGATACCTTCGAAAATGGGCTGATTCCGGAAGTGCTGCTAGGTGCGAAGTATGGACGCCGTCTGCACTTCTGGGACTTCACACGCCGCAAGCATTTGCAGGAGATCGACTTCGGGCCGGAATACCAGCTCGTCTTCGAGTTGCGTCCTGCTCACGATCCGACCAAGGCTTACGGCTTCGTCAATTGCGTGATCTGTCTGAAGGATCTGTCGTCGTCTATCTGGACGTGGTACCGCGATAAGGACAAGTGGGCGGTGCGCAAGATTATCGAGATCCCCGCTGAGCCCGCCGATCCGGGACTGCTGCCGCCCGTGCTGCAGTCGTTCGGGGCGGTGCCTCCGCTGGTGACGGACATCGACCTGTCGATGGACGACCGCTTCCTGTATGTCTCGTGCTGGGGCACGGGAGATTTGCTGCAATACGATGTGTCGGATCCGTTTGAGCCAAAGCTCACCGGAAAGGTGCGGATTGGCGGGATCGTCTCTCGCGCGACGCATCCGGGTGCTGCGAACGGCGCGTTGAACGGCGGACCGCAGATGGTCGAAATAAGCCGCGACGGTAAGCGCGTCTACTTCACCAACTCCCTCTACGGCGCAGTCGATCCGCAGTTCTACCCGGAAGGGATCGACGGCTGGATGGTCAAGCTCGATGCAGGACAAGACGGAGGTTTGGCGTTCGACGAGAAATTTTTCCTCGCGTGGCCGGAGGGACATCGACCGCATCAGATCCGTCTGCAAGGTGGCGACTGTTCGTCAGATTCCTACTGCTATCCCTGACGTGCATGAATCCGCCGACCTCGACCTGGTGGACATGGTTGGCTGTTGCGGCGCTCGGCACGTTTCACGGCATCAATCCAGCGATGGGTTGGTTGTTCGCGGTCGCGCTCGGACTCTATCGACACAGCCGACGTGTCGTGTTGCTCTCGCTCATCCCGATCGCGCTCGGCCATGCGCTCGCAGCTGGCAGCATGTTGATCGCCGGGCTTTCGCTGGGACTGGTGATCGACCACTCGTGGCTGAATCGGATATGCGGCACCTTGCTCTTGAGCTGGGCCGCGTGGCATGCGCTGCGCGGGCACCGAATGCGGCCGCGCGTCGGGATGCAAACGGGTTTTGTCGGACTGGCCATCTGGTCGTTTGCGATGGCGGCTTCGCACGGTGCTGGACTCATGCTGATTCCAGCGTTGATGCCGATCTGTAGCGCCTTACCTGGAGCAGGCGGGGCCGCAGGTGCCGCTGGTCCGACTGCATTGATCGCCGCGATCGCGCTGTGTGTACATAGCGCGGCCATGCTGCTTACGACAGGTGTGATTTCGCTGGCCGTGTTTGACCGGTTCGGCGTATCGGGTCTGCGGACCAAATGGCTTAACTTTGACTTGCTTTGGACTGGAACCCTGGCGGCGTGTGGGCTGGTTCAGCTTGCGCTTTGAGTCTGTGTGAAGAGGGTAGAACTGCGGTGAAGACACCCACGCGGCTTCCGGGATATGACGTGCTGCGTGCCAGCCGGCCACGCTGCAGTCGACGTGGTTATGCGGTTTTTGAAGTGTGCCGCGCCGGGTGGGCCAGCGCTCAATGGCGCGGGCGTGTCCGGTGGGGTCTGTCCGG
>NZ_DASXHA010000037.1:0-35490 GCF_036488795.1 Paraburkholderia sp.
GAACCGGACCGTGCTGCGCGGTATCGAGGCTGCGGCGTCCGTCGACGTATGGCGCGACATTGCAGGGCCGGGCGCCGGTGACCGCGTCACGCTCTCGGGTTTATGGAACCTGAGCGATTTCCGCTTCAAGGACGATCGGCAATACGGCTCGAACCGCATTGCCGGTGTGCCGGTGAACGTATTGCGCGCGGCGTTGAGCTACGCGCGGCCCGACGGCTTTCACGTGTCGGCGATGGTCGACTGGGTGCCGGCCGGCGCCTGGGCGGATGACGCCAACACGTTGCGCGCACCGGGCTACACCCTGCTCGGGTTGCAGGCCGGGCTCGACTTGCGCAACGGCGTGTCGCTGTTCGTCGACGCCCGCAACCTCACCAACCGGCGCTACGTGAGCGATATCAGCACGGTAGCCGACGCCCGCACGGCGAACACCGCAATTTTCTACCCCGGCGCAGGACGCAGCCTGTTCGCCGGCATGCGTTACGCGTTTTAACGCGCGCTATCAACCCAAGGAGTAAATGATGAAATCAGGCAAGTGGCTTCAATGGACAGCGGTATGGATAACGACCTGCGTTGCGATGCATGCGCAAGCGGCCGAGGCGCAGCCGGGCGGCATCCAGGTTGAACAATGCTGGGTTCGGGCAATGCCGTCGACGGTACCTTCGGCCGGCTACTTTACGCTGCATAACACTGGCGAAGCGCCGCGCACGCTCACCGCCGTCGCTATGCCGGCCTTCGGCATGGCCATGATGCATCGCAGCGAGAGCAACGGCAGCATGTCGATGATGGAGCCGGTGTCATCCGTGCGAGTGCCTGCGCACGGTTCGGTGAGCTTCGCGCCCAAGGGTTATCACGTGATGCTCGAAGAGCCGGTGCAGCCGTTGAAGGTGGGCGGCACGTTGCCCCTCACGCTGAGTTTCGACGATGGTTCCACGCTGACCGCGCAATGTGCGATCAAGTCTCCGGCCACCATGGGGCAAGCTGCGCCGTGAGGCTCGCTGCGCCGGCCGGGCCGACTGTCGCGCAACGCGATTGCGCGCGCATGACACCACCATGACAACATCCGGTCTGCGCACTTGCGCCCGCGTTCATCGCGGGCTTTAATACGGCATCGCGATGGCGCTTGCCAGCGTGGCGGTAACGCGGTCTTCGAAGAACAAACAGTGCACCCGGCGCGCCGACAACCATCGGCGCGCCGGCACGGTAGCGGCGCGAGGCGGGTAGGGGCGCGGCGACGGCGAGTCACCATAACGGAGAAGAGCATGAAAGCCAGCAGCATCGCGGAACGGGAAGCCAGCGGCCGGGCAGCGCGCGAGCATTCGAAGCGCTCGAGTCATCGGTCGGTGGGCGAACTGCAGCGCGACCCGGTCGAGCTTATCAAGCAGAGTAGCGAAGGGCGCGTCGAAAAACTGGTGCCGCTGCGTTACGGGCGTATGGCCGTGTCGCCCTTCACCTTTTTTCGCGGCAGCGCGATCGTGCAGGCCCACGACCTGGGCGAGATTCCGAACACGGGCCTCGTCATGCCGATCTGCGGCGACGGTCATCTGATGAACTTCGGCGGCTTCGCGACGCCCGAACGGCAACTCGTGTTCGATCTGAACGACTTCGACGAAGTGGCGCTGGGCCCGTTCGAATGGGACCTCAAGCGTCTCGTTGCGAGTCTGGTGGTGGCGGCACGCCATATGCGTCTCAGCCGCGGCGTTGCTTCGGACCTCGTCATGACCGCGGTCACCGAATATCGCGATCGCATGACGCAATATTCGCAGAGCGGCGCGCTCGACCTCTGGTACGAGCGCATCACCTTCGAACGCATGGCCGAAACGGCGCTGACGCCGGAGCGCCGCCGCACCGTCCGACGCGGCATGGAAAAGGCCGCGGGGCGCACGCACGAAAGCATGCTGGAGAAGATGTGCGAGCACGTCGGCGATCAGTTGATCATCCGCGATGCGCCGCCCGCACTGTTCCATGTACACGGTGCGAACACGTTGTATAACCCGGAAGACTCCTGGTTCAAATCGACTAACTGGAAGAAGCTGCTGGCGCCCATGTATGAGGAGTATCTGAAGACGCTGGCACACGACCGGCGTGAATTGCTCAGTCACTTCACGGCGCAGGACCTGGTATTCAAGGTGGTGGGAGTGGGCAGCGTGGGGACGCGCTGCCTCGTGATGCTGAGCACCGATCACATGGGCAAGCCGCTCTTCCTGCAGATCAAGGAAGCGCGCCAGTCGGTGATTTCGCGCTACTTCAAGGCACCGACGCTGAAACATGAAGGCGAGCGCGTCGTACGAGGACAGCGGCTGTTGCAGGCCGCGAGCGACATTTTCCTCGGCTGGGCCACCGGGCCGGCAGGGCGCCACTTCTACATCAGACAACTGCGCGACATGAAGCTGTCGGCGAACATCGAACTGTTCGACAACGACCTGCTGCAAGGCTATGCGCAACTGTGCGGCTGGGTCATGGCGCGCGCTCATGCAAAGGCGAGCGGCAAGGCGATCGAGATCAGCGCGTATATCGGCCGCGGCGATCAGTTTGCCGAGGCGTTGACCGATTACGCGTTTGCCTACGCGGATCAGGTGGAGCGCGATTACGACAGCTTCCTCAAGGCGTGCCGCAACGGCGACCTCGAAGCCCGCACCGACGAGGATATGGCCGCGGACTTCCGCATCTAGACACGCACGTTCGCGCGTGGTTTGAATCAGCTCACCGAGAAATGCACGCGGACGTCCTGGTCGCTTTCGACCGGATGTCCGTTTTCCATTGCCGGAAAGAAGCGCCAGCGGTGCAGCGTCTCGAGCAGGATCTGGTTGAGCCGCGGGTTCTGTGTCGGCTTTGCCAGTTCGACTTCGAACGTGCCGTCGGTGTGGACCTTGAAGTGTGCAACCGCCGTGACCTGATAGCCTTGCTCGCGCAGATCGTCGGGGAGGACCGGCATGGGTTGCGAGATCAGCCGTGCCTGCGTGCTTCCGGATGGGGCTGGCGGCACATCGGAGTGGCTGCCGGCAGTTGCCGCACTTGTGCTCGACGCGCTTTGTGCGCTTGCGCTCGAAGTTTGCGCCTGGGTAGAGGCTGGCGGCTCCGGTGAAGCCGGCGCCGCTTCGATGGGCGAGCGTGCTTCTTCATGCGGCGGTGGTGCCAATGCCGGTGCCAGTGCCGGTACCGGCTTGCTGCGCGCCTGAGCAGGCGGATGCACCACGGCCACCGCCGGCTGCGGCCGGACGATGGCGCGCGGCGCCGCTGGCGCAGCGGGAGCAGGCGCGGCCGGCGCGGCAACGGCATGCGTGACCGGTGCCGCAGGCGGCGTGATTTCAACCAGCCGCATGTCGATCGTCGCAGGCTTAAGGGAAGGCGATTCGCGGGTTGCGAGCCAGGCCACCGTATGAGCCAGCAAAGTCAGGCACGTTATAGCCGACAGCACCGCGGCAAGCAGCAGCCGGGTGCGTTGGCCATCCGCGAGCGCCAGCCATCTTTCCATCGTGTTACTCACGATGCACGGCCACCAGAAAGTGTTCCGCACCGGCCTGTCGCGCGGCGAGCATCGCCTGTACCACCACGCCGTGCGAGGCGTGATCGTCGGCGGCCACCACGACGTTGCCATCCGGCCGTAGCAGGCGTGCGATGGTCGGCGTCACCTGATCGAGCCGCACCGCCTGCTGATTGATGAACACCTGATTCGCCTGATTCACGGAGAGGGTCAGCGGCTTGTCTTGCGACATCTGTTGCGCGCGGCCTTGCGGCAGATTGATGCGCACCGCGTCGAGACGCTGCATGGCGAGCGAGGTGAGCATGAAGGTGGCGAGCAGGAAGAACATCACATCGATCATCGGAATGATTTCGATGCGGCCGCGCTTCGAGCGGCGTGAGCGCCGCAGTTTCATGACGGCTGTCCGGCGCGTTCAGCGCGTTCGGTACTCAGACGCAGATCGCTCAACGCTTCGTTCGCGAACGATTCGAGATCGTCCATCAGGCGGTCGATGCGGCGCGAAAAGAAGTTGAACGCAAACAGCGCGACGAGTGCGATGACGAGGCCGATCGCGGTGGCGATGAGCGCCTGGGCAACCCCGCCGGTCACGCCGGAGGGATTGACCAGACCGTCGCCGCCGATCAGTTTGAACGAATGCATCATGCCGACGATCGTGCCAAGCAGACCGAGCAGCGGCGCCGCCGTGACGATGGTTTCGAGCAGCCACAGGCCGCGGCTCATGTCGCGCTCGATCTGCGCGGCCGCGGCCTCGACGCGCGATTCGATGCGCCACAGCGGCGCACCGCGGTCGGCAAGCAGGCGGCCGATGCGGCTGAGCGCGTGCTGCGCCGGCAGCACGGCGAGTTCCGCGTCAGCCGCCTGCTCCCCGCGCCGGGGGTCGGCCATGAGCGTGTGCGCCCAGGCGGGCATTCGCGCAAAGCGCCAGAACGCATACGCACGATCGAGCGTGATGGCCAGCGCGGCAATCGCCAGCAGCGTCAGCGGATAGATGACCGCGCCGCCGAGGCGTGCCGCATCCGTGAGATTGGTCCAGTCATGCATGGTCAGACTCCAGTGGCTGCGCGCGTCAGAAATGCTTGGTGAGGCCGGCGTAAATCGCGCGCTGCGGCCCGAACTGCGGCGCCTCGACACCGATGCCCGAACCGTCGCGCAACTCGTAGACGCTGTTGATCGCGTTGATCAGCACGAGCCGCGCATCGAATTTGCCGACCACCGGCGCGTTGAAATGCTGGATCACCGCGAGATTGAGCTGACCGTACCAGGGCAGCTTGTCGGTGTTGGCGAAGCCGCTGCGCAGGCCGCTGCCGACCAGCGCATCGAGCGTGAAGGTCGTCTGGCCCAGCTCATACGCGCCGCCGAGCGACGCAGTCACGCGCTGATCGTGGTCCAGAAAGACCCAGTTGTTCGCGATGAACGCGAGTTCGGCTGCACTGAGATTGAACTGCGCCGAATCGACGTTCTTGCCCTGCGCACGGCTGTACGCCACGTTCAGATACGCGGACACGTGATCCTGTTTGTAGCTGGTGGTGAATTCCACTCCGTACACGCGGCCGTATTGATAGTTGAACGGTGTTTCGATGAGAGCCGTGCCGAACTGGCCTTCGTCGAGCAGGTTCGACGCGATCTTGTAGTAGGCGTCGAGTCCTACGGTCAGCGCCGGCGTCAGGCGTTGCTCGATGCCGACATCGAAATAGTGGCTGCGCTCCGGCTGCACCGGACTATCCTGCGACACTTCGCTCTGGTTGGTGGTCCCCACGAAGCGGTTGATCGTCGATCCCGCAACCAGTTCGAAGTCAGGCGGCGTGAAATAGCGGGCGTAGCCTGCATGCAGCGTGGTGGCGTTGGTCGGCTGGAACACGAGGCCGACACGCGGGCTCAACTGGCTCGCATGCACGAACTCGTCCATGCCGTCGTAGCGCAAGCCGTAATTCAGCGTCAGCTTGCTGGTGAGCTTCCATTCGTCCTGCAGGTAGGCGCTGTACAGATAGCCGGTGTTCGCGCCGGAGTCCTTGATGGTGAACGGCACGTCGGAGCTCTGGTTGCCGTTGGCGTCGGTCGGGAACACGGCCACGCTGTCGTTGAACACGGCGTGCTCCTGCTCGACCCAGACGCCGGCGCGCAGCGTGTGGGCCGCGTTCAGGCGAAACGTCGTATCTTCCTGCACGCCTTCGGCCTGATTGCTGCGAAAGTCGTTCGACGCCACGCCGTTGAACATCAGATCGCCGACCTCGTCCGGCGTGAACTGGGTGCGCGTATAACGCGTGAACAGCGACACCTGATAGTCGAGTCTGCCGCCGTTGGTGCCCTGCAACGCGATCACGCCGAAGTTGTTCAACTCCGACTGGTTTTCGTTGAGGTCGGCGGAATTGAAGGTCGTGTGGCCGGCGAGCGCGAAACTGGTCGGCAGTCCGGGTGTGTTGGGCAGCTGGAACTGATTGGCCGCCGTGCCCGCCATCACGCTGATGCGCGTCAACGGATTGATGATGTACGACACGTAACCGAAGCCGTTGCCCTGGCGCGTATGGTCGTGCAGCGGGCTGCCGTCCGAGGTCGGCGCCTCGATGCCCAGGTTGTTTACGCCGAGCGTGCCGGTAAAGAAATAGCTGAGCGGGCCTTGCGAGCCGTAGACGTCGGCGCTGCTTTGCAAGGTCTGATGGCTGCCGCCGTACACGTCGATCGAGCCGCCGTTACCCAGATCGCCCGATTTCGTCGTGATATCGACGATTCCCGCGGTTTTATAGCCGTATTGCGCGGGCAATGCACCGGTAATCAGACTCACCTGATCGATGATGTGCGTATCCAGCGACTGTCCAAAGCCGCTGATCGGCTCGGGAATGATGATGCCGTTGATGCGGTATTGCAGATCGGCGTGGTCGCCGCGCACGTGCACCTGGCCGTAGGAATCGTTGGCGACGCCGGGCGCCTGCAGCAGCACCTGGTTGACCGGTGTGTTGTCGCCTTGCGGCAGGGCCTGGATGTCGGCCTGCGTGAAGCGATAGACGCTCGCGCCGACCGCGGGCTGCAAGCCGTTGCGCGCGGTGTTCAAGCGCTGCGCCTGCACGGTGACATCCATGCCGCTGCCTTTTTCGAGCGCGACCGTCAGCGGATGGGGCGCGCCGCTATCGACGGTGGCGATGCTGGTATTCGCGCCGAATCCCTTCGCGCCGACGGTGACCGCATAGGTGCCGGGCTGCACGGCGGGCAATGCGAAGCTGCCGTCGTGACCGGTGTGGGTTTGCGCGAGCGTGTGGCCGTCGGCGTCCTGCAGCGACACGTCGGCATTTTCGAGCGCATGGCCCTGGCTATCGGTGACCGTGCCCGTCAACGGCGCAGCCGTCGATGGGCCATCCGCCGGCGCGGCGAGTGCATGCAGGCAGACAGTCTGTGCGAACAACAGGCAGGCGGCGCGCGCAATCAATGTGTGATGTTTCATCTTCTAGTTGTAACGGTGGGAAGTCCTCTTGGCGCGCCCAGCTTTGTCCGTCGTGCGTCCGGCAACTTGGGTCGGCGAATTTCGAGATGTTATAACATATCAATTTAAATCGGCAACGGTGGATTTACATTTCTGCGAGGCAGCCGGGTGTCTGTCGAAGGCCTTACGTCGTGTGTTACCCGCTGCCGTCGACGCGCAGACGTGGTACGTTCCATTGATCCACGGGATCTGCCGCCGATCGGCGATCCACTCTGAACGATCCGCCCATGGCGCGGATCCGAAACCGCTGTTCGCGAAGCTCGACGGTAAGCAGCAGGGCCACCGTCGCGGGGCTGAACGCGTGCGGCTCACCTCAAAGGAGACATGCTGTGACGGGTACGGAAAAGGTTGCGCTGGTTACAGGCGCGGGCAGCGGGATCGGTCGCGCAAGCGCGCGTCGGCTGCTCGAAAACGGCTATAGCGTGGTGCTGACCGGCCGCCGCGAGGCGCCGCTCAATGCCGTGGCCGAGGAAGCCCGCCAGCGCGGCGCGGACGCACTCGCGGTGCCATGCGACGTGAGCGATGCAGCGAGCGTCGAGGCATTGTTCGATACCATTCGTCAGCGTTATGGGCGGCTCGATGTGCTGTTCAACAACGCGGGCCGCGGTGGGCCGCCCGTCGACATTGACGAGCTGAGCGTGGAGGACTGGCGCGCCGTCGTCGATATCAATCTGACCGGCGTGTTCCTCTGCACGCGCGCCGCGTTCGGCCTGATGAAAACGCAGACGCCGCGAGGCGGGCGCATCATCAACAACGGTTCGATCTCGGCACATGCGCCGCGGCCGAACAGCATTGCGTACACGTCGACCAAGCATGCGATCACCGGCTTGACCAAGTCGGTGTCGCTCGACGGGCGCAAGTACGACATCTGTTGCGGCCAGATCGACATCGGCAATGCGGCCACCGAGATGGCCGAGCGGATGGCGCGCGGCGTGCCGCAAGCCAATGGCGAGATCGCCGTCGAGCCGCTGATGGATGTCGAACTGGTAGCCGACGCGGTGCTTCATATGGCGAATCTGCCGTTGGCGGCCAATGTGCAGTTCATGACCATCATGGCGAGCAAGATGCCGTTCGTCGGACGGGGTTGAGCGCGCGGGGCGCCAGATTAAGTCCTTCTTTAACCACTTTTTAGCCGCCTGAGCGTCCCGACTCATGACCGATCTCCAGCCCGCTCTCGTCGAACCGCACGCGCTCGACGACCTGCATGACTTCGTGCAGCGCTATCCGCGTCTGTTCGTGTTGTCCGGCGCGGGAATCAGCACCGACTCGGGCATTCCCGGCTACCGCGACGAAAACGGCGAGTGGAAACGCTCGCCGCCCATCACGTTGCAGGAGTTCCTCGGTTCGATCGCGTCGCGCCAGCGTTACTGGGCGCGCAGCATGATCGGCTGGCCGGTGGTGGCACGGGCTCAGCCGAACGCGGCGCATCGCGCGCTGGCCCGGCTCGAAGCCGCGCAGCATGTGCCGGCACTGGTCACGCAGAATGTCGACGGCCTGCATCAGCGTGCCGGCAGCAGCGAAGTGATCGAGTTGCACGGCAGCATCGGCGGCGTGACCTGTCTCGACTGCAATACGCAGCACACCCGGGCGTCGATTCAGCGCACGCTCGAAGCCGAGAATCCCGCGCTGCTCGATGCCGTGGCCGAGCCGGCCGCCGACGGCGACGCGCACCTCGAATGGCAAGACCTCGGCAGTTTTCGCGTGCCCGCGTGCCCGCACTGCGGCGGTCTGTTGAAACCGGCCGTGGTGTTCTTCGGCGAAAACGTGCCGCGTACGCGCGTCGACGCAGCCACGCGCGCGCTCGAAGCCGCGGATGCGATGCTGGTGGTCGGTTCGTCGCTGATGGTCTATTCGGGCTATCGTTTTTGTGTGTGGGCCGCAACGATGAGCAAGCCGATCGCCGCGATCAACCTGGGCCGCACGCGGGCCGATCCGTTGCTTTCGTTGAAGGTGGCGGCGTCGTGCGCGCAGACGCTGGCTGCGCTGGCCGGGCGTCTTGCGCTGGATTGACTGTAAGGTTGGCGTGCCGCGCTGATGAGCCGCCTCCTTGCTACACACCGGCGCGCGGGCGGATCGCGGATAATATGAAGCCCGCGCGCGCTTACGGCCGGAACGAAGGCGAGCCGCGACGAACCACAGGAATCAGTATGCTGACGAGTATCGAAGAACTGGAAGCGCTTTACGGGCAGCCGCACGAACGCGCGGTGCGCAAAGAGATTCCGTACGTCAATGAGGACTATCGCGCGTTCATCGAATTCGCGCCGTTCGTCTTGCTGGCGACGGCGGGTCCGGAAGGGCTCGACTGTTCGCCGCGCGGCGATGCGCCTGGTTTCGTGCGTATCATCGACGAACGAACCCTGGCCATTCCCGATCGCGTGGGCAACAATCGCATCGACAGTTTGCGCAACATCATCGTCGAGCCGCATCTTGCGTTGCTGTTCGTCGTGCCAGGCGTCGGCGAAACCTTGCGCGTGAATGGACGCGGCCGCATCTCGATCGACCCGGCGTTGCTGGAAAGCTTCGCCGTCGATGGCAAGCCGCCGCGCACCGTCTTGCTGGTCGACGTCGAGGCGGTCTATTTTCATTGCTCGAAGGCGCTGGCGCGCTCCAGACTCTGGGATCCGGCGCGCCATGTCGAACGCGCGAAGCTGCCGAGCGCCGGCGCGATCCACAAGCGCCTGAACGGCGAAACATTCGACGCGCTCGCCTATGACCTCGAACTGGTCGAACGTCTCCGCACGGGCCTTTACTAATGACGAACTCATCCTCTGCCGATCCGCGTCAGCACGCACCCGCCGCCGAACGCAACCGCGAGCCGATTCTCGACGTGCTGCGCAAGGCACTCCCCGCCAGCGGGCTGGTGCTCGAAATCGCCAGCGGCAGCGGCGAGCATGTGACGCACTTCGCCGCCGCGCTGCCGGGGCTCGAATGGCAGCCGAGCGACCCCAATGCCGACTCGCGCGCGTCGATCGCCGCGTGGACGCAGCACGAGCAGCTCACCAATGTGCGGGCGCCGCTCGCCCTCGACGTGGAGCGCGCGCCGTGGGGCATCGACGCCGCGCAAGCGGTCGTCTGCATCAACATGATTCACATCTCGCCGTGGACCGCGACGGAGGCTTTATTCGACGGCGCGGGACGCCTGCTGGGCAGCGGCGGTGTACTGTATCTATATGGCCCGTACCGGCGCCATGGCGCCCACACGGCGCCGAGTAACGAGGCTTTCGACCAGCAGTTGCGCAACCGCAATCCGGCATGGGGCGTGCGCAACATGGAAGCGGTGGTGGCGCTGGGAGAAGCGCAGGGGTTCAAGTGTGGCGAGCCGATCGGCATGCCCGCGAACAATTTCAGTCTGGTGTTGACGAAACGCTAGCGCGCGAGCCGCCTGGCCTCGCGCTAGCAAGCAATGCGCCCGCGCAAGTACGCTTCAAAGGCCACCTGGCGAGCGGCGATCAGGCATTTCTTTTATGCTTTCATCCTCGACGCCCCGCCAATGGTCGTTCCGGCGCGGCATCACGACATCATGGAATCTGGAGAATTCAAATGGGCAAACAGGCAATCGGCGTAGTGGGGCTGGCGGTCATGGGCCGCAATCTGGCGCTCAACATCGAGAGCCGCGGTCACGCGGTGTCTGTGTTCAACCGGAGTCGCGAGAAAACGGATGAACTGATCAAAGAGTTTCCCGACCGTAAGCTGGTGCCGACGTACACGCTTGAAGAATTCGTCGAGTCGCTGGAAAAACCGCGCCGCATTCTGATGATGGTCAAGGCCGGGACGGGCACCGACGACACGATTGCCTCGCTCAAACCGCTGCTGGACAAGGGCGACATCCTGATTGACGGCGGCAACACGCATTTCACCGACACGATCCGCCGCAATCAGGAACTGGCCAAGGCCGGCCTGCATTTCATCGGCACTGGCGTGTCGGGCGGCGAAGAGGGCGCGCTCAAGGGCCCGTCGATCATGCCGGGCGGCCAGCGCGACGCGTACGACCTGGTTGCGCCGATCCTCACCGAGATCGCCGCCAAGGCACCCGACGGCGATCCGTGCGTGGCCTATATGGGTCCGGACGGCGCGGGCCATTTCGTGAAAATGGTGCACAACGGCATCGAATACGGCGACATGCAGCTGATCGCCGAAAGCTACGCAGTGTTGAAGCAGGTGGTGGGACTGTCGAACAAGGAACTGGGCGAGGTCTACACCGAATGGAACAAGGGCGAGCTCGACAGCTACCTGATCGAAATCACCTCGAAGATCTTCAGCAAGAAGGACGAAGAGACGGGCAAGGACCTGGTCGACGTGATCCTCGACCGCGCGGCGCAAAAAGGCACCGGCAAGTGGACGAGCCAGAACGCGCTGGACCTCGGCGCGCCGCTGCCGCTGATCACCGAAGCCGTCTTTGCGCGCGTGCTGTCGTCGCTGAAGACGGAGCGGGTGGCGGCGAGCAAGGTCATCAAGGGACCGGACACCAAGCCGTTCGACGGCGAGCGCACCGCGTTTATCGAAGCGGTGCGGCGCGCGCTGTACTTCAGCAAGGTGATCTCGTACGCGCAGGGTTTCGCGCAACTGCGCGCGGCCTCGCAAGAGTACAAGTGGGATCTGGACTTCGGCACGATTGCCAAGATTTTCCGCGCGGGTTGTATCATCCGCGCCCGCTTCCTGCAGAAGATCACGGACGCCTACTCGAAGGACAAGGCCATTGCCAACCTGCTGCTCGATCCGTACTTCAACGACATCGCCTCGAACTACCAGGCGGCGTTGCGCGACGTGGTGATCGCCGCAATCAAGGCTGGCGTGCCGGTGCCGGCGTTTGCGTCGGCGGTGGCGTATTTCGACGCGTATCGTTCGGAACGTCTGCCGGCCAACCTGGTGCAGGCGCAGCGCGACTTCTTCGGCGCGCATACTTTTGAACGCATCGACAAGCCGGGTAGCTTCCACGCGAACTGGGCGTAAGCCAACGCAGCGTACGAAGCCCGTGTGCTCCTTCGAGGAGCGCACGGGCTTTTTCGTTTCTGCTGGGTCGCCTCAAATCGGAACAGGGAATTTGTTGCCGCTCACTATCAAGCTCGCGGGCAGCTACCGGTCAATTCATCGCATTATTTCTGATATCACAACAGAGTTTGTCCTGAATACCAGTTTGTCTATTTCCCGCCATGGCTAGACTGTAAGGAGTCGCTTAAGACAGGGTGTCGTAAGCGAGCCAAACAGGTTCTGGAGGCGAGTCATGAAATCCGTTTTCTCTGCTGTCGTTATTGCTGCTGTCCTTGCTACACCGGTTGCGGCTTTCGCCCAATCGGACTCGAATCAGCCCATGACGCGCGCGCAAGTTCGCGCCCAACTGGACCAACTCGAGCAGGCCGGCTACAAGCCTTCGGGTGACAAGGTGACTTATCCGGCTGCCATTCAAGCAGCCCAAGCCCGGGTCTCCGGGCAGAACGCTTCGGCCCAGGCCAACATCAGCGGCTACGGCGCGCCAGGTGCGGGATCAGTGGACTTCGGCGCGGCTCGCCCCGTACAGACGAGTGGCCCCGGCACGGTCTACTTCGGTCACTGATCCGGAGGTTCATTGCAGCCGTCGCGTGGTCGTGCGGGCGGGCATCGGGGTAGCTCGCGGCGGGCCATGTCGTGAAGCAACGTAAAGCACAATAAAAAACGCCGACCAGACATGCTGGCCGGCGTTTTACGTTGACGCTCTGTCGGCGCGGATTGCGCGGCGAGACCGCGAGCCGCGCGCGCGACCGGACTCACCGACTATGCAGATGCGGCACGCCCTCGTTGCTGGTCACGTGGAGCTGGTGAATCTGCCGGTGCGCCTTGTTCAATTGCGCCTGCGCGGCCACGCGCTGCGCCTCCAGTTGCGCGACCTCCTTGCGCACCTGATGCTGCCGCCCCGTCACCGACTGCTCCTGAGCCGCACTTCGCTGCAAGTCACAACGCAGCCGCTCCGCCTGAGCCTCCGATTGCGCGATCATCCGCGCAAGCTGTTCGTTCTGCGCGGCGAGTTGCGCGCGGCGCGTCTCGCCATCCGACAGGCGCGTGGCTTGCTCTTCGTAATGATGAAAGGCGGCTTCGGCGGCGTCGAGGTCGGTGGCCTTCAAGGCGCGCCAGAGCGAGCCGTCCTGATACAGCGCGATGTAATAGGCCAGTTCGCGGGCATGGAACAACAGGCTGACCGAGTAGTCGAAACTGCGGAACACGCGGAACGGCTGCAAAGCTTCTTCCTCGGCGAGCCACTCGAGTTCGGCCGTGTCGGCGATCTGCACGGGCCGGCCGGTCACTGGTGACGGCACCACCGGCACCGGCCGCAGCGTGGTAACCGGACGGGCCGGCTCCGCCGGCGCGGCGGCAGGTGCGGGCGCAGCGGAGGGCGGCGGCTCGGCGGGCGGTTGGGTATCGGCGTCGCGGGTCACCTGTACGAGGTGAGAGGGGCCAGTGGCGAGCAATGCGCTGCGTCGGTTCAGGAGACTTTTCACGGCAGTTCCTCAAGAGTGTCTCGCCCGACACCGCGAGGCGGCGCCGACCGGAAAACATGCCGGGCCGCAAGGCGGAGCGTGCGGTGAACGAATGCGAAGGGGCGCTGCAGCCGCCGGCGCCCGTAGCAGCAAGGCTCAGTGCAAGCTGCGATGTCGTCGCGCGATATCGTCGAAGAGCGCGCGGCTCGGCTCGAGCGCGAGCAGCCACGATTCGTCGTAGCCGCTCAGGTTGTCGAGTGCTTCGCGCAGCCGCTCCAGGGCCAGCGCGGGAATTTCGACGCTGGCTTCGACGCCGCTCGACAGACCGGCAATGCTGGCGAGTTGAACGAGCGCGTCGGCCGCTTCGGCCACGTCCGCTGCGAAGATGAGGTGGGTGTTCAGCAATTCGACCAACCCCGGTGACGCAGCGATATCTTCGACGTTTAGCTGCACGGCCAGAAACGTGGCTTTGTTCATCCCGGAGCTCCTCACGGACAGGGCATTGCGGCGAGCGGTTTGCGCGCTGTGCGCGTTGTGTGCCGCAGGGTGGCGCGCTTTTGCGCTGCATCAGCAAGACCCAGTATAGGCGAGCCTCGGAGGTATTCAATGCTCACACAAATACGCGTCATTACCGTTAGTGCGGCGCCCAGCATGCCGCCCGATGCACGCGCCCTATAATGGCGCATGCAGATTTGTCCGCCGGATATGGCCTGCGTGGTGCGGTCGCGGCGCACGGCGGCCCGGCTCATTCAGTAGGCATAGTCACGATGAAGATCATTCGCAGCAGGGCGTTTACGGCGGAGCGGGCATGGGGTGCGCTGGAGATCGCCAACATGCGCGGTATTACGACGCGCCTGCACTGGACGGATCAGCCGTACACATGGCACATCAACGACGGCGAGGAAGTGTTCGCCGTGCTGGATGGCCGGGTCGAGATGCGCTACCGCGAAGCGGGGCGCGAGCACTCGGCCATGCTGGAGACGGGCGATGTGTTCCATGCCTCGGTCGGCACCGAGCATGTGGCGTATCCGGTGGGCGAGGCGCGCATCCTCGTGATCGAGTCTGAAGGCAGCGTTTGACGGATTGTAAGGCGACGGCGGCGAGGCCATCAGCGGCCGGCTTTTCGGGCTGGTTTCCGGGCTGGTTTTCGGGCTGTTCCGAGGCTGACAGGCCGGCGCTCAAGATTGATTGACTGTAGCGAGGATGATCAGATGACAGAAAAGTCCCAGCGTACGGGTTCGCAGGTTCTGGTTGCGGCAATGCTGGTGGCCGCGCTGAGCGGTTGTACGCTAACGCCGTGGGAGAACACGTCTCAGAGCTACAACGGCGTGTCCGCGACGACCCAGGCAAGCGGCGGCGCACCTTTGACGCCGGTGGCCGCGGGTTACTACCGCGTCAATCAGGGCGACACGCTGGCCAGTATTGCCGCGGCGTTCGGCCAGCGGCCGCAGGATCTGGCGCGCTGGAACGGCTTGCTGCCGAACGTCAACGTGAACGCCGGGCAAGTGTTGCGCGTGGCGCCGCCCGTCGCGGCCGTCGCGCCGCCCGCGCCCGGCACGCCCGGCGCTCCGGGTGCGGCCGCGCAGCAGATTACGCTGATGTGGCCGCTGCGAGGTCCGGTTCTCAAACCTTTCGGAGTGGCGAATTCGAAAGGAATCGTGATCGGCGGTCGCGTCGGCGATCCGGTGAAGGCCGCCGCCGCCGGGCGCGTGGTGTACGCAGGCAGCGGCATTGAAGCGTACGGGCCGCTCATCATCATCAAGCACGACGACTCGCTGATTACCGCTTACGGTCAGAACAGCACGCTGCTGGTCAAGGAAGGCGACGCCGTTACGCAAGGGCAGACCATCGGCCAGGTGGGGTCCGACAGCCGCGGTATCGGCTCGATCCAGTTCGAGGTCCGCAAGGACGGTCACCCGGTCGATCCGCTGGCGTGGCTGCCGAAGAACGGCGGTTGAGGAGGGAATCCTGTGCGATGGGATGTGACGTGCTCGTCAGCGCGTCACATCCGCTGCGTTTGTCATGACCCCGCGCCCACTAGCGAGATACGGGTGCGGCTGGAGTGTGACGCTGCCACGCTTCGGTTTGAGCGACTGTGACATAGGGTCGCTGCATGTCGGATTGCATCTCCGTGGAGACCATACTGCGCTTGCGGATATCGCTCAGCGGTTTTCGGCGCGGCGCCAATATGAAATACACTCGTTGGTTCCTGCGTCGCCGCCCACGCCTCCTGCGAAGAATGGGCCGGATCTGGCGCTCTCAAACAGGAATCACCCATGATCGATCTGCGCAGCGATACCGTTACCCGTCCGAGTCAGGCGATGCTGGCCGCCATGATGTCCGCCGAAACAGGCGACGATGTTTGGGGCGACGACCCCACAGTCATACGTCTGCAAGCCACCGTGGCCGAGCGCACGGGTAAGGAAGCCGGGCTGTTCTTCCCGAGCGGCACCCAAAGCAACCTCGCCGCGCTGATGGCGCATTGTGCCCGCGGCGACGAGTACATCGTCGGCCAGGCGGCTCATACTTACAAATACGAAGGCGGTGGCGCGGCGGTGCTGGGCAGCATCCAGCCACAGCCCATCGAGAACGCGGCGGACGGTTCGCTGCCGCTCGACAAGATTGTCGCGGCCATCAAACCGATCGACGATCACTTCGCACGCACGCGCCTGCTCGCGCTCGAAAACACGATTGGCGGCAAGGTGCTGCTGGCGGGCTACGTGGCCGAAGCGGTCCAACTGGCGCGCGAGCGCGGTCTCGCAACCCACCTCGACGGCGCGCGCGTGTGCAACGCGGCGGTCGCGTCCGGACAGTCGCTCGAAGCGCTATGCGCGCCGTTTGATTCCGTGTCGATCTGCTTTTCGAAAGGGCTGGGCACGCCGGTCGGCTCGGTGCTGGTGGGCAGCAAGGATCTGCTGCAGAGCGCGCATCGCTGGCGCAAGGTGTTGGGCGGCGGCATGCGGCAGTCGGGGGTGCTGGCGGCAGCCTGCCTGTACGCGCTGGATCACAATGTCCAACGCCTCGCTGACGATCACGCCAACGCCGCACATCTGGCAGCCGGTCTTGCACAGATCGAGCAGGTCAAGGTGCAGTCGCAAGCCACCAATATGGTGTTTGCGCAGTTTCCGACGCAGCATTGCGTGCCGCTGGAAGCCTGGCTCAAGGAGCGGGGCATCCTCACCCAAATGTTGTACGCGTCGCGTTTCGTGACGCATATGGATGTGTCACGCGCGGATATCGATACGTTCGTCGCCGCAGTGAAAGGGTATTTCGCCGCGCATTGAGGGCGGCGGGGCGCTTGGCGCTTGCCTCGCGCACGGCTTGCAGCCAGGCGCCCAAACGTGTTTCACCCGCTCGCAAAATGCCCGCTCATGCACGCATGCATGAGCGGGCATTTTTGTTGCCCACTACTTCGCCGGCGTTTGCGCGCCACCCGCCGCGCGATGCGACGGCGCGAACAGCCGCAGTCCACTCGCGATGCTCGCCGCGCCGGCAAACACGGCGCCGGTGCTTAGCGCCACGGTCGGCCCG
The DNA here is from genome assembly GCF_036488795.1 of Paraburkholderia sp. Lineage (GTDB taxonomy): Bacteria > Pseudomonadota > Gammaproteobacteria > Burkholderiales > Burkholderiaceae > Paraburkholderia. The sequence continues at coordinate 16,934 of NZ_DASXHA010000037.1, forward strand.
TGCCGGCCGGCAATCCCGAAGCTCAAGGCCACCAGTGCGGCGCCGGTGGTTTGTCCGAGCAGGCGCGCCGTCGCAATGATGCCGCTCGCGCCGCCGCTGCGATGGGGCGGTGCACTCGCCATCAGCGCTTTCAGATTCGGCGACTGGAAGAAGCCAAAGCCGGCGCCGCATACGGACATGCGAATCGCGATATCGAACACGTGCGGATGGGGCGGCAACAGCGCCAACGAAGCCATCCCCATGGCGAGGATCGCAAGACCGATCGCGCCGAGCAGCCCCGGCGGATAGCGATCCGACAGCCGTCCCGCGAAGGGCGCGGCCAGCGCGACCACCACCGGCCACGGTGTCATCAGAAAACCCGTTTCGACCTGGGTGCGATGCAGCACATCCTCGAAGTAAAACGGCAGCGACACAAAGGCCAACCCTTGCGCCGCGAACGAGCACACCGCAGTCACCGCGGATAGCGCGAACACCGGCAATTTGAAGAGATCGACGGGCAGCATGGGCGAAGGATGACCGGCTTCGCGCTTCATCAGTAACAGCCCAAACACGACGGCAACCGCCGCGGCGCTCAGCACATATTGCGCGGGCTCGCGCTGCGCCGCTTCGCCGAGCGCAAAGATCAGCGCCGCAAAGGTGATCACGTTGAGGAGCGCGGCGACGCGGTCGAAGTTGTGCGTGCCGCGGGTCGTCTGCGGCAGCGCGGGCAATGCAAACGCGAGCGCGACCACGCCGAGCGGCACGTTGACCGCAAACAGCCACGGCCATGTCGCAAGCGACAGGATCAGCGAGGCCACGGTCGGCCCAACCGCGAACGACACGCCTACCACCAGCGCATTCAGGCCGAGCCCGCGCCCGAGCCGATGCGGCGGAAACAGGTAGCGAATCAGTGCGGTATTGACGCTCATGATGGCGCTCGCGCCGAGGCCCTGCAGCACGCGCGCGGCGGCGAGCAGCGGCAGCGTGCCGGCGAGCGAGCAGGCCAGCGAGGCAAGCGTAAATAGCGCGATGCCGCTGATATAGATGCGCCGGTGACCGAGGATGTCCCCGAGCGCCGCCAGCGGCAGCAAGGTCGCGACCATGGCCAGCTGGTAGGCGTTGATGATCCATACCGAGGCGGCAGGCGCGGCATGCAGGTCCGCGGCGATGGCAGGCAGCGCGGTATTGGCGATGGCGGTATCGAGCGTCGCCAGCGCGACGGCCAGCATGACCGCGGCCATTGCGCGGCGATTGCTCGCGGACATGGGCGCGTCCGCGAGAGGCGCGAAATCGGCGGAGGGCGGGGTGTTCTCGGACAAGGCGGGCTCGTCGGCGGGTGCGTGTACTTCCAGGAGATGTCCGCTGTGGGCGGCGTCTCGCAGAATCAATGCAGTTGCACGGATTAATGGAGCGCAGGGCGTACGGTTGAATTGACCGGCGCGACGCCCCGCGTGTGGCGAATGAAGTGATTGTTACAGAGCTTGTGAAATTCTGCTGGCGGCCCGGCAGCGGAGCCGCCAGATTTCGGGCGGCGGCAGCTCCAAATAACGCAACTAACGGTCAAGCCGGCAACGCGCCCACCCATCCGCGCGGCCGTCGCATAGACAAGACCACGACACACACTGTCTCCAGAACGGAGCGCCGCGAGTATCACTCAGTCACGAGCATGTATGCCGGGCGCGGCCCACCTAAAGGCCGGTTCAACTGAACGAAGCCAGCAAGATCGACAGCTTGCGGATATGTGCCTTGAATGCCTCCGTGGTGTCGCGCTCGTGTCCCGAGCTCAGATGCGGTGCTTCGGCCAGTTCGACCTGCTCCTGAAACTCATCGGCGATCTTGCGGCGCATTTCCGGAGGCAGCGCACGAATCATCGAAACCATCAGCAGTTCCTGGGCATGGAACATTCCGAGCATGGATTGTGCGTTCATCTGGACCTCCGTTGGAGCAGGATGAGGCCGGCAGCCACGACGCTTTGGCGTGCAGCGCAGGGGGTCGTCAAGCTGTCGTCTTCATCTTCCATACTAGTGCAGACCGGCCGGACAAATGAGGCGCGCCTGCACCGTATCTGTGCGCGCGGCGTCCTTGAGCTGCCCTGCAGGACCGCGCCGGTCGGCGCGTTCGAGACGTCGGCGCTTCGGCGCCGTCCTGACGGAATGCTGCAAATGTCGTACTCTGACTATTTACCCGCCTGACCGGCACGCGCCTCCCGTCCGTCAACTGTGCGGTTCGCGTGTGCTGCGTCGCTTTGACCGGAGGCTTCAATGACAGCCGTGGATCTGGAGTTTGACCAGCTCAACAGCACTGTCGATGCGCTACGGCGCTCTATTTCCAACCGCATGATGTATGGCGTCGGTAAAGACGCCGTCACGGCGCGGCCGCATGACTGGCTGCACGCCGCCGCGCTGGCGGTCCGCGACCGGCTGGTCGCACGCTGGATGAAAACCACGCGCCTGCAATACGAGCAGGATGTGAAGCGCGTGTACTACCTGTCGATGGAATTTCTGATCGGCCGCACCTTTACGAACGCGTTGCTGGCGCTCGGCATTTATGACCAGATGCGCGAGGCACTCGCGGGCCTCGGCGTCGATATGGAAGCCTTGACCGATCTCGAGCCGGACGCCGCGCTCGGCAACGGCGGCCTGGGACGCCTTGCCGCCTGTTTCCTGGATTCGATGGCGACGCTCGGCATTCCCGGTTTCGGCTACGGCATTCGCTACGAGTACGGCATGTTCCGTCAGCAGATCGTCAATGGCGAGCAGGTCGAAGCGCCGGACTACTGGTTGCGTGCCGGCAATCCCTGGGAATTTCCGCGTGCCGAGATCCAGTATCTGGTGCATTTCGGCGGACGCACCGTGCAGCGTGGCGAGCATGTCGAATGGATCGACACGGAGCACGTGAACGCGATGGCGTACGACACGGTGATTCCCGGCTACGCGACCAGCGCGACCAACACGCTGCGACTGTGGTCGGCGCGCGCCACGGAAGAGCTGGACCTTTCGGCGTTCAACCGTGGTGACTATCGCAGTGCAGTCGACGCGAAGAACATGTCGGAAAACGTCTCACGCCTGCTGTATCCGGACGATTCGACGCCGGCTGGTCGCGAACTGCGGCTGCGCCAGGAGTACTTCTTCGTGTCGGCGACGATGCAGGATCTGATCCGCCGATATCAGCGCACGCACAGCACGTTCGGGCGTTTTGCGGAGAAAGTGGCGGTGCATCTGAACGACACGCATCCGGTGCTGGCCATTCCCGAACTGATGCGGCTTCTGGTCGATGTGCATCACGTGCCATGGGACAAGGCCTGGAAGCATATCCAGCAGATGTTCTCGTACACCAATCACACCTTGATGCCGGAAGCCCTGGAAACCTGGGACGTCGAAACATTGGCGCGGCTGCTGCCCCGTCACCTTGAAATCATCTTCGAGATCAACGCGGAGTTTTTGAAGCACGTCAGCGAGCATTCCGGTCACGACGCGGAGATGATCCGGCGCATTTCTCTCGTCGACGAATACGGCCAACGGCGCGTGCGGATGGCGTATCTGGCGATCGTGGCGAGCCACAAGGTCAATGGTGTGTCGAAGTTGCATTCGCAACTGATGACGCGCGATATTTTCGCGGATTTCGCGCGCATCTATCCCGAGCGCTTCACCAACGTCACCAACGGCATTACGCCACGCCGCTGGCTCGCGCAGGCGAGTCCGTCGCTGTCCTCGTTGATCGACGGGCAGATCGGCACGCAGTGGCGCCGCGATCTGTTCGAGTTGGGCCAGCTGCGCGACCTGCGCAACGACACAGGATTTATCGACGCGTTTCGCGAGGCGAAGCGGCAGAACAAGCTGCGCCTCGCGCAACGGCTTGCGCATCACACGAAGATTTCATTCGATCCGGATGCACTGTTCGATCTGCAGGTGAAGCGCATTCATGAATACAAGCGGCAGTTGTTGAACGTGCTGCATGTGATCGTCCGCTACAACCAGATCCGCGCGAACCCGGAACGCGAATGGGTGCCGCGCGTGGTGATGTTTGCGGGCAAGGCGGCGTCGGCTTACCGGATGGCGAAGACCATCATCAAGCTGATTGGCGACGTGAGCGAGAAGGTGAATCACGATCCGTTGATTGGTGATCGCCTGAAGGTGGTATTTGTGCCGAACTACGGCGTGAGCGTAGCGGAGCTGATCATTCCGGCGGCGGATTTGTCGGAACAGATTTCGATGGCGGGCACGGAGGCGTCGGGCACGGGCAACATGAAGCTGGCGTTGAATGGCGCATTGACGATCGGCACGATGGACGGCGCGAACATCGAGATTTGCGATGCAGTCGGCAAGGACAACATCTTCATTTTCGGTCACACGGCTGACGAGGTGGACACCCTGCGCGCGAGCGGCTATCGGCCTCGTCAGTTATACGAAGAAAATCCGGAATTGCGGATGGCGCTCGATCAGATTCGCACGGGGTTCTTCTCACCGGACGATCCGCTGCGGTTCTCGGATATCTTCCACACCTTGGTGGATTGGGGTGATCACTACATGGTGCTGGCGGATTTCGCGGCTTTTGCGAAGGCGCAGAACGAGGTGGATGAGCGTTTTCGTAATCCGCGGGCGTGGGCGGAAAGCGCGATTGAAAACGTAGCGGGGATGGGATGGTTTTCGTCCGATCGGACCATTGGGGAATATGCGCGTGAGATCTGGCATGTGAATCCGCTGGATCTCTCCTAAGGGGCTTGCCTGCGGCGTTGGTCTTTCCTCTTGCCTGGTGGTCTATTCGCGTCGCCGCTGTGCGGGACGGCACAGCGGCAGCTTCGCGAGGCAGCATCGACGGTTCGCGCTGCCCTCTATTGATCCGGCCTCGATTTGACAGGGTCCGTGGTTGCCACCAGTTCCCGGTCGACCAGTTCCAGTTTCAGTGGCGCATCCACCGGGAGCGATTTCTTCGGCACAACTCGACGCCAGTCACCCTTTGAGTCAGGGTCGCGGTAGAACGCCGCGACGCCCTCGTATTCCGTATGGGGCTGCAGCGGCTGCGACACGCTGGCAGACCCGCCCGGGTTCACGACAGTCGCGATGTTGGCCTGCAGATCCTCCGCGAGGACCGTCTTGTCGTTCTTCAGCAGATCGTCATAGGAAGCCTTGTCGAAGCGCTTGCGATCCTTGAGCTGGTACACGCGCACGGCGACTGACGTCGAGCGCATGGCTTCGTCGGGATTGAGTGAGGCGCGCGCGGTGAGGTCGACGTTCAGGACCTTGACCTGTTTATAGAAGACGGCGTGATACGCGCTGGAGGTCGAGTCCGACACAGCCTGCCATGCACCACATGCGCTGAGCAGCAAACCAGCGGCAAGGAGGATGGCGTTTTTCGCAATCGGGCGGAATGGCATGAGTACTCCAGAGTCAGGCTGGCGACGCGAGGAACGGGTTCGGCGCGGGCGCCGGAAACGCTTCGTAAGAACCCAGCGGAATGGTGATCAGCCGTTCGGCGTCTGAAGGGAGAATGGTGGTCCAGCCGAGGCGCGGCTGCGGACCTTCGTGCACTGCACCGATTATCGGTGCGGGGGCAATTCGCGACGACACTTCCATGCGTAAGAACACGTCGGCCTTCGTCCCGGCGTAGAGGCGGATAAAGGCCATCAGCTCGCGATGCAGCGAGGCGCCCGGCAACAGATCGTGAGCCTGTTCGGCAGACGCGGGCCGCAACGTCACGCGCGCGGCCCGGCTCCGATACGCGAGGCGCGTGCCTAGCACGTAGCCGCTGGCGAGACCGCGGCGTGGGTCTTCGCCCCTCACGCCATCCACGTTGGCTTTGGACGTGAGCGGTTGAGGCTTGCCCGCCCCCTTGTGCGTCGGAAAAAACTCGTCGACGCGAACATCGACACCCGGCACGGCGAGCGCGACGACGCCAGCAAGACCTTCAGGGGTACGCGTACGCTGGATCAGTAACCCCAGCAACGCCAGTACCCGCGAGTCCGGCAGACCAGCGCGCGCCGGCTTCTCGCCCCAGCCGAAACCTGCCAGAGACAGCAGCTTGCGCGAATGCGCGTCAGTGCCACCCGGGCGGAAGCCGACCGGATAACGGTACTTCTTCCACGCGCGATACAGCAGCGTGGCAATCCGGTGATTGAACTGGTCGAGAAACGCTTCGAGCGCTTCGTGTCCTTCCGTGCGCAGCACGATGTCGTCGATCATGTGCGAGGGCATGGCAGCGTCCACGCCGTACAGGCCCATGAAGGTCGTGCGCACGGTTGGCGGGGCGTCGGGTCCGTATGTCGCGCCGTCTTCGTCAAACTCGACTGAGGCGATTTCGCCGGCCGGAAAACCGACGCGAGCCCGCGGGCGAAATCTCACGGGTTCGTGTTCGGGCGTATCACGTGTACCGAAACCGGGGCGCTCTGGTACGCGCACTTCGAGCAGTTGGCACAACTGCATGAAGTTCATCTTCGGCGCGCGGGCGAGCAGCGCCTCGACCAGCGGTTCAAGACTGGAGATGTCTCGCGGTTTCATAGCGGGGAGCGAAGCGTCTTGCTGCGCGGCCATTCAGTGCGTTGTTGCGACGGCAGGCTGACAAGCGCGAGCTTCGTGAACAGATTGATTTCCGCGTACAGCGCGAAGAACCGGTGCAGCAATTCACCGAACAGCATCACGTCGCCTTCGCCCGCAAAGGCGTGACTGTCGAGTGTGACTTCAATCAGTACACCCCGTTCGACCGAACCACCCGACACCTCTTCGAGCAGTTGCTCCGACACGTGCAGAATGCCCGCGAGGCGCCGGCGGTTCAGCTCGCCATGGGTCCAGTCGTAGAGCGCGAGTGCGCCGCGTAAGACTTCCGCGTCCATCATCGACAGGAAGTTCGGCGCGAGGTGTGACAGTACCCGCCACTGGAAGCGGTCGTCCGTCGGCGGATAAAGCGGGAGCGTCGGCGCCGCCAGATTGCGCACGGCCGACAGGTTCGGCGTGCTCTCACCGAGTTCGTTGATGCTCGCTTCGCGCAGACCCTTGCGCGGCAGCATGCCGTTGGTGCCCGTCACGCGCACCGACAGATTTTCTGCCGGCAGATCTTTCAGCGACTCCCACGCGTGGCCGCCGAGGATGACCCACGTGTCATGCAGGCCTGTCACTCCCTGCCTCACGCGCGTATGAAAGTACCGCTCCGGCGCTTCATGGCGCAACATACCGCCGCGGTGCCGGAAGGTGGCGAACGGCACATATTCGTAACGCTCCGCGTTGGCATGATCGAACGATTCGATCGCGTCGACCGAGTAGGTTTCGACGTTGGCGCCGTGGTGGCCCGCGGGCACGATCCGGTACGCTGTTTCGTGGTGGTTGACGTCGATCGGCTCGGCGTCGAGCGGAAACAGGTTGATGACCGGCGTACAGAAGAGTCGCACGTTTTCCGCCGTGAAGCGCTGGTCGGACGGGTAGCTGTGGCTGAGCAGAATTTCCAGTTCGAAGCTGAACGCGTTGGCCGGCAGCTTCGCGACATGCAGACCGCAAAGATCAACGAACAGGAATTTCTCACGGAAAGAGAAGTATTCGAGCAGGAGCTGAAAGCCGGAAAAGGCCGCTTCGGCTTTTGGCCACAGGCGCTCTTCAGTGGTAAAGCCAGCGGGTTCGATGGTCACGCCATCAAGCAGACGCGCTTCGCCGGCCGCGCTATCTTGATGGGCCTCAGGAATGCGCCAGGAAATCGAATCGACCTGCCGTGTGAGCGCGAGGTGTATCGCGAATGCCGTCGGCAGATCCGCGTTCAGATAGAGGCGCAGTCTCGACAGATCGGTGGCCTCACGCCGCGTCGAGTGGTCGATCCCGAAGCGCAGCCGGATCACCGAGCGCCCGTCATGGCGCACGTCTGGCCCCGCGTGCGTGAGGTGCACCGGCTGCAGCGTCACGGCCTGCGTTGTGCGATAGACGCACTGGACGGTTTTGGGCGTCGCGGCTTCTGTGCCGGGCGACGGCGTCATGATCGGCGCCGAGCGCACCGGCACGCCGGCTGGCACCGTTTCCGTCTTCTGCAGCTTTTCGGCAAGCGGGATCAGTTCCACGATCGACAGCGACGGAATCATGCGCAGATAGTGCGGCCACAGAAGGCTCACGAGTCCCTCGGTCAGTTCAGGCAGCTCGTCGTCGAGTTTCTGCTGCAAACGCCCCGTCAGGAATGCGAAGCCTTCGTAGAGGCGTTCGACGAATGGATCGCGATCGCCAACGCGATCGAGATTGAGCATGCGTGCGCGATCAGGGTGTGCCCGCGCGAATTCCTTGCCTGACTCGCGCAGATAGCGCATTTCAGCTTCGTAGTAGCGCAGGATCGAATCGTCTTGGTTCATGAAAACTCGTTGTTGTTAGAGCGCGAGGGTTCGCGCCGGGTCGAGCACGGTCAGCTCGCCCTGCAATTGATCGATGCGTCGCGCGAGCGCCGGCTTGTCCGCGTCCTTGCGGCTGCTCATCGCTGTCAGCGCCTTGATCAACTGGTGCTTCACCTCGAAGGCGAGTGCGGGCTCCCAGCGCGCGAGCGGCACGGTTTGCGTGGCGGCGTCGAGTTCGGCCAGCAGTGGCAAAGCGGTATCGGTGCGGCCTGCGTGATCGGCGAGGCGCGCCATTACGAAACGTTGCAGATAGCGCTGACGTTCGGTCCTGAGGCCGGGGAGGGCTTCGAGCCACGCGAATGCGGCTTCGAGGCTCTGGCTTGCGGCGAGATCCCGCGCCTGCGCCTCGATCTCGGGCCAGTCGCCGGTTGCGCCGTCGTCCCTGTCGGCCGAGACCGGTAGCGGCGCGACTGTCTCGCCCGCTTCGAGGTCGCGGACGACTGCATGCCGTGCGATCCATTCGAGCGTCGTGTCGTCGGCGAACGCCGTACCGTCGTTGAATGCGAGCCGCTCGATGCTCGGCAGGCGTTCGAGAAAAAGCGCGAAATCCGCCCGCAGCAGTTCGCGCCAGGCACTGTGCGGCGCGCCGACATGGTCGAGTGCGACATGCTGGAACCACTGTAAATCGAACCACAGGTGATTCACACCTTCCATGAATGCGCCTTCGACGCGTTCGAGCAGTTCGTGCCAGTGCTTCTGCAGCACGAGCCGCTTCATCTGCTGCCGCAGTTCAGGGCGCGGTGGGACGAGGCGCGTGCGCAACTGCGCATCGGCGGGCGGCGCTTCGTGCAACGTGTCCCAGCGCACGCTGCGCACGAGCCGTACCGACGGCAGGTAGCCGTTTTCCTGATCGCGCAGCCATGTCGCCATCGTGCGCGCCTGATCCAGCAGATCGCGCGTGGATGACACGGTGCCGGTGGCCTTGCCCGTGGCCCCTTGCGATGTCTGCTGTGTGGCGTTCGCTTCCGGATTGGAGCCGCACGGAGATTCGCCGTTGCGTTCAAAGCGGGCGATGAGCGGTTGCAGGTTCGGGCGCGCCGCTTCGGGCCACTCGCCGGTGCGCGCGACCAGCAGGTTGAGCGCCGCGAGTGCGCGTTCGAGGTCCGCCGGGGCGAACTCACCCCGGCTTTCCAGCAGATCGACCATGCGCGTGGTCGCGAGCATTTCGAGCGCACCCTTCTTCGTTTCAGCACGGGCCGGCAGCAGGGCTTCGCCGAAACGCTCGACCAGCGCCGCGCTCAACTCCAGGCCGTCCGCCAGGCCGGCCGGCCCGTCCTGGCGCAAGCGCGCGAAAGTGTAGTAGCCGGCCACACGCAGGTCCTTGCCGGTTTCCCGGATCAGCTGTTCGCACGACCGCACGATCAGGGCGTCGTCGATGCCTGTGAGCTTTGCTGCTTCGTCCCTCAGTTCGAAGAACGCGTCCTCATAGCCGGGATCCCGGCCGCAGGACTGTTCGCCGGGAAATGGCACAAGCCACGACGACCAGACGTCGGTTCGCGCAGGCGGAAACGAAGGCGCCGGGTTCGTGCCCAGCAGGTTCTTGACGAAATCAGTCAGCACGGGTTGACCTCAATCAGCAAATGCATCGGCCGGCAGACGATGTGTGTGGGTCAGGGCGGATTTCAGCCGGAATGCCTCGGGGGGCTTCGAATCGGACAGCGGTGTGCCGTCATCCGATTCTGTCGATGTCAATGTCGTCGTCACCGCCGACTCGCTGGCCGCAGGTTTCGCCCGGCTTTCCGTGACTTCGGACGTATCGGGTCGCGTCCGCGTCCGTTTCGGCGTATTGGCCGCTGCCGCCGGGTCGGCGCCTGCTTGCACGGAGACGCGGTCAGCGCTGTCTGTCCGGCTGGTGCTGTCTGGCCATCCTGTGGGAAGCGGCACCTCCGCGAGCCTCGCGGATTCCAGCATGACTGCCGGTAACGGCGGCGGCCCGCTGAACGGCTGCGTCCGCGCGCCCCGTGACGAGCCGGCCAGGAAGATCCGCTGTGGCAGGGAGAAATGCCGCAGCGCGAGTACGTCGAGCGGACCCGCCCCGGATTCACTGCGTAATTGAGCTTTCAATGGAATGCCCTCGCTCTGGTCTGGCGTCCAGACAAGCAGATAGCGTGCGTTGTCCTGCGGCGTGACCTTCGCGCGCTCAAGCAGACGGATCAGTCCGAAGCGGCCCTGCGTATCGAGGGTCGACCGAAGTCCGCCTTCCTGCGTCTGCCACTCGATACGTGAGATGTTCTCGAGCGTATCGCCTGGCCAGATGAAGGGTGTCCACTCTTCCTTCTGGTTGAAATAATGGAGCTCCCGGCCGGCCAGGACGAACTTCGTGTCGGTGACGCCGGGCGTCGACACCGCGCGCAGCTCGAAGCCCACACGCGCATCGCCCGATGGAAAGAGCGAGGTCGACACGCGCATCAGCGTGTTCAGCGCGGCGAGAAAGGCTGGGTCGATCGTCAGCGAGTTATGGTCCGATCCCTGCGCGGGAACCCAGCGATCGCCCTGCCGTTCGACGACACCCGCCAGCTGCGTCGCCACGAACTGGGCAATGACGCCGCTGTCCGGGCGCATGAAGCGCGCCATTTCGGGTAACGAGGCGTCGTTGTCGGAATCGGCGAATGGATAACGGCCACCCAAGTTCCGGTTCCAGTCGGCGAGAACGCCGCTGCGCCAGGTCTCGTTCAGGCTCGATGCCGCCGGTTGCAGGACGACCTGCCAGGTCTGGTCGAGCGGCTGCTGGAACAGGTCGCCGAAACCCGCCCATTGCTGCCCGAGACTCGCGGCCACGCGGCTTGCGTAGTCACGACTATCGGCAATATCCGAGGTCTTGCCCTGCAGCACGGCTTGCGCTGCAGCGCGTGACAGCGCGTCCGGGTCATTGCCCATCATGATCTGCTGCAGCTTCAGGCGCATGGCGGTGACGCGTTCCATGTAGCGCGGCAGGCCAAGATCGCCTGTTGCGGCCATCTGCGCTGAGGCCTGGCTGTTGCTGTTGGCGGCGGTTCCAGTGGCCAGCTCGCTGCCTGTCAGCCGCAACAAGGGATCGAATGCGGCGGCGAGCGGCGCCATGTTTTGCGGCTGGGCAATCTTCGACGGATCCTTCTCGGCGGCGCCCACGAGCTGTTGCGCCTTGTTGATCAGCGAGTCCGATAGCGATTGGGTCGATGCGCCTGTACCAGCCTGGTAGACGACGACATTCATCAATGCGACGAGCGGCGAACGCTGCGGGTCGCCGAGCAGCGTGAGCTGGTCGACCGTACCGGAGAGCGTCGGGGCAGGCTGCCAGCGGATGCTGTTGAGAAACGCCTGCCATGCGCGTGCATAGTCGTCGAAATAGCGTTGCCGAAGCTCAGCTTTCAGCGACGCCCTGGGTGGCGCACTGGCGCGGCTGTCGGACAGCACCCAATCGCCAACAACAGTGCGCTGTTGGCTCGCCTCGTCGATCGCCTTCGAGACGCGCTCGTCCCACGCCGCGCGCGTGAAAACGTCGGGGATCGTTGCCGCCGTGTTGAAGAGACCCCTGCTGCTGGTGTCGCCCAGCAGCGTCGAGAGGGACACTGGCGGATACTTGGGTTTTGTGTCATCGAGAATCTGCTGATACAGCGTGTCCGTCGAGTTCTGGATGCCGCGCACGCCGATCACCGTCTGGCGTGCCCCGTTGACGAGCCCCGCGTCGGGGATGATCGCGAGCGTCGAGCCGTTGACTGATGCGCGTTGTCCGAGGTGGTCCGCGTAAAACGCAACCAGATGCTGCCGTAGATCCTGCCATGCTCCTTCTGTCAAAGATGAGCTGACCGGGCGGACGGGCGCGCCGATTGCGAACAGTTGCGGTGTGAGGAACGACGCGTTGGCGCGTTCGGGTTCGGCGAGCATCAGGTACGTCTTGAGCGTGTCGTAGGCGGACCTGATCTGCGTGTCGCCGCCGCTTGCTATTTCAGAATCGGACAGCGAGGCGAGTTGCTGCAGTTGTCCCTCGAGCTTCGCGCGGATCGGGGCGACGACGATGCGGGCGACGGCGTTCTCGTAGCTTCGCCATAGGGCGGCAGAAAGTGCCGCGTCGCGGTTCAGGCCGAAACGCGTGTACCACGGTGCGCCGTCGTGGTGACGGACTTCGAGTGTGTCGAGCTGCTTTTGCAGACTGTTGAGGGTCAGTGCGGCCTGGGTGGGGTCCTGTGTGGTCGCAAGCTTCGTAGCCGTACTGGCCGCTGCCTGGATTGTTGCGCGGTTCGCGAATCCTGAAAGCATGTTGGCTGCGATCCAGAGTCCGACCAGCGAGGCCGCAATCCACGCGGCGGTCGTCGAGGGCGAGAAGCCGACGCGACGGCCGTGGATGCGGCGGCTGTGTGCGGCGATGGTTTGCCAGACCCCAAGGGCGATGTTCTGTTCCTCGACCTTGCCCGGTGCGGCGGTAGTGATCTCCTCATGAGCCGTTTCGCCCTTGTCCGCCGCAGCTTCGATGGCCGTTACCGAACGCTCCTTCAATAAGGGGGCAAAGAGCACGCCACGTACGGTGCTGCGCCAGATACGCGACTGGCCAATCTGCACGACCAGATGGGTCAATGATCGTTCGCATTGCGAAATGTACCGGGACAGTTCACCGGCATACCGGTCCGACGGATCAATCGTTAGACGGAGAACGGCCGTATCGGCCAGATCGGTCGCAAGCGCGTGCAATGAGCGAATGATCTCTTCCGGACAGATCCGGGCGGTTGACCATGTGCAGCCGATCACTTCATCAGGGACAGTTGCGTCGACGCCGAAGTCCGTTGCGTTGAGCAGATAGGCAGGTGCGGCCCAGCGCAGCGCACGCGCGTGGCGGACCAGCCGATGCGCCGTGCGCTCTGCGTCATCTGGCTGGATGCCGGAGGGTTGTGGCCGCACGACCCCGACAATGGCGTCAACCGGGCGACGCCGGCGCAGTCGGCGGATCTGGTCGAGCCATTCGGTATCAAGCTTTGTGCTGGTCTGCCTGGCGTACAACAGAACGGTGTCGCCCGCGATGGCGTAACCGGTTTCACACAGACCAGGCGCCAGTCTCTCGACAAGCGACTCGTCTCCAGCCACCACTACCCAACGGTCGCGATATTGCCAGCGCCGGCCGTGCCGCCCCTGCAGCATCAGCCGGAGGCTGTCGAGGCGATGTGCGGCGAGATCGTTGTTCTGCTGTCCCCCGGCACCGACTCTGGCCATGGGGTCACGCCGATGTTGCTGCGGCTTGCGCCCCGTTGCGTGCTGGGCGACGAACAGCCATGCGGCGGAGAGGGGCGGGCGCAACAGCAACAGAAGCGCGCCGACCATCACCACCCCGCTAACGCGGTTACGCGGCGAGGGGTCGAGCGCGGCCCCGAAAAAGTACACGAGGATTGCACCGATCGCCGTTGCGGCGATAACAAAAATCCAGTAACCCGAAATTCTAAGTCCACTCATGCCCTGGATTCCGTTTCATCCGCTGGTGTGATTGGTTGTGCGATGGCGAGCCGTAGCGAGCGTTCCCGCCAGGAGATCAGTTGCGGCCCGTCGGTTTGCAGTGCGTGTTCAATAGCAAGGGCCGTCGCAAGCCAACCAGCGGCGACGCCCGGGTAGCCCAATGCCAGGTCGATGTCGTGGATGCCGGCAAAGTTGTCAGCTTGTAAAACACCCAGCGAAAGATCTGACGCGCTATTGATCAATGCTGGTTTGTCCTTTCTCTCCAGTCCGACCTGCCATAGGTCATTGATCTGGACCGCAGTCGCTTTGCCCCAAAGCAACACTTTCTGTATTGCAACGTTCAGTGCCGTTTCATCGGCCTCGACAGGGCGATGAAGCATCGCGAGCGGCTTCAGACCACGCCGCTCTGCCAGCGGTGCCCATCCGAGCAATAACGCGACCGCGGCTTCCGCGCTGTTTTCGGATGGCCTGTCGTGCAACTGGACGGAAACAAACAGCGTGAACTTCTCGAGCGCTGGACCGCCCTTGATGTCCAGCCACGCGTCGAGTGCCATCAATCCTGGCTCCGACGGAAGCAGCGACGCCGACGCAGACCGGAGTTCGCTCGCTTGCCAGCACGCTTTCCACGTCTCTAGAAGCTGTGTGTGATCGACATCTGTGGGCAACTGGATGCGAACGTCCAGAGGCACGGTGCGAGGTAGATCGGTCAGGACTTCAGACATATGGACAATCAGGTCTTCGAAGCACGCACGGTATCGTTCAGGCTGCTGGTCCTTCACGGCGACATCTATCGCGCTGTGACGGATCGCCTTCCCACCAGCGCGGGGCGTCGATGCAGCGAGGACTTTCTTCTGTCCGAGAGAAATTTCTCCGGCTACATTGGCTCTCCCAAGCGCACAGATATAGGCATAGCCGATTACAGCAAGCGGCTCACGCGCGAACCGCAACGCTGTCGTCCGATCTTGCTCGATTGTTTCTTCCTCCGCGCGGAGTCGATCGTTCTCTTCGTCGAAATAGTGGAGCCGGAGGCCAAAGACCATGCACCACGCCAAGGGGGGCAGCGCAAGTAGTCGAGTCCAGAACCAGGCTGAGCCGGATGGTTCGGCATTGGGCCAGGTCAGCAACGTGCCAACGACTCCAGCGAGCATAAAAGCGACGAACAGGGCCAGCCAGACGAACGGTCGAGGTGGCCGCGGTGCCGCGTCACGGAACTGCAATACAGGAAGTTCTACCGGCATGGCTTTGGCTTCAGATAAGGCTGGAGATCAATCGGCATCCGCACTTGGCTCGGTAGCCATGCCGCGCAATCGGGACGCCATCGTCAGTCGTGGACTCATCGACGTCGATAATCAGGTTGGGTTTGATGTTGTGTTTGGGACACGACACCTGGTCGCCCTTGCGAGCTACGAATTGGCCGTCGAATCGCATTGTTGATGAAGCGCTGATGACTTTGCCTCCGTGGTCGGTGTCGTCGCCGAGGCGGATGAGATCGATCATATTTAATTCTCTTTTATGGTTGGTGAAGCGGTGGGTAGTTACTGCTTGGCCTAGCTGAACAGTGTTATCGTTACTGACGGGAGGGGAATGGATCTTCGAGCCCACTCGTCCGGATCCAACCCGTGGTGATGTTTCCGGGGGCGGAAAGCATGGAATTTGGGTTCGTGAAACGAACGTATGAGTAGCTGCCACTCTGCTTTAATATTGCAACGACATCTCAACGTGTTAGGAATCCTATTCTATTAGAGAAGATGTTTCCGGATTTGTTATAGAAGAAAGTCTTCTTGGGTACGACCTGAATTCCAGGCGCAGATACTTTTTTGGCGATGAGAAAGCGCTGGGCTCCCGGAGCTTCCGGACCATTCAGGAACGAACCCGTAACATTGGCGCAACCGGGAGGTATTGACGAAGTTTGAAGAATCCATTCGCTTTGGCGCGTAAATAAGGTTCCAGTTATATCGAATTCTGTATCTCGGTGGGTATATTCGAAGCTTGATTTCCTGTGGTCAGACGTGAATGTTCTGATCAGGGTGAGATCAAATCCGCGATCTTTGGAAGTCACAAAATTTTGACTAGGACTTGCGAAAAAAACAAAGCAGCAAAATTGATCATTTTTTGCTCCGTAATAGCCAGTCACATTCCCGTTTGATGTAATGGCCATCAAATACGGATCATTAAAGGTGAGCAATGTGTCAGCCGCCCCAAATTTCGAGTTGCCCATACATAAAATTGCAAAAACTAATTTTATAAAATTACTTGTATTTTTCATGTTTGCTTCCATCGTGGTTCGATACAGACGACTGACACCGTCGTCACCTTCGAACCTCAGCGCCGAGAACGGCGCCGGAGGCGGAGCGAGCTTTACCTCGTAAGCCCGTGAGGGCAGAACCATCAACTCCATCAACCCCATCAACGACTCCCTTGAACACGTGTGATGTCAGAGACAGCAAGATTGGGCGCGCCACGAAATATCGTGCCGCCCACTCTGACGATTCTTGATTTGGATCGCATCAAACACGCAAAGACGACATCATGCAAAAAGGCTTGCCTACAAATAGCGGATAACGAATTGAAATCCAACGTTGTTTTGACGCCGTTCAACGTCTGAACCCGCCTGCTGTTCGGAATACGTTTGTGAATCAATCATTTGACCTCTCGCCCGTAGGCCCGCATTTGGCCCTCAAGCCAATATTTCGGGACCTGATTCAGTAGCGGGCTATTCCATGTCAACGTCTGCCAGGTTTTGCCACCATCGCCGGAGTACATTAAGTCAGGACTGTCCACGGCCGCGTCATTTCCGTCCTGAGCTGCCAGCCAGATTTCGTTTCTTTCCGGAATATAGGCACTCATTAACTCGGAGTATTGTTGAGGCAGCTTGAGAGCAGTCCACGTTCTCCCGTCGTCCGATCGGAGTAGTGTCGGCTCCTGGGCACCCGCAATCCAGAATCCCCCCGCCGGTGACCAGCCCAGTTCAACAAGCAGGTCAGGATTCCCCAAATCGACGCTCGATATGACACGGCAGGTTTGAGGAGCGACGATCGACGCACGATACTTGAGCTTGCCTGTCTCATCAAAGACAGCGGACAGAACGGCCAGAGCACTAGCCGATTCCACAAAGTGCATTCGGCCACGCAGAACATCTTTGCCCTGTGCTCCTGCCAATCCGCTTTGCAAGGACGCGAGTTTGATCTTGCACACTCCATCCTTCCTGAGCAGCGTCAACGTCTTGGTTGACACTCCGCCAAGCACCCCAAAGCGTGACCCGACGATTACGAGATTTGGATCGTTGCCGTCTCGAATCTTCAGACCGGTAGTATTGTCCAGAACCTTGTCCCCAACGTAAATGAATCCCAGTTCGTCGATATGGATCGGTGGCCAATACGACCCGGCTCGATCTTTGACCCAGATGGTTTTGCCATCATTCAGTGCAAAACTCAGAAAGTCACTTTCCTTCTGGTCGATACGAATGCGCCCCATGTCGAATTCCACGGTTGTACTCTGACCACGGGATTCGTTACTGCACGTCAATTGCAGCAGGAGCGCGGCCAGAAGACACGGAAGCAGATTATGGATTCGCATCGGCCAGCTCCTTGCCCTTGGGGGACAGCCAGAATCGCGAACCACCGATTACCACTCCGTGAGTCCCACTAGATCTCGACCGGAAGTTGTCATAGACGTATCTGTTGTTAGGTCCGACGGCCAGAAACGTCGTGATAGCATCGATGCATTCCTGCAAGTCCGCGCATTCCATCTTGTTCAAATGACTGGATTCGCCGGGAGCCGAACTGCGGAGCTTGGGCGATGGAGTCGGTTGAATGGACTGGAACTGGTTCCGCGCATCACAAACCATCGTAAAAGATGTGGCAATGTATCTATTCGTCGGATAACCTTTTCGATTCAAGCGAAAGTAAAACACGTTTACTAGTGCTTCCTTTTCTGACTTTCTGTCGTTGATGTCTGGCAAGCTCTGCGAGCCGCTCGATTCCCCATAAAGACAACGCGCAAAATAATTGAGATCAGCTCCTGAAAAGCTTAGATCAGAGGTTCGTGGAGACGGATTTGAGATGAAATAGGTCTTATTTTTCTCAAACCACGATGTTTGACAGATATGCAGCGAAACGCCAGCTTTGTCCGCTTTGGCTGTCATTTTTCCTTTCTCGTGCATTACCATTATTTATCCGCTGATATTTCAGACGTCAAGAGGGTGTAGAGATAACCAGAACCGATAGCGCCCGATTAGGGCCTGTAAAGACCCGGCCAGAAATTGACGTTGGCGGAGAACTGCTGGCTTTCAGACCGCACGCAAACGAGGCGACAGGATGCGCACCCGCCCAGTTCGTCGCCGGTTGCGACACCTTGACGAATGCGGAGTTGCCACCAATAAATGAAGAAGGAAGATCGTACCGCTCTATCAAGACGTAGTCAGTATCGGATCGGCGGGATCTTATCAACTGCCCCATAGACTCTGCGTTTCCACAATGTTGCGAGATGAGTTGCGTAAACTGCTCGCTCCCAATTTTTTCGAGACCAAATTGAGGCAGCGCCATATAGGACATTTTGATGACGCTCGAGGATGTCGGTCCAAATACTGGTGTCCATGAATAGGAGACAAAACCTTGCCACGCTAGACCATTCTGGATATTGAAACCGATCTCGCGCGACAGTTTCTTAATTTTGCTGTTTTCGGCGTTTTCATCCGGAAGTGGATCCAGTCCGACCCGTCGAAGCAAAGCAGTGATGTCCTTACCGAGGAAAAAACCACGGCGTTCCACACTTAATACTATCGGTTTACCATCTATCGATACGCGGA
>NZ_DASXHA010000054.1:0-12114 GCF_036488795.1 Paraburkholderia sp.
TGCCGTTCATGTTGTACCTCGTGGTGCTGACCGCCGGCTACCTTGTGTTTGCGGGGCTGACCATCGCGGGCATCGTCGTGGTGGTGGCGTTGAGCGGGCATCACCTGTTCGGCAAACCGTCGCATGGCATTCCGCCCATCAGCTTCAGCAGCAGCCAGCACCAGGACGCGTCGGACGCGGGCGGCAAGAGCGCCGGTGCCGACAAGGAAGACTCGCAGCAGGACGACAGCAGCGAGGAGATCCCCGGCAATCTGAGAGATTTGAAGATCGTACGGGACCGGTTCGTCTTCGATTTGCAGGATGGCAGCCGGGTCTCGATGGTTACGCGCGCCGGTCCGCTCGAAATGCGCAAGAACGACGACAAGCTGAAGATCGAGACGCCGACTGACGCTGCCCGGCAACTGCTGACCAACGAGAAGGACGGAACGTTGAGCATCGCCCGCAACGACGTGGTCACACTCGATCTGAGGAATGACGACGACGACCGCGTGTCGTTCGCACGCTCCGGCAAGGACGGCATGTCGAGCGTGTGGAACGTGTCCAGCAACGACGGCGACAACGTACGCATCCAGCAGGACGAGCACGGCAAGACTAGCAGTGTCAGGGCGAACAGCGGCGGCGACTCGGTGAACATCGAGAACGGCACGGTGGACATCGAGGATGGTCATCACCGGATCCGCGTGTCGGGATCGCAGAGCGAAAACCACTACCTCGTGCTGATGCTGCCCATCGGCGTGCTGGGGCTGTTTTTCTGGATCTGGCTGACTCGCGTGAGCTGGCGCGCCGTCGCGCGGTTTGTGAAGCGGCAAATCGACGTGGTTTCGGCCAGCCTCGATCGCGAGCAGAACATCTGAACACGATGTGAAGAACACGTATCACCGCGTCATGGATTGAATGACCGAATACCTGGACTCTGGCAGTCACCACCCACTTTTCGCTTTATCAGAGGAAATCGTCATGAACATCGATTACCCGAGCGACGTTTCAAAGGAAACCCGTCTCCATAGCGCGCCGGCCCTGACTTTCCCCGCTGGCCGCGAAGTCAGTCCGCTGCATTGCTTCAAGTGGCTCGCGGCCGGCTGGCGCGCGGCCAGCATGCAGCCCGTGTTGTGGCTCGGCATGGCGCTCGTGTGCGCCGACTTCGCCACCTTGCTCAGCCTGCTGCCCTTGTTGCGTCCGTTGGCGGTGCTGCTCGCGCCGCTCGTCGTCGGTGCCTTGATGTTCGCGCAGGATGGCGCCAGCAAGGATCAGCCGGTGTCGGCGCGTGAGATGTTTGCGGCAATCGGCCGGCGCAGCAACGCGCTGTGCGTGATCGGGCTGTATGCGGCCGCCCTCGTTGCAATCGGCTATGTGATCCTGCTGGCGACCTTCCATGTGTCGCTGATGGCTTCGGTGACGGCCGGCGGCGTTCACAATCTGTCGATCAGCTACGGCGGCGACCAGGGCGTGCGCGGTGCACTCGAAGCGCTACTGGGCGCGTCGATCTACGCGATCGCCATCGCGGCGGCCTGTTTCGCTCCGGCACTCGTCATGCTGCACGACATGACGCCGCACGACGCAATGGTCACCAGCCTGAGCGGCGCACTGCGCAACTGGCCGGTGACGCTGGGCTGCTTTGTCGTGATGACGCTCGCCGTGCTGTTCGTGCCGATGGTGCCGCTCGCCGTATGGGCCCTCGTGCTCACGCCGGTGTTGACCGCCGTGCCGCTGCTGGCGATCTACGGCGCTTATCGTGATGTGTTTATCGGCAAGTGAGTCAGGCGAGAGTCAGGCGAACCAGGGCGGTCGGGGTGGCCCGTCCGCCCCGGCCTCCGGAACCGGCCAAGGCACGGCGAGGCTCATCCGCCGAGGCGTTTGCCCAACTCGAAGGCGCGCACTTCGTAGCCCAGATCTTCGTATAAACGGGACGCCGGTTCGTTGAATTTCCAGACATTCAGGCGAAAATCCGTCGCACCCAGTCCGGCGCCCCACGACTCGGCAAGCCGCATCAATCCACCTCCCACGCCGCAGCCGCGATGTGCTTCCAGCACCACGATCGAACCGATCCGGCAAACGGTTAGCGGCTGCAGGATCGGGTTGTTCTGCGGCAGGACCACCGCCGTGACAAAGCCGACGGCAAGGTTGCCGCGTTGCGCGAGAAAAGCGGCTTGCGTGGCCTCGTTCTTCGGATCCAGACTGGGCAGCCAGAGCGCCTGATCGCGCGCGAACTCCGCGGTGGCCGGAGCATAGATGTCGGGACGCGCTTCGTGATGCAAGCTGTGGAGCTGTTGCGCGAGTTCGCAAATCGTCAGGAGATCGGCGGGCGTGGCCCGGCGGTAAGTGAATGACGCGGCGTTCAGCATGAAATTGTCGTGTTGTAGATGAACCGTGTGGTGCGCCTCGAGTGCCGCGGTTGCCCGCGTAGGCGCATGGTTGCGGATGGATGTCTTTCCGGCAAGTTTTTTCGCTTGACCCATGCCGCGTGGCAGGCCGCGTATTCGTCGCGCATTGGAGCGGAGGGCGTGAGTGGACGGAGCCGGCGGTTTATCATCGAGCACCGCCGTGCTGCGCCGATGGCATGGCCGCACGGCAAACGCCGCGGCGATCGGTTATCGTAAAGGGCTGTTCCGCGCGAACGCCCCCCCAAACTCACGAAGGATGAACATCATGATTCGACACGTCGTCATGTGGAAGCTCAAAGAAACGGCCGAAGGCGCGACGCGCGCCGAGAATGCGGTGAAGCTGAAGGAAAAGCTCGAAGCCTGCCGCAATATCGTCCCCGGCATTCTGCGTCTCGAAGTCGGTCTCGCGGCAGCCGGCCTCGAATCGACCTACGACGTCGTGCTCGATTCCGACTTCGCCGACAAGGCCGCCCTCGACGCCTACCAGGTTCACCCGACGCACGAGGCCCTGAAGAGCTTCGTCGGCGGCGTGCGCGAAGCGCGTCAATGCGTCGATTACGAAGTCTGACGCCAGGCAATGACCGATTCGAACCCGCCTCGGTCCGGCCAGCCGGCCGCAGGCCAACCCGACGCTGCCAGCGCGGCCAACGCGTTGCCGGTGCTGGAAAGCCCGTTCGTCGACCACCTCGGCGTACGTCTCGTGTCGGCTGGGGACGGTGCCAGCGAAGTCGTGCTGTCGCTCGGCCCGGACCATCTGAATACCTGGGCCGTGGCCCACGGCGGCGTCACCATGACACTGTCCGACGTCGCGCTGGCCATGGCCGCGCGCAGTCTCGCGGGCGACGGCGTCGGCGTGGTCACGGTGGAAATGAAAGTCAACTTCATGCAGCCGGGGCGCGGCGAGCTGCGCGCCACGGCGCGCGTGTTGCACCGCTCGACCACCATGGCCTATTGCGAAGGCGAGATCCGCGATAGCGAAGGTCATTTCGTCGCGAAGGCGCTCGGCACCTTCAAATACATGCGGCGACTTGCCGTGGGCCGCGACGTGACCCATCAACGGCTGCGCAGCGACCCGTCCGCCAAACCCGGTCCCAGCGACGGCTGAGCGCGGCGGCCGGAACGTGCCGCTGCGCACGTTCCACGGGCGGCTCTGCTGGCACAACAAGACGCCGTCCGATTTCACAACTCATAATCAGCGGAGACACCCGATGTTCCAGTTCGAAGGCAAAGTGGCCGTGATCACAGGCGCGGCGAGCGGCTTTGGCCGCGCGTTCGCGGAAAAAGGCGCCGCGCTCGGCATGAAGCTGGTGCTGGCCGACGTCGATGGCGACGCGCTCGCGCAAACCGTCGCCGCGTTGCGCGCCGCCGGGGCCGATGCGATCGGCGTGCCCACCGACGTCTCGGACGCCACCCAGGTCGAAGCGCTGGCGCTGGCCGCACTCGATGCGTTCGGCAAGGTGCATCTGCTCTTCAATAACGCAGGCGTGGGCGCGGGCGGCTTCCTGTGGGAAAGCAGCGCGAACGACTGGGCATGGGTGTTCGGCGTCAACGTGATGGGCGTCGCGCACGGTGTGCGAGCCTTCACGCCCATCATGCTGCGGCAGAACGAGCCGGCGCATATCGTCAATACGGCGTCGGTGGCGGGGCTGTTGTCGCCGCCGGCAATGGGCATCTACAACGCGTCGAAGCACGCTGTGGTCTCGCTGACGGAGACGCTTTATCACGATCTGCAGAATGCCGGCGGGCTGGTGGGCTGTTCGCTGCTGTGCCCGGCGTTCGTGCCGACCGGGATCGCCAATGCCGAGCGCGCCCGTCCCGAGACCTTGCGCAACGACGCAGCCCCGACGCGCTCGCAACTCGCCGCCGGCAAGCAACTGCAGCGGGCGGTGCAATCCGGCAAGCTGGGCGCGAGCGATGTGGCCGAGCTGACGTTCGAGGCAATCGAAGCAGGGCGCTTCTATGTCATCACGCATCCGACCATCATGCCGACCGTGCACTTGCGTCACGAGGATATCGAACAGGGGCGCAATCCAACAGATCCGTTGTCGCTGAAGCCGGAGGTGAAGGCCGACGTGCAGGCCGAGCCGCAACGACCCGTCGAAAGCGGAAGCTGAACGCGGCGTGGCATCATACGGCGCTCATTCCTCGCGGCGGCGTGCTTACGCCGCCTGACGCAAGACCAGCCCCGGACGCAAGATGCCGCTGAATCCGAAGATCGAGCAGGTGCTCGACATGATCGCGCGGGCCAGGCGCCCGCCGTACCACCAGCTCACCGCGCAGCAGGCGCGCGCGTCGTATGAGACAAGCGCGCCGATTCTCGAGATCCCGGGTGCGCCGATGTTTTCCGTCGAAGACCTTGCAGTGCCGACGCGCGACGGCGCCAGCATTCGCGTGCGGCTGTACCAGCCGGTCGAGCCGAGCTGGGCCGAGCCGGCCCCGGCGCTCGTCTACTACCACGGCGGCGGCTTCACGGTCGGCAGCGTCGCGACGCATGACGCGCTGTGCCGGATGTTCGCGCGCGACGCGCAATGCGCCGTGCTGTCAGTCGACTATCGCCTTGCGCCGGAACACAAATTTCCCACTGCAGTGAACGATGCTTTCGACGCGCTGAGCTGGCTGCATGCAAACGCGGCACTGTACGGCGTGGACCCGGGCCGCATCGCGCTTGGCGGCGACAGCGCGGGCGGCACGCTCGCGACGGTCTGCGCGGTCGAGGCGCGCGACGCCGGCCTCCCCAGGCTCGCGTTGCAACTGCTGATCTATGCAGGCACGAGCGGCCATCAGCAGACCGAATCGCATGCGCGGCTGGCCGATGGTTATCTGCTGTCCGGCGCCACCATCCAGTGGTTCTTCGAGCAGTACCTTCGCGAGCCGGGCGATCGTGACGACTGGCGTTTTGCACCGCTCGACGGCACCCGCGGCGCACCGGATTTTCACGGCGTGGCACCCGCGTGGATTGCGACGGCGCAATACGATCCGCTGCACGACGAAGGCGTGGCGTATGCCGCAAAGCTGCGCGCGGCAGGCAACGTGGTCACGCTGAAGGATTATGCCGGCATGATCCACGAGTTCTTCAAGATGGGCGGCTACGTGCCGGAGGTTGCACAGGCGCATGCGGATGCGGCGCAGGCACTGCGCGCGGCGTTCGGCATGGAGTGAGGCTGACGCCCGACACTTTCAGCGTTCGATGTCGAACGCGTAGCGCCGTTCGAATTCTCCGGGCCGCACCACCCGATGCGAGCCGTTGTCGTCGCTGCGTTCTACGACGGCGACGCTCGGCGGCTCGCCAGCAAGGCTGTTCGCGACCACACGCAGCGCCGTGGTGCCGCGCGTGCCGTACTCCGGCGATTCGATAAACGCCGCCGACAAGGTCCGTTCGCGTTCGAGCGGAATGCCGGTGGCGGGCAGTTCGTCGTCGCGGGCGAGGCGCGGGTCGCGCATCAGTTCGATCAGGCGCTCGAGCGGCACGAGCGGATTGTCTGCGAGCAACGCGCCAAGCTCCGCGCGTTTGCGCACCAGCTTGGGCCAGGGCGTGTCGAGCACGGCGTTCGAGATACCGTGGGTGCCGGCGGCCAGCAAGGTTGGGGCGGCGGAGGAGCGGTTGCAGTACCAGCCGAGTTCGCTTCGCGACCAGTCGCCCACCAGCAGATTGAAGCCGTTGTAGATCTCGCCGTCCCGCGCAACCTGGCGCAGATAATCGAGCGGCGCAAGCGCGTCCGACGCCTCGCCCATCAGCCAGTTGCTGACGAGCGTGCCGCGGGTGGGCGCGTCGGCGCGCATTTCCTTTGGGGCGCGATAGTTGGTCAGCGCGGCGAAACGGCCGTCGCGCGTCATGCCGAGCCAGGTGCCACCGCCTGTCAGGTCGCGTCCGGCGAGCAGTTGCGGCGCCTCGGGCCACCAATGCATCGGCTCGGCTGTGCGGCGGAAAAACTCGTCGCGGTTAGCCGCGAGAGTGAAGAGCGGCCCATCGGCCGCTTCGGGCCGCCAGTCGAACACGATCAGACACATCGGATGAGGTCTCCCGGCGTGGGAAGGAAGTAGAGCGCGCCGCTTGCGAGGCGCGTGGGCGCGGCGGTGCGCGGCTTCACGATACCGGCAGCGCCAACGCGGCGAACGGATTGCGGATGCGCAATTGCTGGTCGATCAGCAAGCCATCCTGCATATCCTCGGAATACAGGGTCTCGCATCCGCTCACGAGCGCAGCCGCCGCGATCATCGCGTCGTACACACTCAAGCCGTAGCGCTCCGCTACTTGCCGGCCACGCTCGTGCATCTCGACCGTCAACGATTCGACGGGACACAGGGAACGAATCAGCGTCATCAGTTCGTTGATGTCGACCCATGCCATGGCGAGCTTGCGGCGCGCGACGTTGGCAATTTCATTCAGTACCTGCACGCTGATCAGTCCGCCGGACCTCAAGACGGTTTCCGCCCGATCGGCTTTGGTCACGTCGGACGACAACAGATAGAGCAATACCTTGGTGTCGATAAAGGTTTTGCCCTCAGCCATTCGCCTCGTCCCGGTCGAACTTGAAGTCAGCGGGCAAGGTGCCGCGGAATTTCCTCAGGCGCGCGAGGAATTCGTCGCTGCCGGGTTTCTTCTTCAACTCGAAAATCCGCGCGTCGGCCACCCGCACTTCAATGTCGTCGCCTTCCCGCAACTCCAGTGCTTCGACTACGGAGGCGGGCAACCGGATAGCGAGGCTATTCCCCCATTTGGAGACTTGCATGGCACACCTTTGATGATAGATATACGTCCTGAAAAGTATATCATCGGGCGCCCGCTGCCGGATGCACGGAGGTCCTCAAACCTCGGCCGGCAACGTATAAGGCAATGCCAGGAACGTGAGCACCGGACCGTCCGCGGCGCCAAGGTGGATCGAACCGTTTTCGAGCGCCGCCAGCTTGACCTGCGCCAGCACGTCGACGCCGCCATCTGGCGCCGAAGCGGCATTGACGACCATGCCGCACGGCTGGCCCGGGTCGTCCGAATGGAACAGTTCCGCGCCCGGCCTGACGGTCTCCAGTTCACCCGCCACATTGGCGAGTGACGTGCGCCGTTTGATGGTGCCGCGATACTGGCTGCGCGCCACCACTTCTTGCCCTGGATAGCAGCCCTTGCGGAAATTGACGCCGCCGAGCACGTCGAAATTGACCATCTGCGGTACGAACTGCTCGACCACCGGCTGTGTGATGCGCGGCTCGCCCGCGCGGATATCGAGCCAGTCCCATACGGCCGCCGATACGCGCGTGAGCTTGCCTTCCAGCTCCGGCAGGCGGGCTTCGACTTCCGCCTTGGGGCCCACCCACAGATAACGCAGCTTGCCGAGCGCGTCCGGTACGCGGATCAACGAACCCGCCGGACCGTCGACCTTCACATGCACGCCGTCGGGCACCGCGTCGAACACACCCGACAGCGCCTTGCGCACATCACCGGCGAGGCCGACTACCGCCAGCCCGGCGCCGGCGTCCACCAGTTTCGCCTTGGCGCGCAGCACGAACATGGACAAGCGCTTTTGCACTGCGGCCTGCACGTCCTTCGACACCAGCAGGCGAATCGTTTCGCCGCAACGCCAGCTCAGAAACGACGCCAGCAGACGTCCCTTGGCCGAACAATAGCCGGTCAGACGCGCGTTGGCGGCGTCCAGGTGCTGGGTATCGTTGGTCAGCTGGCCGTGCAGGAAACTGGCGGCGTCGTCACCGGTCGCGTCGATCACGCCGAATTGCGTGAGCGGCATATACGCGCCGTGGCCGACGATGGCGTCGAATTCCTCGCGCGCCGGACGCGGCAACAGGGGAAGCGTGACCGGCGCGGCGGCAGCAGCGGCGCCAGGAGCAGATGCGAGCGGTGCATTCATGGATTCACAGAGCAGTCAATTGTGACTTTGGCTAGGGCAAGCAAGTATTATATGGACTTCACCCCAGCCATGTTTCGCATGACCCTCCTGAAGAAATGTCTCGTTGCCGGCGCGATCGTCGTTGCGCTGGCCGCAGCCGCTGTCGCCGGCGGATATCACTGGGCCAACTCCCCGATCACCCTGACACCCCCTCAACTCGACGTCACGGTCAAGCCGCACAGCAGCCTGCGCAGTGTCACCGCGCAGCTGAACCGCGGCGGCGTGCCGGTCGAGCCGGAGCTCTTCGTCATCATGACGCGCCTGCTCGGATTGCAAAGCGATCTGAAATCGGGCAATTACGAGTTCAAGAGCGGTGTGACGCCGTATGAGGTGCTGCAGAAGCTCGCGCGCGGCGACGTCAACGAATACGTCGCCACCATCATCGAGGGCTGGACTTTCCGGCACATGCGCGCGGAGCTGGACGCCAATCCGGCGCTCACGCACGACACCGCCGGCATGAGCGATGCCCAGCTGCTGAGCGCGATCGGCGCGCCGGAGGCGTCGATCGGCAATGGCGAAGGGCTGTTTTTCCCGGATACGTATCTGTTTGACAAGAACACCAGCGACCTCGACGTCTACCGGCGTGCCTATCACCTGATGCGCGAACGCCTCGACGAAGCCTGGCTGGCACGCGCGCCGGGCCTGCCGTACAAGACGCCGTATGATGCGCTGACCATGGCTTCGATCATCGAAAAGGAAACCGGCAAGACTGCCGACCGGCCAATGGTCGCCGCCGTCTTCGCCAACCGCCTGCGGGCAGGCATGCCGCTGCAGACGGATCCGACCGTGATTTACGGCATGGGCGACAGCTACGCGGGCCGCTTGCACAAGCGCGACCTGCAAACCGACACTCCTTACAATACCTATACCCGGATGGGATTGCCGCCTACGCCTATCTCGCTACCCGGGGTCGCGTCGTTGCAGGCGGCGCTGAACCCGGCCCAAACCACCGCGTTGTACTTCGTGTCGCGCGGCGACGGCAGCAGCATTTTTTCTGACACGCTCGGCGATCACAACAAGGCCGTCGACAAATATATTCGAGGGCAATGATGGCGCGGGGCAAATTCATCACGTTCGAAGGCATTGATGGGGCCGGCAAGACCACCCATCTCGCGTGGTTTCGCGAGCGCCTCGAAGCGCACATCGCGCCAGGCGGACGCAGCGTCGTAGTGACGCGCGAGCCGGGCGGCACGAAACTCGGCGAGGCGCTGCGCGAAATCCTGCTGCATCAGAAAATGGACCTGGAAACCGAAGCGCTGTTGATGTTCGCGGCGCGCCGCGAACACCTGGCGGAGGTGATCGAGCCGGCGCTCGCGCGCGGCGACTGGGTGCTGTCGGACCGTTTCAGCGACGCGACCTTTGCCTACCAGGGCGGCGGCCGGGGTCTGCCGCGCGACAAGCTGGAGGCGCTCGAACGTTGGGTGCAGGGCGGCTTTCAGCCGGATTTGACGCTCCTCTTCGACGTCCCGCCGGACACGGCCAGCGAGCGCCGCAGCTCAGCGCGCGAGCCGGACCGTTTCGAGAGCGAATCGGACGCATTTTTCACCCGTACGCGGGCCGAATATCTGCGCCGCGCGGAAGAAGCACCGTACCGGTTCGCTATCATTGACTCTTCGCAGAGCATTCCGGATATTCAGGCAAGACTTGATGTGTTGATCGGAACACTTTGATTTGAAAGAGATATAACAAATCATCATGACGAGTCGCCAAGTTCGTCTCGTGCTTTAAAAATCACCCGCAACTGATTGAATTTAAAGAGAAACAATGATTTATCCGTGGCAAGCCGAGGACTGGAATCGCCTGCAGCAATTGCGAGGCCACTGGCCGCATGCATTGCTGCTCCATGGGCAGGCGGGAATCGGCAAGCTGCGCTTTGCGCAGCATCTGGCGCAAGGCTTGTTGTGCGAGGCGCAGAAACCGAACGGCGAGCCGTGCGGCGCGTGTGCAGCGTGCAACTGGTTCGTGCAGGGCAATCATCCGGACTACCGCATCGTCGTGCCGGAAGCCCTCGCGGCTGAAGCAGGCCTCGGCGCCCCCGCGGACGACAAGGCTGAAAAGACCGAGAAAGCCGACAAGGGCGACGCAGAGGAAGGAAAAAAGACGCGCGCGCCCAGTAAGGAAATCAAGATCGAGCAGGTTCGCGCGCTGCTGGATTTCTGCGGCGTGGGATCACACCGGGGCGGCGCGCGGGTGGTCGTGCTGGCGCCGGCCGAGGCGCTCAACGTCGCGGCGGCCAATGCCTTGCTGAAAACGCTCGAAGAACCGCCCGCGGGTGTGGTGTTTCTGATGGTGTCGGCGCGCATCGACCGTCTGTTGCCCACCATCATCAGCCGCTGCCGCCAGTGGCCCATGACGACGCCGTCGCCGGAAGCGGCGACCCGGTGGCTCGCCGCGCAAGGTGTCGAGCAAGCCCCGGCACTGCTCGCCGAAGCCGGCGGCGCGCCGCTCACGGCCCTCGCGCTCGCCAGCGACGATAACCGCGCGTTGCGCGACTGGACGCTCAAACAGTTGGGCTCAGGTCCGGCGTGCGATGCGTTTGCCTGTGCCGAAACGCTGCAAAAGCTGCCTGTGCCGCTCGTGCTCGGCTGGCTGCAGCGCTGGCTCTATGACCTGCTCGCGCAGCGCACGGCCGGCACGCCGCGTTATTTTCCGCAGGCGGCGGCCGCGCTGGCGCGCTGCGCCGCCCAAGCCGACGCCAGTGCCTTCGCCCGTTTCATCAAAACCGTGACGCGCCAGCGCGCGGTGGAAAACCATCCGCTGAATGCGCGGCTCGTGTTCGAGGAGCTGTTCATCGGCTACCGCGAACTGTTCGTCTAGGCCCTTGCGAGCCCCACGCGCCGCGCACGCCGCCTGTTTTCTCCCCACCCGGTCACCCACACGTCTCACAAGCCTGACACCATGAGCCTTTCGTACCGCGATGCCACCCTCGACGACCTGCCAGCCATCGTCGCCATCTACAATTCGACCGTGCCGTCGCGCCTCGTCACAGCGGACCTGGAGCCGGTCAGCGTCGAAAGCCGCCTGCCGTGGTTTCACGCCCACGGGCCGGAAAAGCGGCCGCTGTGGGTGATCGAGGAAGGCGAGCGGGTGATTGCATGGCTGAGTTTCTCGGATTTCTACGGCCGGCCGGCGTATTCGCGCACTGCTGAGGTCAGCATCTATCTGGACGCAAGCGCGCGCGGCAAGGGGCTTGGCAAGCAGTTGCTGCGCGCCGCGCTGGCGGCCGCGCCGGCGCTCGGGATCGACACCGTGCTGGGCTTCATTTTCGGCCACAATGAGGCGAGCATGCGGCTGTTTCGCAGCTTCGGCTTCGGCGACTGGGGCGTGCTGCCGCGTGTGGCGGTACTGGACGGCGTCGAACGCGATCTCATGATTCTGGGGTTGCGGCTCGCTCCGACCGCCTGACGGCGCGGCCCCAACTGTTCACCCGCAAGCCTTTCAGCGCTTGAGACTTAAACCGGATTCATCGCAGGACACCACCATGTTTGTCGACTCGCACTGCCATATCAACTTTGAAGGACTCGGTGACCGCTTGCCGCAGGTGATCGAGAACATGCGCAGCCATTCGGTGAGCCATGCGCTGTGCGTATCCGTCGATCTGGAAAGCCTGCCTTCCGTGCTGGCGGTGGCGAACGCGTACGAAAACGTGTACGCGTCGGTCGGGGTGCATCCGGACCATGAGGATGCGCAGGAGCCGAGCGTCGCCGAACTCGTGGAACTGGCGGAGCATCCGAAGGTGGTGGCGATCGGCGAGACGGGCCTCGACTATTACCGTCTGGAAGGACGCATGATCGCCGACATGGAATGGCAGCGCGAGCGCTTTCGCACGCACATCC
>NZ_DASXHA010000085.1:0-50609 GCF_036488795.1 Paraburkholderia sp.
GCATCGGGCGCGGTGGTCGCGGCATTGTCGGTGGCGAGCACGATTCCCTATATGTCGCTCGAACGGATGGACGAGCTGATCCCGGTCGTACAGCGCGAAGCGCGCGCGATTTCGGAAGAACTCGGCTGGCGTGTGCCGCAGCCCGCGACCCGCAGGATCAAACGATGACGCAATCGGGTTCTCCCATGCCGGTCGCCAATGTCACCCATGCTGCAAGCGTCACGAACGCCGCGAATGCCGCCTCTGTTGGCGCAGTAGACGCCGCACAGCAGACGCAAGGCGTCAACGTGGATCAGGCCGCGCTGGTCGCGCTCGACTGGGGCACGACGTCGCTGCGCGCCTACCTGTTCGACGCCGCCGGCAATGTGCTGGCCACGCGCGAATCGAGCGCGGGCATCATGAATCTGCCGCGCCCGGCCGCGCAAGGCGGCTTCGATGCCGCCTTCGAAGCCGCCTGTGGCGCATGGCTCGAACGTGCACCCGGCGTGCCGGTGATCGCGGCGGGCATGGTCGGCAGCGCGCAAGGCTGGCTCGAAGCGCCGTACGTCGACGCGCCGGCCAGTGCCGACGCGCTGGTCGCGGGCATTGTCCGGGTGCAGACGGCGCGCGGCATCACGCTGCATATCGTGCCGGGCGTACTGCAGCGCGGCGAGCTGCCCAACGTGATGCGCGGCGAGGAAACGCAGATTTTCGGCGCCCTCGGCGAGAGCGGCGTTGCAGCCGAGGGCCTGGGTCAGCAGCGCGAACTGATCGGTCTGCCCGGCACGCACGCCAAATGGGTGGTGGTGCACGGCGAGCGGATCGAACGTTTTCATACGTTCATGACGGGCGAAATCTTCGCCGCGCTACGCGACCATACGATTCTCGGCCGCACCATGGTCAACCCGGCGCATCTGGACACCGATGCTTTCCTGCGCGGCGTGAATATCGCGCGCGAGAAGGGTCAGGCCGGGCCGCTCGCCACCGTCTTCAGCACGCGCACGCTCGGCCTGACTGGCCAGCTGAGCGGTGAACAGCAACCCGACTATCTGTCCGGCCTGTTGATCGGCCACGAACTGGCAGGTCTCGACGCCGTCCTCGCGCAGCAGCAAACCGGCCTCGCCGGGCACGCATTGCGCCTGATCGGTAATGAAGCATTGTGCGAGCGTTACCGGCTGGCGCTGGGCCAGTTCGGCTGCACCCAGGCGGAACTGGTCAAGCAGGCCACCGAGCGCGGCTTGTGGCGCGTCGCCACCCAGGCCGGACTCGTGAAGCCGGCGCCGGGCGCAGCGCTCAAGGCGCACGCCAGCTGACGGACCCAGGCTGCGCCGCACACGACATCGACAAGGAACCGACATGCAACCTCATATCAACCTGCCTGCTCCGTACATGCCGCATGCCGGCCTGATCGCGGCGTTCGAAACCTGTCCGCTGATCGCAATTCTGCGCGGCATCACGCCCGTGGACGCTGCCGAGCACGGCCAGGCGCTCTATGAGGCAGGGTTCCGGATCGTCGAAGTGCCGCTCAATTCGCCGCAGCCGTTCGACAGCATCGCGGCAATCCGCAAGGCCTTGCCGGCTGACGCGATCGTCGGCGCAGGCACGGTGCTGCACGCGAGTTTCGTCAAGGATGTGAAGTCGGCGGGCGGCGACCTGATTGTGATGCCGCATAGCGACGCTGAAGTCGTCATCGCCGCAAAGGCGCAGGGCATGGCTTGCTCGCCCGGCGTCGCCACGCCGAACGAAGCCTTTCTGGCGCTGAAAAACGGCGCCGACGTGCTGAAGATGTTCCCCGCCGAGCAACTCGGCTGCAACGTCGTGAAGGCATGGCGCGCGGTGATCGCGGGCGAAGTGCCGCTGGTGCCGGTCGGCGGCATCACGCCGGACAACATGGGACCGTTCCTGAGCGCCGGCGCGAACGGCTTCGGGCTCGGCTCGGCGCTGTACAAGCCGGGCCAGAGCGTGGCAGCGACCGCGTCGCATGCCAGGGCGTACATCAACGGCTTGCGGATCGCCCGGGCGAGCGCGAAGAAATGAACCGGCTCGCCAACAAGGTCGCGTTGATCACCGGTGCCGGTCGCGGCATCGGGGCTGCGATCGCGCTCGCGTTTGCGCGCGAAGGCGCCGCAGTCGTGCTGGCCGAACTGGATAAGGAAACCGCACAGCGCACCGCGCAGGAAATCGAAGCGGCGAGCGGTGCCAAAGTGCTGGCCGTGCCAACCGACGTCACGCAATCCGCCTCCGTGCAGCACGCCGTGAGCGAGGCGCAGCGCGCCTTCGGTCAGGTGGACGTGCTCGTGAACAATGCCGGCATCAACGTGTTTTGCGACCCGCTGACCATGACCGACGACGACTGGCGCCGCTGCTTCGCCGTCGACCTGGACGGCGTCTGGAACGGTTGCCGCGCGGTGTTGCCGGGCATGGTGGAGCGGGGCGCGGGGAGCATCGTGAACATTGCGTCGACCCATGCGTTCAAGATCATTCCGGGGTGCTTCCCGTATCCGGTCGCCAAGCACGGCGTGATTGGACTGACGCGCGCGCTCGGCATCGAATACGCGCCGCGCAATGTCCGCGTGAACGCCATCGCGCCGGGTTACATCGAAACGCAACTGACGCATGACTGGTGGAACGGCCAGACCGATCCCGCAGCGGCGAGGCAGGCCACGCTGGACCTGCAGCCCATGAAGCGGATCGGCCGCCCGGAAGAAGTGGCAATGACAGCGGTGTTCCTCGCATCGGATGAGGCGCCGTTCATCAATGCAAGCTGTATCACGGTCGACGGTGGGCGCTCGGCGCTCTATCACGACTGACAAGGCAACAACACAGAGCGAGCAGCCGTGCGCCACGCGGCGCGCGTCGCAGAAGAAGCAAAACGCCATAGAGCGTAATGATGAGTTTGACCGATTAGCTTGAACCGGTTGACGCGCTGGCCGCGTGTGTCAGGTCCGGGATAAGAAGACGCGGCCAATACCTTCTCGTTATCTACTAATTAGTCAGGAGACTGCAACATGAAACGAAGAATATTCCTCACGCTGGCAGCCGCAGCGGCAGGTGTGCTGTTCAACGCACCCGTCGTCCAGGCCGCTGACTCGGTCAAGATCGGTTTTCTGGTGAAGCAGCCGGAAGAGCCGTGGTTCCAGGACGAATGGAAGTTTGCTGAGATCGCCGCCAAAGAGAAGGGCTTCACGCTCGTGAAGATCGGCGCGCCGTCGGGCGAGAAGGTAATGAGCGCAATTGACAACCTCGCGGCCCAGAAGGCGCAAGGCTTCATCATTTGCACGCCGGACGTCAAGCTCGGACCGGGCATCGTCGCAAAGGCCAAGGCTGACGGACTGAAGATGATGACGGTCGACGACCGCCTCGTCGACGGTGCGGGCAAGCCGATCGCGAGCGTGCCGCACATGGGCATCTCGGCTTTCAACATCGGCAAGCAGGTCGGCGAAGGCCTCGCTGCGGAAATCAAGAAGCGTGGTTGGGACATGAAGGACGTGGGCGCGATCGACGTGACCTACAACCAGCTGCCGACCGCAGTTGACCGCACGGGCGGCGCTACGGAAGCCCTCGAGGCTGCCGGCTTCCCGAAGGCCAACATCATTGAAGCGCCGCAAGCGAAGACCGACACGGAAAACGCGTTCAACGCCGCCAACATCGCGCTGACCAAGAACCCGCAGTTCAAGCACTGGATCGCCTATGGCCTGAACGACGAAGCCGTGCTCGGCGCCGTGCGTGCAGCGGAAGGGCGCGGCTTCAAGGCGGACAACATGATCGGCATCGGTATCGGCGGCTCGGACTCGGCTCTGAACGAGTTCAAGAAGCCGACGCCGACGGGCTTCTACGGCACCGTCATCATCAGCCCGAAGCGCCACGGCGAAGAAACCTCGACGCTGATGTACGACTGGATCACGCAAGGCAAGGAACCGCCGATGCTGACCCTGACGACCGGCATGCTGGCCACGCGTGACAACGTTGCGGACGTGCGCGAAAAGATGGGCCTCGCATCGAAGTAAGCAGCACAATGAGCAGGACGTAGCAGCAGTGCTGCGGGCGGCCGCTGGATCTGCGGATCCCGGCGGCCGCCTACCGCAACGACAGCGCGCGCCCCAGGTGAGCGGCACGCGCGCTGGCAAGGGGCAACAACGTTTGGGATAGACCGTCGTGCCGGCGAAGCCACAGCCGCGTGGGCATACACGGTTCACAGGATGCAACAGGAGGCGAAGTGTCAGCGACGCTGCGTTTTGACAATATTGGTAAGGTCTTTCCAGGCGTGCGCGCGCTCGACGGAGTGTCCTTCGACGTGAACGTCGGCCAGGTGCACGGCCTGATGGGCGAAAACGGCGCAGGGAAATCAACCCTGCTCAAGATTCTCGGCGGTGAATATCAGCCCAATTCCGGGCGCCTGATGATCGATGGCAACGAGGTGCGCTTCGGCAGCGCCGCTGCGTCGATCGCGGCCGGGGTCGCGGTGATTCACCAGGAACTGCAATACGTACCCGATCTCACGGTCGCGGAAAACCTGCTGCTCGGCCAGTTGCCGAACTCGCTCGGCTGGGTCAACAAACGCCAGGCGAAACGCTTCGTGCGCGAGCGGCTGGAAGCCATGGGTGTCGCACTCGACCCCAATGCGAAACTGGGCAAGCTCTCGATCGCGCAGCGCCAGATGGTCGAAATCTGCAAGGCGTTGATGCGCAATGCGCGCGTGATCGCGCTGGACGAGCCGACCAGTTCGCTGTCGCACAGCGAGACCGAAGTGCTGTTCAAGCTGGTGCGCGACCTGCGCGCCGATAACCGGGCGATGATCTACATCTCGCACCGGATGGACGAGATTTACGAACTGTGCGACGCCTGCACG
Organism: Paraburkholderia sp.; assembly: GCF_036488795.1. Lineage (GTDB taxonomy): Bacteria > Pseudomonadota > Gammaproteobacteria > Burkholderiales > Burkholderiaceae > Paraburkholderia. The sequence goes on from NZ_DASXHA010000085.1 coordinate 4,829, forward strand.
ATCTTCCGCGACGGCCGCAAGGTCGCCTCGCATCCGACCCTGGAAGGCGTGAGCCGCGACACGATCGTGAGCGAGATGGTGGGCCGCGAAATTTCGGACATCTACAGCTACAAGCCGCGCGAACTCGGTGAAGTTCGCTTCGCGGCGAAAGCCGTGGAAGGCCACCCGCTCAAGGAGCCGGCCAGCTTCGAAGTGCGGCGCGGTGAGATTGTCGGCTTCTTCGGTCTGGTGGGCGCGGGCCGCAGCGAACTGATGCATCTCGTGTACGGCGCGGACCACAAGAAGAGCGGCGAGATCGTGCTCGACGGCAAGACCATCAAGGTGCGCAGCGCGGGCGAAGCGATCCGTCACGGCATCGTGCTGTGTCCGGAAGATCGGAAGGAAGAGGGCATCGTGGCGATGGCGACCGTGTCCGAGAACATCAACATCAGCTGCCGGCGCCACTATTTGCGCGGCGGCTTTTTCCTGAACCGCAAGAAAGAGGCGGAAACGGCGGACCGTTTTATCAGGCTGCTGAAGATCAAGACGCCGAACCGTCGCCAGAAGATCCGCTTTTTGTCCGGCGGCAATCAGCAGAAAGCCATTCTGTCGCGCTGGCTCGCGGAGCCGGATCTGAAGGTGGTGATTCTCGACGAACCGACCCGAGGAATCGACGTCGGCGCGAAGCATGAGATCTATAACGTGATCTATCAGCTCGCGGAACGCGGCTGCGCAATCGTGATGATTTCGTCTGAACTGCCGGAAGTGCTCGGCGTCTCCGACCGGGTCGTGGTGATGCGGCAGGGCCGCATCTCCGGCGAATTGCCGCGCAGCCAGGCCACCGAGCAGACCGTGCTGAGCCTCGCGCTGCCGCAAAGCTCGACCGCACCGCAAGACACCGCACCGCAAGCGGCCTGAAACCGAACGGACGCAAGTCTCTAACAACCCGTCAGCCCGTGACGAAAACGGGAGGAGTAATCAAATGCAAGCCAGAGAAAACCTCGCGCAACAGGCCGGCAAGGCCGCCGCCGAAGCGCTGATTCCGCAGAGCAGCGACAAGCAGAAATGGTGGCAGCAGGTCACCGACTACAGCCTGATCGTGATCTTCGCGATCATGTTCATCACGATGTCGGTAACGGTCGACCACTTTTTCTCGATCGAGAACATGCTGGGTCTCGCCCTGTCGATCTCGCAGATCGGCATGGTCGCGTGCACGATGATGTTCTGTCTCGCCTCGCGTGACTTCGATTTGTCCGTGGGCTCGACGGTGGCGTTCGCCGGCGTGCTGTGCGCGATGGTGCTCAACGCCACCGGCAACACGTTCATCGCGATCATCGCGGCAGTCGTGGCGGGCGGCGTGATCGGCTTCATCAACGGCGCGGTGATTGCGTATCTGCGCATCAACGCGCTGATCACCACGCTGGCCACGATGGAAATCGTCCGCGGTCTGGGCTTTATCGTGTCGCACGGTCAGGCGGTCGGCGTGTCGTCGGATACGTTCATCGCGCTGGGCGGCCTGTCGATGTTCGGCGTCTCGCTGCCGATCTGGGTCACGCTGCTGTGCTTCATCGTGTTCGGCGTGATGCTCAATCAGACGGTGTACGGCCGCAATACGCTGGCCATCGGCGGCAATCCGGAAGCTTCGCGTCTGGCCGGTATCAACGTCGAGCGCACCCGTGTGTACATCTTCCTGGTGCAGGGCGCCGTGACCGCGCTGGCCGGCGTGATTCTGGCTTCGCGGATCACCTCGGGTCAGCCGAACGCCGCCGAAGGCTTCGAACTGAACGTGATCTCCGCTTGCGTGCTCGGCGGCGTCTCGCTGCTCGGCGGCCGCGCGACGATTTCCGGCGTGGTGATCGGCGTGCTGATCATGGGCACGGTCGAAAACGTGATGAACCTGTTGAACATCGACGCGTTCTACCAGTATCTTGTGCGGGGTGCGATTCTGCTGGCCGCCGTGCTGCTCGACCAGTTGAAGAACCGCGGCGCGCGCGATTGATGCGCCTTGACTGATTAACCTGTCGAACTGAGGAATCCAGCGATGTCGTCTCCGGCCAATCCGAACGCCCGCCACGCGGATAACCCGTATGCGCGCTATCCGAGTCTCGTCGACCGGACGGTGCTGGTTACCGGTGGCGCGACCGGTATCGGCGCGTCGTTCGTCGAGCATTTCGCGGCGCAGGGTTCGCGCGTCGCGTTCTTCGATATCGACGCGAGCGCCGGCGAGGCGCTCGCCGATCAACTCGGCGATGCGCGGCACAAGCCGCTGTTTCTGGCCTGCGATCTGACGGACATCGACGCGTTGAAGAAAGCAGTCGCCGACGTCAAAGCCGCACTCGGCCCGCTCGAAGTGCTCGTCAACAACGCGGCGAATGACAAACGTCACAAGATTGAAGAGGTCACGCCCGAATCGTTCGACGCGGGTATCGCGGTGAACATCCGCCACCAGTTCTTCGTCGCTCAGGCTGTGGCGGACGACATGAAAGCAGCCGGGCGCGGCTCGATCATCAATCTCGGCTCGATCAGCTGGATGCTGAAACAGGGCGGCTTTCCGGTCTACACGATGTCGAAGTCGGCGGTCCAGGGACTCACGCGCGGCCTCGCCCGCGACCTCGGGAGTTTCAACATCCGCGTGAATACCCTGGTGCCGGGTTGGGTGATGACGGAAAAGCAAAAGCGCTTGTGGCTCGACGACGCGGGCCGTCGCTCGATCAAGGAAGGTCAGTGCATCAATGCCGAACTCATGCCTGAGGATCTGGCGCGCATGGCGCTGTTTCTCGCCGCCGACGACAGCCGCCTGATCACGGCGCAAGACCTCGTGGTCGACGGAGGCTGGGCGTGAGCGAAACACAACGTATCGCCCCCGCCACACTGCTGGTCGACGCGCAATGCACGCTGGGTGAAGGCGCGACCTGGTGTGCGCGGACAAACCGTTTCTACTGGACCGATATTGAAGGCGCGCGTCTATGGCGCTACGATCCGGGCGACGGCAGCAGCACCTCCTGGACGATGCCGGAGCGCCTCGCCACGTTTGCGCTCTGCGCCGATCCGCACTACCTTTTACTCGGTCTGGCGACGCATCTGGCGTTTTTCGACCTTGCAACTGGCGAGACTCAGCGTATCGTCGAGGTCGAACCCGGTTTGGACACGCGCGTGAACGACGGCAGGTGCGATCGGCAGGGGCGCTTCGTGTTTGGTACGAAAGATGAGGGTTCGCCCTTACGCGCCGTGGGCGGCTTCTACCGGCTCAATCGCGATCTGTCGCTGGAGCGTTTGCCTTTGCCGGCGCCGGCTATTTCGAATAGCATCGCCTTCAGTCCGGACGGCGGCACGATGTACTACTGCGATTCGCCGACACGCGAAATTCGCGCATGCGATTACCACGCAGACGGCAGCATCGCGAACGACCGCGTCTTCACGACGTTGACGGATGCGACGGGTGAACCGGATGGTTCGACGATCGATCGGGACGGCGGTTTGTGGAACGCGCAATGGGGCGGCGCTCGCGTGGTGCGTTACGACGCGAACGGTGTCGAAACGGCGCGGGTGAGCGTGCCGACCGTGCAGCCGAGCTGTGTCGCATTCGGCGGCGCGCAACTGGGTACGCTGTATATCACCAGCGCGCGCGCGGATCTGGATGCGGCCGCGCTTGCGAGCGACACGCAAGCCGGCGGTGTGTTCGTGGCGGTGCCGGGTCAGCGCGGTTTGCCTGAACCGCTGTTTGAAGGTGTGCCGCGCGGCGACGCCGTTTGACTGAACTGATCGGGTAGGGGGCGCCTTTGCGTCCCGCAGGGCTTTGAGGTTTTTTGCAGTTGCGGGTTGCAGTGTTGCGCAGCGTGAAGAAGGACCCAAGGACTCAAAGAGGCGGCCGGCCGAGTCGCCCGCATAAACGTCCGTCAACCATGACGGCAACGTCCCTCGCCTCTCGTTGGAGCCTGATATGACTGTTGCGAATCTCGTTTCACCTTCTTCCAGCAGTTCGACCTCTTCGACTTCCGCCACCGCCTCGAGCAGTTCGGCGGCTTCGCAGACGCGTCGCGCGCGCCTCGCGGCCGCCGCCAATCCTGTGCTGGCGGGACCCAGCACATCGGCGGTGGCGCTCGGCGAAGGCAGTGCAGCCGACGTCGCGTGCATCACGCTTGCCAACACCCAATTGCGGCTCGACGTGGCGCCGCTGCTCGGCGGCGGCGTCACCCGTTTCGACTGGCGCAACGAAGGCGCGCTGGTGCCGATCTTTCGCCGTTGCCGCCACGTGGACAGCGATACCGATCCGAATCAGCTGGCCTGTTATTCGCTGCTGCCGTATTCGAACCGGATCGGCGGGGGCTATTTCGAGGTCGGCGGCCGGCGCGTCGAAGTCGCGCGCAATCGCCCCGGCGAAGCGTTGCCGATCCATGGCGACGGCTGGCTCGCGCATTGGAGCGTTGCCGACAGCGACCGCGAGAACCTGCGTCTGACGCTCGATCGCAGCAGCGGCAAACCGTACGCGTACCGCGCGGCGCAGACGTATTCGCTCGAAGGCGCGACGCTCGTGATCACGCTGGAGATTGAAAATACCGGGCGTGACACCATGCCGTTCGGTCTCGGCATTCACCCGTTCTTCGTGCGCGATGCGCAAACGGAGCTGTCCGCGGCGGCGGCCGGGTTGTGGCTGCAAGGCGACGACTGGTTGCCGGTGCGGCACGTGCCGGCGCCGCCGGCCTGGCAGTTCGGCGTTGCGTATCCGTTGCCGGAGACGGTCGTCAATCATGCGTTTACCGGCTGGAGCGGACAGGCCGCCGTAGTCTGGCCGAAGCGGCGTCTCTCCCTGACGATCGCAGCGGACACCGATTACTACGTGCTCTACACACCGCCCGGTGAAGAGTTTTTCTGCTTCGAACCAGTGGATCATCCGATCAACGCGATGAACCTGCCGGGCGGCGCGGCCGAAAACGGCATGACCATGCTCGCGCGCGGCCAGCGCCTGACGCGGTCGTTCCGCTTTACAGTTGAGCGCACCGGCTTGCGTGCCGCGGCGGGTGCACGCGGGACGCGTCGACAATAGGCGAGGCGGGTCGGGGCATGAGGGGGCGGTGAAGGCTGACGAAGCCGGGTTTTGGCGGTGCCCGGCGCGTCAGGCGCACGAGGACGGGTAAAATACGCGCCACTTCTCCTATCGCCCCGCCACGAGACCGCCCATGTCTATACAGAACGTGTCCATACAGACCGTGTCCACTTTCAGCCAGACACTCAACGACGCCTGGCAGCGTACGAATTCGCTGCTGTGCGTCGGCCTCGATCCCGAGCCGACCCGATTCCCTGCCGCACTCGCCGGCCGCGCCGATGCGATCTTCGAATTCTGCCGCACCATCGTCGACGCAACCGCGCCGTATGCGTCGTCGTTCAAGCCGCAAATTGCCTACTTCGCTGCGCATCGTGCGGAAGACCAGCTCGAGCAGCTGATCGCGCATATCCATGAGAAGCATCCTGGCCTGCCGGTGATTCTCGATGCGAAGCGCGGTGATATCGGCAGCACCGCAGAGCAATATGCGCGCGAGGTCTTCGAGCGTTACGCTGCGGACGCCGTCACGGTGAATCCGTATATGGGCTTCGATTCGATCGAGCCGTACCTCGAGCATCACGGCAAGGGTGTGATCGTGCTGTGCCGTACTTCCAACCCGGGCGGCTCGGATCTGCAGTTTCTCGAAACGGCGGGGCGCCCGCTGTATCAGGTGGTCGCGCAACTGGCGGCGGACAAATGGAATGCGAGCGGCCAGCTTGGCCTCGTGGTGGGCGCAACTTTCCCGAAAGAGATTGAGGTGGTGCGTGGGATCGTGGGCGACATGCCGCTGCTGATTCCGGGCATCGGCGCGCAAGGCGGCGATGTCGAAGCCACGGTGAACGCAGGCCGCACCGCGGCGGGCAGCGGCATGCTGATCAACTCCTCACGGGCGATCATCTACGCGGGCAAGGGCGAGGACTTCGGCCAGGCGGCAGCGCAGGCCGCACAAGCGACGCGGGATCGGATCAACGCGTATCGGTGAGCGGGTGCCGGCTGCCGGGGCTCGGGCTGGCCGTGTCCCGGCGTTTTGTGCTGATCATGCAGGCCGTATCGCCGGACCCAGGCGCGCCACGCACTCCGCATGTGCTGGATACGCCTTCTGCAGGGCGCCGATATCCGCCAGTTCGAACTCGCTAAATTCGAACCCCGGCGCCACGGTGCAGCCAACCAGTGCGTGCGTCGCCGGGTTCTCGCATTCCGCGGCAAACCACAAGCCTGCGGGCACGACGGCCTGAAACACGGTGCCCGGATGGGTGAGCGCATTGCCGAGGCGGTGCGTGATCAACGCGCCCGTTGCGTCGAGCACATGCACCAGCAGCGGCTCGCCGGCATAAAAATGCCAGACCTCGTCGGACCTGATTCGATGCCACGCCGAATGCGCGCCGTCGCATAGCAGGTAATAGATTGCCGTCGACGCCGCGCGCGTCTCACCCGTCGCTGCCCGGCTGACCTGATCTGCAGATCGATACGTCTCGCGAAAAAAACCGCCTTCAGGATGCGCTTGCAAATCGAAGCGGCGGATCAGTTCGTCTTTGGCGAAAGCTTGGCTGGACATAAGCGGCTGGGTCGGGTGGAGCGGCGGTCAGTTGAGAACAGGCAACGCGGGACGCAGTACAACATGCAGACGGGTGAGGAAAACGTAGCCGCCTAGCGCTCGCGCTCATCCAGCAATGCCAGCAACCCGCGCAGCGCATGCGCTGCTGCCTGCACGCGGATTCTTTCGCGATCGCCCTTGAACACGACCGTTTCCACCGACGTATGCAGCCGGTTGCTCCAGCCGAACGACACCATGCCGACCGGCTTGGTTTCAGTGCCGCCGCCTGGGCCCGCTACGCCAGTGACGGAGAGCGACACCTGCGCGCGGCTGTTGCGCAGCGCGCCTTCGGCCATGGCGCGCGCCACCGGTTCGCTGACCGCGCCGTGCTTGTCGATCAGATCGGCCGGGACGCCGATCATTTCGCTTTTGGCCTGATTCGAATACGTGACGAAGCCGCGCTCGAACCAGCCGCTGCTGCCGGAAATATCAGTGATTGCGGCGGCGACCATGCCGCCGGTGCAGGACTCTGCGGTGACGAGCATCAGGCGTTCGTCGCGCAACCGGTTGCTCACGCGGATCGCAAGTTGATGGACGACGGAATCGGTAGGCATGCGTAGTTCCGGAAAGCGAGAGACGGTCAGACCGACATGCGCCACAGTGCAATCACGAGCAAAGTGAAAAACGCCGCGACCAGGTCATCAAACATGATGCCAAAACCGCCTTTCAATCTGCGGTCGAAGTAACGGATGGGCGGAGGTTTTACCGTGTCGAAGAAACGGAAGACGACGAACGCCCACACCTGGCCTGTCAGCGTGACCGGCGTGACCATCAGCAGCACCAGCCAGAAGGCAACGACTTCGTCCCAGACGATAGACGACGGATCTTCGATGCCGAGCTTTTTTGCGGTGAACCCGGTGATCCAGATGCCGGCGAAAAAACCCACCACGATCAGCAAACCCCAGTCGAGCACGGTCAGATAGCGGTTCAGCACCGCGAACGACGCCCACGCGAACAGCGTGCCGAAGGTGCCTGGCGCGACCGGCGACAGGCCGCTGCCGAAGCCGAGCGAAAACAGATGCAGTGGATGCGACAGCATGAAGCGAGCGCTCACCTGGCGCGGCCGCACGGCGCCGGGGTCGGGCGCGCGAGGCGGCTGTCCGTCGGGCGGCACGTCACCCGGAGTCTTGTCAGCGGGGCCGAGCGAGGGTTCAGTCTGCATGGAAATGGTCGAAGCCTTGCAAGGTCAGGGTGAGCGGTTGGCCGGCTGCGTCCTGCCAATGAATGGCGGGACGATCCGCTGAAAAGGGATCGCTTATTGTACCGATCCGGGTCACCGGAATTCCTACCCGTGCGCCGGCCGCTTCGACCTCGGCGCGCGCGGCGGCGGGCGCCGTAAAGCATAGCTCGTAGTCGTCGCCGCCTGCCAGCGTGCAGCGGCGCTGGATGTCTGCAGGCAGCCGGCGCAGTGCGGCAGAGCGGGGCACGGCGTCGACGTCGACGCTCGCGTGCAGGTCCGAGCGTTCGAGGATATGCAAAAGATCGCCGGCCAGTCCGTCCGACAGGTCGAGCGCCGCATGCGCGATACCTCTGAGCGCGAGACCGAGCGCGACGCGCGGCTCGGGGCGTTCGAGGGCGCGGCGAAATGTCGCAGTGTCCGCCGCATCGGCTTGCCACTCGCCGCGCAGCACGCCGAGTCCGGCGCGCGCATCGCCGAGCGTGCCCGAGATCCAGATGTCGTCGCCCGGCCGCGCAGCGTCGCGGCGCAGCGCGAGTTGAGGAGGGACGCTGCCGAAAACAGTCAGGCAAAGGTTGAGCGGACCAGCGGTCGTGTCGCCCCCAATCAGATCGCATCCGTAGCGTTCGGCCAGCTCGAAAAGCCCGTCGCTGAACGCGGCAAGCCAGTCTTCACGTGCTTGCGGGAGCGCCAGCGCCAACGTGAACGCCTGCGGGCTGGCGCCCATCGCGGCCAGATCCGACAGATTGACGGCCAGGGCCTTATGGCCGAGCGCGTGTGGGTCGATATCCGGGAAGAAATGGCGGCCTTCTACCAGCATGTCCGTAGAAATGGCCAGCATCTCGCCCGGACGAGGCGCTAACAGCGCGCAATCGTCGCCGATACCGAGCGAACCGTCGTCGCCAAGGCGCGTGATCTGTGCGCGGCGCGCGAAAAAGCGGTCGATCAGCGAAAACTCAGAAAGCATAGGAAGGATCCGTGCACGGAAAAGCCGCTAACTGCAAGCATTGTAGGGTGATGATGCTGCAGTGCCGCAATAGGCCGATCGGGTAAATTGACTGCGTTTCACATTGTTTCGGTCGCGGCAGCTGTGCCCGGATTGAAGGAATCACGTCTGGGAATGGCGCTACAATGCCGTCGAACGTCTATTCTAATCCGCACTTCCAAGCCCGCCTTATGTCGAATCCCGTCAATAGCAAACTCCGCGAAGCCGCTCTCGATTATCACGAATTCCCGACCCCCGGGAAGATCGCAATCGCCCCTACGAAGCAGATGATCAACCAGCGCGATCTGGCGCTGGCGTACTCGCCGGGCGTCGCGTTCGCGTGCGAGGAAATCGTCGAGAATCCGCTGAATGCCGCCCGCTTCACCGCGCGCAGCAACCTGGTCGGTGTCGTGACGAATGGCACGGCGGTGCTGGGTCTGGGCAACATCGGTCCGCTCGCGTCCAAGCCGGTGATGGAAGGCAAAGCGGTGCTGTTCAAGAAGTTTGCCGGCATCGATGTGTTCGATATCGAGCTGAACGAGTCGGATCCGCACAAGCTGGTCGACGTGATCGCGGCGCTCGAACCGACCTTCGGCGGCATCAACCTGGAAGACATCAAGGCGCCGGACTGCTTCATCGTCGAACGCGAATGCCGTAAGCGCATGAAGATTCCGGTATTTCACGACGACCAGCACGGCACCGCCATCGTCGTCGCGGCCGCCGTCACCAATGGTTTGAAGGTGGTCGGCAAGGACATCAAGAAGGTCAAGCTGGTGGCCTCCGGCGCAGGCGCTGCGGCGCTGGCCTGCCTCGACCTGCTGGTCGACATTGGCCTGCCGCTCGAGAACATCATGGTGACCGACCTGGCCGGCGTGGTGTACAAGGGCCGTAAGGAATTGATGGACCCGGACAAGGAGCGCTTTGCGCGCGAAACCGAAGCCCGCACCCTGGCTGAAGCCATTGGCGGCGCGGACGTGTTCCTGGGTCTTTCGGCCGGCGGCGTGCTGAAGCAGGAAATGGTCAAGCAGATGGCGGACAGGCCGCTGATTCTGGCGCTGGCGAATCCGACCCCGGAAATCCTGCCGGAACTGGCGCTGGAAGTGCGTCCGGATGCCGTGCTGTGCACGGGCCGCACCGACTATCCGAATCAGGTGAACAACGTGCTGGTGTTCCCGTTCCTGTTCCGCGGCGCGCTGGACGCGGGCGCGACGACGGTGACGCGGGAAATGGAAATCGCGGCAGTCAACGCAATCGCAGAACTGGCGCGCCAGGAGCAGAGCGATATCGTTGCGACGGCGTACGGCATTCAGGATCTGTCGTTTGGCCCGGAATATCTGATTCCGAAGCCGTTCGATCCGCGCCTGATCGTCAAGGTGGCGCCGGCGGTGGCGAAAGCCGCGATGGATTGCGGCGTCGCACAGCGTCCGATCGAGGACATGGACGCCTACGAGCAGCATCTGCAGCAGTTCGTCTACCACAGCGGCACGACCATGAAGCCGATCTTCCAGCTGGCGCGTGGCGTCGAGCCGGAGAAGAAGCGCATCGTGTTTGCAGAAGGCGAAGAAGAGCGCGTTCTGCGTGCATTGCAGATCATCGTCGACGAAAAGCTCGCCAAACCGATCCTGATTGGCCGCCCGGCTGTGATCGAGCAGCGCATCGCGCGCTACGGTCTGCGCCTCGTCAACGGTCAGGATTACACCGTCGTCAACACGGACCATGACGAGCGTTATCGCGACTTCTGGCAGTCGTATCACAAGCTGATGGCGCGCAAGGGCATCAGCGCGCAGATGGCCAAGCTGGAAATGCGCCGCCGCACGACGCTGATCGGCGCGATGCTGGTGAAGAAGGGCGAAGCCGACGGCATGATCTGCGGCACGGTCAGCACGACGCATCGCCACCTGCATTTCATCGATCAGGTGATTGGCAAGAAGGAAGGTCGCAACGTCTACGCGGCGATGAACGGTCTGGTGCTGCCGGGCCGCCAGATTTTCCTCGTGGATACACACGTGAACGTCGATCCGACGCCGGAGCAACTGGCCGAGATCACGATCATGGCGGCCGAAGAAGTGCGCCGCTTCGGCATTGAGCCGAAGATCGCGCTGGTGTCGCACTCGAACTTCGGTACGAGCAATGCGCCGACCGCGCAGAAGATGCGCGATGTGCTGGAGATCTTGCGCGAGCGCGCTCCGGATCTGCAAGTGGACGGCGAAATGCACGGCGATGTTGCACTCGACGCCAACCTGCGTCGCGAAGTACTGCCGGAATCGACGCTGGAAGGCGACGCCAACCTGCTGGTGATGCCGAACATCGACGCCGCCAACATTTCGTACAACCTGCTGAAGACCGCGGCCGGCAACAACATCGCAATTGGGCCGATCTTGCTGGGTGCGGCCAAGCCGGTGCACGTGCTGACCTCGTCGGCCACGGTACGCCGGATCGTCAACATGACCGCGCTGCTGGTTGCGGACGTGATGGCAGCGCGTTAAGCGCCGAACGCCGAAAAAGTACGACGATGGCAGCGCACCCCGCTGCCTGCCCAAAAAAAAGGCGTGCCCGCAATGGGCACGCCTTGGGCGAACTGGGGATAGTCACCCAACGAAGCATGAAACGACGGCTCTCCACCTCCAGATAGCCCGGCACAGAGAAGGCCCTTCTCACGTACCTCGAACTATCGCCGTCGAGATAATTTTATCCCGGGTGCGATAAATAAATCTGTCAAAAGTCGTCAAGAGCCGGGCGCGCGCGATTTTCCGGAATCCTGGATTCTTTCGTCTACCGAACGAACGTTGATTCCAGGGGCCATTAGCGATACCCTTACGTCTTTCATGGTCGTCAAACTCGTGATCTAACAGCGGGAACCCTGATTCATGGCACGCAAGTGGCTCCGCAGCGGCGTGCTCATCGGCGCTCTGGCGTTCGGCTTGTTCGGAAATGTGGTGTCCGGCAGCGCATTCGCGCGGGACTACTCCGCGTCCGGCAACGGCGGGAATCAGGTGCAGGGCACCATCGCGGTGGCGCAATTGCCGCGTGAAGCAGTCAATACGTTGAACTTGATTGCCGCAGGCGGGCCTTACCCGTATGAGAAGGACGGCATCGTATTCGGCAACCGCGAACGGCTGCTGCCGCCGCATCGGCGGGGCTACTATCACGAATACACCGTTCCTACGCCGCACGCTTACAACCGCGGCGCGCGTCGCATTGTTTGTGGTGGTCCGCTAAGGCGTACCGACAATTGCTACTACACGGACGACCACTACTCCAGTTTTAATCGTATTGTTGAATGACATCGGGATGAACGGTATGAGCGACAACATCTACGCGCACGACTCCGGAGTCGCGAGGGATCTTTTCGCGGCCGGTGACGGCAATCTGTTCCAGCGCGTCATGCAGATGCGCGCCGCCGGTGACGGACGGGACACCCAGAGCGAAGCCGGCGCAGAGCTTTCATCGAACGAGGGGCCTATGAGTCTTTTCAAGACCGTACGACCAAACATCGTACAGTCGATCCGCGCGTTTCGCGTTCAGGATCTCGCTGATGAAGCCCAGCAGCTCGGCCAGCACTTTCTGTATGCCTATTGCGCAAATGCGCAATCGAAACAGGAGGTCCTCGAGACGATTGCGACTTCATTTCTGTTTCCAAAGCATTTCGGTAAGAACTACGACGCCCTCTACGATTGCCTGACCGATCTGGTCGCCAAAGCCGGTCCGCAACCGGGTTTTGTCATCGTGCTGGAAGCGCTGCCGGTCGCGCAAAAATTCGATAAGGAAGGGCGCGAAACGCTGCTCGACGTTTTCCGCGAAGCGGCGGAATTCTGGGCTGAACGCAAGGTGGCGTTCCGCGTGTTTTATTCGTTCGCCTGAGCGGGTGCGTACCTGCATGCGGGGCACTGGCCGCCGCGACTGATGAGCTGATTGGGCGAACTACGCATTAGCTGAACGAAGAAAGGCCCGCCGGATGATCCGGCGGGCCTTTTGATTGATGCATTCCGGCCAGCAAGCGATCCCTGAACCCTTATAGATTGCCAGTCTGCTTAGACCGGCTCACCAGCCACCCCAGCGTGCGGCTAGCGCGGCGAGTACGGCGATCCCCGCCGTTTCGGTGCGCAGCACCCGTGGACCGAGGCCGACGGCGGTAAATCCGTGACTGGTGGCGGCCGCTTCTTCGGCGGCGGAGAACCCGCCCTCCGGGCCGATCAGCAAGGTCACGCGGCCGTGCGGCGGGGTTGCCGGCAGTGCGGAAAAAGCGATGCTGGCGCGCGGCGACAGCAGCAGCCGCAATTCACCTTCTTCGGCAGCACGCGGTAGCGCACCGAGCCAGGTCGCGATTTCGCGAACCGGCGCAACTTCAGGCAGACGGTTACGGCCGCATTGTTCGCACGACGAACGTACGATGCCTTGCCAATGCGCGTGACGCCGTTGCGCCCGTTCGCCCGAAAGACGCACGACGCTGCGCGTGGTGGTGAGCGGCACGAAAGTCGAGGCGCCCAGTTCGACGGCTTTTTCGATCAGCCAGTCCATCTTGTCGCCGCCGGCGATGCCTTGCGCGAGCGTGAGGTGGTAGGGCGGCTCCACTTCGATGTCGCGAAATTCACGGATGCGGACCGTGGCCGAGCGTCGTTCCACTTCGACGAGTTCGGCGCTGTATTCGCCGCCCTCGCCGTTGAACAGCACGATCGAATCGCCGGGTTGCAGGCGCAGAACCTGGATGTGCCGTGTGACGTCATCGGGAAGCTGCATGATGTCGTCGGGTTTGAGGGGAGAACCGACGAAGAAGCGAGGCATCAGGAAAATACTCATTAGTTCACGAAAGGTGGCGAGCGAGCGCCCAACGGTAGCCGTCCAGATCTTCGACCTGGGCGAAACGGTCACCCCAGAACTGATCCTGCGGCTCGCTCAGCGATTTCGCGCCGGCGGCCAATGCCCGCGCATAAACCGCGTCGACATCGTCGACATAAACATAGAACGATTGCGGCGCAATCGCGCCCGCGCTTTTAGGTGTCTTCGCAGTCGAGCCGAACGCACCTTCCGGCGCGAACATCACGATCAGCTGACCTTGGTAGACCATTTCGACATGCATGACGATGCCGTCGTCCTGGACGCTGTCGCGTACCTGAAAACCGAAGGCGGCTTCGAAGAACGCAATCGCGACACGCGCGTCGCGGACTGTCAGATAGGGGGTCAACCAGGGCACACCAGCGGGGCGAGAGGCGGTCATGGAGTTCTCCGGATCTAAGGTCAGCAGGGCAAGTGGAGGACGGCCAGCAGGTCAGCGCGCGAGACCTCAGCGCCGACCAAACCGCTCATTCTGCCGCCGCGTCACCGTGATGGCTTTAAGAATTGACTTAGTTTATCGCGCACTGCCCGAGATGCCGAGAACAGTCCGCCATGTGCGATGGCGTCATACCACATCAGGTCGTCGATCTGGCGTGCGGCGAGCCGCCCGGTGATCTCTGCGGGCATGAGCGCGGCGGGGTCGAGGGTGTCGCTGGCGGTGGCCATCGTCCATAGCGAGCCGTATAGCGGCACGAACGCGCCCATCGTGCGCACGACCGCAAATGCCGAGCGCAGATCGTCGAGCAGCGCCGCGGCGCGCGCGCCGTGAAAGTATGGCGCGCCAAGGTGCAGCGACAGCGCGGCGCAGGGACTCATCACGCGCTTGAGCTGGGCGTAGAACGCGGACGTGTAGAGGCTCGCTGCCGGAGAATCCGGCGGTGTCAGGTCGAATATCACCAGATCGAACAGTTCGCGCGTCGCGGCGACGAACTCGACGGCATCGCCGATCACCAGTTCCACGCGTGGATCGTCAAATGCGCCGCCATGCACCTGAGGGAGAAATTCGCGCGTGAGGCGCACGACTTCCGCATCCAGTTCAGCCACCACGATTCTGCCGATCTCCGGATGTTTCAGCAGTTGCCGCGCTGCGCCGCCGTCGCCGCCGCCCAGCACCAGCGCGGCGCGCGGCGCCGGATGGGCGAGCGCGGCCGGATGCACCATGCATTCGTGATAGATGAACTCGTCGCCCACCGAGGTCATGGGCCGGCCGTCGAGCGTGAATAACCGGCCAAGCTGCGGCGTATCCCAGACTTCGATGTGCTGATAGGGCGAAGCGACGCTCGCGAGGCGCCGCGCATTCGGGAAGCCGTAAAGGGCGTACGGAGTCGGCTGGAACAGTAGCGGGGCGCTCACGGTGGGCAGGGCGCGGGCGGCGCGATGGGTGGTCGATGGCCGGATTATAAAGTCCACTGCGCAGGCAGGCCGCCGGCAGGCGCGCAAACGGCGGCCGGCGCGCTGCGGGAAGGCGCGGCGAAACCTCATCCGGGCGGCCGAACCACGGCCCGCCACAGGCATGGGCAAAGGCCCGGCCCCACGTCCCATGCGGTTTCCAGCCGGGTACGCCGAAACCATCTGCTAGAATGTGACGCTTTGCGGCCCTCTCCGTTTGCTCTGCCCGTTTCGCGTCTCCAGGCGCCGCATCGTGCGCCGGAGCGACTGGCCGCCGAGCTTCCGGACCATCCCCCCGCGCCCCGCTTTTTGGACTCGTTCTCCGGACTCGACATGACGACCTCGTCTCCCGCACCCACCTCCCTGATGGCCAACGCAATCCGCGCGCTGGCTATGGATGCTGTTCAACAGGCGAATTCAGGCCACCCCGGCATGCCGATGGGCATGGCTGAGATTGGCGTTGCACTCTGGTCGCGCCATCTGCGCCACAACCCGACCAATCCCCAATGGGCCGACCGCGACCGCTTCGTGCTGTCGAACGGCCACGGCTCGATGCTGCTGTATTCGCTGCTGCATCTGACCGGCTACGACCTGCCGATCGAAGAACTGAAGAACTTCCGTCAGATGCATTCGAAGACGCCGGGTCACCCGGAATACGGCATCACGGCGGGCGTCGAAACGACCACCGGCCCGCTGGGTCAAGGTCTGGCGAATGCAGTGGGCATGGCGCTGGCTGAATCGCTGCTGGCCACCGAATTCAACAAGCCGGACGCGAAGATCGTCGATCACCACACGTACGTGTTCGTCGGCGACGGCTGCCTGATGGAAGGTATCTCGCACGAAGCCTGCTCGCTCGCGGGCGTGCTGAAGCTGAACAAGCTGATTGCATTCTATGACGACAACGGCATTTCGATCGACGGCGAAGTGGTGCACTGGTTCCACGACGACACGCCGAAGCGTTTCGAAGCGTACGGCTGGAACGTGATCCCGAATGTGGTCGGCCACGACGTGGAAGCAGTGGACGCCGCCATCAAGCGGGCCAAGCAATCGGACAAGCCCACGCTGATCTGCTGCAAGACCGTGATCGGCGAAGGTGCGCCCACCAAGGCCGGCAGCCACGATTCGCACGGTGCGCCGCTCGGCGAGAAGGAAATCGCTGCGACGCGTGAAAAGCTTGGCTGGAAGTGGGAGCCCTTCGTGATTCCGCAGGAGGTCTATGCGGCCTGGGACGCGAAGGAAGCCGGCGCGCGCCACGAGTCCGAGTGGGACAAGGCATTCGCCGCTTACCAGTCCAGATATCCGCAGGAAGCGGCCGAGTTCACGCGCCGTATGGCCAAGCAATTGCCGGCTGACTGGGCGCAGCAGGCGCAAGCCATCATCGCTGGCGCAAATGAGCGTGCCGAGACGATTGCCACGCGCAAGGCATCGCAGCAGGCCATTGAAGGTCTCTCGGGCGTGCTGCCGGAATTGCTCGGCGGCTCGGCTGACCTGACCGGCTCGAACCTCACCAACTGGAAAGCGGCCAGGCCCGTGCGTGTGAACGCAGAAGGCAAGGCGGCCGGCAACTACGTCAACTACGGCGTGCGCGAATTCGGCATGAGCGCCGCAATCAACGGTATCGCGTTGCACGGCGGCTTCAAGGCCTTCGGCGGCACCTTCCTGACCTTCTCGGACTACAGCCGCAACGCCTTGCGCGTCGCTGCGCTGATGAAAGCGCCGTCGATCTTCGTGTTCACGCACGATTCGATCGGCCTCGGCGAAGACGGCCCGACGCACCAGTCCATCGAACACGTGGCGAGCCTGCGTCTGATTCCGCATCTGCAAGTGTGGCGTCCGGCCGATACGGTCGAAACCGCGGTGGCGTGGACGCAAGCTGTCGAACATCATGGCCCGTCGTGCCTGATCTTCAGCCGTCAAAACCTGCTGTTCTCGGAGCGCACCGACGCGCAGATCGCCAACGTCGCCAGGGGCGGTTACGTGCTGCGCGACTGGAACGACGAGATCGTCGCGCGCAAGATCATCCTGATGGCGACCGGCTCCGAAGTGGAACTGGCGCTGAAGGCGGTCGAGCCGCTGGCGCGTGAAGGCATCGCGGCACGCGTGGTGTCGATGCCGGCCACCACCGTCTTCGATCAGCAAGACGCCGAATACCGCGAGCGCGTACTGCCGAAGGGCGTGCGCCGCGTAGCAATCGAAGCTGGCGTGACGGATTTCTGGCGCAAGTACGTGGGTCTGGAAGGCGGCGTGGTCGGGATCGACACGTTCGGCGAGTCCGCCCCGGCTGGCGTGTTGTTCAAGCATTTCGGCTTCACCGTCGAGCACGTCGTGGAGACGGCGAAAGCCGCACTCGACTGATCTTCCGCACGCCTTGCCGTGCTTTCGAACGCACGGCAAGGCTGCCGGTCAGACGAAACACGGACGTATTTTTTCAGCCATCAGGAGATAGACAATGACGATTCGCGTCGCAATCAACGGCTACGGCCGGATCGGCCGCAACACGCTGCGCGCCTTCTATGAAAACGGCAAGAAGCACGACATCCAGATCGTTGCCATCAACGACCTGGGCGATGCCAACACCAATGCTCACCTGACGCAATACGATACGGCACACGGCAAGTTCCCGGGTGAAGTGTCGGTGGACGGCGATTACCTCGTCGTCAACGGCGACCGTATTCGCGTGCTGGCTAACCGCAACCCGGCTGAATTGCCGTGGGGCGAGCTGAACGTCGACGTCGTGATGGAATGCACGGGCTTTTTCACGACCAAGGAAAAGGCTAGCGCGCACATCAAGGGTGGCGCGAAGAAGGTCATCATCTCGGCACCGGGCGGCAAGGACGTGGACGCGACGATCGTCTACGGCGTGAACCATCATGTGCTGAAGGCATCGGACACGGTCATTTCCAACGCATCGTGCACGACCAACTGCCTGGCACCGCTCGTCAAGCCGCTGAACGACAAGATCGGCCTGGAAAACGGCCTGATGACGACGATCCACGCGTACACGAACGACCAGGTTCTGACCGACGTGTATCACGAAGACCTGCGCCGCGCCCGCTCGGCCACGCACAGCCAGATCCCGACGAAGACGGGCGCGGCATCGGCTGTCGGCCTGGTTCTGCCGGAACTGAACGGCAAGCTGGACGGCTACGCGATTCGCGTGCCGACCATCAACGTGTCGATCGTCGACCTGTCGTTCATCGCCAAACGTGACACGACCGTGGACGAAGTCAATGCGATCATGAAGGAAGCATCGGAAGGCGCGCTGAAGGGCATCCTCGGCTACAACAAGGCGCCGCTGGTGTCGATCGACTTCAACCACAACCCGGCTTCGTCGACCTTCGACGCAACGCTGACCAAGGTGTCGGGCCGTCTGGTGAAGGTGTCGAGCTGGTACGACAACGAGTGGGGTTTCTCGAACCGCATGCTGGACACGGCCGTGGCGCTCGCAAACGCGAAGTAAGCAAAGCGGGTGCGGCGCCTTCAGCGCCGCGTCTGCCAATGTTGTAATGAGCCGCTCTTCGGAGCGGCTTTTTTGTGCCTGCGCCTCGCAGAGGCGCCGTTACCGCATGCTTTAAGACATGTGGCCTTTGCGCCCATTAATGCTTACGATGCGGGCAGTTCTCCTTGGTGCAGGCGCCGTACAGGGCCAGCGCATGCTCCTGCAGCTTGAAACCGCGATCCTTTGCGATAGCCTGCTGGCGGCTTTCGATTTGCTGATCGAAAAACTCCTCGACCAGTCCACAGTCGATGCACACAAGGTGATCGTGGTGAGTTCCTTCGTTCAGCTCAAAGACGGCCTTGCCGGATTCGAAGTTGCTGCGCGACAGCAAGCCGGCCTGCTCGAACTGCGTAAGCACACGGTAAACCGTGGCCAGCCCGATATCGAGCTCTTCATGTAGCAAATTGCGGTAGACGTCTTCAGCGGTCAGGTGGCGCACCGGGCTGTGCTGGAAGATCTCAAGGATCTTGAGGCGCGGTAGGGTCGCCTTGAGCCCGATATTTTTCAGATCGGTTGGATTGGTCATGACAAGGGATCCCTAGAGTACAATGCAGGGTTCTAATAGTAATGTGTTTTCGCTGTTCAGGTCATCTTCGATGCAATGAAACTCGCGCGGCTCGCCACAGGCAGGGCCCGCACGGTGAGTGAAATGATTTCAAAATCTCTATTGATCTACCGGGGGAGCCGCATGCGGGGTACCTTGATTGCTGCAGCGACTGTCGCGGTTCTTGCCGGATGCTCCACTTACGACAGCCTAACGCAGCGTATCGCACAAAGCATCACGCCGTATCGGATTACCGTTGTGCAAGGCAACTTCGTCTCGGCCGAGGCCGCGGCGCAAATGAAAGTTGGCATGACGCGCGACCAGGTGCGCCAGGTTCTCGGCACGCCGCTTCTGACCGACATGTTCCATGCGGACCGCTGGGACTACGTGTTCTACTTCAAGCGCGGCAACAAGAGCATCGTCGAACAGCGCGACTTTGTCGTCTTGTTCGCGGGTGATACGGTCGCCAGCTGGTCGGGCGGCGAGGACCTGCCGTCGAACCTTGAACTGCTCGCCGAAATCGATGGCGACAAGGGCGGCAAGAAAGCCCGTGCGGCTGCGTTGGCAGCGGCAGCGAGCGCGTCGGCAGCCAGCGCGCCGGCCACGGCGTCGGGCGCAGCGGCGGCTGCGGCTGCTCCGGAGGCCGCGTCGGCACCGTCCATGGACGCGAACGCCGAAGCCGCGCAGGCAGCCAACCGCGCAACCGAGGCGGTGCAGGCGCCTACCGGCAAGATCACGCCTTCGGTGCGTGCCGGCACGCCCACGGCGAACGGCGGCGTGGTGCCGTCCGGCGCAACCGCGCCGGGCCAGCCGCAGTTCCAGTTCACGCGTCCGCCGCCACCCACGGTGCCGGGTGCGCCGGAAAGCAATCCGGTTGGGCCCACAGGTCCGCAGAGCAACAGCGGCCCGACCCACAACACGCCGTTGACGTCTTCTTCCGCGGCAAGCTCGGGAACGGGCAGCTAAATTCGCTGTCCCTGACAATGACGGGTCACGCGCGGCGCGCGGGCCCGTCATTTCTGTTTCTTACCGCGTTCATGGCGCGCAGTGCGGCGTTGTTGCGCAGCGTGCGGACCCACGGTGCGCCCGCTGGCGTACCCGCTTGTGGGCCATCTTTCGCGACTTTTTTGCACGTGCTCCCCACGTGATTGCCATGAAAATTGCCATTGCCGGGGCATCGGGCCGTATGGGCCGGATGCTCATCGAAACCGTTCTGAACGACTCTGGCGCGACGCTGTCCGGCGCGCTCGTGCGGACTGGCTCGCCGCATATCGGTGAGGACGCCGGGGCGTTCCTCGGCAAGCAAACCGGCGTGCGCCTGAGCGACGACATCGAGCAGATGTTCGCGCAATCCGACTATCTGATCGACTTCACGCGCCCCGCGGCCACCTTGGTACATCTCGAAGCCGCACAGCGCCACCAGGTCAAACTGGTGATCGGCACCACGGGTTTCGACAACGACCAGAAGGCGCAGCTGCGTGCCGCAGCCGACAAGGTCGGCATCGTGTTCGCGGCCAACATGAGCGTGGGCGTCAACGTCACGCTGAAGCTGCTCGATTACGCAGCGCGTCATTTCGCCACCGGCTACGATATCGAGATCATCGAAGCACATCACCGTCACAAGGTGGACGCGCCGTCCGGCACGGCGCTCGCCATGGGTGAGGTGATCGCCGGCGCGCTCGGCCGCAATCTCGACGAATGCGCGGTGTATGGGCGCGAAGGCGTCACGGGCGAGCGCGATCCGTCTACCATCGGTTTCTCGGCCATTCGCGGCGGCGATATCGTCGGCGACCATACGGTGCTGTTTGCGGGCATTGGCGAGCGCATCGAAATTACGCACAAATCGGCGAGCCGGCTGTCCTATGCACAGGGCGCGCTGCGCGCCGCGCAGTTCCTCGAAGGCCACGCGACCGGCCTGTACGACATGCAGGACGTGCTCGGCCTGCGCTGAGCGAGAAGTCGCTTTTGCCCCAGCTTGCGCTGTCCTGAACGTCAGCGCGCTCTTTTCGAAGGCGAGGTCCAATGGCAGGCACCGGCATCGTTCACTACTTGCAAACCAGCGACGCGATCACGCACGCCGTGGCCTACGTGCTGCTGGCCATGTCGATTGCGAGCTGGTGCTTCCTGATCGTCAAGAGCTGGATGCTGGGCCGCGCGAAGCGTCAGGCGGCACACGCCATCGCCCAGTTCTGGCAGTCGCCTACGCTCACCGAAGGGGTCGCCGCGCTGCGGCGCGCCGATAGCGAGCGGGTCTTTGCGCCGCTCGCCGAGGCGGCCTTGCAGGCAGCGGAAGTGGACATCCCGGGCGCGCTGCTCGCGCGCGTCGAACGCAGCGAGCGGGTGCTACGGGCGCTGCGCCAGGCACTCAACACGTCGCAACGGCGGCTCGAATTCGGTCAGGTTTTGTTGGCGTCGGTGGGTGCGACGGCGCCTTTCGTCGGCTTGCTCGGCACGGTGTGGGGCATCTATCACGCGCTCGGCAGCATTGCCGCCAGCGGGCAGGCGATGATCGAAAACGTCGCCGGACCGGTCGGCGAGGCGCTGATCATGACGGCCTTTGGCCTCGTGGTCGCGATTCCCGCCGTACTTGCGTATAACGTGCTCGGCCGCATGGTGCGGCATTTGTCCGAGGAACTGGACGGCTTCGCGCACGATCTGCACGCCTACGTGTGCGCGCCGGCCTGACAACTGCGTCAGGAGGCGGTGAGTCAGGAGCTCTCAATGGCATTCGGCGGACTCGAAAAGAAAACCACGGCAGCGCCCATGGCGGACATCAACATGACGCCGCTGATCGACGTGATGCTGGTGTTGCTGGTCATCTTCATCATTACCGCGCCTTTATTCACCCACGCGATCCGGCTCGATCTGCCCAAGGTCGCCGCCGCGCCCGCCCGCCAGACGCCGCAAACCATCTCGCTTGCGATCGACGACGCGGGAAAAATCTACTGGAACGGCAACGTCATCACGCTGGACCAGATGCGCGCGCGCTTCGCCGACGCGGGCAAGGCGGCGCAACAGCCGGAAATCCAGCTACGCGCGGCGCGCGCCACCCGCTACGAGGTGATCGCGCAGATCATGGGCGCGGCGCAGCAGGCTGGGCTCGAACGGCTCGGCTTCGTAACGGATCCGCCGCCGCCTGTGCCAGGCCACTAGCCGCAAGCCACCCAGCGCGTCTGCGCGGCGCACGACGAACCGCTTCCCGTGTCCGTCGCTCTTGAGCCGCAGGCCTTTCGGCTTATGCCGTTTGCCGCGCGGCGTACCCGCGTGCGAACGGTATAATCAGCGTTTTCCCCTGTAAAAGGGGAAACGACGCCATTTCATCTAGCAGAGCACCAGGCCCGGTGCGAAAGCACCGAACCCAGCGATCCCATCACACCATGCACGAAAAATACGTTCCCTCCGACGTCGAATCCGCCGCGCAAGGGCAATGGCGCGCCACCGACGCCTATAAGACAACGGAAACCACCGAAAAGCCCAAGTTCTACTGCGTTTCGATGCTGCCGTACCCGTCGGGCAAGCTGCACATGGGCCACGTGCGCAACTACACGATCAACGACGTGATGTACCGCTATCTGCGGATGAACGGCTACAACACGCTGATGCCAATGGGCTGGGACGCATTCGGCATGCCGGCGGAAAACGCGGCCATGGCCAATGGCGTGCCGCCGGCCAAGTGGACCTACGACAACATTGCTTACATGAAGAAGCAGATGCAGTCGATGGGCCTCGCCATTGACTGGTCGCGCGAAGTGGCCACCTGCAGTCCCGACTACTACAAGTGGAACCAGTGGCTGTTCCTGAAGATGCTGGAAAAGGGCATTGCGTACAAGAAGACCGGCACGGTGAACTGGGACCCGGTGGATCAGACCGTGCTCGCCAACGAGCAGGTGATCGACGGGCGCGGCTGGCGCTCGGGCGCGCTGGTGGAAAAGCGCGAAATCCCGATGTACTACATGCGCATCACGCAGTACGCCGAAGAATTGCTGAACGACCTGGAAGGGCTCGGCTGGCCCGAGCGCGTCAAGGTCATGCAGCAGAACTGGATCGGCAAGAGCTTCGGCGTGAACTTCGGCTTCCCGTATGAGATCGACGGCGAAGAGAAACTGCTGCGCGTGTTCACCACGCGCGCCGACACCATCATGGGTGTGACCTTCTGCGCGGTCGCCGCCGAACATCCGCTCGCCACGCGCCTCGCGCAGGACAAACCGGAACTGCAGGCCTTCATCGAAGAATGCAAGCGCGGCGGCGTCGCCGAGGCTGACGTGGCGACCATGGAAAAGAAGGGCATGGCCACCGGTTTCTACGTCACGCATCCGCTCACGCAAGAGCCGGTCGAAGTGTGGATCGGCAACTACGTGTTGATGAGCTACGGCGAAGGCGCAGTGATGGGCGTGCCGGCGCACGACGAGCGCGACTTCGCGTTCGTCAAGAAATACGGTCTGCCGGTCAGGCAGGTGGTGAAGGTCGAGGGCAAGGAATTCTCGACCGACGCCTGGCAAGAATGGTACGGCGACAAGGACGGTACGCTCGTCAACAGCGGCAAGTACGACGGCATGAGCTACACGCAGGCTGTCGACTCGATTGCCAGCGACCTGAAGGAACTGGGCCTCGGCGACAAGCAGATTACCTACCGTCTGCGCGACTGGGGCGTGTCGCGCCAGCGCTACTGGGGTACGCCAATTCCGATCATCCACTGCGCCGCCTGTGGCGACGTGCCGGTGCCGGAACAGGATCTGCCCGTGGTGCTGCCGGAAGATCTCGTGCCGGACGGCACGGGCAACCCGCTTGCCAAATCCGAAGCATTCGTGAACTGCACATGTCCGAAGTGCGGCGCGCCCGCGAAGCGCGAAACCGACACCATGGACACTTTCGTCGACTCGTCGTGGTATTTCTACCGCTACGCGGCGCCTGACGCCAAGACCATGGTCGACGAGCGCACCGACTACTGGATGCCAATGGACCAGTACATCGGCGGCATCGAACACGCCATTTTGCACTTGCTGTATTCGCGCTTCTGGGCGAAGGTTTCGCGCGACCTGGGCATCGTGAAGTTCGGCGAGCCGGCCAAGAACCTGCTCACGCAGGGCATGGTGCTCAACGAAACGTATTTCCGCGAAGACACTGCGGGCAAGAAGACCTGGTACAACCCGGCCGACGTCACCGTGGCGTTCGACGACAAGGGACGTCCGGTCGGCGCCGTGCTGAATTCGGACGGTCAGCCGGTCGTGCTGGGCGGCGTCGAAAAGATGTCGAAGTCGAAGAACAATGGCGTCGATCCGCAGTTGCTGATCGACCAGTACGGCGCGGACACCGCGCGCCTGTTCGTAATGTTCGCCGCACCGCCGGAGCAGCAGCTGGAGTGGTCGGGCGCGGGCGTCGAAGGTGCGAGCCGCTTCCTGCGCCGGGTGTGGGGCTACGGCCATGCCAACGAAGCGGCGCTGCGCGAACGCGCGTCGTTCGATGCCGCGCAACTCGCCGAAGCCGACAAGGTGCTGCGCCGCGAGATCTACAGCGTGCTGAAGCAGGCCGATTTCGACTATCAGCGTCTGCAGTACAACACCGTGGTGTCGGCGGCCATGAAGATGCTGAATGCGCTGGACAGCGCCAAGGGTGCCACGCCGGCCGTACTGCGCGAATGCTATGGCGTGATGCTGCGCGTGCTGTATCCGGTCGTGCCGCACGCCACCTTCCAGCTGTGGCAGGAACTGGGCTATGCGGACGAATTCGGCACGCTGCTCGATGCACCGTGGCCGAAGGTCGATGAGGAGGCGCTCGAACAGGCCGAGATCGAACTCGTGCTGCAGGTAAACGGCAAGGTGCGTGGCGC
The DNA here is from genome assembly GCF_036488795.1 of Paraburkholderia sp. Lineage (GTDB taxonomy): Bacteria > Pseudomonadota > Gammaproteobacteria > Burkholderiales > Burkholderiaceae > Paraburkholderia. Next base: position 29,697 of record NZ_DASXHA010000085.1, read on the forward strand.
GGTGAAGATTGCCAAAGACGCGCCGCGTGACGCAATCGAACAGGCCGCGCTGGCCCATGAGATGTTCGCGAAGTTCAGCGAAGGCAACGCGCCGAAGAAGATCATCGTTGTGCCGGGCCGGCTGGTGAACATCGTCGTGTGACGGCGCATTCGAAGCTTGCCGGGGTGCCGTCGCAAGGCGTGGCGGCACGGGAATGTTGTACGGTTTCTACTGCGAACCAGGAGCCAATGTGACTCGCAGATCGTTTTTGACACTGGCATGCGGGGTGATGCTGTTGTCCGCGTGTGGTTTTCAGTTGCGCGGCCAGCAGGACTATCCGTTCAAGCGCCTCGCCGTAGTAGGCGGGCCGCCTGCTTTCGTAGGCCGGCTGAGCCGGATCGTGCAGGGTGGCAGCGACACGGTGATCGTCAGCTCACCGGCCAACGCGGACGCCGTTCTGCGGGTGACGGAAAGCCGTGGCAACAGCGTGCTGACCATGAACTCGCTGGGCATCGTCGAGGAATACCAGCTCAACTACACGATCAGCTATACGCTCACGGGCTCCGATGGAACCGTGCTGATTCCGGGTAGCGTCATCGCGCTGAACCGGGCCATGACGTACAGCGATCAGTTCTCACAGTCGAAGGTTGCGGAAGCAGATCTTCTGTACGCCGACATGCAGAGCGACGCCGTTGACCAGTTGACGCGCCGCCTCGGCGTGGTGCACTCGCTGCATCCGGCGCCGGGTCAGGAAGTGCCGGCCGTTGCGCCGCGCGCACCGTTGCCGCCGCCGCCGCTTTGAGCGCCGCTGTGTTTTGTCTCTTTTGTTGATTGATGCGTAGCCATGCAACTGCGACTTGACGCGCTCGAAGCGCACCTCGCGAAGGGACTCGCCGGCCTGTACGTCGTGTACGGGGACGAGCACCTGCTCGCGCAGGAAGCGTGCGATCGTATCCGCGCGGCGGCGCGCGCGGCCGGCTATACCGACCGCACGGTGTTCACGGTCGAGCGTGGCTTCGACTGGAGTTCGCTGCTGGGTGCGAGCCAGTCGATGTCGCTGTTCGGCGACCGGCAACTGGTCGAACTGCGCATCCCGTCGGGCAAGCCCGGCAAGGAAGGCGCGGACGCGCTGAAGTCGCTGGCGGACGCGGTCAATCCGGACGTGCTGACTATCGTCACGCTGCCACGTCTCGATGCGGCCACGCAGAAATCCGGCTGGTTTACCGCGTTATCCGAAGCGGGCGCGGCGCTGAAAATCGATCCGGTGGAGCGCGCGCAGTTGGCCAACTGGGTCGGCCAGCGGTTGTCGCAGCAGGGTCAGCGGGTGGCCGCCGGGGAAGAGGGACGGCGCGCGTTGCAGTTCATTGCGGAGCGGGTGGAAGGCAATCTGCTTGCAGCGCACCAGGAAATCCAGAAGCTTGGGCTGCTGTATCCGGCCGGCGTGCTGAGCTATGAGCAGGTTCAGGACGCGGTGCTGAACGTGGCGCGTTATGACGTTTTCAAACTGAACGAAGCCATGCTGGCGGGTGATGTGGGCCGGCTGGCGCGCATGCTCGACGGCTTGCGCGGCGAGGGCGAGGCGGCGGTGCTGGTACTGTGGGCCGTCGTCGAGGAAGTGCGCACGCTGTTGCGCATCAAGCGTGGTGTCGCAGCCGGCAAGCCGCTTGCCATGCTCACGCGCGAGAACCGCGTCTGGGGGCCGCGTGAGCGGCTGATCGGGCCCGCGCTGTCGCGTGTGACCGAAGCGGCGCTGGAGAAGGGCTTGGCGCTTGCTGCGAAGCTCGATCGCCAGGTGAAGGGTTTGTCGGGCGGCACGCGGGGCGACTATCGCAACAATCCGCCGCCTGATCCGTGGGACGGACTTTTCGAGCTGGCCATGACGGTGGCTTCACCGGCGAAGGCCGCGCCGCCGCCGTCGTCGGCGAAGCCAGGGCCGAGGCCGGCAGCGCCAGCACGTCGGCCAGCTTGAACCCCGCGGACCCAGGACGGCGCCGGTTTTGTCAGGCGCTGCAACTGCAGGCAGTCGAGCAGGCCGCCGTCACCCGTCTTACAATCGTTTGATGTTTCATTCATTCTGCCTGCCCGCAGCGCGTCAAGCGGGCCCGGCACCACGAGAATCACCATGGATATCAACCAGTACATGACCGACCTCGGTCGCCGCGCCCGTCACGCTTCGCGTGCAATGGCGCGGGCCTCGACGGCTGCGAAGAACGCCGCGCTGGACGCGGTGGCTCGCGCGATCGAGCGCGACGCCGCGCAATTGAAAGAAGCCAATGCGCGCGACGTCGCCCGTGCGCGCGAGAAGGGGCACGACGCCGCTTTCATCGACCGCCTGACGCTGTCGGACAAGGCTTTGCAGAGGATGGTCGAAGGCTTGCGCCAGGTGGCGGCGCTGGCCGATCCGATTGGTGAAATCAGTAATCTCAAGTATCGGCCGAGTGGCATCCAGGTCGGGCAGATGCGTGTGCCGCTCGGCGTGATCGGGATCGTCTACGAATCGCGTCCGAACGTGACCATCGACGCCGCCGCTCTCTGTCTGAAATCGGGCAACGCGACCATTTTGCGGGGCGGCTCGGAAGCGCTCGAATGCAACACGGCGTTGGCGAAGCTGATCGGCGAAGGGCTGGAAGCCGCCGGCTTGCCGCAAGACGCGGTGCAGGTGGTGGCCACTTCGGATCGCGCCGCCGTCGGCGCGCTGATCACCATGACGGAATACGTGGATGTAATCGTGCCGCGCGGCGGCAAGAGCCTGATCGCGCGTCTGATGGAAGAAGGCCGCGTGCCGATGATCAAACACCTCGACGGCATCTGCCACGTGTATGTCGACGAGCGTGCGGATCTCAAAAAGGCGCTGACTGTCTGCGATAACGCCAAGACGCATCGCTACGGCACCTGCAACACCATGGAAACGCTGCTGGTGGCGCGCGGCATTGCGGCCGAAGTGCTGCCGCCTTTGGGCAAGCTGTACCGCGGCAAGGACGTTGAACTGCGCGTCGACCCCGCGGCACGCGCCGTGTTGGCGGATGCGGGCGTCGGGCCGCTCGTCGAGGCCACCGAAGAAGACTGGCGTACGGAATATCTGGCGCCGGTGCTCGCCATCAAGGTGGTGGACGATCTCGACGCGGCCATCGAGCACATCAATACCTACAGCTCGCAGCACACCGACGCCATCGTCACGGAAGACCACGACCGCGCGATGCGCTTCCTGCGCGAAGTGGATTCGGCAAGCGTGATGGTGAACGCGTCGACGCGCTTCGCGGACGGCTTCGAATTTGGCCTGGGCGCGGAAATCGGCATCTCGAACGACAAGCTGCATGCGCGTGGACCGGTCGGGCTGGACGGGCTGACGTCGCTGAAATATGTGGTGCTGGGGCACGGCGAAGGGCGGCAATAAGTCGGGCCGCCATGTCACGCAATAGCCAACAATAAGGTCAACAAGTCGTGCTAGGACTGCCGATGCTTTGGGTGAAGACGTTTCACATTGTTTTGATTGCTTCCTGGTTCGCCGGTCTGTTCTACCTGCCGCGCATCTTCGTCAATCTGGCGATGGAGACCGAACCCGCCGCAACCGCGCGCCTGCTCATCATGGCGCGCAAGCTGTACCGCTTCATGACGTTCATCGCCTTTCCCGCGCTGGCCTGTGGCTTGTGGTTGTGGCTCGTGATCGGGATTGGACGCGGGCAGGGCTGGATGCACGCCAAACTGACGGTGGTGGTGCTGCTGATCGTCTATCACTTCTACTGCGGGCGACTGCTGGCGACCTTCGAGCGGGGTGAAAACCGCCGCACCCACAAGTGGTACCGCATGTTCAATGAACTGCCGGTGTTGGGGATGTTGGCGGCGGTTGCCCTGGTGATACTCAAGCCGTTTTGAAAACAGGACGCTCTCTATCCGGTTATTGCGAGCGATCCGCGCGTCGGCTATCAGCGCGTCGTACCGGTGCCAGGAGCGGTAAGCAGTTCATGGTCATGATCATGCCAGACCGGATCTGATCCGGCAGTCGTACAAACAGAAACGGGCTCCCTTCGCGGAGCCCGTTTCGTTTGGCGCGCTGCACCGGGCTCAATTCAGGTGCCAGGCTCGATCCTGCGCCGGTTGATGACCTCTTTGGTCTGCGCCAGCTTCCCGACCAGTTCCGGTCCACGGCTGAGCGCCACGCCCACCGCCAGAATGTCCCCGATCGCCAGATGCGAGACGCGCGAAGTCATCGGCGAAAAGATATCCGTGTCTTCATCGACGTTGGCGAATAAGCCGACCGTGGCGAGGCGCGCCAGGGGCGAGTTGCCATGCGTAATCGCAATCACCTTCGCACCGGCAGCGAGAGCGGCCTTCGAGGCGTCGACGATATCGCGCGTGCGCCCGGTGTTCGAAATGGCCACCACCACGTCTTCCGGGCCCAGCAACGCCGCGGACATCAGAAACGTATGCGGATCCGAATACGCGACGCTCGGCATGCCGAGCCGGAAGAACTTGTGCTGCACGTCGAGCGCGGCGATCCCCGAGCCGCCTGCGCCGTAAAACTCGATCCGCCGTGCCTGCGACAACAGCTTGATCGCCGCCGCGACGCTGTCCGACGAGAGGTTGTTGCGCACCTGGATCAGCGCGCCGATGGTCCGGTCCAGCACCTTGGCCGCCACGCCCGGCGCAGGTTCGTCAGCGCGTACATCCCGATAGACTGCGGGCACCTCCGCCGCAATGCCCTGCGCGAGGCGGATCTTGAATTCGCGGAAACCCGAAAAGCCGAGCGCATGGCAAAAGCGCGCGATGGTCGGCTGGCTCACGCCCGCGCGAGCAGCCACTTCCGTCATGGAGAGGTCGAGCACCTCGCGCGGCGCTTCGATCACATAGTCGGCCAGCTTGCGCTCGGATGGCCGCAACTGATCGCGCATCTCTTCTACCTGGGACAGCATCATTGGAAAACTCGCACTATGCTGAAGAATGCGTGGACTATAGCTGATTGCCGATATGTACAAAAACTACATATTGAGAGTAGGTGTATTCCCTAATGATGTGCAGATTTAGGGTAGAGAGCCCGTGTAGTATGGCTTTAAATGAAATCCAGAGTGATCGCGTTACGGGGCTAAATCACATTGCGATCGTGTAGTTTTTCTACTAAACTCTCGACGTCGGCTTGATCCGACGTCCCCGCGACCCACCTGGCCCTGCGCGCGTGTTCGCCTCAGCCAGCGACGAAGGAGCTTCGATGGTTTCCCCGCATTCGCAATTGCTCAAGGTCACGCAGCGCGTGATCGAACGCAGCAAGCCCACCCGCGCCGCCTATCTGGCTCGCATCGACAAGGCCCAAGGCAAGTTTCCAGCGCGCGGCGCGCTGTCCTGTGCCAATCTGGCGCACGGTTTCGCCGGCCTCGAGGGCAACGACAAACTCGTGATCAAGCAGATCCGCGAGCCGAATATCGGCATCGTGTCCTCGTACAACGAGATGCTTTCGGCGCACGCGCCGTACAAGAATTTCCCCGACATCATCAAACACGCCGCCCGTGAAAACGGCGGCGTCGCGCAGTTCGCGGGCGGTGTGCCGGCCATGTGCGATGGCGTCACGCAGGGCAATGCTGGCATGGAACTGTCGCTGTTCTCACGCGAAGTGATTGCCATGAGCACGGCGGTGGCGCTCACCCACAACATGTTCGACGCGGCGCTGTGCCTCGGCATCTGCGACAAGATCGTGCCGGGTCTCCTGATCGGCGCGCTGCAGTTCGGCCATATCCCCACGATCTTCGTCCCGGCGGGCCCGATGACGAGCGGTCTGGGCAACGACGACAAGGCGAAGGTTCGCCAGCAATTCGCCACCGGCCACTGCGACCGTGGCGCGCTGCTCGAAGCGGAAGCGGCCGCGTACCACGGGCACGGCACCTGCACCTTCTACGGCACGGCCAACAGCAACCAGATGCTGATGGAAGTGATGGGGCTGCATTTGCCGGGGTCGGCGTTTGTCCATCCCCATACACCGCTGCGTGATGCGCTGACCGCGCAAGCCGCGCGGCGCGTGCTCGACTTGACCGTGGAGCGCGGCAACTACATGCCGATCGGCCGCGTGGTCGACGAGAAAGCGATCGTCAATGGCATCGTCGCGTTGCTGGCAACGGGCGGTTCGACCAATCACACGCTGCACCTCGTGGCGATTGCCCGCGCAGCAGGCATCGTGATCGACTGGGACGACTTCGACCAGCTGTCGCAAAACGTGCCGCTGCTCGCGAAGATCTATCCGAACGGCAAAGCCGACGTGAACCATTTCCACGCGGCGGGCGGCGTGGCGTTCCTCGTGCGTAACCTGCTTGAAGGCGGCTTGCTGCATGAAGATGTGAACACGGTGGCGGGCAAAGGCCTGTCGCATTACACCGAAGAGCCGAAGCTGCTCGACGGCAAGCTGACGTGGGTACCGGGTGTCACGGAAAGCCAGGAAACGGCGGTGCTGCGCGGCATCAACGAGCCGTTCCAGAAGGACGGCGGCCTGCGTCTGATGCAAGGCAAGCTTGGCCGTGGCGTCATCAAGATTTCCGCGGTTGCGGCGCAGCATCGCAAGGTGAAAGCGCCGGCGATCGTGTTCGATTCGCAGGAAGCGGTGCAGGAAGCCTTCGATAATGGTGAGCTGAAGCGCAATTTCGTCGCCGTGGTGCGCTTCCAGGGCGCACGCGCAAACGGCATGCCCGAACTGCACCGTTTGACGCCGCTGCTCGGCGTGTTGCAGGATCAGGGTTTCCACGTCGCGCTCGTCACGGACGGGCGCATGTCGGGGGCCTCGGGCAAGGTGCCGGCGGTGATCCACCTGTCGCCGGAAGCGCTGCTGCAAGGGCCGATCGGCAAGGTCGTCACGGGCGACATGCTGGTGATCGACGCTGAAGCCGGAGTGCTCGACATCGAAATCGACGACGCCGAATGGGCGGCGCGGCCGCAAGCGCAGCCGCTGCATCAGGCGGAAAACGAAGTCGGTTTCGGCCGCGAACTGTTTGGTGTGTTCCGTGCCGCCGCGGCGCCGGCGGAACTGGGTGCTTCGGTATTCGGCCCGATGGTGGGCGAAGTTCATGCAAGCCACGAGCTGCAGAAACAAGGAGTCTGACTATGACGGCAAAGAAAGTAAGCGACATCGTGCGCCTTGGCCCAGTGATTCCGGTGCTGGCATTCGACTCGGCGGAGCAGGGCGAGAACGTGTCGCGCGCGCTCCATGCCGGTGGCGTGAAAGTGCTGGAAATTACGCTGCGTACGGCCGCCGGCCTCGAAGCAATCGAACGGGCGAGCCAGCTGGCGGAAGACATCGTGGTGGGCGTCGGCACGATCACGAGACCGGAACACTGCGCGCAGGCCAAGAAAGCGGGTGCCCAGTTCGGCGTCTCGCCGGGTCTGACGAAAGACATGCATAAAGCCGCGCAGGACGCGGGTTTGCCGCTTTTGCCTGGCGTGATGACGCCGAGCGACATCATCGTTGCGCTCGAGCTCGGCTATGAGATCGTCAAGTTCTTCCCGGCGCAGCAAGCAGGTGGCGTGCCGATGCTGCAGGCCTTCCACGGCCCGTTCCCGACGCTGAAGTTCTGCCCGACCGGCGGCATCACCGCCGAGACTGCCCCCAATTTCCTCGCACTACCGAACGTCGTGTGCGTGGGCGGTTCGTGGCTGACGCCGAAGGCCGCACTCGCGGCGCAGAACTGGGACGAAGTCACGCGTCTTGCGCGCGCTGCGAGCCAGCTTGCGGCGCCGTCGCATTGATTGATCTCAACCGTCGCATGTCATTTGCATGAGCGCCGGGTAAAAACGCGTTTCACCAGAAGGAGCCTCAGTGTCGCAGCCGTCAAGGCTGTGCCGGCGAGGCTCCTTTTTCATCTGCGCGGTACGTTTCGCGCGCCTATCATCCAGACAGACAGTAAAATTCAGCGACCGCGCGCCTGTCAGGGTATTGCCCAGTTCGCATAGGGCGCAGGGACTGGCTGCCGGCCCCGACCTACATCGCGCTTACATCCAAGAACCAACAACGCAATAAGGAGGCGCTCCATGGGAGCTAACCATGGCAGCTTGCTGCTGATTTACGCGGTCGTCGCCATCGCCGCGTTGATCCTGCTGATCACGCGCTACAAGGTCTATCCGTTCCTCGTCCTTATCATCGTGTCGCTGCTGCTCGGCCTCGTGGTCGGCATGCCGATGGGCACGATCGTCAAGTCATTCGAAACCGGCAATGGCAACACGCTGGGCCACATTGCGATTGTGGTCGGACTCGGCACCATGCTCGGCAAGATGATGGCCGAATCGGGCGGCGCGGAGCGCGTCGCCACGACGCTCATCGAGAAATTCGGCGAAAAGCACATTCATTGGGCCATGATGGTGGTGGCCATCATCGTCGGCTTGCCGGTGTTCTTCGAAGTGGGTTTCGTGCTGCTGATTCCGATCGCCTTCAACGTCGCGAAGCGCACCGGCAAGTCGCTGCTGCTGATCGGCTTGCCGATGATCGCGGGCTTGTCCGTCGTGCACGGACTGATTCCGCCACACCCGGCCGCCATGCTCGCGGTGCAGGCGTATCACGCCGATATCGGCAGGACCATCGCATACGGTCTGATCGTCGGCGTGCCGTGCGCGATTGTCGCGGGACCGCTGTTCGCGCTGCTGGTCAGCCGCTACATCAAGCTGCCCGAGCACAATCCGCTGGCGGCCCAATTCCTCGGTTCTGCTGAGCAAGACAAGGAAAAGAAAGCGCAGCGTGAGTTGCCGAGCTTCGGCATCACGCTGTTCACGATTCTGCTGCCGGTGATTCTGATGTTGATCGGCAGTTGGGCGGACCTGGTGTTCGCGCCGAAAACCTTGCCGAACGACCTGCTGCGCTTCGTCGGCAATTCGGATGTGGCGCTGTTGATTGCGGTGCTGGTCAGCTTCTGGACCTTCGGTGCGAAACGCGGCTTCACCCGCGAGCAGATCCAGAAGTTTTGCGGCGACTGTCTCGCGCCGATCGCCGGCATTACGCTGATCGTGGGCGCAGGCGGCGGTTTCGGACGCGTGCTGATGGATAGCGGCATTTCCAAAGAGATCGTCAATACGGCGACGGCGGCGCATCTTTCGCCGCTGTTGTTCGCATGGTGCGTGGCTGCGCTGATCCGTCTGGCGACGGGCTCTGCTACGGTTGCCATGACGACCGCGTGCGGCATCGTTGCGCCCATCGCGGCCGCCGGCACAGTGCAGGTGCGCCCGGAGCTGCTGGTGCTGGCAACGGGTTCGGGTTCGCTGATCTTCTCGCACGTCAACGACGGCGGATTCTGGCTGATCAAAGAGTACTTCGGAATGACGGTGGGGCAGACCTTCAAGACCTGGTCGCTGCTGGAAACCATCATTTCGCTGATGGGTTTGGGTTTGACCTTCGCACTCGCGACGGTTCTGTAAGGAGCATCTGATGATTCTGATCGCAATGGGCGTGTCGGGCGCCGGCAAGACGCGCATTGGTGAAATGCTGGCGGAACGCCTGCAATGCAGCTTCACCGACGGAGACGCATTTCACAGCGTCGCCAACAAGGAAAAGATGCACAAAGGCATCCCGCTGACCGACGATGACCGCTGGCCGTGGCTCAGGACCATTCGCGTTGCCATCGTGGAAAAGCAGGGCGCCAATGAGACGGCGGTGTTCACGTGTTCGTCGTTGAAACGTTCGTATCGCGACATTCTGCGCGGTGGCGACAAGGACGTGGTGTTCGTGTATCTGAAGGGCTCGTACGAGGTGTTGCATGAGCGTCTGCAGACGCGTACCGGTCATTTCTTCGATCCTTCGCTGCTGCAAAGCCAGCTCGACACGCTGGAAGAGCCGGGCGACGATGAGGCGATTACGGTGAGTATCGAGTTGTCGCCCGAAGCGATCGTGGATGAGGTGCTGGAGAAGATGAAGCTGCGTTGAGATCCCGTTGAGGCGCGTTGCCTTGCAACCCGCAGAATGGAAAATGGCGCTCCACGGAGCGCCATTTTTTCGCCTGAGCAGAAGCTGAAAGCCTTTAAGCAATCCGCTTCGCGAGTTCCACCGCCTTGCCCACATACGAAGCCGGCGTCATCGCAAGCAAACGTTCCCTGGCATCAGCCGGAATATTCAGGCCGCTGATGAACGTCTGCAGCGCCTCGCGCGTAATGCCCTTGCCGCGTGTGAGTTCCTTCAGCTGTTCGTACGGGTTTTCGATCCCGAAACGGCGCATCACCGTTTGCACCGGCTCGGCCAGCACTTCCCAGCAGTTGTCGAGGTCTTCGTTCAGACGTTGCGGGTTCACTTCGAGCTTGTCCAGACCGCGGATCAGCGCGTCGTATGCGAGCAGCGAATAACCGAACGCGACGCCGATATTGCGCAACACCGTCGAGTCCGTCAGATCACGCTGCCAGCGCGAGATGGGCAGCTTGTCGGCGAGGTGGCGCAGCGTGGCATTCGCGAGACCGAGGTTGCCTTCGGAGTTTTCGAAGTCGATCGGGTTGACCTTGTGCGGCATCGTGGACGAGCCGATTTCGCCGGCCTTCAGACGCTGCTTGAAGTAACCGAGCGAGATGTAGCCCCATACGTCGCGGTCCAGATCCAGCAGGATTGTGTTGGCGCGCGACACTGCATCGAACAGCTCGGCCATGTAATCGTGCGGCTCGATCTGAATCGTGTACGGATTGAATTTGAGCTTCAGGCGGTTCTCGACCACATCGCGCGAGAACGCTTCCCAGTCGAACTCGGGATACGCCGACAGATGCGCATTGAAGTTGCCGACCGCGCCGTTCATCTTGCCGAGCAGTTCCACCTTCTCGATACGCTCGATGGCACGCGCCAGGCGTGCGGCGACATTGGCCATTTCCTTGCCGAGCGTGGTCGGGCTGGCGGGCTGACCGTGCGTGCGCGAGAGCATGGGCTGCGCAGCCTGGGCGTGCGCCAGCGCGACGAGACGCGCATGCACCGAACGCAGCGCCGGCACGATCACGTGTTCGCGCGCGCCGGCCAGCATCAGACCATGCGAGGTGTTGTTGATGTCTTCCGAGGTGCACGCGAAGTGGATGAACTCGCTGGCGCGTTCCAGTTCCGGCTGCCCCTTCACCGATTCCTTCAACCAGTATTCGACGGCCTTCACGTCATGGTTCGTGACGCGCTCTATTTCCTTGATGCGCGCGGCGTCATGCGCGGTGAAGCGCTCGACCAGTTGCAGCAGGAATTGCTCGGAGGCTTCCGAGAAACGCGGCACTTCAGCGAAACCGGCGTGCGATAGCGCGATCAGCCAATGAATTTCGACCGCCACACGATGGCGCATGAACGCGGCTTCCGAAAGCCAGTCGCGCAGGGCTTCGGTTTTCGACGCATAGCGGCCGTCGAGCGGAGAGAGCGCGGTGAGCGCGAACAGGGTATCGGGGCGGGTGTCGGACATGATGGAGGCGTGAGCGCTCGGTGAGCAGATCGGAAACGGAGGGAACCGGGAATTTTACCACCGTACTGAGATAGCTCCCGCAAGCGCCAGCGGCGGGCACGGACCGGGTGCCCGGCGCCGGATGTCTTTTGCGTCAGGGCCGCTAGACGGGGCCGTTGCACAGTCCCCCCGCTAGAATGCTGACTTCTCCTTTCCCGCTGCTCACAGGTTCGCATGGAACTGAAATGGCTCGAAGACTTCGTTTCGCTCGCGGAGACGCGCAGTTTTAGCCGTTCCGCGGAGTTGCGCCACGTGACGCAGCCCGCCTTTTCGCGGCGCATTCAGGCACTGGAGGGCTGGCTCGGCACGGAGCTGATCGACCGTTCGGTTTATCCGACGCGCCTGACGGCGGCGGGGCAGGTGTTCTACGAGCAGGCTCTGGCGATGCTGTCGCAGTTCCACGAAGCCCGCACGCTGCTCAGAGGTCATACGGCCACGCCTGCGGCCACCATTGAATTCGCGGTGCCGCATACGCTGTCGCTCACGTATTTCCCGCGCTGGCTGCAACGTATCGAGGCGCAGCTGGGGCCCGTGCATACGCGCCTGCGCGCGCTGAACGTGCACGACGCGGTGTTGTCGCTGGTGGAAGGCGGGTGTGATCTGGTGATGGGCTATCACCATCCCAGCCATCCGGTCGCGCTCGATCCGGCACGCTACGACATGCTCACGCTCGGCATCGAGCCGATCAGTCCTTTCTCCGCGCCCGGCCGGGCAGGCCGCGCGCGTTACACGCTGCCCGGCACGTCCGGCGAACCGGCGCCGTATCTGTCGTACACACCGAATGCGTATCTCGGGCGCATGACCGAGGTGATCATCGCGAATGCGCCGGGCCGTCTGTATCTTGATCGTGTCTATGAAACGGACATGGCCGAAGGCCTGAAGGCGATGGCGCTGGCCGGTCATGGCATTGCGTTTCTGCCGCATAGCGCAGTCGAGGATGCGGTGGCGGAGGGCAAGCTGATCCGCCTCGATCGCGCGGCACGCGGCACGCCGCAAGGGCAGTTCACGCTGACCATGGAGATTCGTCTGTACCGCGACAAGCTCGCCGCGCAAGGTGACGATCCGCGCCATGTGCTGGTGCGCCAACTGTGGGACGTCGTGACCGACGAGCTCGCACAAGGCGCGGCCTAGACCACCCCATCAGCCGTTTCAGGCAGCGCTTTCATGCAGCTCAGAGGCGCTCCGCGCGCCCGCATTGTTACGTCCTATGCGACATGCTTTTGCGCTTTTTTAGCGTTATGCAAGAAAAACATAACGGGATGACCAAACGGCATTGGATTTCAAATTGGCGTTTTTCGACAATGGCGTCATTCGGTCAAAACGCTTGGAGCGTTCATGTCTTCCCAACCGCAGTCCGCAGCATCCTTGCAGTCCGTCCCGTCCTATCTGAATAGCGACAACCTCGGCCCCTGGGGCAACTATCTGCGTCAAGTCGATCGCGTCGCGCCGTATCTCGGCTCGCTGTCGCGCTGGCTTGAAACGCTGAAGCGCCCGAAGCGCATTCTCGTCGTCGACGTGCCTATCGAACTCGACAACGGCACCGTTGCGCACTTCGAAGGCTATCGCGTGCAGCACAACGTATCGCGTGGGCCGGGTAAGGGCGGCGTGCGTTATCACCAGGACGTGACGCTGTCCGAAGTGATGGCGCTGTCAGCATGGATGTCGGTCAAGAACGCGGCGGTGAACGTGCCGTACGGCGGTGCGAAGGGCGGCATCCGCGTCGACCCGCGCACGCTGTCGCGTGGCGAACTGGAGCGCGTGACGCGTCGCTACACCAGCGAGATCGGCATCATCATCGGACCGAACACCGACATTCCCGCGCCGGACGTGAACACGAACGAGCAGATCATGGCGTGGATGATGGACACGTACTCGATGAATCAGGGCCAAACGGCCACCGGCGTCGTGACCGGCAAGCCGATCACGCTCGGCGGCTCGCTCGGCCGTAAGGAAGCAACCGGCCGCGGCGTGTTCGTGGTGGGCACCGAAGCGGCGCGCCGCATCGGCTTCGATATCGAAGGCGCGCGCATCGCGGTGCAGGGTTTCGGCAACGTCGGCGGCATTGCGGCGCGTCTGTTCCAGGAAGCCGGCGCCAGGGTCGTGGCCGTGCAGGATCACACCGGCACGCTGTACAAGTCCACGGGTATCGACGCTGTGGCATTGCTCGATTACGTAGCGAAGCATGGCGGTGTAGGCGGCTTCCCTGAAGCGGACACGATCGCGAACGACGACTTCTGGGCCGTCGAATCGGACATCCTGATTCCGGCGGCGCTGGAAAATCAGATTACGGAAAAGAACGCCGGCAAGATCAAAACGAAGATCGTCGTGGAAGGCGCCAACGGCCCGACCACGACGGCGGCCGACGACATCCTGCACGACAAGGGCATTCTCGTGATCCCGGACGTGGTGGCCAATGCCGGCGGCGTCACCGTGTCGTACTTCGAATGGGTGCAGGACTTCTCGAGCTTCTTCTGGACCGAAGACGAGATCAACCAGCGTCTCGAGCGCGTGATGCGCGAGGCCTTCGCGGCAGTGTGGCAAGTGTCGAGCGAGCAGAAGGTTTCGGTGCGTACGGCGGCGTTTATCGTGGCCTGTAAGCGCATTCTTGAAGCGCGCGAATTGCGTGGCCTGTATCCCTGATCAGCCGTTTTAGCTTCTATTCAGTTTCCCCTGCGTCAACGCGGTTTTCGTCAGACCGCGGGTCACACCTGGCGGGCAGCATCATCATGATGTTGCCCGTCTTTTTTATGGGCGCAAGATCCTGAGCCGTGAGACCAGAAACAAATGCCGGCCACGCCGTTTGTCGTCCAAAACCAACGTGGGGAAAAACCTGGCTTACAGTAATACTTTCAATCAGATTACTTTGCTAAACTGGCGCCGATTCTTGCCAAGGAGATCACTCATGAAAATTAAACAGGCTGCGCTGCTTCTCGCGACTCTCGGATTGATGACGGTTGGCGCGCACGCGCAGGAAGCCGGTACGCTGAAAAAGATCAAGGATACGGGCGTTATTTCGCTGGGTCATCGCGAATCGTCCATTCCGTTTTCCTATTACGACGACCAGCAAAACGTGATCGGATACTCGCAGGAGTTTTCGCTGAAGGTGGTTGAAGCCGTCAAGCAGAAGCTCAACATGCCGAACCTGAAAGTCAGGCTGACACCGGTCACATCGCAAAACCGCATTCCGCTGGTGCAGAACGGCACCGTCGACATCGAATGCGGCTCGACCACCAACAATGCCGAACGCCAGCAGCAGGCGGCCTTCTCGAACACCATTTTCGTGATCGGCACGCGGCTCATGACCAAGAAGGATTCGGGCATCAAGGACTGGTCCGACCTGAAGGGCAAGACCGTGGTTACCACGGCCGGCACGACCTCGGAACGTCTGTTACGCAAGATGAACCAGGACAAGAGCATGGGCATGAACATCATCAGCGCGAAAGATCACGGTGAGTCGTTCCTGACGCTCTCCACCGGCCGCGCCGCCGCGTTCATGATGGACGACGCGCTGCTCGCGGGCGAGCGCGCCAAATCGAGCGCGCCGGGCGACTTCGTGATCGTCGGCACGCCGCAGTCGCATGAGGCGTACGGCTGCATGATGCGCAAGAACGATCCCGAGTTCAAGAAGGTGGTGGACGACGCCATCGCCAAGGTGGAAACCTCCGGCGAAGCGGATCAGATCTACAAGAAGTGGTTCGAGTCGCCGATCCCGCCGAAGGGGCTCAACCTGAACTTCCCGGAAAGCGACGACATCAAGGCGCTCTTCAAGAACCCGAACGACAAGGCAATCGACTAACCCGTCGCCACCAGTTCAACGCATCGAACGAAACGGAAGGAGCCGCGCGCTTCTTCCGTTTCTTTTTGCTGGAGTCTTTGTCATGTCATATCACTGGAACTGGGGCATTCTGCTGAGTCCGGTTTCCACCGGCGAACCGACCACGTATCTCGGCTGGCTCATGTCGGGCTTCTGGGTGACGATCGTCGTGTCGCTTTCCGCATGGGTGATCGCGCTGATCGTCGGCTCGTGGTTCGGCGTGCTGCGCACCGTACCCAACCGTTTTCTGGCGGGTATCGGCACGCTGTACGTGGCGATTTTCCGCAACATTCCGCTGATCGTGCAGTTTTTCATCTGGTATCTGGTGATACCGGAACTGTTGCCGGTGTCGGTCGGAACGTGGTTCAAGCAACTACCGCCTGGCGCGCAGTTTTTCTCATCGTCCATTTTGTGTCTGGGCCTTTTCACCGCGGCACGCGTGTGCGAACAGGTGCGCTCGGGCATCAACGCGTTGCCGCGCGGTCAGCGTGCCGCCGGTCTCGCAATGGGCTTCACGCAATGGCAGACGTATCGTTACGTGCTGTTGCCGGTGGCCTACCGGATCATCGTGCCGCCGCTCACCTCCGAATTTCTGAACGTGTTCAAAAACTCCGCGGTGGCGTCGACCATCGGTTTGCTCGATCTTTCTGCGCAGGCACGCCAACTGGTCGACTACACGGCGCAGACCTACGAGTCGTTCATCGCGGTCACGCTGGCTTATGTGCTCATCAACCTGGTCGTGATGCAGTTGATGCGCTGGGTCGAACAGAAGAGCCGGCTGCCCGGCTATATCGGGGGCAAGTGATGCATCATTTCGACTGGAGCGGTATTCCCGGCGCGCTGCCCACGCTGTGGACCGGGGTGATCGTCACCTTCAAGATCACGTTGATCGCGATCGTGATCGGCATTGTCTGGGGCACCGTGCTCGCCATGATGCGGCTGTCGTCGTTCAAGCCATTCGCGTGGTTTGCGCGTGGGTACGTCACGGTGTTCCGTTCAATTCCGCTGGTGATGGTGCTGCTGTGGTTCTTCCTGATCGTGCCGCAGGTATTGCAGAACGTGCTTGGCCTGTCGCCGGAGATCGACATCCGGCTCGCGTCGGCCATGGTGGCGTTCTCGCTGTTCGAGGCCGCGTATTATTCGGAGATCATTCGCGCCGGCATTCAGGCGGTGCCGCGCGGCCAGATCAACGCGGCGTCGGCGCTCGGCATGAGCTACGCGCAGGCCATGCGCCTCGTGGTGCTGCCGCAGGCGTTTCGTGCCATGGTGCCGCTGCTGCTGACCCAGGCTATCGTATTGTTCCAGGACACGTCGCTCGTCTACGTGATCAGCCTCGCCGACTTTTTTCGCACCGCCACGAATATTGGCGACCGTGACGGCACGAACGTCGAAATGGTACTGTTCGCGGGCGCGTGTTATTTCGTGGTCTGCGTGATCGCGTCGAGCCTCGTCAAAGGTCTTCAGAAAAAGGTTGCAAGATGATTTCTATCAAGAACGTTTCGAAGTGGTACGGCCAGTTCCAGGTGCTGACCGACTGCACGACGGAAGTCAAAAAGGGTGAAGTGGTGGTGGTGTGCGGCCCGTCGGGCTCGGGCAAATCCACACTCATCAAGACGGTCAACGGCCTTGAACCCTTCCAGAAAGGCGAAATCACCATTGATGGCCAGTCGGTCGGCGACAAGAAGACCAATCTGTCGAAACTGCGCGCGAAAGTCGGCATGGTGTTCCAGCACTTCGAACTGTTTCCGCATCTGTCTATCACGGAAAATCTGACGCTCGCGCAGATCAAGGTGCTGGGCCGTTCGAAAGATGAAGCCGCGGCCAAGGCGCTGAAGCTGCTGGATCGCGTCGGCCTGCGCGCGCATGCGGACAAGTTTCCGGGGCAGCTGTCCGGCGGTCAGCAGCAGCGCGTGGCGATTGCGCGCGCGCTTTCCATGGACCCGATCGCGATGTTGTTCGACGAACCGACCTCGGCGCTCGATCCGGAGATGATCAACGAAGTGCTCGACGTGATGGTCGAACTTGCCCAGGAAGGCATGACCATGATGTGCGTCACGCACGAAATGGGCTTCGCGAAGAAGGTCGCGCACCGCGTGATCTTCATGGACAAGGGCTTGATTGTCGAAGACGATCGCAAGGAAGATTTCTTCGCCAATCCGAAGTCGGATCGGGCCAAGGATTTTCTGGCGAAGATCCTGCACTAAGGTTCCGGCTGGCAGCGTCTCCGCTGCGTGCCGCAACAACGAAAAAGCCGCTTCATTGACTGAAGCGGCTTTTTTTGCGCCTGGAAGAGCCCTCGGCGCGCAACGCGGCGAGCTCGACAGTTCATCAGGATTCGAATGCTGCCGCGTCATCCGCTGCTTCGACATCCAGTGTGACGGGTTGATTGTGCGCCGCCTGGCGTATCGTCGTGGCCGAAGCGGATGCGTCCATAGCGGGATTGCGCAGCTTCTCCAGCACGCAGGGCGGCACCGGCACATTGGCGCGGCCGGCCACGTCGCCATGCTGGAACATCAGCAGGTCGCCGGGCTGGAACGCGGTCCACACCTCGTTGTCCGTCAGCGGCTGCGTGGCGATCACCGCGACGCGGTCCTCGGGCGTGGTGTACTTGGCGAAATCGATGGACACGTCCGCGTCGACCAGATGCGCGGTGGAAAACGGCCAGCGCCGCACGAGGTAATGCAGATTGGTCGAGCAGTGCGCGAACAGCGCCTGGCCATTCGACATCAGAAAGTTGAACACGCCGAACTGCGTGATCTCGCGTGTCAGCGTTTCGAGCGCGGCGAACAGTTCATCGAGCGGCGGCTGCGAACCGGGAAAGGTCTTACGCAAACCTTGCAGCAACGCGCAGAAGGCCAGCTCGCTGTCCGTGGTGCCCACCGGTTGATAGACGCCGGTCAGAAACGGTGCATAGTTTTTCAGATCGCCGTTGTGGGCGAAGATCCAGTGACGGCCCCACAGTTCGCGCATGAACGGATGGCAGTTCTCCAGCTGGATGTGCCCTTGCGTCGCCTTGCGGATGTGCGCAATGGTGTTCTTCGACTTGATGGGATAGCGCTTGACCATCTCGGCAATCGGCGAGGTGGCCGACGATTGATGGTCGATGAACAGGCGGCAGGCCTTGTCTTCGAAGAAGGCGATACCCCAGCCGTCTGCATGATGATCGGTGACGCCGCCGCGCGCCGCAAAGCCGGTGAACGAGAACGTGACGTCCGTCGGCGCGGCGCAGTTCATTCCGAGAAGTTGGCACATGTTGCGGTTGCTAAGGCGGTGAACGGGGAGGACCCGTTACAATGACGATTTCCAAGCATATCACCGAGCCAGGCGCGTCAAATAGCTAATTTGGCGGGTGTTCAGGCCGCAATGTTGCGGTTTGTCCACGGGTTGTCTACGTCAATGCCGCTGCGGCGCCGGGTTCGTCAACTTCTCGCCATGACTGCTTCCACTTCCCTCAATTCCCTGACGCTGGCCCGCCCCGACGACTGGCACCTGCACGTGCGCGACGGTGCAATGCTCGCCGCAGTGCTGCCGCACACGGCACGCCAGTTCGGCCGCGCGATCATCATGCCGAACCTGAAGCCGCCGGTCACCACTACGGCCATGGCGCAGGCGTACCGTGAGCGCATCGTCGCCGCGATCCCGGCCGGCGTGACGTTCGAACCGCTGATGACGCTGTACCTGACGGACAACACGCCGCCCGACGAAATCCGCCGCGCGCGTGAAAGCGGCTTCGTGCATGGCGTAAAACTGTATCCGGCGGGCGCGACGACCAACTCCGACGCGGGCGTGACCGACATCATGAAGTGCGCGAAAACGCTGGAAGTCATGCAGGAAACCGGCATGCCGCTTCTCGTGCACGGCGAAGTGACCGACGCTTCGATTGATCTGTTCGACCGCGAGAAGGTGTTCATCGACCGCGTGATGACACCGCTGCGCCGCGCATTCCCGGCGCTGAAGGTGGTCTTCGAGCACATCACGACCAAGGATGCGGTGGACTACATCCGCGAAGCCGGGGCGTCCCCCGAGCTACTGGGCGCGACCATCACCGCGCATCATCTGCTGTACAACCGCAACGCGATTTTCCAGGGTGGCATTCGTCCGCACTACTACTGCTTGCCGGTGTTGAAGCGCGAGACGCATCGCGTGGCGCTGGTTGAGGCCGCAACGTCCGGCAATCCGCGCTTCTTCCTCGGCACAGATAGCGCGCCGCATCCGAAGGGGCTCAAGGAGCACGCGTGCGGTTGCGCAGGTTGCTATACGGCGCTGCATGCACTCGAACTGTACGCGGAGGCGTTCGATCAGGCGGGCGCGCTCGACAAGCTGGAAGGCTTCGCGAGTTTCTTCGGCGCTGACTTCTATGGCCTGCCGCGCAGCAGCGAGCAGGTGACGCTGGTTCGCGAGCAGTGGACCCTGCCGGCCGAACTGCCGGTCGGCGATACACCGGTCGTGCCGCTGCGTGGCGGCGAGCCGATCAACTGGCGGCAGCTTTGAGGTAGAGGCGGGTGGTGGGGCAAAGCAGCAACCCGGCGGCTCCTGTATGCAAGCCCGGCTTTGCCGAGATCGACTGGTCGACCCCGTGGTTTGCGCAATTTGCCGCGCGTGGTGCGCGTTGGCAGCAGGCCGCGCTGAGCAGCTACGGCGAACTGCTGGGCGAAATGAATGCCGACGCGCTTCAGTCTCTCCAGACTACCGGGCGCGGCGAGCGGCTCGCTTTCATCGCCCAGGACGATCTGCCGCCCGGCGCCGCGTACGAAGCGCATATTGCGTCGACCGGCTGCGTACCGACCCGCCACAACCTGCACGACTTCTTCAATGCGTCGGTGTGGTTCGCGTTCCCGCGTATCAAGGCGGCGCTGAATGCGCGGCAAGCAGCGGCCATCGACGCGCTGGGAGTCGGTCCGACGCGCGGCGGCATCCGTGATGCGCTGACCCTCTTCGACGAAAACGCGCTGTTATTTGCGTGCGCCGATCCTTCGTTGAGCACCGCGTTGCGTCACTTCGACTGGCAGACCTTACTGGTCGCGAACCGCGCGGCGTGGGGGGGTCGATGCGAAGTGCGCTGCTTCGGCCACGCGTTGCTGGAAAAGCTGATCGCCCCTTATAAGGCTTGCACCGGACATGCGTGGATTGTCGAGGTGCCCGGCGACTACTTCACATGGACCGTCGCGGCACGCGACGCGTGGCTCGACGAAGCAGTCAGCCGCGCGTTGACGAAGACGCCCGAATTGACGAGCCGCCTGTTCGCACCACTGCCGGTGCTCGGTATTCCCGGGTGGTGGGCCGCCAACGAAGCGCGCTCGTTCTATGACGATACGGCGGTATTTCGCACGGGGCGCCGTACCCGCTGACGAGGCGGGTGCGGCAAGGACACTCCTCTTGCTGGACCTCCATCCATTTGTTTCAGGCACCGGACCGGCGGGACGTCTGCGGGGTGTTAAAATCGCGCCCAGCAAAGCAGGCCAGGCAGTCGCGGCCTCTACGGCTTCGGCCAGAGAGGGCGAGGAAAGTCCGGACTCCACAGGGCAGGGTGATGGCTAACGGCCATCCGTGGTGACACGCGGAACAGGGCAACAGAAAGCAAACCGCCGATGGCCCGGCGCAAGTCGGGATCAGGTAAGGGTGAAACGGTGCGGTAAGAGCGCACCGCGGCTGCTGCGAGGCAGACCGGCACGGTAACCTCCACCCGGAGCAATTCCAAGTAGGCAGGCGCGCATCTT
>NZ_DASXHA010000120.1:0-18652 GCF_036488795.1 Paraburkholderia sp.
GAAACGCCCTACCGACACGCCGCTTTATCGTTTCATTGAGAGCTACGATTCGAAAGGCGTGTGGACCGAGGCGCTCGACGTCGGCGGCCGGTTCGGAGCGGGCGGGATGAGTCCGGACGGCGCGATCGGCTACCGCTTCAATCTCGTGCACGGCGAGGGTGAAGGCTATACCACGGACAGTAACGTGAACCGCACGTTGATCTCGGGCGACTTCGATTTCCACCTCGATCCGAACACCGTCGTCGAACTCGACCTGAGCCACTACGAAACCGACACCACCGGTCTGCCCGGCGGGATCATCTATGGTTCCAAAGGCACGAGCTCCATGCTGCCGGCCGCGGTCAACCCGGACACGCCGGGCCTCGGCCAACCCTTCGCAGGCTCGGATCTCACCACCGACACTGCTGCATTGAAGCTCAAGCACCAGTTCAACGACAACTGGAGCGGCGAGGTGGGCGGACTCTATCAAAACGCCATTCGCGGTCTCTACGGCATTGAGGACGAGATGACCAACAATACCGGGGGATACACGGCCGTGCAGAACTGGTCAGCGGTTCCGCACTTCACGATCGCCAGCTGGACCGCCTCCCTGAACGGACATTTCAATCTTCTCGGCATGAAGAATGACCTCTCGCTCGGCGCGAATGGTTTTTCGGCTGGAGAGGATTCCTATCGGAATCCTGGTGCCTTCCTGGAGACGCTTGGCCCGTCAAATCTGGCGAATCCCACTGTATTCGGGGCACCGGCCACCCCGAACGCGGGCGGGGAATACGAGTCCGCGACGATCTCCGAGGAATCGCTGATCGTCGGCGACACGCTGCACTTCAACAGCAAGTGGGCGTTACAGGGCGTGCTTTCGGCGTCGTTCATCAACGCGAAGAGCTTCGGTACGACGGGGCAGACGACAAGTTCGGATGAGGACAACGGAGCACTCAGCCCGACCGTCTCGCTGATCTACAAACCCACGTCGGCCGTAACCACGTACGCGACCTTCTCCGACAGCGTCGAGGAAGGCGATCAGGCGCCGGCGGGCACCGCGAACGTCAACCAGTTCATGGCGCCGTATCACGACCGCGAGTACGAGGCCGGCGTTAAATACGCGCCGACCAGTTCGTTGCTGATCACCGCGGACGGCTTCGACATGACGCGCCCGCTCGCGCAGACCAATGCAACGACCAACGTCTTCGGGGTGGTCGGCACGCAGCGCAACATCGGCGCGGAAGTGTTCGTGCAGGGCGAAGTGCTGCCCTCGCTCAGTGTGCTTGGCGGCCTCACCTACGTCGACGCGCGACTGATCGATTCGGCCACCTCATCGGGGAACGGTGGGCGCGTCGTCGGTGTGCCCGCATTCAAGGGCGACCTTGCGCTCGACTATCATCCGGGTATCGCGGAAGGCTTTGCGTTCACCGGCGCCGTGCACTATGAGAGCAGTCGGGCAGCGAGCGACACGAATCTCTCGTCCGCGCCGTCCTACGTGACGCTCGACCTTGGCGTGCGCTACTCGACCGCGCTCCTGTACAAGCATCACGTGACCGCGCGGCTGCAGGTGCTCAACGTGACGAACCGCTACTACTACGTGTCGATCGCGGACGGCAACGACGTCGGCGTCCCAGGCTCGAACACAGCGTTTCTCGGGGCGCCTCGAACACTCATGGGTAGCGTGGAACTGGATTTCTGATAAGACGGGCAATCAATCGGACCAACAACCGCGGTGCTTCTGTCCCGCGGTTTTGTACAAGCGCCCGCGTGCCGTCCGGACCTACGCCGTGTTCCCGGCGTCCGGGTCAATAGGTTGCCGGCGTATTGACCCACAGGATTTTCGCCGTCGTCTCACCCGCGTTCCGGTAGCCGTGGGGCGTCTCGCTCGTGAAGGTGAAGGCGTCCCCCGCATGCAGAATGTAGCTTGCGCTACGCAGCGTCAGTTCGACGGTCCCTTCGAGCACGTAACCGACTTCCTCTCCGATGTGTTCAATCTGGCCGTCGCTGCCCTGACCCGGATCGAGGATATGAATGTTCGCCTGCAGCAAACCGTTGCGGTTCGGCAGCACGACGCGCTCGAGCGCGATGCCGCCGCCGCGGATCACGGGACGCTCGCCTTGCCGCATTACGGGGCCGCCTGTCGGCTGCGCCGGCGACGTGAGCGCGGCGATATTGGTCTCCAGCGCCACGGCCAGCCGGTGCAGCGTGGCGAGCGATGGCGTGGCATTGCCTTTTTCGATCTTGGAGATCAGGCTTTCCGAGCAATGAGCCTTCTGCGCCAACTGCAACAGCGTCAGCCCAGCCATGCGCCGTGCATGGCGCATGCGGCCACCGAGCAGGGCATGGGGCGTGGAGGCGTCGTCCGGCTCCGGTTGCGCCTCGGCGACGCTGTTGGGCTTTTTCAAGGTAGGGGCGGCTCGATAGGGTTTAGCGACAGGCCAGTTCGGCCACGACGTATGCGAGCGCTTGTGCGCCCAGATAAAGCTGGTGGGGCTCAGTATACTCGGCGGCATTGTGGCTGATGCCCGAACGGCTGGGCACAAAAATCATCGCCGTCGGACACAGATCCGCGACATACATCGCATCATGGAAGGCGCCCGACGTCACCTCGATCGGCGCCCCCTCGCCGGCGTTCGCCGACGCGCGTGCGCAAGCTCGCTCGACAAGTGCGGTCATAGGCAGCGGGAAGTGCGTCGTGGCGCGTGTAAAGAGGCTCTGCACCTGCGCGGTGAAGCCGTCGGCCGCATCGAGGCTCGCAACGGCATCGCGCAGTGCGGCTTCGAAACGGGTGAGCACGTCTTCGTCGACGCAGCGCGCGTCGACCGTGAACTCGACCTCGCCGGGAATCGTGTTGATCGAGTTCGGGCCGACGCGCCACCGGCCGAGCGTCATGCGCAGCCCGCTCGCGCGCATGGCGTCGCCACGGGCATACAGGTGGCCGGCCAGTTCCAGCGCCGCCCGCATCGCATCGCGACGCACTTCCATGGGCGTCGTACCCGCATGCGCGGCGGCCCCGGAAACCGTCACGCTAAACCAGCGCACGCTCTGGATGCCGGTCACGACGCCAAGCGGTACATTCGCATCTTCAAGCACCGGACCTTGCTCGATATGTAGTTCAACGCACGAATCGACAGCGTGCCCCAACGCGGTCCGCTCGACATCAGGCATCTGCGCCAGCGTGGCGTCGAGCGCGTCGCCGAATGTGACGCCCTCTGCATCGCGCGACGCACGATAGCCCGCGAGACGTTCGGGTTGCGCGAAGGCGCTGGAACCCATCGCTCCGGGACCGAAGCGCGAGCCCTCTTCATTGGTCCACACCACGACCTCGACTGGACGCCGGGTCGCGACGCCCGCATCGTTCAATGCCTGAATGACCTCGAGCCCCGCGATCACCCCGTAGGCACCATCCAGCTTGCCGCCGACCGGTTGCGTATCGATATGGCTACCGGTCAGCACCGGCGGCAAGTCGGCTTGTTGCCCCGCGCGCCGGAAAAACAGATTGCCGCAGGTGTCGACGGAGACACTGCAGCCGAGCGCGCGAGCGCGCCCGACCAGATGGCGGCGCGCCTCCACATCGAGCGGTGTCAAGGTTTCGCGGGCCACTCCGCCGTCGCTGCGGCCGCCGAACCCGGCCAACTCTGCGATCGCGTCGTTCAGCCGACGGCTATCGACTGCATCCTGGGTGCGTGCAGCGGCTTCGGCCGCTGCCTGACTGACGTCATGACTGCTCATAGGGGGTACCTGAAATTGCATCTGTGATTGCATCTGTTGATTCGAGGCGCCGCGTCAACGCGTGCTCACGGCCTGTTCCAGCCGTGCAGCGGCTGACAGCGCCACCTCGTCGCGCCAGCGCGGGCCGATCACCGTGACACCGATCGGCAGTCCCACAGGACCCGTGCCAACGGGCACGTTCACGCAAGGATTGCCGAGCAGCGTCCACATCCGGCTGAAGATCGGGTCGCCGGTTGAAGCGAGGCCCGCAGGCGCTTCACCGGGGGCACTCGGCGCCAGCAGTACATCGAACCGGTCGAAGAGGGCGGCCAGCGCCTGGCGGCCCTGCTCGGCCTGGTACTGCAAGGCCGCGTAGCGGGCGCCGCCCAGCGACGCTCCCGCCGCAAGAACGGCGCGAAACGGCTCGCTCAGATCGTCGCGGCGCGTCTGATATTCCGGCACGTAGGCGAGCGACGCTTCGTAGCTCATGATCGCGCTCTGCACGTCGGCGAGGTTGTCGCAAGCCTGCGGCAGCACCGCGTCGGCGACCGTCGCGCCGGCAATTTCCAGCAAACGCGCCGCGTCCGTCAGCGCCTGGCGGCTGGCCGGCGTCGCGGCATCCCAGTATGGAGTCGAGCACACGCCGACTCGCAGTGGCCCGGCCTTCTCGATGACGAACTCGCGCTGCGTGAGAATCCCCACGAAGAAGGCCGCATCATCGACGCGACGGGTCAGCACGCCGAGCGTGTCGAGACTCGGCGAGAGCGGCTTGACGCCGGCGGTCGGCAGCGTACCGAAGGTCGGCTTGTAACCGACGATGCCGCAAAACGAAGCCGGACGCACGATCGACGCCGCGGTCTGCGTGCCGAATGCGACCGGTGCCATGCCGGCGGCCACCGCGGCGGCCGAGCCGCTCGACGAACCACCCGGCGTGTGGGGTTCGCTCAGGCGCGGCGAACGCGGGTTCACGGTCGGTCCTGGTTTGAACGTGGCGAATTCGGTCGTCACGGTTTTGCCCAGCACGATCCCGCTGGCGGCGCGTACCGCAGCCACCGCGGCCGCGTCGACCAGCGGGCGATATGCCGCGTAGATCGGCGAGCCATAGCCGCTCGGCATGTCGGCGGTGTCCATTACGTCCTTGACCGCTACCGGCACGCCGGCAAGCGGCCCGGCTGCCGTGCTTGCGGCATCGACACCGCGCGCCTGCGCGAGCACCTGTGCCGCATCGAAATATTGCCAGGCGTGGAGCGTGGCTTCCTGCGTTTCGATTCGCTGGATGTAGGCGCGCGCTACCGCTTCCGCACTCAAGGTGCGCTGTGCTACCTGCTGGGCCAGCTCACGTACGCTCAATGCAAGAATGTCTGTCATACCGTGTTTCCTGTAGTCAGGTGGTCAGGCGAAGTACGCGGCGCGCACGTCGTTGTTTTCGGCCAGCTCCTGCGCGGTGCCGGACGCAACCACGCGCCCTTGCGACAGCACGTAGCCATAGTGCGAAATCGCCAGAGTCTGGTGCGCGTTCTGTTCGACGAGCAGCACGGTCGTGCCAAGGTCGTTGATCTGCCTGATGACCTTGAAGTTCTCCTTGACGAACAGCGGCGACAGCCCGAGCGACGGCTCGTCGATGAGGAGCAGCCGGGGCGCGGCCATCAGACCGCGACCGATCGAAACCATTGCCTGCTCACCGCCCGACATCGTGCCGGCAAACTGGCGCGCACGCTCCCGCAGGCGCGGAAAGATATCGTAGACGCGCTCGATCCTTTCGCGCAACTGCGCACCGCCTTTCTCGAGATAGGCGCCGAGCATGAGGTTCTCCTCGACACTCATGCGCGGAAAAACCTTGCGCCCCTCCGGAATGCAGGCAATGCCGCGTGCAATGATGCGATGGGTTTTTTCGCCGGTGAGGTCGGCGCCGTCCCAGAGCACCTGACCGGCGCGCGCCGGCGTCAGTCCGAGGATCGCGCGGATCAGCGTGCTTTTGCCCGCGCCGTTGGCGCCGAGAATGCACGTGATCTTGCCGGGCGCGACGTCGATCGACACATCGTGCAGCACATCGACCTTGTCGTAGCCCGTGCGCAGATTGCGAATCTGCAAGATGCTCATGCTGCTTCTCCCAGATAGGCCGTCTGGACCACCGGATCCGCGGTGATCTGCGCGAAGCTGCCGTCGGCGATCTTTTTGCCGTAGCTGAATACGATGCAGCGCTCGGTCACGCGCTCGATCACGTTCATGTCGTGTTCGATCAATACGACCGTCAGGTCGCGCAGCTTGCTGCGTACTTCGAGGATATCGTCCATGAGTTCATGGGTCTCGTCATGCGTCATGCCGGCCGACGGCTCGTCGAGCAGCAGCAGTTGCGGGCCGCTCATCAGCGCACGGCACACCTCGATACGGCGCCGGTCGATCATCGAGAACGTGCCGACCGGTTCGAACAGCCGATCGAGCAGCGGCGGGCTGAAAATCGCCAGTAGCTGGCGCACCCGTTCGACGGCTTGCTCATACTCGGAGCGAAACGCTGCGCGCCGGAACAGGTTGAAGATCATGCCGTGCTGCAGATGCTGGTAGTCGCCGATGACGATGTTGTCGAACACGGTCAACGGCAGCGACAGACGCGAACGCTGGAACGTGCGCGAAATACCCGCGCGGTAGATTTCCTGCGGACGCAAACCGGTCAGGAGCTTGCCGTTGAAACGGATCGCGCCGGCACTCGCCTTGTAGAGGCCTGTCAGCACATTGAAGAAAGTGGTCTTGCCCGAGCCGTTCGGCCCGAGCAGGCCCAGCACTTCGCCTGCGTGGATCTCGAGCGTGAGGTTGTCGAGCGCCGTGAGTCCGCCGAAGCGCATCGTCACGTCCTGCACTTGCACGAGAGATTGGGGTGCGGTCATCGCGACACCTCATTGTTGAAGAACTGCCGGGTCAGGCGCGGCAGCAAACCGTCCGGGCGGAACAGCAGGATCGCGATCACGACCACTGCGTAGAACAGAAACCGGTATTCCTGGATGAACTGCAGCTTCTGCGGCAGCACCAGCACGATGAAGGCAGCCGGCACCAGCCCAAGCGGATTGCCGAGGCCGCCCAGTACCGCAATCGACACCAGCAAGAGCGAATCGCTGAAGGTGAAGTTGTCGGGCGACACGAAGCCGGTCATCATCCCGTACACACTGCCCGCAACACCGGCGAGAAAATTGCCGAGCATGAAGGCGATCACTTTCCAGCGTGCAATGTGAATGCCGAAGGTGGCTGCGGCCGTCTCGTCGGTTCGCACGATATCCATGCTCAGGCCGATCCAGGATCTCTCGAGCCTCTTGATGACCACATACGCGGTGCCGAAGATCACGAGGCTGAGCAGCGCATAGGGGACGTAGAACGACACGTCCTGGTCGAACAGTTCGAGCCCGTCGCCGAATGAATAGCCGAACATCGAGATGCCCGGCAGATGCAGACCCTGCGGTCCGCCAAGCAGGCTGTTCACCTCGACGAAAGTCTGGAACAGGATGCCGAACGCGATCGTCACGAGTGCCGCGTAGTGACCGCGCGTGCGCAGCACCGGCAAGATCAGGATCGAACCGATCGCGGCCGATACCACACCGGACACTACGATCAGCAGCACATGCGGGATACCGGTACGGGCCGCCAGCACGGCGATCGTATAGCTGCCGATGCCGAAAAAGGCGGCGCCGGCAAAATTCGCGATGCCCACATAGCCGAACTGCACGGTCAGACCGAGGCAGGCTGTCGAGAACAGCAACACGGTGCAGATCAGGAGCAGCACATAGTGCACGTCGTAAAAGGTGGCGATCAGCGCGAGCGTGCCGACCAGCGCGCACCACGGTCCGGCGCGCGGGCTCGTGCGTGTTGCGGCTTCAATGCGCCCGGTCAGTCCGAACCGTTTCGCGGCAAACACCGCCGCGGCCGCGACCACCAGCAGCGCGCACACTTCGATTTGTGACTGCGCCTGCAGGAAGAGCCACAGATAGACAGTGATGACGAGGGCCAGCGCGATCTGGATGGCAATGCCGCCGCGGCTGCGGCCGCGTGCGAGGGAAGGGGTCATCGTACTCATACTCGTTCACTCGCTTGTTCGGCAATCAGACCGGTTGGCTTCCACGCCATCAGAATGATGACGACAGCAAACGCGAACACGTCCTTGTAGGCGCTGGGAATGTTGGGAACGAGAGCGGGCAGCGCGGCGCTGCCCAGCACTTCGAGCCCGGCGAACAGGAAGCCGCCGAGAATTGCGCCATACACGTTGCCGAGGCCGCCCAGAATGGCCGCCGAGAACCCGATGACGCCGAGCAGCAGTCCTTCGTTGAAATTGATCTCGTTGTAGTAAAGGCCGTTCATCACGCCGGCCAGCGCGGCAATGCCCGAACCCAGACCGAACGTCAGCAGCACGATCGCGCTGAAATCGATGCCCATCAGCCGCGCGGTTTCGCCATCCTGCGCAACGGCGCGAATCGACAGGCCAAGCCGGGTTCGTGTAATCAGCAGGTGCAGACCGACGATCACGGCAAGCCCGGTCAACAGCAGGATGATGTTATCGACGCGCAACGCAAACCCGCCGAGGTTCACAAACGACGCGGGCAGCAGCGCTGGAAACGGTTTCGGATTGGCGCCGTCCGGATAGAACAGACGCACGCATTCGCGCAGCACCGAGCCGAGCATGAGTGTCGCCAGCAAGGTGTTGAGCGGGGGCGCCCGATGCAGCGGCAGGATCAGGAAACGCGCGATCACAGCGCCGAGCAGGCCGGTCACGACCACGGCGCACACCACCACGGCCACCAGTTGCAACCATGGCGAACCGATACCGAGCGCCGACACGCCAAGCGAGGCGGCGAGGCCGGCAAAAGCGCCGACCATCAGGACATCGCCGTGCGAAAACTGAATCGCATCGAGCACGCCGAAAAAGAGCGTAAACCCAACCGCGACCATTGCGTAAATCATACCGAGCATGAGCCCGTTGACTATGTACTGCCCTAATGCATCCATCATTGCCTCATCGAGCGCATCATCCAGCTGCGCGGCGCGCAGACTGCGCCGCGTTAGTAAGCCGACGGACCGCGTCACACGGAGCGGCCCGTTCCCGGCAGGTCACAGACCCTTCAGTTTCCGTTGACCCTTCGCGTACGCACTGTCCTCCCAGATCACCCACTTGCCGTCCTGTACGACGTAGCGCGTGACGAGCGGCACGATGTTCTGGCGATGATCGTCGAAGGTGACCTTGCCGATAATCGTATCGACGTTGCTGGTCTGGTTTAGCGTATCGCGTACCTTGTGGCGGTTCGGACCGTCCTTCTCGACCGCATCGATGATCAGGTTGGTAGCGGCAAATGCAAATGCGCCATAGGCTTCGGGCGGCTCGGTGTATTTCTGGGCGTTGTACTGCGTGAGAAAGTACGCGCCGCCCGGCAGCTTGTCGGTGGGTGCGCCTTCGAGGAACGCCAGCGAGCCTTCGGCGACGGCCTGGCCGGCGCCGTCGATGTACGCATCGGACTTGATTCCGGAGGTGCCTTCAAACTGCGCGTTGATGCCGAGCTTCTGCATCTGGGTACGGATGCGCACGCCGATTGGCGTCAGGCCGCCGAAATACACGACCTGTGGCTTCAGATCGCGGATCTTCGTCAGTTCAGTCGTGAAGTCCTGCTGGTCCGCAGAGACGCCGATGTCGGCGAGAATCTGGCCGCCGTCCTTCGACAGCGCCTCGCTGAAGTACTTGTCATGGCCGTTGCCGTAGTCGGTCGTGTCGTGAATGATCACGAACTTTTTGTAACCGAGGCCCGTCATGAATTTCGCGGCGACCTGGCTCTGATTGATCATCGTGCCGTTGACGCGATGGACTTCCTTGTAGTCGTGGCTATACGTGACATCGGGAAGCACCGCGCCCCACACGACAACCGGCAGGTTGA
Source organism: Paraburkholderia sp. (assembly GCF_036488795.1). Taxonomy (GTDB): domain Bacteria; phylum Pseudomonadota; class Gammaproteobacteria; order Burkholderiales; family Burkholderiaceae; genus Paraburkholderia. The sequence goes on from NZ_DASXHA010000120.1 coordinate 9,594, forward strand.
AGCGGTGGTACACGTCGACGCTCGCCACCGCGACGGCCGAGCAGAAGTTCGTCACGCCGGCAACGATGCTGTTGTCCGATGCGGCCTGCGTGGCCACCTGTACACCCACGTTCGGTTTGCATTCGTCGTCGAGCGCAACCAGCTGGTATTGATATTTGCTCTTCGGGTCCGCATTGCGCAAGCGTACGGCGAGGTCCGCGGAGTTGCGCCCGCCAAGACCAATCGACGACACACCGCCGGTTAGCGGTCCAATGAAGGCGATCTTGACCACGTCCTTCGCGAAAGCCGATCCAGCCAGCAGCGACCAGCCGAGCGCTGCAAGTCCCATTACCTTCGAAAGCTTTCTTATACTCACCAACATTCTCCTTTCATGGCATTCAAGTAATTTGATCGTAATTCAAGTAACTTGAATACAGAAAAGCAAAAGGCGCGCCAGCTTCTTGATTGACTGTCGGACGGCTATTTAGCGAAGTACTGCGGCGATATTCGGCGCGCTATCGGGACTGTCGGGAGTGGATCGCGCACCACCATGACTCCGGGTGCGCACGTTGGCGGTGCGCGAGGCAGTGCGGTGGCGTGCCGAAGCAGTGCATGAGGCGACAGGTATCGCCGGCCAGATGGACACTGGCGGGCGACATCGTGCCGCAGTGATCCTTGCGCGACCGCGTAGGCTAACGGGTGCACACGCTAACGTAGCGAGTCTGTAAGTAAAAACCCCCTAAGGTTCTCGTCTTTCTTGTCGTTATGCAGGGCCGGCCAGAGAAGCTGGCAGACCACTGGCGGAATTCGAAAGATGGGAACTCTCATATGCAATTGAGCAACATGAAAATCGGGGCGCGCCTCGCGCTGGCGTTCGCAGTCACCTTGGTTCTGACGTTCGCACTGTCGGCTGTATCGCTAAGTGGACTGCGTGGCTTCAACCAGGGCGTCAACAACGTCACGCGCGCTCGCATGCCGGTGTTGCTGGATCTGCATCTGCTGCTCGAAATCACGCGCGGACAGGCGGTGATGGAACGCGACGCCCTGGCCGCTTTGTCGAGCAATGAGCCGCAGGTCGTAAGCGCCAATCTGCAATCGATCGGAAATGGTCACGAGGTCGTCTCCAATGCGGCCAAAGAAATCGAGCAACTTGTCGACACGGACCAGGGCAAAACACTGCTGGCGCGGATAGCGTCTGTGCGTGAGGCGTATCTGTCCAACCGGGCGGAAATCATCGCGCAGATCAAGTCCGGCGACGCCGAAGGAGCACGGCAAAAGTTGCTAAGCGAACAGGTGCCGCTGGAGAACCAGTATCTGAGCGCAGTGCAAGCCTTGATCGATTACGTCGGCAACCAGGTAGTGACCGAGCGCGACGCATCGAGCGAAGCGTATGAGAGCGCACGCACGCTCGTGCTGGTGCTCGCGGCGCTCGCGCTGGCTGTCTGTGCGATCTGCGCGCTACTTGTCACGCGCTCGATCGTCCGGCCGCTGCGCGTAGCCGTCGATGCGGCTGAGAGCGTCGCGCACGGTAACCTGGTCACGGCAATCGACGCGGATGGCAGGGATGAGACGGGGCAGGTGCTTCGATCGCTTCGCACCATGACCGAAAGCCTGTCGACCACCGTGGGCGAGATTCGCATGGGCGCTGAGTCGGTCATGACGGGCGCGCGACAGATCGCGCAGGGCAACACCGACCTGTCTTCGCGAACCGAGGAGCAGGCCGCGTCGCTGCAGGAAACGGCGGCGAGCATGGAGGAACTGACGGCGACCGTCAGGCAGAACTCGGAGAACGCTCTCCAGGCGAGCGGCCTCGCTGACAATGCGCGTGCTGTGGCCAAGGAAGGTTCTGCGATCGTCGGCGAGGTGGTCGAGACGATGGCGGGCATCGAGGAAAGCGCGGGCAAGATCGCCGAAATTACCGGGATGATCGACGGCATCGCTTTCCAGACCAACATCCTCGCGCTCAACGCGGCGGTGGAGGCGGCACGGGCAGGCGAGCAGGGCCGCGGCTTTGCGGTAGTGGCGAGCGAAGTGCGCTCGCTGGCGCAGCGCTCGTCAGTAGCAGCGAAAGAAATCAAGGCGCTGATTGAGATCTCAGGCAGCCGCGTGCAAACCGGAACCGAGCTGGTCGCGCGAGCGGGAGAGACGATGGGGAAGGTGGGTACAGCGATTCAGCGCGTCACCGACATCATGGGCGAGATCGCGTCGGCCTCGGTCGAGCAGAGCCGCGGCATCGAGCAGGTGAACCAGGCCATCGGCCAGATGGATGAAGTCACGCAGCAGAACGCGGCGCTGGTCGAAGAGGCGGCCGCGGCGGCAGGCTCACTGCTGGACCAGGCGAGGCGGATGCGCGAAGCAGTGGCGGTGTTCCGCACGGCGCAGACCGATGGCGTCGCGCCATTGGTGAGCCCGCGCCCGGTTGCGAAGCCGCCAGCGGCGCGCCGGCCCGCCCAGGTGGCGGAGCGTGCGGCACCGATCACGAGAGTCGCCACGCCGCTGCCGCCTCGCAGCGAACCGTCGATAACGGTCGAGGGTACGGACTGGCAGACGTTCTGACCGCGACAGCGCGCTAAAGCCGCCCGGGAGACACGTGACATCTCCGGTCAGCGTCTGCTTGCTACACTGTGAATGGCGGGTCGCCGGCTTTGGTGCAGGGCGGCTCATTGAGGCATCCATCATGCCACTTCGTAAATCACGGGACGAGCACTGAAAATGACGCTTTCGACGAGAAAATTTGGTCGCACCGGCTGGAATGTGTCGGAAATCGGTTTTGGGGCATGGGCGATTGGCGGATCGTGGGGCGGCGTCGCCGAGGACGACGCCAAAGCCGCACTCAACGCCGCGCTCGACAGCGGTGTCACTTTCATTGACACGGCAGACGTCTACGGCGACGGCCGCTCGGAACGGATCATTCGGGACGTGTTGCGACAACGGGGCGGCGAGCGTCCCATCGTGGCCACGAAGCTCGGTCGTCGACTCGACCCGCATGTGACGAGTGGCTATACGAACCGGAGCGAGCTCGCTGGTTTCATCGACCGGAGCCTTTCGAACCTGGGCGTCGATACGCTCGACCTGGTGCAATTGCATTGTCCGCCGACGGAGGTCTATTACCATCCCGAGGTGTTCGACGCGATGGACGACTTCGTCGCTGCCGGCAAGATCCGCTTCTACGGCGTGTCGGTCGAAAAGGTCGAAGAGGCGCTGAAGGCGATCGAGTATCCCAATGTGGTTTCGGTCCAGATTATCTACAACATGTTCCGTCAACGCCCGGCCGAATTGTTCTTCAGGCAGGCGCAAGAGAAGAACGTTGCAGTCATTGCGCGAGTGCCGCTGGCGAGCGGCATGCTGACGGGCAAAATGTCCGCGGATTCGGTTTTTGCGTCAGATGACCATCGCGCTTTCAATCGCCATGGCGAGGCATTCGATGTCGGCGAAACTTTCTCCGGGGTGCCTTATGACATCGCGTTGAAAGCGGTCGACGAGCTGCGCGGCCTCGTGCCGGTGGACAGCTCCATGGCGCAGTTGGCCCTGCGCTGGATTCTCATGGAGGAGGCCGTCTCCGTCATCATTCCGGGCAGTAAGAACGCGGCGCAGGCGGCGTCAAACGTTGCGGCTGCAAACCTCGCGCCACTGTCCGATGAGGCAATGCAACACGTCCGCGAAGTCTATGAGCGTCATATAGCGCCTCAGGTTCACCAGCGCTGGTAAAAACCCCGAACCAGCGGAAGGGCGCCGCGCGGCAAAACGAGGCGGCGCCCGGACTTCTCTCCGGCCGGCATGGCCGCGGTCACTCAAATCAGAATGGAATACACAGTCAATGAGCGACATTGCTTCTGGCGGATTGCACCTGGTAGAAGAATTTCCGGTTCCTGCTCCGCCGGAACTGATTGAACAGTGCTTCAACCGGGTCGAACACTATCAACCGCTTTATGGTTTAACCGGCGTCGAAGGACCGCTGCGTTCGTGCCGTGACAGGGCGGTGGCCATTGAGACGGCGCTCGGTTCGTCAGGCAGGCGTTTTCGTCTTATCGACTTTGGTTCGTCGCTGGGCTATTTCCCGTTTTATTTTGCGGACCGTGGCGCCACGACTACCGGGGTCGACATCAACCCCGAAAACACTGCGGTCGCTCTGGCTACGCAACGAATCAACGGTCTGGCCGCCACATTCAAGACGGGGGCGCTGGACCTCGCGACGGTCAGCGCAATCCTGCCGGGCGAATATGATGTCGCGCTCGCTCTAAGCGTTCTTCATCACATTACGCTACGACGCGGACTCGACTACGTTAAGCAGCTCGTTGCCGAGCTACTTGCCCGCATTCCCATACTGGTCGTCGAACTTGCTCATCGCGACGAAGGCGTCAACTTCGCCTGGCGAGAATCTCTGCCAGAAGATCCCTTGGAAATATTTGCCGCATGTTCGAACATTCAGATTCATCGTCTGGGTGACTTCTCCAGTCATCTTTCGTCAAGCGTTCGACCTATGTATTGCATCACCAGATAAGCGTGTCGAATTGTGAGAGCCCGCTAAACCACTATCTGCGAGCGGGCTCGGCATCGAACACGTCCTTATTTTGCCTGATAGGGTTTGAATCCGTACTGTTCGAAGATTGCCAGGCCCTCGGGCGAGCGGATGAAGTCCAGCCAGCGCTGGGCCGCTGCGGCGTGGGGCGCGTTCTTCGCCACAGCGCCCGCATAGATAGCCGTTGCGTTGTCGCCGGCCGGAATGTCGACGTGACTGATGGGATGCCCGGCCTGCTCCTGGAACATCGCTTCGGATTGCCATGTGACGCCGGCCTGCGCTTTGCCCTGCATGATCCACAGGGGTGTCTGCCGATGATGGATGTGCGTCAACACGGTCGAACCATCGGCAACCTTGGTGCCATAAACTTCGTTCAGTAACCTGTCGCCACCGGTATGTTCGAGCGAGGCCTTGATCTGCCGCGCAATGCCTTCGAATTCAGGGTTTGGCATGGCAAGCCTGACCTCGGGTCTGCCGAGATCGGCAAGTCCGGTGATGTGTGCCGGATTGTCCTTCGGCACCATGATCGTCAGCGTGTTGGTCACATAAGGTACTGCGGGTGCCTGCAGAAGCCCCGCATCGATCTGCTTCTGCACCGCCTTGAGTCCCGCCAGGTAGACGTCGGGCGGGACAGTCCAGGTCATGTTTCCCACCGTGACGGTGCCGCCATTCTCCATCTGCTTCACGAGCAGGCCAGGGGGAATGGTTTCCCAGTAGATATGGCCTTTGTACTGCGGGTAGCGCACTTCGAACGCACGCACGAGCGGCGCCATCGCAAAGAAATAATTGCCGCCAACATACAGCGAGAGCTCTGGATCAATCGGGTCGCCGTGAAAATCTGCAAGATTGTCGGCATCAGGCTCGGTAAACGACAGGCCTCGGTCCACGCGGTCGTTGTTTGCGCCGTGCTGCCACGGAGGATAGACGCCTTGAACCGAGGACTGGGCGGGTTCCGCTGACTGGGCCTGGGCCAGCGGGATGGCCAATGCGCTGACCGTACAGATGAGGCAGGCAATAGCGGCTTTGGTAGCTTGACGGAACATGAGCACGACACCGGGTGAGATTGGATTGCGGCGTCGCACTCTGCGACACCGTTTGGAAAACAGCTTACAGGGGCATCAACGCGTAACCCTGCTCTTCGAGGGTCGTCACGGTAGTCAAACCCGACAGGGCGAGCGTCACGTTCGTGTCGATCCAGTCATACCCGAAATGATGTTCGGCGACCGCCTGGCCGCAGACGGCGACCGTCACGCCCGCTTTCTTCAATTCGGCGATGAGGGGAAGATTCGGGTTGGGCACGCCGTACGCTGCCTGATAATGGGCGTCGTCGAGCGCGAGGGGCGTTGCCGCCCCATAGGCAACCGCAACGAATTTCAGTTTTGCCAGCGGCACGCCCGCTGCCACATACAGGTTGACGGTTCGTGCCACGTGCTCCAGCGCCGGGTTGGCCTTGCCGGGATCGGTTGCGCCCTGGGTCATGGCGAACACCACCTTGTAGGTGTGGCCGGGTTGAGGCCTGAAAGCAGCATCGGGAAGATAGTGGATGCTCCCGTAGCCCTGGATGGTGGGCGTGGTCCAGAACCCTGCAGGGTCGGCGGGTGCGGCGTGGACCGACATTGACGCGACGGTGATCAGTGTAGCCGCCATGAAGCCTTTAATCTTGCTCATGAAGAATGTCCTGTGTGTGGTGGTGTAGGGGGGGAATACGAACGACATGCGCAGATCGGGTTACGAAACAAAGGCCCGTTCCACCACGTAATGCCCGGGGACCGACTGGTTGCCTTCCGCAAAGCCGCGCGCGTCCAGTAGGGCGCGTGTGTCCCGCAGCATCGCGGAGCTGCCGCACAGCATGATGCGATCGCGTTCGGTGGAAAATGACGGCAGCCCGGTGTCGGTGAACAGCTTGCCGGTCTCGATCAGGTCGGTAATGCGTCCGACATTGGAAAAGGCTTCGCGCGTGACCGTCGGGTAGTAAATGAGTTTCTCGCGAACCTGCTCACCGAGGAATGTGTGTGTACGCAACGAGTCTGTGATGTAGTCCCGATACGCGAGTTCGCGGATGTGCCGGCACGTATGCGTCACCACGATCCGGTCGTAGCGATCGTACACAGAGGGGTCGCGAATCACACTCATGAAGGGCGCGAGTCCCGTGCCGGTGGAGAGCAGCCACAACACGCGACCGGGCAACAGGTTGTCGACGATCAACGTGCCGGTTGGTTTTCGGCCAATGAGCAGCGTATCGCCTGTTTTCAGATGCTGTAACCGCGAAGTAAGCGGGCCGTCTGGAACCTTGATGCTGAAGAATTCCAGTTCCTCATCGTAATTCGCGCTAGCGATGCTGTAGGCACGCAGGAGCGGTTTGCCGTCGACTTCGAGTCCGACCATGGTGAACTGGCCGTTCTCGAAGCGGAACGCCGCATCGCGTGTGCAGGTAAAGCTGAAGAGTGTATCCGTCCAGTGACGCACGCTAGTGACGGTTTGCAGATTCAGATTGCTCATGGCTCAGACAGGTCCTGGCAGGGATCGGGAGAGAGTCGGATCACAGCAAGCCGGCGCGCATCCAGTGCGTGTGCCGGCTTCACTCCATGCGGGCCGACCACGCGTCAGCTACCCGCATAGATCGTGGAATTCAGACGTGCCAGCGAACCGTCCTTTTCAGCCTGGACCAGCTGGTCGTAGACCTGCTGGCGGGTGAGACCCTGCGACTGTGCGGTCTGATCTGCTGAACCCACTGCCGGCTGCGATTGCACAGCTTGTGTGGCAGGCGGATTGGCAAGCGGCTGGTCGGCGTAGGCTGCGACACAGAACAGCGAGGCGGCGAGTGAGAGTGCGGCGGTAGCAGCAGAGAAAGAGGTCTTCATTTTCAGTCCTTACACTGGGTTGATCGTTCACGCCTGTGAGACCGGCTGGTCACTGAAAGGCATGGACGCAGTGTAGGGACGACGCTGACTTCAGAAAAATACAATAGTGATATCTGTGCCATGCCTACGGGATATACCAGGATCAGCCGCGTGATCATGAAAATTTTTTTAATTGGCGAATACCAAAAACGCATGGCGTCAATGCGATAAATGTATTTTTCCCCGAACTCCAGCTTCGATACGCTGCTCATCGATGACTGGCAGATCCGCACCACAGCCTGAACGGGTCGCGCACTTCAGTCGGACGATGAACGTGACCATCCATTTCTGAGGTTCTTCCATGAGTACGATTGCATCCCCGGCGGCGATCCGGGAACGCGCACCGAGCGACGCAGAGCAGCGCGCCTGGCGCATGTCCGCCATCTCCCTGATGTCGGTCCGGGTCATTCAAGGCTTCATCTATTGGGGCGGTGGCTCCCGCCGGTTCATTTATGCACCGGGAAAACTGGATCCGCATGCCGCTCACTGGATGGCCAACAAGTTTCAGACCGCGATACCGGGCGCGCTGTTCGGCATGGGGCATGTGATCAGCTTCATGCTGCATCACTTTTATCTGCTCTACGCGGGCGTCATTCTGTTTAGCGCCGCGGAACTGATCGTCGGTCTCATGCTGATGCTGGGCCTGTTCACGCGCGCCGCCGCCTTGACGTCCATGGGTTTTTCCGTGGTCCTCATGCTGATGTTCGGCTGGCAAGGTGCGACCTGTATTGACGAATGGACCATGGCGGCCTGCAACCTTGCCATGGGTGCCACGCTCATGCTGGGCGGCAGCGGTGCCTGGTCGATTGACAACGTCCTTCTGAAGAACAAGCCGCAACGCGCACGCTCCGGGTGGTTCCGCTGGGCGGCGGGTTCAAGGGCGCTGCCGGTTTCGGATATCGGCTTTCGCAATCTTGCGCTCGCGGTACTGGCATTCGTGGTCGTATTCAACGTCGGCACGTATAGCTACTATCGTGGTTCCGTGGTGACGCCGTTTCATGGCGGCCCGATCAGTCCGACCGCGCATCACCTGACACTGGCCGCTGCGACCGTTCTTCCTGACGGTAGCGTGCGTTTTCACGTCACGCTTGACGCAGGAACACCTGAGGCTCCTGTCCATGTCGTCGAGGCTGCGCTGCTCGACGCGAGCGGGGCGCCCGTGGCGCACTGGGATACGGAAACGCTCTCGAAGATGTCGAAGACAGCGTTCGCGAACGACTACGCCTACAACAAGTTCGGCCCAGGGCCGTTCGGTCTGCGCGCTGCGATGGGTGCTGCTGCAACTATCACACTCCCGGCTTCAGCCGCTCATGCGCGGCCGATTGCCGACGCATCCACGCTGCAACTGACGGATGTCGATGGGCGCATCTTCCGGACGTCGCTGCAGCACTGAGATCCTGGCGGTTCGTCATACCGCATGAGGATTTTGTTCGACGAATGGCCGCAGTGAATACGCTGCAGCGGTTCAATACCGACAGCCTGCGCAGGCAACTTCAACACGTTGCCCGCGTCCCAAACCCGGGGTCCCCGAATGTACCAATACGATCAGTACGACCAGACCATCGTCGACGAACGCGTCGCGCAGTACCGCGACCAGGTTCGGCGCCGGCTGTCGGGCGAATTGAGCGAAGAGGAGTTTCGTCCGCTGCGTCTGCAGAACG
>NZ_DASXHA010000102.1:0-117153 GCF_036488795.1 Paraburkholderia sp.
CGAAGAGATTTATCACCACGTCGAGAGCTTTTACAAGCGCTTCTATTTCCGGCCGTCGAAGATCTGGGAAATCGTGCGCGAGATGCTGATGAGCTGGGACATGATGAAGCGGCGTCTGCGCGAAGGCGTGGAGTTCTTCCGGTTCCTGCGCGCGCACGAAGCGTGATGGACGTGAAAACCGCGTGGCGTTTCTACCGTAACGCTCGGGCGGGCCAGCTATGAAACGCCTAGCATGGCTTGCCTGCCTGATTATTCTGGCACTCGTGGTCGGGCTGATCGAGCTGGAAGGTCTTTTGCCCGCCGCACATCTGATTTTCATCTCGCTCGCGGTGTTGTGCGGCACGAGCGCTGCGCTCGGCATCGCCTACACCTTGTTGGCCGGCATGCTGGTGCGGCGCTTCTTCGCGCGCACCGCGTCGGAGCCGACCAGCTTTCCCGCTGTCACCATTGTCAAGCCGCTGCACGGCGCCGAATGGACCTTGCTCAGCAATCTTTCGAGTTTCTGCCAGCAGGCCTATCCCGCGCCGGTGCAATTCCTGTTCGGCGTGCACGATTCGGAAGATCCGGCGCTGCGCACCGTCGAGCAGTTGCGTCTGCTGCATCCCGAGGCGCACATCACGGTGGTGGCCGATGCAAGTCTCTACGGCCCCAACCGCAAGATGAGCAACATCCTCAACATGCTGCCCGAAGCGCAGCATGACGTGCTGGTGTTCGCGGACAGCGACGTAAGCGTCGGCCCGGATTATCTGCGCAACGTGATCGGCGAATTGCAGAAGCCCGGCGTGGGACTCGTGACCTGCCTGTATCGCGGCGAGCCTGATCCGGGTTTCTGGCCGCGGCTTTCCGCGAAGGCGACCAACTATCAGTTTCTCCCCGGCGTGGTGACGGGACTGGCACTCGGCATGGCGCGTCCGTGCTTCGGGCAGACCATTGCGATGCGGCGCGAGACGCTGGAGAAGATCGGCGGCTTCGCGCAGTTCGTGCATCATCTGGCTGAGGATCATGCGATCGGCGAAGCTGTGCGGATGATCGGCGAGAAGGTGGTCATTCCTCCCTTCACCGTGTCGCACGCGTGCGTCGAAACGAGTGCGACCAAACTGGTCGCTCACGAGTTGCGCTGGAGCCGGACCATTCGCACCATCGACCCGGTCGGCCACCTCGGCTCGGCGCTCATCCATCCGCTGGCGTTTGCGCTGCTGGCGCTGGCGTTTTCAGGCGGCGCGCTGTGGGCGTGGGCGTTTGCGGGTGTGGCGCTGCTCGCGCGTCTCGCCCTGAAAATGCAGTCGGATCATGCGTTGCGGCAACCGCATCGCGATCTCTGGCTGCTGCCCTTCTGGGACATCGTGTCGTTTTCGATCTTCGTGGCGAGCTTTTTCTCCACGCGCGTGATCTGGCGAGGCTTCAGCTTCAAGGTAGATGGCGACGGCTTGCTGTCGCCGGTTCAGGACGAGTAACAGGTCATGCAGGTTTTCTTCGAAGGCTGCGCGGGTCCGCATCAGTGGATCCGGCAACAGCGCAGCACGCTCGCGTTTTTCCGTTGGGTCACGACGTTTGATATGAGCCACCATCAGCACTCCGCGGTGGCGGCATGAAGCATCTGGGACGTATCGCCGCGCTGCTGGGTCTCGTGGCCTCGCTGTGGCTGGTGTTTCGCGACAATCCGGGCGCGGTCCTGGGTCTCATGCGCGCAGCGGGTGCCGGGCTGGTGCTGGCCGGCCTGGTTCATGTATTGCCCATGCTGGCCAACGCGCGTGACTGGCAAACGCTGATCCGCGGCGCGAACCGGCCGAGTCTGCTCGGCATGCTGCATATCGTGTGGATCCGCGAATCGGTGAACAGCATGCTGCCGGTGGCGCGCATCGGCGGCGAGGTCGTGTCGTTTCGGCTGATGCGGCGCGGCGGTCTGCGCGGCTCGACAGCGGCGGCCAGCCTAGTGGCCGATATGCAACTCACGCTGATCAGTCAGCTGATGTTCACCATGGTCGGCATCGGCTTTCTGTTTGCCCATGCGCAATCCGGCACGCTGCGGCTCGCGGCGGATCTGGCGTGGGGCATCGTCGCGCTGACGCCGCTGCTGGTGCTGTTTTCGCTCGTGCAGCATGCCAGCCCCTTCGAGCGCCTCACGCGCATGCTCAATCACGCGACCAGCGGCAAGCTCGCGGCGCTCGTTGGACAGTCCGCGCAGATCGATCGGTCGATCAAACTGATCTGGCGCCGCCGCGGCGTGGTGCTGCGCTATCTGTTCTTCTGGCAGACGGTGCAATGCGTGGCGACCGCGCTCGAAATCTGGCTCGCGCTGTATTTCCTCGGCGCGCAGGTGAGCTTCACGGAAGCCGTGGTGATCGAGTCGCTGATTCAGGCGGTAAGCAGCGCGGCGTTTTTTGTGCCGGGCGGCCTGGGCGTGCAGGAGGGCGGTTTTATCCTGATCGGCGGCGCACTGGGTCTCGAGCCGTCCACGTGTCTCGCGCTCGCGGGTGCACGGCGGATTCGCGATCTGCTGATCTTCGTGCCGGGCCTGTTCGCGTGGCAGCTTGCCGAGTCCGCAGGCAAGACGCGCGGTCGCCTGGTGGGCGCGCTGTCGCCGGCCACCGCCGCAAGTGGCGCAAACGCGGACAAATCCTGAGCGCTACCTCTTTGCGGCTTACGCGCCGTGCCCCCTGTACAGCAACAGCAGCGACAGCGTCACGAGCGAGCCGAGCGTGGACAGCAGAATGGTTCGTGACGTGATGTGCGCTTCGCGCCGGTAGAACTCCGCGAGCATGTAGGGTCCGGTGCCGGTGGGCAACGCGGCCAGCACCACGGCCATTTCGACGAGCATGGGCGACAAGGCGAACACGCGCGCCGCGAGCCACCAGGTCAGCGCAGGTTGCAGCAGCAGCTTGGTGCCGGTGAGCAACAGGGACGTGCCCGTCCCCGTCGCCGCTCCCGAACGCTTCTCCGCAAGAAACAGCCCCAGGCTGACGAGCGCGCAGGGGCTCGCCGCGCCGCTCAGCAGCTTCAGAAAGGTTTCCGCACTCTGCGGCAGCGTGACGTGCGCGCTGGCGACCAGCACGCCGACAATCGGCGACACGATCAACGGATTGCGCGCCAGCGAGCGCAAGACCTTCAGCGCCAGCCGATGCGGCGCACGCTCGCTCTGCAGACCGATTTCAATCAGCACGATGGCGATGGCGAACTGCACACACGCGACGAGGATGGTGGCGATGGTGGTGGGCGTCAGGCTCACCGGCCCGAACGCGATCAGGCACAGCGGAAAGCCGATGTAACCGGTGTTCGGATAGGACCCGGCGATTGCGTCGACGCTGGCATCGGCGAGCGGGCGGCCGCTCAGGAGCCGCACCGCCAGAATCAGCACGAAAATGCCTGCGCAGGAAAGCGAGAAGGTGGCGACGAAGGCCGGTTGATAGAGCTGATGCCAGGTGGCGTGGGCCATCGTATCGAACAGCAGCGCGGGCAGTGCGAGCCACACGACGAAACGGTTCAGCTCCGAGGCGGCCGTCGGGCCCAGCACGCCGCGCCGGCGGCATACGAAGCCCGCCAATATCAGGCCGAAAACGGGGAGCAGAATCTCGAGGGTGGATAACATGGGTGAAGCGCGTGTACGGCGTGGAGAGACGATCCGCCAGAGTAGTGGGTCGCGTTGATACAATCAAATACCGTTTTGGGCCTTCGACAATACCTTTTTTGCATCGTGATCGATATCAAGCCGCTGCGCTACTTCGTGACGCTGGCCGAGACCCGCCACTTTGGCCGGGCCGCGGCACGGCTCAATCTCTCGCAACCGCCGCTCAGCCGTCAGCTGGCCGCGCTGGAAGCCAGCCTCGGCGTGACGCTGATCGAGCGCAGTCCGCGCAGCGTCACGCTGACGGCCGCCGGCGAGCGCTTTTATGTGGACGCGAGAGCGATTCTCAGCGCGCTCGATCAGGCGGCTCGCAATGCGCGCGCTGCCGCAGACGGCGACGCGGGTACGCTTTCCATCGGTTTCACGATGTGCGCGGCGTATAGCGTGGTGCCGGGCTATGCGCGCACGTTCGGCTCCGCGTATCCCGAGGTGGCGCTGAATCTGCGCGAAGTGGTGTCGAACGATCTGGCCGCGCAAGTGCTGGCCGGGCAGATCGATGCGGCCATCATGTTTCCATGCATGCCTAACAAGAGCCTCGCGACCCGCACGATCGTCAGCGAACCGTTGTGCGTGGCGCTTTCGCGTAGCCATCCGCGGGCGCGCGCGCGGCAGCTGAAGATCGCGCAACTGGCGGGCGAGCCGTTCGTGCTGGCGTCAGAGGAAGTCGCGCCGACCTTGCGCGCGGCGATTCTGGAGCATTGCCGCTCAGGCGGTTTCGAGCCGGATATCCGCTTTGAAGTGCAATTGCAGCAGACGGTGCTGAGCCTCGTCGATGAAGGCGTGGGCGTCGCGCTCGTGCCCGCCTCGATGCGCAAGGCGCAGCTTGCCGGCGTCGTGTTCAGACCGTTGGCGGATGCGCCGATGATCGAGCAGGTGCTGGTGTGGTCGCCGGTGAATCGCAATCCGTGTCTCGCGCGCTTTCTGGATCTGGCGTGAGCGGGGCGGTGGCGTGGATGCGGCCGGGTCCCTCGGGTGCAGCGGCTTACTGTGCGGTCGTGTCCGCCTGGGCGCTTGCCTCCCGCTCGGCCTCCTTGCGGATTTCGATTCGGCGCCAGATGGTCCAGAGCATCAAGCCGGCGTACACCCCGTAGCGCAAAGCGTGCGAAGCGAAAGCGGCTTGCGGGTCGTCTTCGCCGCGCCACACGATAAACAGGCGTAAGGCGTTTTCTACCGTCAGGCCGATGCCCCAGACCAGGGTCAGCATGCGGATGGCTGCGCCGAGCGCAGGACGTTGGCGCCAGTCCTGTTCAAACGCGCGGGCGCTCTCGATACTTTCGCGGGCCATGGTAGAGCGTGCGAGATAAAACACCAGCGGACGCGGCAATGCAAGCGAAACGAGGAAAGCCACGCCGATCATGCCGGATACCAGAGGCAGTTCCAGCGCCCGCGCCTGAACGTCGCCGCCGAACGACACGACGGTGAGTGAAAGGGCGACGCCGACCAGAACCATGGCGCTCAACGCGTCGAAATGCCGGTAGCGTGTGAAGTCCCAGACAATCCAGACGACGAGCGGCACCGCGGAGGCGATCAGCCCGCCCGCCAGCCCCCAGTGCGGCTGCGCGAAATGATAGGTGAGCCACGGCAGCATCAGGTTGATGCACACGGCGAACAGGTATCTGGAACGGAGCTTCATGGGGTGCCTTGGGTCTCTTGCGAGCCGTATTCCGGACGGTGTGGTGCGAGAGAAGCTTAACTTGCCCTAAAGACTTCCAACTGATGCTAGATAGTACTGCGCGGCCCGACTGCCGCCCGTCAAAATCTGCGATCATCCCAGGCACCCGCCCAACCCATTTTCCGACTTCATCATGTCCGCTGATCTCACCACGCAAATCGACACTGACCGCCTGATCATGCGTCCTCATGTCCGTGCGGATTTCGACGAGAGTTACGCGATGTGGTCCGATCCGGAGGTCATCCGTTACATCGGCGGCCAGCCGTTTACGCGTGAGGAGGTCTGGGCGCGACTGCTGCGCTACGTCGGACACTGGACGCTGCTGGGTTTCGGCTATTGGGTGGTGCGAGAGAAGGAGAGCGGCCTGTTTGTCGGCGAAGTGGGCTTTGCGGATTTCCAGCGGCAGATGGAACCCTCGCTCGACGGCACGCCCGAGGCCGGTTGGGCGTTGAGCCCCGCCGCACACGGTCGCGGCTATGCAACCGAGGCCGTGCGCGCCGCATTGCGCTGGGCCGACGCGCAGTGGCCCGGCGCCGACACCGCGTGCATGATCGCGCCGGACAACGAGCCGTCGCTGCGGGTGGCGCGCAAGTGCGGTTACGTAGAGTGGGTTCACTCGTCCTACAAGGGCAAGCCGACCATCCAGTTTCGCCGGGCGGCCGGGGCGGTTGCGGACTGAACCACGGTCTGATCGGCGATCTGCCACATGATCTGAAGCATCAGGCAGGAACGCCTCGGCGTTCAGCAAGCCTCAACCGGCCGTCGCCTGTTGCTGTTGCCGCGCAATCAGCTCGGCGAGCCGCTCGATCTGCTGACCTTGCGCATCGAAGTTGCGCTCATCCAGCCATTGCGCGAAGCCTGTGCGCAGCGCCGGATACTCACTGTCGATAACCGAGAACCACGCGGTATCCCGGTTGCGTCCGCGATACACAATGGCCTGACGAAAGATGCCTTCGAACCTGAAGCCATACCGCAGTGCCGCCGCGCGCGACGGCCCGTTCAACGAATCGCACTTCCATTCGAAGCGGCGATAACCCAGCTCTTCGAACACATATTTCATCAGCAGCGCCATGGCCTCGCTGGCAATCCGCGTTCGCTTCAGACGCGGCGAATAGGTGACGTGACCGACTTCGATCACGCCATTGGCCGGGTCGATGCGCATCAACGCGAGCGTGCCGATTGCCTTGCCGGTGGCCTGATCGATCACCGCGTGATGCATGGGATCGGCCAGTGCCGCCGCCTTCGTCAGATGTTCGCGATACGCATCGAGACTGGTGAACGGTCCGACCGCCAGATAGGTCCAGTCGCGGCCATCGACGGCCTCGCGGTAGGCTTCGTAGAGCGCTTCGACATCCCGTTCGACATTCACGCGTTCGATCCTGCAATAGCGGCCGACGAGCGGCTCACGTCCCGGCACCCTGGCGCCTTTCCAGTCCGGCACGGGTTCGCCGATCGGCTGCATGAATTCGTTGAGTCGCGCTTGCGCTTTCATCTGGTTTCCTTCGTGTCTTGCGCCGGCCCTGGTGGCCGAGGCGCGGCGCCATGGTTGAGCTGGCCATCTACCAGGACGATACGGCAAACGTGGTATGTTAAAAAGATCCACGACCAGTGCATTTGATGGATCCAGTCATCATGATCGAAATTATCGGGCCACTGGCTCACGACGCCGTCACGTCAGCCGGCAAGCCTTTGTCGCTGCAGCGGCAATTGATAGAACGTCTGCAGCAGGCCATTCTGGGCGGGCGTCTGCCAGCGGGTGCGTGGCTGCCGTCGTCGCGGCTGCTGGCGGCGGAACTGGGGGTGTCGCGCAACACGGTGGTGATCGCGTATGACCATCTGGTGGCCGAGGGCTACGTGCTGGCCGATCGCAAGGGCACGCGCGTGACGTCGCTGTCGAGTCCTGCGGCCCACGCCGACGCGCAACAGGAAGCGGCGGCATCCGAGGTCGCCTACGCAGCGCGCCTCGAACCGTTCGCGGCGATCCGGCCGCAACGGGAGGGTGCGTCGCTGCTGATGCCCGGCACGCCGGCCCTCGATCGCTTTCCGCTGGCCGCGTGGCGGCGCTCGCTCGAACGCGCGATGGAGCACGCGCTGCCTCACGCGCTCGGCTATGGCCCGGCAGCGGGCGAACCGGCCTTGCGCGATGCGATTGCCGCGCATTTGCGGATTGCGCGTGGCGTGCGTTGCGACGGCTCGCAAGTGGTGATCACTGAAGGCGCGCAGGAATCGCTGAACCTGTGCGTGCGGCTGCTCACCAATCCCGGGGACATTGCATGGGTCGAAGAGCCGGGTTATCGCGGCGCGAAAGCGTCCTTCAACCTGGGCGATCTGAAAACCGTGCCGATGCGCGTGGATCCGGAAGGCATCGCTGTGCCGCCGGACGCGTGGCGCGTCAATCCACCGAAGCTGATCTATACGTCGCCTGCGCATCAATATCCGACGGGCGCTGTGCTCTCCGTCGCGCGGCGGCTGGAGTTGATTGCGCAGGCGAGGCGCGCGGGCGCCTGGTTGATCGAGGATGACTACGACGGCGAGTTTCGCCACACCGGCGAGCCGATCGCCAGCATGCAGGGGCTGGTGGCGGATGCGCCGGTTCTGTATGTCGGCTCGTTCAGCAAAACGATGTTTCCGGCCTTGCGCATCGGTTTCGTCGTGCTGCCGCGCAGCATGGCGGCGCACACGCGCGTCGCGCTGCAGGAGATGCTGCGCGGGGGGCATCGGCTGGACCAGCTGGCGCTCGCACACTTTATCGAGGCAGGCGAATTCGGCCGTCATCTCGGGCGGATGCGGCGTCTGTATCGTGAGCGTCAGCAGGCGTTGCGCGAGGCGCTGGGTGTGCACTTCGCCCCGGCGCAGATTCTCGGCGGCCACTGCGGCATGCATCTCACGCTGCGGCTGCCACGCCATATCGCGGATCGCGCGCTGGTCGAGCGCGCCGAAGCGCAGCGGCTCGCACCACGCGCGCTGTCCAGTTTTGCCTTGCAACCCTCCGATGAAGACAACGGCCTCGTGATCGGCTACGGCAATACGCCAGCTGAGCAGATTGCGGCGGCAGTGAGCCAACTGGCGGACATGGCGCGCGAGCTTGCCGCACAGCGCAAAAGCAAGCGGTAGACAAGCGGTAGAGGCGCGGCGTATGCAGCATGGTGCACGTCGGAATGTCTCGCGCTGTGTAAGTTTTACGCCTGCGGATACGAGCGACAGCGGTGCGTTACCCGATACCCGTCTGGCCGCCGATGCTACGCGCCGCGGCCTCTTAACAGCGGCGCGGCTTCATGCGATATTGATCCCGCTCGACGCGCATGTCGGGCATGAAGAATGCCTTATGTTTATCCGTGACGATCTATCGATCAAAAGAGGACATGATGGAAATTCAACCGACCGCGTGGTTTCCGCTGGACCGCTATACGCCCGTTCGTGACGGCTGGTATGAGGTTCAACTGGTGAGCGGTGATACAGCGTTTGCGAAGTTCGGCGCGAGTGAGTGGAGCGAGAAGCCGCTGCTGGTGTTTACGCACTGGCGCGGGCTATCCGCCGATCCGGCCCGCTCCGGCGAGGCCGAGAGCTTTAGCGCGGAAGCGACCGCAGCCGAAGGCGTGAGAGCCGCGTGGAATGCGTTTTTTCCGGGCTTGGGGGACGAGCAGCACAAGCCGCTTGACCCGGCGCACACCGAGCAAACCGAGAAGAGTTAGTCTGCCTTCCGTGTGACCGGCACTCCCGGCAGTGTGTGGCCCGCGTGATTTTATTTTGGTTACCTGAGGTAGGCGAGACACACCCCGTAGGCCGCGGTGTTGACTGCATGAAGGACGATAGGGGCGGCGCGCCCCTTCGTTCGTTGCGCGAGCCATCCGGCGCGGGAGGCGAGGCCCGGGTCATGACTGGTCGGCTTATCACGCAGCCAGCACAAGCTCTCCCAGTCTCCCCTCAATCCCAAGTTGCTCCTTCATCCACGCCCAGCCTTGCGGCGTGACCTGCACCGCGCGCGTCGCTTTCTCGCGGCGCAGCCAGCCGCTGGTGCACAGCAGGTTCATCCATTGCACACCCAGCGGCCCCGCCAGATGATGCTGACGCTCCGACCAGTCCAGGCACTGGCGCGCGAGCCCACGCCGGGTGGCTTGCAGTTCGGGCACGTTCAGTCCCATGCGGCCGAACCATGCGATGCCATCCGGTGTGACCTCGAACTGCTTGTCCTTCGTTGCGACGATCACACCGCGCTGCTCCAGCGCCTGCGTCATCGCCACACCGAGCTGTCCGGCCAGGTGGTCGTAGCAGCAACGCGCAAAGCGCAGCTTTTGCGCTTCGGCGCCGAGCGGTTTCGTGCGCGGGCGCTCGACCGGCGTGATCGAGGCAAGATTCTCGATCACATGCGCGACGTGCGAATTGCTCAGCCGGTAATAGCGGTGCCGTCCTTCCGCCTCCACCGCGACGAGGCCGCCGGCCAGCAGTTTCGCCAGATGCGTGCTGGCCGTTTGCGCGGTGATGCCGGCCGCATAGGCCAGTTCGCCGGCGGGCAGCGCGCGTCCCTCGATGAGCGCCATCAACATGGTGGCGCGGGCCGGATCGGCAATCAGGAACGCGGTGGACGCGATATTCGGTTGAGCACACATGATCGACCTCCTGCGATGTGCCTATCATAGGCGCTCGTGCGGGCCGCATGCTTCGATGCGTATCGAAGCGTGGCGATCATCCATGCCGCCGCCTGGCTAGAATACGCTGCAACGTGGGCGCGGCTTCGAAGACGCGCGACACGACGTGACACGACGTGACACACGAAGCGATACCCGCTCCAAACGATCAAGGAATGTATGAAAGGCACCCGACAAGCCGTGGAATTGCCGCGCGCGACGCAGTTACTGAATCATGGCCCGGTCACCATCGTCACCAGCGCGCATGAAGGGCGCACGAATGTGATGGCCGCGTCGTGGGCGATGCCGCTGGATTTCAATCCGCCCAAAGTCGTGGTGGTGGTCGACAGCCGCACGCTCACGCGCAAGCTGATCGAGGCAAGCGGCGTCTTCGGCCTGCAATTGCCGAGCCGGGGCTTCGCGCGGCAGACGCTCGCGGTGGGCTCGACGCCGGGCACGGACCTGGACAAGTTTGCAGCGTTCGGTCTGGAAACATTTCCGGGGCAGAAAATCGCTGTGCCGATGCTGGCCGGCTGTATCACGTGGATGGAATGCAAGGTGATTCCGGACGATAGTCAGCGCCACGATCTGATCATCGGCGAGGTGGTTGCGGCCTACGCGGATAGCCGTGTCTATTCGAACAACCGCTGGCACTTCGGCGACGATCCGGAGCAACGCACCTGTCACTACGTGGCCGGCGGATCGTTTTTTGCCACGGGCGAGGCCTTCGAAGTCGAGCCGGCGGAGGCGGGCGGCGGCCAGCAGGGACGTCACCCGTTGAATGCCGTCGAAAGCCGTTGATTGACGCAGCGCCACAAAATCGATTACTGTCGATCCATGGACCTCTATTCGATCTCCTTCGCGGCTGTCACCACCACGACGACCACCTTCACAGGCGGGTCGTCTGGAGGTTGCGCGCGCTAAGGCCAGTCAAGCAGGAAGCCGCAGCAAGCCCCCAAGGGCCCCGCCGGAGACGGACGGGGCCCTTGGCGTTTACGCCCCCTCGTCGATGGCATACATCAACTGGAGCGTTACCGTGGACGATTTCGATCATCGCGTTTTGGGCAACAGGCTCGATCTTTTTCATCAGCAAGAGGAAGGCCCCGGCATGGTCTTCTGGCATCCGCGCGGCTGGGAGCTGTACCGCGTGCTGGAAGACTACATTCGCGCTCGAATGCGGCGCGCGGGCTTTCGTGAGATCCGCACGCCGCAGCTTCTGGCGCGCTCGCTGTGGGAGCGCAGCGGACATTGGGAGAAATTCGGCGCCCACATGTATTCGTTATCCGAATCACACGATGCAGATGATGCGGCCGAGGCACACGCGCTGTGTCTGAAACCGATGAGCTGTCCGGGTCATGTGCAGGTTTTCAGTCAACGCGTGCGCTCGTATCGCGAACTGCCGGTGCGGTATAGCGAGTTCGGCGCGTGTCATCGTAATGAGCCGTCGGGTTCGCTAGAGGGCCTCAAACGCACGCGTGCGTTCGTGCAGGACGATGCTCATGTGTTCTGCATGGAAGCGCAGATAGAACACGAAGTGGCGCGCTTCTGCGATCTGTTGCGCGCAGTCTATGCCGAGCTCGGCTTCCCGGCGTTTTCAGTGGCGCTCGCCACGCGCCCGGAGGTGCGCGCAGGTAGCGACGAAGTGTGGGATCGCGCGGAGGCCGCTTTGGCGAAAGCCGCCGTCGCAGCCGGTTTGCAATTTGAAGTGCTCGAAGGCGAGGGTGCATTCTATGGTCCGAAGCTGGAGTTCCATCTGACGGATCAGCGCGCGCGCAGCTGGCAATGCGGCACGATTCAACTCGATTTCGTGTTGCCCGAACGGCTCGATGCGCAGTTCGTCAACGAGCGCAACGAGCGCGAGCGGCCGGTGATGATTCATCATGCGGTGCTGGGCAGCGTGGAGCGCTTCATCGCGATGCTGCTCGAGCATCATGGAGGATGGCTGCCGTTGTGGCTCGCCCCCGAGCAGGTCGTGGTGGCGACGCTCAACGACGCCAGCGCCGCGTATGGTGAGAAGGTGGTACAGGCGCTGGAAGATGCTGGCATTCGCGTGGCGTTCGACGAGCGGCCCGAGCGGCTGGAAAAGAAAATCGTCGATGCCCGAGAAAAGCAGGTGCCGATGTTCGTGGCAGTCGGTCCGCGTGATGAGCGCGATCAGACGATGAGTATTCGCGAGAGGCACGGGCAGCAGGCGGTCGTCGCACTGGCTGAAGGGGTTGCACGCTTGCGTCGCGCGGGTCTTGGCCCGGCGTCGTAACAAAGGCGAGGGAAAGGGGATGCCATTCCCTCGCCCCGCCCTTCGTGTACCGCATCTCAAGCCTTGAGCGGCAACCAGATTTCTACGCCGCCCATTCCCGTCAGCGGATCGAATTGTTCGCTGTAGCGCTCGAAGTGCGGCGCGTCCGCTGGCGTATGTCCCGACCCCGGCAGCCAGGCGTTCCAGACGGTATTCCACGTGCGCCGGATCGACGAAATGTGCTCGCGATGCGTGAACACCGCATAGCGCTGTGCCGGCAAGCGTATGTGGCTCAGTGCGGCGGGCAGGTTTGAGAAGTCGCTGACTTCGGCGCCGCACAGGTAGTCGAAGTTGCCGGTGTCGTCCGCGTTGTAGCAGACCCCATAGGCGACCCGGCCAATCTGGCCGGGCACCTTGCCGAAGTACTCGTTAAAGCGCTGCCATTGCGCCGGAATGCCCATGCTGGCTTCGCAGTTGTAACGCTCGTTCAGTCCTGCGATGAGCAAGGGCCTGCCGTCCTCGAAACGAGGCGGCGCCAGATTGGCGAGAATCGATTCATCCATTTTGATGGGCTCCACGATGGCAATGTTGTCCAGATGACCCTGCGCGCGCAACGCCTCAGGCGTAAGCCCGAACTGCTCGCGAAACGCGCGCGTGAATGCCTCGTGAGAGCCGTAACCTGATTCGACGGCGATTGCCAGAATATCCGGCGCGCCGCCGGCAAGACGCCGGGCCGCCTCGGTCAAACGACGCGCGCGCACATAGCGCATCACCGGACGACCGGTTGCCGCTTCGAAGGCACGCGACAAGTGGTAGCGCGAAACGCAACCACACTGGGCGATCTCGTCGAGCGTCAACTCGCCCGCAATATAGCTTTCGATAAACCAGAGCGCCTTTCCGACGGGATTCATGCCAGCTCTCATGTCAGCATGAAACCAGCTTAGCGAACCATGCTGAGGTTCATTTGATCGGGATTGCGCATTTGCGGTTCGCGACGGTTCGTGGTGGGTTCGTGACGGGTTTCGTGTGCCGGTTACAGATTCTCGGTCACGGCCCGGTCGTTGCTATGCGGACGGTTTGCGGCGGGTGCGTCGCCGTGTGCGGAGGGGGCGGCGTGCGCGGCGTTTTGCTTGCCCGCGCGCAGCAGCAACGCTCCTAGCAGCGCGGCCAGTGCGGCAAACACAGCGCCGGTCAGAAACGCGACGTGATAGCCGCTATTGAGCGCAGCCGGCATACCTTGAGAGAGCTCCACTTCACTCGTACGCGCCGCGGCGAGACTCGCCAGTACCGCGAGCCCGACCGCGCC
Source organism: Paraburkholderia sp. (assembly GCF_036488795.1). Lineage (GTDB taxonomy): Bacteria > Pseudomonadota > Gammaproteobacteria > Burkholderiales > Burkholderiaceae > Paraburkholderia. Next base: position 13,462 of record NZ_DASXHA010000102.1, read on the forward strand.
GCCCATCATGAACGACGTATTGACGATGCCGGACGCGAGACCGGAGTCGCTCTGTTCGACGTCGCTCATCGCGGCCAGCAAGACCGGATTGAACGCGATGCCCGCGCCCAGGCCGAGCAGGGTCATGCCGGGCAACACGTCCAGCATGAAGCCGCCGTTCACCGGTGCTCTCGCGAACAAAGCGAGCCCGATGGCCGCGAGCAACAGCCCGACGCCAAGCGGCGCGCGCAGACCGAAGCGCATCACGAGGCGCGCGGACAGGCCGAGCGAGAAGAACGCCATGATCAGATTGGCCGGCAGGAACGCGAGCCCAACCTGCATGGGCTTGTAGCCGAGCACACGCTGCAGGTAGAGAGCCGAGATGAAGAACCACGCGAACATGGCTGCTGCCCACAGCACGCCGACGACATTGGCCACCGCCACGTTGCGCAGCCTGAACAGAGCCAGCGGCATCAGCGGATGCTGTACGTGTGCCTCGATGCGCAGAAACAGCACCAGTAGCGCGAGCGCGGCGAACAGCATGCCCAACGTATGCACCGAGGTCCATCCGGCCTCATTGCCGTTGACGATGGCGTACACCGCGAGCATCAACGAAGCGGTGACCGTGGCGGCCCCTGCGACGTCGAGCCGTTCGCCGTGCGCGTGGCCGCGTCCGGCGGGCAGGAGCGCGACGCACATCGCATAGACCGCGATGCCGATAGGCAGATTGACCAGAAAGATCCAGTGCCAGCTCAGGATATTCGTGAGCAGGCCGCCCAGCAGCACGCCGATGCTGCCGCCGCCCGCGCAGACAAAGCCGTACACACCCATGGCTTTCGCGCGCTCGCCGGGCTCGGTGAACAGGTTCATGATCAACGACAGGGAGACGGCCGACACGACGGCGCCGCCCAGGCCCTGCACGGCGCGCGCGCACACCAGCAGCACTTGCGAGTTGGCCATGCCGCAGGCGAGCGACGCGAGCGTGAAGAGCGTGATGCCGCCGAGAAACAGCTTGCGATGGCCGTACAGATCGCCCAGCCGGCCGCCGAGCAGCAAACAGCCGCCGAACGTGAGCAGATACGCATTCACGACCCACACGAGCGAGGTCTCGGAGAAGCCGAGGTCTGCCGCAATGGACGGCAGCGCGACGTTCACGATGGTCGAGTCGAGCACGATCATCAGGACGCCGAGACACAGGACGATCAGGGCTAGCCAGCGTTTGCGCTGGTCGATGTTATGGGTCATGCAGTGCGTCTCCTTTGCAACGGTTCGAGGTGGTTCAGTGGTGGAGCATTGCGCCGTTGATGAGCCACGGCGTGCCGAACCGGTCGGTCAACATGCCGAATGCTTCGGCCCAGAACGTCTTTTCTATCGGCATGTGGATCGTGCCCCCTTCCGCGAGCGTGTCGAACATGCTCAACGCCTCGGCGGCGCTCGGATACATCAGCGTGAGCGAGATGCCGTGCATGCCGCTGTACGGCTGGCCCACCATCGCGTCGGACGCCATGATGAGGCGGCCGCCGTCGAGCGCCAGCCGGGCATGCATGATGCGGTTCTCGCTGCCGGGAGGCGACTGGTCGCGCATTGGCGATTCGCCCACGGTCATCATCATTTCGATCTTGCCGCCGAACGTGCGTTCGTAAAAGCGCATGGCCTCGGCGCAGTTGCCGTCGAAGGTCAGGTAAGGATCAAGCTGAAGCATAGCAACTCCTTGAGCGAAAAAGACAAAAACGGGAATCTCACTCTATCACCTGATAGTCCTAAAAGACAACTGAAAATTCCTGATTGGGAACTTTCCGATATACTTAAACGAAATGGTTAATCACAGGCAGTGTCATGGCAACGCGAAGCTATAACGACGGGTGTGCCGGCGGGCATGCGCTCGATCTGGTGGGCGAGCGGTGGGCCTTGCTGGTGGTACGCGAGCTGCTGCTCGGTCCGAAGCGCTTTACCGACTTGCGGGCGGGACTACCGGCAATCAGCCCGAACGTGCTGACGCAGCGGCTGGACGAACTCGAACAGGCGGCGGTGCTGCGCCGGCGTCAACTGCCGCCGCCGGCGGCCGCGTGGGTCTATGAATTGACGGAATGGGGCTATGAGCTGGAACCGGTCATCATGGCGCTCGGACGCTGGGGCGCGCGTTCACCGTCGCTGCCGCGCGGCAATCCGCTCAGCATCGATTCGTTGATCCTGTCTTTTCGCACGATGTTCGATGCGCAAGCGGCCGCCGGTCTGAATCTGCGTCTGGAATTGCGACTGGGCGCGTATCGCTTCGATGCGAAGGTTGCCAACGGCGAGTTTGAAATCGCGCGGGGTAATGCGGCGGAGCCGAACGCGGTGATCGAAAGTGATCCGGACACGCTGGCGGCGCTTGCCTACGACGGTCGCAAGCTCGACGAGGCAGTGCGTTCGCGGGACTTGACCATAGAAGGCGACAAGGCGTCAGTCAAACGCTTCCTGACGTTGTTCAAGCTGCCGGAGCCTGCCCCCGGCGTCGAAAACTGAAGACCTGGGGCGGTGCGGACGGCCCCGGTTTAAACAGCTTCAGCTCAGCAGCTCATAAGGACCGCCGCGTTCCAGTGCACGCTGATAGGCGGGCCGCGCATGGATGCGTTCGAGAAAATCCGTGACCGCCGCAATCTTGCCGCTGCGACCACCACGTGCGGTGGCGGCTTCGAGCGGGAAGCTCATCTGGATGTCCGCCGCGCTGAACTCATTGCCGACGAACCAGCCGGTCGGCGTGAGCGCGTCGTTGATATAGCTCAGATGCAGTTCGAGTTGCGGATCAATGAAGCTCGCTTGCAGCGTCTGGGAAATCTTGCGTGCAATCGGTTTGGCGAAAAACGGCATCGGCGCACTGGCGATGCGCAATGCCACCAGTTTCAGCAGCAGCGGCGGCATCGCCGAACCTTCCGCGTAGTGCAGCCAGTACGTGTAGCGCAGACGTTCGGGCGTGCCTGCGGCAGGCGCGAAGCGTCCCTGTCCATAGCGCTCCAGCAGATACTCGATGATCGCGCCCGATTCGGCGATGGTCTGGCCGTCGTCGGTAATCACAGGCGACTTGCCGAGCGGATGAACGGCGCGCAATTCGGGCGGCGCCAGCATCGTCTTCGGATCGCGCTGGTAGCGCTTGAGCTCGTAAGGAACGCCAAGTTCCTCCAGCAGCCACAGAACGCGCTGCGAACGCGAGTTGTTCAGATGATGGACGGTGAGCATGAGTGATGGATTCGACCAGGGAGGGTCTCATCATAGAGGCAGCCGGTCGAGACCGGCCTCTAGTCGTCAGGTGCTCCGTGCCCGCGCGCCTTTGCAGCGCGATCAGATGGACTGCGACGCCAGCACGATTGCGGCCGCCAACGACACCACGAAAATCGACGTGCCGATGGTTTTGCGCCGGTTCAGTTCGGTCCACAAGAGCACGCCGGTGAGCGACAGCAGGATCAGGCTGCCTGCAATCGAATCCGCCAGCAGAATCCAGCCCACGCCCGCGCCTTCGGAACGATGCAAACCTTCGATCGTGTTGACGAAGCCCTGGTCGCGCCGCTCGACGCTCACCATGCTGCTGCCTTTCCAGAGATCCGCGGTGACCAGATAGCTGGGCGCGATGAAGCGCACGGTCCAGTGTTCCGGCTGGATCACGGACTGGTCGCCCCATGTGACCGGTTGGGCTTTCTCGCGCGTCACGCGGGCGGCGGGACGGTCGAGCTTCAATTCGGTCTGCAGATATTCCGCAAGCTCGCGTGGCGACTTGGGCGGCGGCGTTGGCACCGCGACCTGGATGGTCGAGACGAGGGGACCGCCCACCTTGATCTTCATCGTCGCACGATGGTTCTGCAAGATGCCGGTCACGCCGAAGAGCAGCCCGAGCACCGCACCCCACAGGCCGACCCAGCCGTGAATCTTGCGGAGCCATTTGAGAAAAGTGCTGCGGCGCGAGCGCGATTTCTGCGTGTTGTCTTGCGACGTTGCCTGCCGGGCGTCAGGTTTCAGGATGGTTGCCTGCATGATGTCGTCCGCTGGATTGGAGGTGAGAAGTGCGCGTATTAAAAGTCGAAGGTCGAACTGAGTTCGAGCGTGCGGGCAAGGCCAACACCAATCTGGTTCGAGCCGACCGCGCTCCAGTAACGCTTGTTGGTGGCGTTTTCCAGGTTCGCCTGAAAAGTCGCGCGCTTGCCGAAAATGCGCGTGGAATAGCGCAAGCCCGCCGTGAACAGCGTGTAACCGCCAATCGAGGCCTGGTCCAGATCGTTGACCTTGCGCGGTCCGATGTAGTACATGCCGCCGTTGACCGACAGCCCCGCAACAGCCGGAATGCGGTAGTCGGCGAACAGGCTCGCGGTCACGTGCGCGGCGTTTTCGGGCGTTTTGCCGACCAGCGCCGGATCAGGTGAATCGACTTGCGTGGCATCGAGGTAGACCGCGGAGCCGATCACCGACAGATCGCGCGTCAGGTCGCCCTGCAACGAAAATTCGACACCGCGATAACGTGCATTGCCGTTGAGTACATAGACGTTGTCGGCATTGGTATCGGCTGACGGCTGGCGCAAATTGAACAACGCAAGCGAGGCAAGCATGTTGCTCGTGATCTGGCTTCGCACGCCGATCTCTTCCTGCTTGCTGACGGATGCGGGCAGGATCTGGTTGGCGTTTTCGGCGGTGGCGGGGGCGCTGCCCGCGGATTCGAGCGCTTCTACGTAGCTCGCGTAGACACTGGTAGTGGGCGTCACGCGAAAGCTCAGGCTCGCCGACGGCGTGGTCCTGCTGACGTCCGAGTTGGGCGTGCCTGCCTGAGACGTGATGTATTCGGATTGGCGCACACCGGGAATGAACTGCAGGCGCGAAGTGAGATCGATCCGGTCGTACAGGTAAGCGCCGCCATTGCGGACATGCTGCGCGAAGAACGGTTTCGGCGTGCCGCTCGGCGTCAACGCGGTGATGTCGACGGGGTTATACAGGTTTTGCGCAGCCGTGTACGTGTATGACGTGAAGTTCGGCTGATACATCCAGTCCTGCGAAACACCGAGCGTGAGGTCATGTGCCAGCGGGCCCGTCTTGAACACGCCGTTCGTTTCGAGGCGGACGGTCTCGTTCTGATAGCGCTGGCCGTTTTGCTGCGTGGCCTGCACGGTTCCCGCGCCGGTCACCACGTTGTACTTCTGAAACACCCAGTTCCAGCGGTCGCGCCGCGTAATCGATTCGCCTGCGGCCACGCTCACGCTCCAGTTGTCGGAGAACGCGTATTGCGCCCGGATCAGGTTCGTGTCCGCGCTGGCCCGCGTCGGATAGCCTGCGCCCGACAGCAGCCTGGTCGGATCGGGAATGGCCGGCATCGCAATGACGCCCTGCTTGTTGGCTGCGAGCGGCACAATGCCGGCCTGTTCGACGACACTCGTCTCGATGTGCTCGAGGTCGTACTGCAGCGTCAGGCGATTGTTGACGCGCCAGTCGAGCGCGGCGCTGATGAACTTTCGATAGCCATGATCGCCGTCGATGGGCGTCTCGACGTGTTCATCCATTGCATTGACGCGCACGCCGAACTGACTGTCGGTGCCGAAGCGCCGGCTGATGTCCACGCTTGCGCCGTACGACCCGTGCGAGTCGCCGAGCGCGCTCACGCTGGTGACGGGTTCGGTGCCGGCGCGCTTCATCACCATGTTGACGATGCCGGCGGGCGCGGCGAAACCGTAATAGAGCGCGGAGGCGGCTTTCAGGACTTCGACGCGGTCCTTGTCCTCCATCGGCATCCAGATGTTGTTGTCGATCGGCAGAATGCCGTTGATGTAATAGCTGGCCCGGTTGTCGAGCGGAATGCCGCGGATCGAAAGATTGTCGTAGGCCAGCCCGCTCAACTGCTGGCGCGTGACCCCCGCCACATTGCGCAGAGCGTCATAGAGGCCCGTGTCGCCCTGAGCGTCCATGACGCCGCGCGTCACGACGTTCACCGTGGCCGGCACGTCCAGCACGTCCATTCCGTTGTACGGACCCGTTTCGACGGATTTCGGCGCAAAACCATGTGCTCGCTCGCCGTTGACGGTCACTTGCGGCAATTCTTTGCCGGTGGCTTCATCAGCGCCCGAGGAGGCCGTGCTATCCGCGGTCTCGGCCATGACCGGCCGTATTGCGAAGCTCAGCAGCCCCGCGACGAGTACTGCGCTAACCCGTTGACCCAGCTGATTCCCCTTGGCGAGCGGCGAACGCCGGGCTGCCCCTTTCCTGCGGCACATGTGCAAACCCCTGACCTGTTGCGTAATCGCGACCCCAAGCGCGGCGCGTCAGGCCGGCCTGAATGGCTGCGAAATTGTTTTATGAAATGCAAATGAGTCGCATTTATATTCGTATTTAAATGAAAAAGCAAGCGACATGTACGTGACATGACAGCCAGTGATAGTGGCAAACGGGGGCAGGGAGGGCGGCGTGGCAGCCGGGGTCAGGCGTAGCGGGAAAGCGCCCGCGAGCTGGGCGCGGGCTCGATGGGCCACGACTGCCTGACAACAGGCGATGACTGCCGGACCATCCGCAGGTTGAAGGGAAGGCGAGCCACCCTAGCTGCGATGCGCCTCCAGCAGCAGCTGCAGAAACGTTTCCGCGCTGCGCGACAAGGGCCGTGCTTCTTCGACGATGGCGCAAAACGGCATGGGATAAACCGGCGAATCGGGCAAGACGGCAAATTCGTAGCGTGGCCCAAGCTGTGCGGCGTAGTGCTCCGGCAGCAGACCCACGTAGTGCCCGGTTGCGACGGCGGTGGCGACGGCCTCGAGTCCGCTCACATCCGGCCCCTGGGTGAAACCGTGCACCGCCAGCGCATCTTCCACGAATGGATGCGGCCGGTATGCCAGCGGCAACGCGCGGGCGTCGTCATGCTCGCGGATGACGCCGGCCGTTGCGGGCCGATAGAACACGCGATGCGTCTCGGTGAAAAGCGGGTAGTGGCGAAACGCGCGCATTCGCTTATATGCGCCGCGAATCGCGATCTGCACGCGCCGCTCGCTGAGCGCCGCGCCGAGATCGTTGAAGGTCATCACCGAAAGCGACGGCCGTACGAGTGGCGCAATCCGTTGCAGTTCGGCAAGCGCTTCGGGGATGTGACAGTCCTCGTGCGTCAAGACGTGCTCTGAAGTGCCCAGCAGCAGCGGTCCGGATAGCACGCCGCGCACCGCATCCACTTCGGGTTTGATACGCTCGAGCGATTCCAGCGCCTCGAGTGCCACGCGCAATGCGACCGTGCCGCTTTCGGTCAACTGGAATCCGCCGGGACCCCGTTCGCACAGTTTTACGCCAAGACGAGCCTCGACGTCGTTGATGTGCCGGCTGATCGAAGCTTTCGACATCGACAGCGCGCGCTCGGCGGCGGCGAATCCGCTTGCCTGGGCGGCTGCGCAAAACACGCGCAGCGAGCGCAGGTCGCGTTCGGTGAGGTCCATTTTTTTCATTGACGGCCTTGTCAAAAGGTCTCAAGTTTAGAGACCATATCAACAAAAAAATAGTTTTCCAAAACTTTTTTGACTATCTACATTCTTTCCAACCCCTATTTCTAACGCCCGGTGATCACCATGCTGACGCTTAACCGACGCACCTTCCTTACCGTAGCGGGCGGCGCTTCGCTCGCGCTTGCCCTGCCGTCCCTGGCGTTTGCGGAAGGCGGAACGCTTGCCGACATTCGCCAGCGCGGCAAGCTGACGGTCGGCACCGAGGCCGCGTACGAGCCTTTCGAGTTTGTCGAAGACGGCAAGGTGGTGGGCTATGGTCACGACATCCTCGAGTACATGGCCAGCAAGTTAGGCGTCACGCTCAATCAGGTCAATCTGCCTTTCCAGGGCTTGCTGCCCGGACTCATGACGCATAAGTTCGATTTCGTCGCGACGAGCGTGGGCATCAATGCCGAGCGTGCCAAGCGTTTCGCGTTCTCGGAGCCGGTTGGCGTCGTCGACACGGTGCTGGTCGTGCGTTCCAATGACGCCGCCATCAATAAGGTCGACGACGTGGCGGGCCACGTGGTGGGCACCCAGATGGGTTCGTCTTCGCAGCCCATCGCACAGGCGTTCGATGCGCAACTGAAAGCAAAGGGCACAGGCTACGCAGACATGAAACTGTTTCAAGCCTACCCGGACGTGATGGTTGCGCTCACCAACAAGACACTCGACGTCGGCATCATGCCATCCAACATCGTAGCCGTGCTCATGAAGAAAGAGCCCGGGCAGTTCCGCGTGGTCGGCAAGATCGGCGAGCCGAAAATGCTGGCGTGGGTCGCCAATCCGCAGGACAAGGAAATTCGCGCGTTCATCAATACCTCGCTGACGGAGCTCGCGAAGAACGGGCAGCTCGCGCAAATGCAGAAGAAGTGGTTCGGCTACACGATGGAGCTGCCGACTAGCGGCTATCTACCGGAAGGCGCGGTCTAGGCAGCGGGAGCGTTGCATGAATTCGCTCCTCGGCAGCACAGTTGCCGCGCTACGGCCGTTTTTCCACGATCTCGCAGGCGGCGCATTTACAACCATTGCAACCAGCGTGGTGGCGTTCGCGCTCGGCATGGTGATCGGCGTGGTGCTGTTGCTGATGCGCGCGCACGGCGGAAGGGTGCTCGCCGGCTTCGTGATCTTCTACGTCAGCCTGATTCGCGGTACACCGGCGCTGATTCAGATGCTGGTCGCCTATTACGTGTTGCCCGCGGTGCTCAATGTTCCGCTATCACCGGTGCAGGCCGGCATCCTGGCGCTTGCCCTGAATACGGCAGCCTATGTGTCGGAGATTCTGCGCGGCGCGTTGAACTCGCTCGGGCGCGGCCAGATGCCGGCTGCGCGTGCGCTCGGCATGGGTTCGCTGCAGGTATGGCGCTATATCGTGTTGCCGCAGCTTTTCTACCGCTCCATTCCGCCGCTGACCAGCGAATTCACGATGCTGCTCAAGGCATCTTCGTTAATGTCGATCATCGCGGTCCACGATCTGGCGACTGTGGCGCGTGACGCGACACTGCAAACGGACTTGCCGCTACAGGTGTTTTCCGCAACCGCGGTGATTTACTTTGCGATTCTGTTCGTCGCGTCGTCCGCGTCGCGCAGGCTCGAGCGACGTGTCGCAAAGGTGTTGCCCAATGTCCATTGATCTGTCCATCGTCCAGTCGTCTGTCAGGCCGTTGCTACAAGGGCTCAAGGTTGCCGCGCAGGTTTGCGTGCTGGGCATACCGCTTGGCATCCTGGCCGGTACAGTCGCCGCTTATCTGCGCGCCTCTGGTTTGCGGGTGCTGCGAGCGCTTGCGCTCGCCTATGTAGAGATTGTGCGCAACGTGCCGTTCCTGATTCTCGTCTACCTGAGTTTCTTCGGATTGCCAAAGATCGGCGTGATGCTGCCGGCGTTTGCAATTGGCGTCGGCGCGACAGCCTTCTATACCGGCGGCTATTTTTGCGAAATCCTGCGCGCGGCGTTCGGCAGTCTCGCCCATGGGCAGATTCAGGCCGCGCGCTCGCTTGGGCTATCGGGCTGGCAAGTGCAGCGTCACGTGGTGTTGCCGCAGATATTCGGCTTCCTCGCGCCGGCCACCACCAGCCTCACGATCATGATGTTCAAGGATACCTCGATCTTCTCGGTGATGAGCCTGACGGAGCTGACGTATCAAAGCAACCTGCTTACCGCCGACACCTTCGCTTATGTGGAAGTGCTCGGCACCACCGCACTGATTTACTGGCTATGCAGCGTATTGCTCGACATTGCAGGCCAGTGGTCGGAGCGTTATGCGACGCGTTACCGGCGTGTTTAAGTGCGCCGGCCGACCGCTGTGAATCGACCACGCACCATCGAAACCCGATCTCATCCATGTTGGAGATTCTTATGAGCCGACCGCTTACCGTGCCGCCGAAGACCGGGCACAAGACGTTGCTGTACTCGACTTTGGCAATGGACCTCGATCACCTCGAAGCCGATATCGCCGTGCTTGGCATGCCCTACGGCGCGGCCTATTCCGCTGCCGATTTCACCAACGACCAGACCAACGCGCCCACGGCGATTCGTCAGGCGACCGATCGCGTGGTGCGCTCGCCGGGCCACTACGATTTCGACATCGACGGTCCGCTGCTGCAGGAACGCGACGATATCCGCTTCGTGGATTGCGGCGACGTGATCGCCGATCTGGCCGCGCCGGGCAGCCACTACGAGCGCGTCGAAACCGCAGTGCGCAAGATTCTGGCGGCGGGCGCGTTGCCTATCGTGATGGGCGGCGATCACGGCATTACGACGCCGGTGCTGCGCGCCTTCGATGGCATGGGTCCGATTACGCTGGTGCATATCGACGCCCATCTGGACTGGCGCGACGAAGTCAACGGCGTGCGTGAAGGCTTGTCCAGCCCCATCCGTCGGGCATCGGAAATGAAGCATGTCGCGAAGATCGTGCAGATCGGCCTGCGTGCCCAGGGCAGTGGACGCCCGGAAGAATTGCGTGCCGCCAGGGCGTACGGTGCGGAGCTGATTACGGCGTACGAGTTGCACGATATCGGCATGGACGCGGTCCTCGAGCGCATTCCTGACGGCGGCAACTACTACGTGACCATCGACGCTGACGGTCTCGATCCATCGGTGATGCCGGCCGTCGCGGGTCCCGCGCCGGGTGGCGTCACTTTCGTGCAGGCCCGCAAGCTGATTCACGGCCTCGTGAAGAAGGGGCGCGTGGTGGGCATGGACATCGTCGAAATCCAGCCGGAGAAGGACGTCAACCAGATTTCGTGCATTACGGCCGGCCGGCTGATTCTCAATCTGATCGGCAGCGCGATTCGCGCCGGCTACTTCGACAAGCGCGGCTAATTCGCAAGCATCCTCATACAGCAGATTTTCTTTGGACTTACGATCATGGAACACATTCGCATCCGGCCGTTCAACACCAGGGATACCTATCCGGAGCAAGCGCTCGACAACGATCTCGCGCAAGCGGTAGTGGCTGGTAATATGATCTTTCTGCGCGGACAGATCGGCCAGAACCTCGACACGTATGAGTCGGTGGGGATTGGCGACGCGGCGGCGCAAGCCGAGCAAGCCATGGCAAACGTGAAGATGCTGCTCGAAGAAGCCGGCAGCAAGCTCGAGGACATTTGCAAGGTGACGATCTACCTGACGGACGTGCGTTTTCGCGAGCCGGTTTATCGGGTGATCGGACGCTGGTTGAAGGGCGTGCATGCAGTATCGACTGGCCTCACGGTGACCGCACTCGCGCGGCCTGAGTGGCTCGTCGAAGTGGATGTGATCGCAGTCAAGTCGTAAAACGGAGGACCTGTTCATGCCGAACGCCGTCGAACTCCTTGCGAAACTGGTGAGCTTTCGCTCCATCAGCCGCCACTCGAATCTCGACCTGCTCGAATATGTCGAGTCGTATTTGAGCGGCTTCGGTGTGAACTCGCGGCGCGTCTATAGCGCCGATCGTCAGCAGGCGAACCTGTATGCGACGATCGGGCCGAAGGACCGCGGCGGCATTTGCCTCTCGGGACACTCAGACGTCGTGCCGGTGGAGGGCCAGCCGTGGAGCACCGACCCGTTCGTCCTCGTCGAAGGCGGTGCGGGCCGTCTGTACGGTCGTGGCACATCGGACATGAAGGGCTTTCTGGCCTGCGTGCTCGCTACGGTTCCGCACTTCGTTGAACATGCAACCAACACGCCGATTCACATCGCCATCAGTTATGACGAAGAGATTGGCTGTGTGGGTGTACGCAGCCTGATCGAAGAACTGGCGCGGGATACGGCCAAGCCGATCGGCTGCATCATCGGCGAGCCGACGGGTATGCGTATCGCGGCCGCGCATAAGGGCAAGAGCGCGTATCGCTGCTGCGTCAAGGGACTTGCCGGACATTCCGCCACGCCGCACCTGGGCGTCAACGCAATCGAATACGCGGCGGAACTCGTGAGTTTTCTGCGCAGCAACGCGCGCGCGTTGCAATCGGACGGCGCGGCCGACCCCCGTTACGATCCGCCGTACTCGACGGTGCAAACCGGCAAGATTACCGGCGGCGTCGCGGTGAACGTCGTGCCCGATCATTGCGAATTCGATTTCGAAATCCGCGAATTGCCAGGCGAAGACGGTGTGAGGCTGGTCGACGCGCTGCGGCGTTTTGCAACCGGCACGCTGCTGCCGGAGATGAAACGTGTGGCGCCGGATGCGGCTATCGAACTGGAGCCGCTCGCGGCCTACCCGGGTCTTAGAGACGATGCATCGTCAAGCGCCTTGAAGACGTTGTGCGGCGGCCTGCTGGACGACAAAGGCGAAATGACCCTGTCGTTCGGCACCGAGGGCGGTCTGTTTCAGTCCATCGACATTCCGACGATTGTGTGCGGCCCCGGTCTGATCTCGCGCGCTCACAAGGCCGATGAATTCGTCACGCTCGATGAACTGCGCGCATGCACGTCGTTTCTTGAACGCCTCGTCTAAGGTCATTCGCCAATGAGATGCGCGACGATGTCGCGCGTCTGCGGATGGCGCCGGTGCTCGAACAGGTAAATGCCTTGCCAGGTGCCGAGCGTCATGCGGCCATGTTCGACCGGCACGCATAGCTGCACCTGCGTGAGTGCGGTGCGCAAATGCGCGGGCATGTCGTCGGGACCTTCCGTATCGTGCTCATAGCGCTCCGGGTCCTCTGGTGCGAGGGTGCCGAAGTACGTTTCCAGATCGCGCCGCACGGACGGGTCGGCATTTTCCTGAATGATCAGCGACGCGGAAGTATGGCGGCAAAACAGCGTCAGGATACCGGTCTGGATGGATTGCCCGTTGACGAATTCGCGTACCTCGGCGGTGAACTCGACGAGTCCGCGCGCGGGTGCTTTGATGTGCAAATGGCGAAGGGCTTGGTGCATCGGATCGGCTCCGGCCTGGTCAGTCTTGGGAGGGTGGGACGTGCAATCTGCACGTGCTGGCGGCACTGCAGCAAACCAGTATGCCATGCGGATTACACGCCGGGCACGCCGCGAGGGGCCCTTCGCCTGGACAAATAGCGAGCCTTTGCGAGCGCCAACGCGTCCCCCACAACCCTTGTCCAGCACCGCTCGCCGGGATAAATCGCACCTCGCGTTGAACTTTGCGCGTTACGCGCCGATAACCTGATATGAGGCGGAAGCGTTCGATCGGTGTCATGCGCGACATCTACGCGCTGTGCCCGGAAGTCGAACCCGGAGAAGGTGTGATGGTGACAGATCTGCGTGTAACTGATGAACGGACGAGCCTGACCAGTTCAAACAAATTCGAATTGCTGCTGTTTCGCCTTGGCAGCGTTCCCGGCAGCGATTCGCATGAGCTTTACGGCATCAACGTGTTCAAGGTGCGCGAAATCTCGACGATGCGCGCCGTGACGCCGATTCCCGGCGCGTCGGAGTTCGTGATGGGCGCCGTGGATATTCGCGGCCAGGTGATTCCGGTGATCGATCTGCCGCGCCTGATGGGTTGCGAGCCGAGTCGCGGTTTGAACATCCTGCTCGTGACCGAGTTCGCCCGGACGGTCCAGGCATTCGCGGTCGAGGAAGTGGATGACATTGTGCGGCTTGAATGGAACCAGGTCTTGACGGCTGACGGTTCTGCGGCCGGCAAGTCGATCACGAGCATTGCGCGGATTGACGGCAACACCGGCGATTCGCGGCTTGCGCAGGTGATCGACGTGGAGCAGGTTCTGCGTGACGTTTTTCCGGCCCAACATCCGGCCGTCGATCCGAAGTCGGTCGGCGCGCATCTGAACATACCCAGCGGCGCAAAGATTCTCGCCGCGGACGACTCGGGTTTCGCGCGCAAGCTGATCGAGCAGGCGCTGGAGGCGATTGGCGCCGAGTACATCATGGCGAAGACCGGAGAGGAAGCCTGGAACATGCTGCAGCAAATCGCCCGCGAGGCACAGTCGCAGAAAGTGCGCGTGCGCGACAAGGTTGCGCTGGTGCTGACCGACCTGGAGATGCCGGAAATGGACGGCTTTACGCTGACACGCCTGATCAAGGGCGATGCTCGCATGCGTGATATTCCGGTTGTGATTCACTCGTCGTTGACGGGCGCAGCAAACGAAGCGCACGTGAAGAACGCGGGCGCGAATGGCTATATCGCGAAGTTTGCGGCGGGGGAGTTGGCACAGGCGCTTCGCAAGGCTCTTGCCGCTGCTTCGGGAGAGTTTGTGGCGCAACCGGCTTGAGAGTAACGGAGAGGAAAGCAAACTCATTCGCATGGCGTTCGGAATTGCGAATGATATTTATAGGGCCGCCCACGAGCGGCCCAGTTTGTCACTGACGAGTCACGATTCCTGTATGTCGCCCGCGCTGATGTCCAGTGTGCGCAGTTCAATCACGTCGTCCAGAAGATCGGTTGAGACCGATGGTTCAGCCGGCGAATCAGAAGCCCCGCATTGCGCGGGGACGTTCCCGTCGATCGCTATTGTCTTGGGTCGTTTATGCCACACGGATTCTCGCATCCATCAAGACTACAAGCGGGTTCGAATTCGACCTCAATCTGATTACGCTCACTGAGTGGAACTTGAGCGCTCGTGCGCCAGATTTTGGTGTCGATGTTGATCCGATTCGGCACGACCTCCAGACTCTGGAGATAGTCGCTGACCGACTGGGCGCGCTTACGCGCGACCATTGAAGCGTCGTGCTCGCGTTCATCCGCCAGTCCGTATATGACCACGGACCCTTCTTTTGCGGTGCTACCACGAACAGTTATGAGCAGCTCGGCTAGCTTCAAACGATCAACATTCGAAAGCTCGGTTACGTTTCGCTCCATCTTGCCGCCATACTGGAATGCAAAGCTACATGCGTTTGCGGTACATGATAGCGACGCTGCAAGAACGCTAGTCAATGCAAAGCACGTACCACGCAATATTGTCCGCGTTTTGTAGTGCCATGGAGGGCTCGTCTTTGGCGAGTCGCATACCGAGAAATTGTCCATAAGTGTTGTTGTAATCCACTGATCCAAAGGTGTCTAGAAAGTGCGTGCATTCGTGAACAATCGTCAGTTGCCTGGAAGAGAGCGTCGCAGAACTCTTGTCCGGCATCGTACAGAAGTTCGCCGTCACGGCAATCGTATGCGTCGCAGTATCCGGTCGACAAACGTGGGCAACTTCTCCCGCCAGGTTCTTGCGATTTGGTACGCAACCGGTTGCGCGATCCAGATAGGAATCACGACGGACAAAATTGTTTCCGGTGAGCCCGTTCATTACTACGATCAGTGCCGCCAGACCTTTGAGTAACGTTTGTCTGGTTGCTTCGTCTGCCGTACCGAACCACGTTCTAACGCGCGCCTGTGCTGTCGGTTGCCACGCAGTTAACTCTCTGATGCGTTGCTGCACAACCTTTACAGCATCGTCCCGTAACGACAGGACGGTGTTTCGGAATTCACCATCGGTCATATTTGGGCAAATCGGCGTGGTGTCGATCGTCACATAGACCATCGAACCAGGATTTGTGTTTGTAACCGCGCTCGAATGAATCTCGAACCATTCTTCGTTTTCACTTCCCTTGAACGTGTGGCTATTGATACCCGTATCACTCATTTATGGTTTCTCCTGTTGCATAGAGTCTTAGCCCTTCTCTTCCGTCGGTTGCAATCCGTTTCGTTTCGCCCAGACCGCTTGTTATGCCAGTGATCACTTGTCCGCTATCAGTGACGATGCGATAGCCCACATTGGAAAGTGGGCGGCGAGCACTATCAACCAAAGTAAATTGCTCGTCATACTGTTCCGTGTGCACGGGTTCACGCGAGGAACTGGCCACGGCGGTCGTGTTCGAGCCACCAGGGTGCCTGTGGACGAAACATCCGACATCGTCACGTGCGTACACGCGATTCTTGCCGCACGGACATAACACCTGATCGCCCTGGATAACGACGTGGGTTCCATTGTTGTTCATTTCCTCCCCGGTGCCGTACATGGGCCACAAGCCTTTGCAGTTCCCGCACGTTGCACTTTCGCCGTGGAGCGCGACCTTTTTCCCGTTGTCATGAATGTCTGCTTTTACCGCCACAACTGTCCCTCCCGTAGTGGTGGGATCACCAAATCTGACTACCGGAATGCGCATCAGGTGCCTCCGACGATTTCGAGTGTTAGCCGGCGCATGTCATTGGTCACGTTATGCGAGCGGTTAGTCCGTTTCACGCATCCACTGCGCGCGGTTTGTGCGCGAATGGTTGCGAGTGCATACATCCTGCCTTTTTGTTGTTTCTGATCTGACATCTCGATACCTCTACCAGGTAGATGAAAATCACCGGCCCACAGAACTGCCGGCGCTGCGGCGGCAACCCGCGTCGCCGTTCGCAAAGATCATCTGTGGATACCCGTGCATATGGATATAAGGTAAATCCGAAAACAGAAGCGCGGCTTGGGCGCATCGCATGGCGAATGACGAAGGGGGTTCATGGTGAAGGGGACGGCTGAGAGGAGCGTAGGCGCAACCGCCATGCGTCGGGGTGAATCGGAACCTTCGAATCCGCGCAATTTCGTCACGTCAATAGCGTCTCTGCGCAGCGTGTGATCGAATCGCGGGTCGGCCCGCGAACAGGGGCAAGCGAGCGATGCCCGTTGCGTTGCACTGACGGCGTGTTTGGCATGATCTGGCAGACCGTGCGTGCGCCCACGCTATTGATCAGGTCGGCTTTGTTTTTTGCTGTGTCTGAATCGCGCGCTCCGTGCGCCGAAAGACCCGGAGAATAGCCGACGGTCTTGCTGGGGTGTGAGGGACTACTGCTCTTGAGCGCAGTCCAGCGGAAGAAATATGTGATGCCGCTGTTTGGCGTCGGCGTGACGCCAAAGGCGCGAAAGTTCTTGTCGGCGAATTACTGTTACTTCCCGGTGTCGTCCTAAACGCGAACACCGCAAGCAAGACATGAATGCTGTGTCACAAACGAGTGATGCGCGATGGACGACCTCGTCTCGGACCGAGATCGGGTAAGCGGCGAGGGAGACATCTACAGGCTGGCGGTTGGAGCCCGCTTTCTTTTGCCTACTTTTCTTTGCGGCGGTTGCAAAGAAAGTGAGTGCCGCCCCGCACAGAGGCGAAGCTATTAGACCGATAAGAATACAAGGAAAGGCCAACACCATAAGGCAAACAAGCCGTCAATTGCGTAACCTGAAGCGCCGCTTCAAAGCATTGACCCCATCCCCATCACTTGACGGCCCCCAGCGCCAACCCCTTAACCAGATACCGCTGCAACCAGGCAAACACAACCGACACCGGCAAAGTCGCGCACAACGTCGCGGCCATCACGAGGTGCCATTCAACCACATACTTGCCGGCCACCATATCCGTCACCTGCACGGTGAGCGTCTTGTTCTCGGGCGAACGAATCAGCGTATAAACCACCGCGAACTCATTCCACGCATTGATGAAGGTGAAAATAGCGGTGACGACAATGGCGGGGACGGCTAGCGGCAAAAACACCTTGAATACGGCCTTCGCGCGACCGCATCCTTCCAGCCACGCCGACTCTTCAAGATCGCGCGGCACGGTCTGAAAATACGAAGACAGCATCCACACGGCAAAGGCGATATTGAACGCCGCATACGACACGATCACGGCCAGCTTCGAATCCACCAGATTGCCGTCGCCATAGGGAATCATGGCCGCGAGCCGGAACAGGCCGACCACCAGCAGGATGGGCGAGAGCATCTGCGTGACGAGCAGGAACTGGCGATACAAGCTACGGCCGCGAAACGGAAAGCGTGCCAACGCATAAGCCGCAGGCAGGCTGACCGCAAGCGCAAGCGCCATGGAAAGCAGACTGACGATGATGCTGTTGCGCAACGCGACGCCGAAATTCGCCGCGACCCACATATCGACGAAGTTCTGCCATTGCCAGTGCACCGGCAGCCAGCGCGCGGGATACACGAAAATCTCGTTGGCCGGCTTGAGTGCCGTAAACAGCATCACCGCGAACGGGAACAGCACCAGCACGATCAACGGCGACAGCGCGAGCCAGCACCACATTGTGCGTTTCATCTTGAGGCTCATACGTTGTCTCCTTCCTTCGACGGCTGCATGCGCAGATACAGCATCGAAAATACGAACAGCATCACCAGCATGATCAGCGACACCGCCGCCGCCTGGCCCGGACGTCCGAGCCGGAAGCCGATTTCATACAGGTAGGTGACAAGAATGTGCGTGCTTTCGTCCGGGCCGCCTTGCGTCATCACCCAGATGATTGGAAACGAGTTGAACACGTAAATCACGTTGAGCAGGATCGCCATGTTGACGAAGGGCCGCAACAGCGGCAAGGTCAGCTTGCGAAACTGTTGCCAGGCACTCGCGCCATCCATGCGCGCCGCTTCGTAGATGTCTCCCGGCACGGACGACAAGCCGCCCAGCAGGATCGTCACGGTAAAGGGAATCGACACCAGAATGCCGACGGCAATTTCCACCGGAAACGCCAGTTCCGGCGTTGCCAGCCAATGAATCGGCCCATTGATGAGGCCGAGCCGGTGCAACGTGACGTTGACCATGCCGTAGTCGTCGTTGAAAGCCCAGCGCCAGACCACGGCGGTCATGGTCAGCGAGACGGACCACGGCAGCATCACGATGGTGCGCGCCACCCCGCGCCCATAGAAATCCTGATTGAGCACCAGCGCGACCGGCACCGAAATCAGCACCGTGCCGCCCACCACGAAGAGTGTCCAGTAGATCGTGCGTCGCAATGCACCGATGAATTCCGGATCGGTAAAGACGGTGTAGAAATTCTGCAGACCCGTGAAGTCGCGAATCGCGCCGAAGCGCGAGACATCGTGCAGTGACTGATACACGATGTTGAAGATCGGATAGCTGATGATGAACAGCGCGAGTATCAGGCTCGGCGCAATCAGCAACCAGGGCGCCGACAGGCGCGGAGAAGCAGGACGGCTCATGCGTGCTCGATCGTAAGTTGCGCCGGAAGCTGGACAGCGTTCCGAGTTGCCGCAACGGGATGGGCCGGATACAACACAGCGCGCGCCGCCTGTCAGCAGCGGCGCGCGCCGGTCTACATTAACGCTCTACGACATGACGCGGCGATTACTTGCCGAGCGCCTGATTCGCCTTGTCGGCCGCTGCATTGAGCGCCGCTGCCGGCTGGGCCTTGCCGAGGTAGATCGATTGCATTGCATCCGACACGGCCTTCGCCGTGTCTTCCCAACCCGTGATGGTCGGAGCGAAGTGCGCGCTCGGCAGCAGCGCGATGAACGCCTTCGTATCCGGATCATTGAACGCCGGGTCGGTCGCTTCGGCCTTGGTAGTCGGCAAGAAGCCTTCCGTGCTGGTGAACTTCACGCGCGGTTCCTTCGTGAACAGATAGTCGAGGAACTTCCAGGCGCTCTTCTTCACCTTGGAGTTCTTGAACATCACGATCGAGTCGGTCACCGCATAGGTGGCGTGGGTCGTGCCCATCGGGATCGGATCGATGCCGTACTTCAGGTTCGGCGCTTCCTTCGCGATCTGCTTGGAGAGGAACGGCGCCGAGATCACCATCGCCACGCGGCCCTGCTTGAAGAGGTTCTGCACGTCTTCGCGGCTGTAGCCGGTCACGCCCGGTTCCGTCAGACCTTCGTCGATCATCGTCTTGTACAGCGTGGCAGCCTTCACGCCAGCCGGCGAATTGAACGCGGCCTTGCCGTCCTTGCCGACCACGTCGCCGCCGTAGCTCCACAGCGCGTAGTAAAAGTAGACGTCCGTTTCGATTTCCTTGCCTTGCAGACCGAAGCCGGCAATACCTTGCGCCTTCAGCTTCTTCGACGCGTCGATCACGTCGTTCCAGGTCTTCGGACCGTTCGGATAGCCAACCTTCGCGAGCAGGTCCTTGTTGTAGTACAACGCGCGAGCCGAGGCGGCGATCGGCAGGCCGTACACCTTGCCGTTGATTTCACCCGGAGCGAGGAACGGGCCGATAAAGCGGCTCTTGAAGCTCGCGTCCATGTAGCCGTCGAGCGGCTCGGCGACGTCGTCCTTCACGAAATCGAGCAGCCAGCGCGTGCCTACGATGGCGAGGTCGGCGTTGGCGCCGCCCGTAATGTCCGTTTGCAGTTTCTGTTGCAGCGTGTCCCAGCTCACGTCCTCGATCTTGATCGTCGTGCCGGGGTTGGCTTTCTGGAACTCGTCAGCCACTTTCTGGAAGTACGGCGCGGTGGCGTCGCTGTAATGCGCGACGGTCACGCGGACCGTATCGGCGTGCGCCGCCACGGTCAGACCTGCAAACGCGAGCGCTACGGCAATCTTGCCGAGCGTGAAAGAAGCACGGGCTTGCAACGACATTTCTCTCTCCTGGGGTGGTTCGCTGCCGTCGCCGGCCGCTGGGTGTTAAATTGTTTGAAAAAATCCTACATGACGAAAAAAGGGTTGTCACGTAGGGACTACGATATTTTTTCTCAGCGCCGTTTTTGCATAAGATGCTGTAAAGAAGGGGTATTTTGTGCGGCGCGAGAGCCCTGATGCTCGTCTTTAGCCGTTCGAAGTATGCGCGCTGGATCATGTGTGTTGGAAATTTACACGCCGCGAAGGGTTTCCAGGCTTGCTTTTGAGCCGCTATGCGGCGCTTGCGGACGTGGATCGCGGCGCCCCGGACGGTGGGGATCATGTGCAGTCACGCGTGAGGACAGAAATGAATCGAGTCGTGCTGGTTACCGGAGCGTGCGGCGGGATTGGCAGCGCGTTGTGCCGGCGGTTTGTCGGGGAAGGCGACACCGTGCTTGCGCTCGACATCGACGCGGCGGCGCTCGACTCGCTCGTCGCCCAGCTCGGCGCCGACCGCGTCACGCCGGTCGTGGCGGATCTCGGCGATGCAGCCGCGGTGCAGCAGGCGGTGGCCGCGGCGGTCAGGTTGCGTGGACCGGTCGAGGTGCTGGTCGCCAACGCCGGCGCAGCGGATGCTTCGACGCTCGCCAGCACCGACGCCGCCAGCTGGCAGCGCGACGTGCATCTGAACCTGAACGGCACGTATCACACGGTCGAGGCCGTGCGCGCTTCGATGGTCGAACGTCAGCGCGGCGTCATGGTGCTGATTGGTTCGGTAAACGGCATGGCCGCGCTGGGTCATCCGGCGTACAGCGCGGCGAAAGCCGGCCTCATCAGCTATACGAAGGCGCTCGCGCTGGAGCTCGGACGCTTCGGCATCCGCGCGAACATCGTGTGTCCTGGCACGGTGAAGACGCAAGCCTGGCAGGCGCGGGTCGACAAAAACCCGCAGGTGTTCGAGGATTTGAAGAAGTGGTATCCGCTGCGCGATTTCGCCACGCCGGATGACATCGCCGATGCCGTGCTGTTTCTCGCCTCGCCGATGGCGCGCGTGATCACCGGCGTAGCGTTGCCGGTCGACGGCGGTCTGATGGCCGGCAACCGGCTGATGGCCGAAGAATTGACGCTCGAGAAGCTTTGAACCAGTGAACGCGGCGCGGCACCTGCGCGGCCGCACCGGACGACGATGAGGACAGCATGGCAGCAGTGCAACTGAGCGGCATTTTCAAGCGTTACGGCGACACGCAAGTGGTGCACGGCATCGACCTGCATATCGACGACGGCGAGTTCGTCGTGCTGGTCGGACCTTCGGGTTGCGGCAAGAGCACGCTGATGCGCATGGTGGCCGGCCTCGAAGAGATCAGCGGTGGCGATCTGACGATTGGCGGCACGCGCGCTAACGGCCTTGCGCCGCAGCAGCGCAATATCTCCATGGTGTTTCAGAGCTATGCGCTGTATCCGCACCTGTCCGTGTACGAGAACATCGCGTTTGGGCCGCGCATCCGCAAGGAAGCGTCCAGCAGTTTCAAGCCGCGCATCGAAGCCGCGGCCAAAATGCTCAATCTCAGCAGCTATCTGGATCGTTTGCCGCGCGCCCTTTCGGGTGGCCAGCGTCAGCGGGTGGCGATGGGACGTGCGGTAGTGCGCGAGCCGTCGCTGTTCCTGTTCGACGAACCCCTGTCGAATCTCGACGCAAAACTGCGCGTGCAGATGCGCACTGAGATCAAGGCACTGCATCAACGTCTGAAGAATACGGTGATCTACGTCACGCACGATCAGATCGAAGCCATGACGATGGCTGATCGCATTGTCGTGATGAATGCCGGACGTATCGAGCAGATCGGTCGCCCACTCGATCTGTACGACCGGCCTGCGAATCTCTTTGTGGCGAGCTTTCTCGGCTCGCCTTCGATGAATTTTTCCGAAGGCGTGCTGGTCAGCAGCGCTGCAGGTCTTGCGCTAAAACTGGCTGACGGTAGCGAGATTGTGTTGCCGAAGGTGCCGGCTTCGGCGCGCGTCGGCGCCAAGGCGACGCTTGGCATTCGCCCCGAACACGTCGAGACGCTCAGCGCGCCGGATGGCGTCGTGCTGGAAGTCGAAGTGGTTGAACCGACTGGCGCGGAGACCCATCTGTACGGGAAAATTGGGGGGAGCACGTGGTGCGTGACGACCCGCCAGCGTTCGACCATCGAGCCCGGTCAGCGTGTCGCATTGCGCCTGCCGGCCGAACATCTGCACCTGTTCGATACGGAGAGTGGACGCAGGCTCGACTGAAACCGCGTGTGGCCGCTGTCGAACTCGCGGCATGACGCGGATTCCAGACCTTGAACCCATAAGGAACACACGGGTGTCCGCTCCCAACCTGATTCCCCAGATCCGCGGCGCGTTGACCCAGCTACGGCCAGCCGAGCGCAAGGTCGCCGACATGGTGCTGAGCGACGTCGACTTCGCGATGCGCGCGAGCATTACCGAACTCGCGCAGCGTGCGGAGGTGTCCGAACCATCCGTGACGCGCTTTTGCCGGGCGGTGGGAGCGAACGGCTTGCGCGACTTCAAAATGCAGTTGGCGCAAAGCGTGGCGGGCGGCCTGCCGTATGCGTCGACGGCGGTCGCGCGCGACGACGATATCCAGACCCTGCTGGACAAGGTCGGCGAAGCGGCCGTCGACGGCATCACGCATGCGCGCGCCGATCTCGATCCGGTAGTGGTGGAGACGGCGATTGCCGCATTGGCCAGTGCGCATCGGGTGTACTTCTTTGGAGTGGGTTCCGGGTCAGGGCTGGTTGCGCAGGATGCCGCGTTGCGGTTTTTGCGGCTCGATCTTGCGGCCAGCGCCTTTACGGATGGTCATCTGCAACGCCTCTATGCGGGGCTGCTCGAGCCCGGCGATGTGGCGTTCGCGATCTCGCATTCGGGGCGCAGCGTCGAAGTGAACGAGAGCATCCAGATTGCGAAAGAGCGCGGTGCGACGACGATCGCGCTCACCAATGTGGGCTCACGGCTCGCGTGGCTCGTGGATATTCCGTTGCTGCTGCGCGTGCCTGCCACCGTCGACCCTCACACGCCCGGTGTGTCGCGGCTCGTGCATCTGTGCATCATGGATGCGCTCGCCATTGGCGTGGCGCTCAGGCTGGGTCCGAAGACCCTCGAGAAGATGCGGCATGCGAAGGCGCGCTTGTCGCACGAGCCAGAAGCGGCGGCGGGCGAGTCGCAGTGAGAACTGCCAGGCGTTCGCGAGAATGAGTTTCGGCGCCCGGGGCATCGTGATGACGTTGCCCCGGGGCTCATTGCGGGACGTGTCTAACGCCTTGGTATGAGCGGCGTCGAAAGCACACCGCTGCTCGTGCCGGTGCTGCCGCTCGTGCCTCCCGCGAGGCCACTAAGCAGGTTCGTCAATGGCGCAAGCAACGACGAGCCATTGCCGGCGCCGCCGTTCGTGCTGCTGCCGGCGCCACCTGGCACAGCACTCGGCTTACCGCTCAACGCCCCCGTCAGCGAGCCGACCAGGCTGGTTAACGGCGCTGCCGGATTGCTCGCAGAGCTTGATGTGCCGGTCGAAGCACCATGCGGTGTGTTGCCGCCGAGGCCTCCTGTCAGGCCGCCGAGCAGGCCGGCGAGCGGTGTGGCCGGGTTGCCGCTGCCTTGCGAGCCACCCGCGACCGATGCAACCGGCAGGCCGCCAAGCAGCGCAGTCACCGGTGCCAGCAAGCCACGATTGCCCGTCGTACCGCCCGGCGTGCCGGTGCCCGTCGAGTGAGTGCTGGTGGCGCCATTGCCGACACCGTTGCCGTTTCCGCTGCCGCTGCTATTACCCACGGTGATGGGAAGAATGGGCACGCTCACCGCACCGACGTTGACGACGAGGTTCAGGATGGGGTCGAGCAAACCGCTGGTGGACTGGTTGCCGTTGCCTGTGCCTGTGCCTGTGCCTGCGCCTGCGCCGTGAGAGCCTGAGCCACCTGAGCCACCTGAGCCACCCGAGCCACCACCACCGTAGCCCCCGCCCCCGTCGGACCCACTCCCTCCGCTCCAGCCACCGCCACCATATCCGCCGCCGCTCGTGCCGCCACCAGGTCCACTGCCGCCACTGCCACCGCTTCCCCCCGTGTTCCCCGCACCCGTCCCCCAGTTTGAACCACTGCCTGCGCCGTTTTGGCCGCCGCCATATCCACCCAGTGAACCTGAAGCCGACCCGCCGCCCCAGGTCGAACCTGAAGCACTCGGAGCACTCGAAGCACGGCTAGATCCGCTGCTGGTCCAGCCACTTTCGACGCCGTTATCAGGCCATGCATAGCCCGCTCCCGGTTGCCCGGCAATCGTCCAGCCGCTTTGCGTAATCGAGCCTGGTGGTGTGCTGGTGACGTCCCCAGCCTGACATGACGTGGCCAACGACCACCAGAGGAGTGCGTTCGCCGATGCAACAAGGGTATGTTTGAAGGGAGCCATGATTAGTCCTTTCGCGATGGAATCGCGTCCTGATTGGTCAAAGGTGTAATCAGTGCCCCCGGAAAACCGCTGATCGGTCTTGCAGAACTATTTGCGCTACGCCCGTCAGCGCGAGGATGCGCGCCGCCGTTCTGGTTTTGGAGCCGGGCGCGGTAGCGCCACGGGCTGATGTGATCGTCTCGGGCAGGCGGTAGGGGCAAGTTCCAGGCCAACGCGGCCGTCCTCGCGCGCGCCGCGACGGGTGTGCAACCGCCCAGCGTGATGGATTTGGTAAAAGGCGGCGAAGCCATGCTGGAGGGGGCTGCGTCGTGAGATGCATGCCACGTGGTCAGGTCAGCGCACGCTTAAGTAGCTCCTGGAAACGTTACGTGTTCCCGTCACGGGCGACGTAACCTCCCCGTTACATCGCTTTCATGCCGTATTGCGCAGACAATAGGTCTTTGATTTGCTATGGAGTCCAACATATGTAATGACGGGTGCCATTTTCGTACGCGGAACAACCGTCTTCACACCTGAATTAGCACGCCCGTTCTCGAAAACGTTTTCATTTGGTAATCCAAAACTTGGCGTGGGAATTAAAACACTCGCGCTGCATGTTTACCCTGACAAACCCTTGTCAGACAACGGTTACAACCCCGTTCCAAATTCGATTCAAACGCTTGTCGGGCGTGCGATAGCGGATTTTATGAGTGCATCGCAGAACGAATCGTCACACGAAATTTGCCGCCAGATTTGTGGTTCCCATATATTGATCATTTATGGCGACCCGAATTAAGATGGCATCCCTCGCACAGCACTCATCGCATTTTGCGAGTCGGCACAAGGAGAGTCGCACACTGTATTCACTGAGTCAGGTTCGGGACACGACAGTCGTAAGCCGAAGTCTCGTCAACGCAGCACCTAAAAACTTGGGAGATAAAGATGCTGAGCCCTCACGAATTCGCCACCCTGATGCTGGTCAAAGACGCGACCAGCCCATTGCAGGTCGATCACGCCGATCTCAACGCACTGCTTGAGCGCCAGCTCGTCAGCGTCGAGCAAAGCGCCTCAGGCTATGTCCTGCTTCGTCTGACCCACCTGGGACAGGCGTTTCTGAAATTTGCAGCGCGGATTCGCGCGGACGAGCCCTATCAGACGCAATCCGCATAACCGCAAGGCCGTTCGGCCGCATCATAAGTGAACGGACGTGCGCTAATGTCGCCCAGATAATCCGAACATTATTTTGTCATACTTATTTAAAAAGAAAAGTTGAACGGCCTCGACCTGAGGCGACGTCCAGCTCGCATGTTTCGCCCTGTCAGTCATCACCAGCCATTCCCGAATACGAAGGTGCGTGCTCTATTGCAATGGGCGCCCGGTCGTTACCCTTTAGGAGTTTCACAATGAACGAGTGGTTTTCGGACCAGCTGACCGCCTCCCAGAAAGCGGCCCTTGAAGCGTTTTACAGCGCCGCGAATCTGGCCTTCGAAGGATTCCAGAAGTTGACCGAACTGAATCTGCAGGCGGTCAAAGCGAACGTGGCCGAGACGCACAAGCTGCTCGCGGCCGGTGATCCGCAGGCATTTTTCGCGCAGCAGGCGAGTCCGACCGGGCCGCTGGCGGAGCGCGTCCAGTCTTATAACCGCCGTCTCTATGACATCGTGGCTAGCACGCACGCTGGTTTCGCGACAATTGCAGGGGCGCAATACGAGGCGCACAATCGCCGCGTACAGGCGCTCTTTGACGATGTGTCGAAGCAGGCGCCAGCTGGATCGGAGGCTGCAGTCGCTGCCCTGAAAAAGATGATGGATTCAAGCAACGCCCTTTATGACAGCGTCAACAAGACGGTTCGACAGGCCGTCACGCTGGCCGAAGGCGGCGTCGAGGCGATGCTGCCGCGCACGGCGGGCGCATCGCAGGCAACCAGCGGATAAGCGGCAGGACGGGCCGAATGGGTTGCCCCCGCCTGGCCGCAGACCCTCTTAAGCGGAGGCAGCCGGAATGACAAAGCAGATTGCGTTAGTAACCGGTGGCATGGGCGGCATTGGCGAAGCGATCAGCATCAAGCTGCACGATGCGGGTTACACGACGGTGGTCACGTACTCGCCCGGCAACCTAGGTGCCCAGGCGTGGCTCGAACGCATGGAGGCAGGCGGGCGCCGCTTTCATGCCTACCCGGTGGATGTCGCGGACTACGACGCTTGCCAGCAATGCGCGGGGCAATTGCAGGCCGAAGTGGGTCCGGTGGACATTCTGGTCAATAATGCCGGCATTACCCGCGACGCGAGCTTCAAGAAGCTCGATAAGGTCAACTGGGACGCGGTGCTGCGCACCAACCTCGATTCGCTCTTCAATATGACCAAGCCGGTGTGCGACGGCATGGTCGAGCGCGGCTGGGGGCGCATCATCAATATCGCGTCCATCATTGGTTGCAAAGGCGGTTTCGGCCAGACCAACTATGCCGCTGCGAAAGCCGGCATGCATGGCTTTACGAAGTCGCTGGCACTCGAGGTGGCGAAGAAGGGCGTCACCGTCAATACGATTTCTCCGGGCTTTATCGCCACCAAAATGGTGACGGCCGTGCCGCAGGAAGTGCTCGACAGCAA
Source organism: Paraburkholderia sp. (assembly GCF_036488795.1). GTDB lineage: Bacteria > Pseudomonadota > Gammaproteobacteria > Burkholderiales > Burkholderiaceae > Paraburkholderia. Next base: position 40,659 of record NZ_DASXHA010000102.1, read on the forward strand.
GATCATTCCGCAGATTCCGGTCGGACGCCTCGGGCAACCGGAGGAAGTCGCGGCCCTCGTGGTATATCTCTGCTCGCGGGACGCGGCCTTTGTTACCGGGGCCAACATCGCCATCAACGGCGGCCAGCATATGCAGTGAGCGTGCGCATGGCAGGTACGAAGCGCGCCACCCCCAGCGCCACCACGCCTTAAAAAACCCCGCACCTGTCCCACACTTTGCGTGCTTGCGCGTCGACGAGCGCGGTTTATTCTGGCGCAGTCGTTTTTTTGTGAAACCATCTATATTGTTGCAATAGCAAGCGGTTGCCTGGAACGCCGTCCATCCGTTGACCGATCAGTCGCAAGACACACCCGCAGGGGGAGACATGTCGACTTCACCGCTTCTCGATGGTAGCGCCCCGCTCGGTCCCGGCGGCTCCGCAACGCAGACCGACGCGCGCCTGTACAACCACGACCTCGCGCCCGTTCCACTCAACAAACGCACATGGACCGGCTATTGCATCTTCGCGATGTGGATGTCGGACGTGCACAGCGTCGGCGGCTACACATTCGCGGCCAGCCTCTTTTTGCTCGGCATTTCCGGTTGGCAGGTGCTGATCGCGCTGACCATCGGCATCCTGATCGTGTATGTGCTGATGAATCTGGTCGGCAAACCCAGCTACGTCCACGGCATTCCGTTTCCGGTGATGGCGCGTGTCAGCATGGGCGTGATGGGCGCGAATCTCGCCGCGGTGATTCGCGGCGTGGTCGGCATTGTCTGGTACGGCGTGCAGACCTATTTCGCGTCGAAGGCGGTCGCGACGCTCGTCATTCTGTTTTTCCCGGCTGCCGCGGCGCTGCACGACTTCGCCTTCCTGCGGCTCGACGGGCTCGGCTGGGTCAGCTTTCTCTTCATGTGGGTCTTTCAGTTGATCATCTTCCAGCGCGGCATGGAGACGATCCGCAAATTCATCGATTTCTGCGGTCCCGCAGTGTACGTCGTGATGTTCGCCCTGATGGCGTGGATCCTCTCACAAGCCGGGCTCAGCAGTCTGAGCCTGACCTTGGGCGGCAAGGTACTGTCGGGTAACGAGCAGTTCGCCAGCATGGGCAATGCCACGCTGCTGGTGGTGAGCTACTTCGCGGCACTCCTGCTCAATTTCGGTGATTTCTCGCGCTTCGCCAAAACCGAACGGCAGATGAAGGTGGGCAATTTCCTTGGTCTACCGGTCAACTTCATTGTGTTCGCCATCATCACGGTGATCGTGACGTCAGGCAGCGCCACAGTGTTCGGTTCAATGATCATGGACCCGGTGGCGATCGTCGCGCATATCCAGAACAAGGCGGCGGTGGTGATCGGCAGTCTGACCTTCATTGTGGCGACAATGGGCATTAACATCGTCGCCAATTTCGTCTCCCCGGCCTACGATATTGCCAACCTGTTTCCGAAGCATATCGACTTCAAGAAGGGCGGCCTCGTGGCTTCCATTCTGGCCGTCCTCGTGTGCCCGTGGATTTTTGTCGACAGTCCGAAGGCGATCACGATTTTCGTCAGCGTATTCGGCTCCGTGCTGGCGCCGCTCTATGGTGTGATGATGGCGGACTTCTACCTCATCAAGAAGCAGCAGGTTGCCACTGCGCAGCTGTACAGCATGTCGCCGCAAGGCCGCTTCTATTACGACGGCGGCTGGAACAAGGTGGGTATTGCCGCGCTGGTGATTTCCGGCGTCATCTCAGTGGGCTGGGAACTGTGTACCCAGTTGCTGCATGTCTTGCCGGACAACAACTTCGGCTGGTTGATCGGCGCGGTGACGGGCGCCGTGCTGTACGTCGTGATGATGCGCGTCGCGCGGCGCAGCTAAAGCGTGGTCTAGCTTAGCGCTTAGGCGACTTGCTGCGTGAGACGCGCAGATCGACAGCGGTTGCAAGCGTGACGGGTTTAGCCGCTTCATCCAGATGAATGTCGACGTTGCGATACACGTCGCGACAGAACTGCATGCGGGTTGCCGTTTCTGCTGTGTCAGGAGGGGCGACGATCTTCTTCGGGTTGGCGAGCGCGGCATCCACGGCCATTTCGTCGCCGGGCTCCGCTTTCCTGATGCCAATGCCCTCAATGGTGACGGCAACGCACGGATTGGGCACGGCTTTGCCGTGCGTGGCGGCCACATTGAAATTAATGTTCAGGCGCCACAATCCCTCATGAATGTTCTGATGAATGATGACGGCCTTGACCAGGTCCTGATGGGACAACAGATGCTCGCTGCTTGCCATGGGTGTGCTCCTCGAACGAGGTCCTGCGAGTGCCGCGCCGCGAGAGCTGCTGCCCTGACCTGACGTGACACCGCGTGTCGGATCAGAGTGATTGTACGAGGCTGGTGATCGCAAGCAAGACCACAATGCAGCGGGAACGTGACGCAGATAAGCCGGGCCGCTCTTCAAGCGGCCGGCAAGCGCAGGCTTCAGGTTGCCGCACGTGCATTGAGCGGCAACACCACCCACACTTCGAGACCCCCGCCTTCGCGCGCGTGAAACTGCAGTGAGCCGCCGTGCAGGCGCGCGATGCGTTCGACAATCGCAAGGCCGAGGCCAGTGCCGCCAGGCTGGGACCGCGCGTTGCGTCCGCGCTGAAAAGGCGCCTTGAGTGCTTCCAGTTCTTGCGGCTCAAGTCCTTTGCCGCGATCTCCGATCGCCACGTACGCGTGTTCGTTGCGGATCCACGTGCGCACGGCGAAACCCGTGCGGCCATAGACAACTGCGTTCTGCATCAGATTCATCAGAAGCCGCATCATCGTGATCGGGCGGTACGGGAACACCGGCAGCGCGCCCAAGGAAAGTTCGAATTCGTGACCCAGTCCCGCGAAATCCGCAGCGAGACGGTTCACCAGCGCGTTGAGATCGCCAGGCTGCGCGGCTTCGCGCTCGCCGCTGCCGGCATAGTCCATGAACTGCTGCAGGATGGTCTCGATCTGATCGAGGTAGGCCTCTGCGGCCACCACGAAGCTGTCGTCGCCGTGGTCGGTGATCGCCATGGCCATCGCGAGGCGCAGTTTGGTGAGTGGTGTGCGGATATCGTGCGAAATGCCGGCCAGCATCACCGCGCGGGTCGCTTCCGCTTGCTGCAAGGCCTGGGTCATCTGGTTGAACGCGCCGCTGACCTCGGCGATTTCGGTGGGACCGTCCGTCGGTAGCGGTGGAGGGGTCTCACCCGAACTGACGCGCCGTGCGGCATGCGCCAGGTTTTGCAGCGGCCTGTTTAGATGGCGCTGGATCAGATAGCCCGTGAGCGCCGCCAGTGCGGTCAGGCCAAGCGAGAGCAGAATGGCCGCGTCGAGGCCGCCGCCGCGCGCATCCTCGGGGACGGGCAGCGCGATCCAGGCGGGCTCGCCGTGCGCGTGCATCTGAATCCACAGGCGCTGACCGCCTTCGGATTGCCAGCGCACGGCCATGTCGGCGGGAAGGTTTTGCCGCAGCGCGTCCAGAAACACCCTGCGCTGATAGCTCATGTAGAAATGCAGTGGGCTCGCCGGCGGTTCGAGGGCGGCGGCATCAGGCGGTTGCGCGTGATCGTTGACGCGGGCGAGCAGCGCATTGCGCGCATCGTCGGGCGCGGCTTCGAATAGCGCGTTGAGGGTCGTGATGTAGTGAGCGAACACCACCGCCGTGCGTTGCACGCGCGGCTTCTGCACGTAGTGCAGCAACACGGCGAGCGAACAGACTTGCGACAGCATCACGAGCACGATCAACAACGCGATGTTGCGCGCCAGCAGGCTGCGCGGCAATTCGAGCAAGCGGCTCAGCGGCTTCATGACTCGACGTCGGCAATCAGCATGTAGCCCACGCCCCACACGGTTTTGATGAAGCGCGGTTTGGACGGATCGTCCTCGACGATCTGACGCAAGCGCAGCACCTGTACATCAATGCTTCGATCGAGCGCGTCATGATCGCGGCCACGGGCGCGCGCGATCAGGTTGTCGCGGCTTACGGCCCGGTTGGGTGAAGACGCCAGCGCCGCCAGCAACAGCATCTGCGCCGAGTGAATCTCGAGCGGCTCGCCGGCGCGCGAAAGCAATTGCTTGCTCAGATCCAGACTGAAGTCGCCGAAGCGCACGGTCTGTGCCGTCAAGGTCGGCTCGCCCGAGGCGATTTTCTGGCGCCTTAGCAAAGCGCGAATGCGGGCGACGAGTTCGCGCGGCAGAAAGGGCTTGGCGAGATAGTCGTCGGCGCCGGTTTCGAGTCCCACCACCTTGTCGAGCGGATCGCCCTTGGCGGTGAGCATCAAAATGGGCAGCGTCTGTCCTTCGGCGCGCAGACGGCTGCACACTTCGAGGCCGTTTTCTTCGCCGATCATCAGATCGAGCACCAGTAAATCGAATGGCTCGCGCTGCAAATAGCGGTCGAGCCGTTTGCTATCTTCGGCGACGCGCACCTCGAAGCCGTGCCCGGTCAAGAAGCGCTGCAGCATATTGCGCAACTCGGCTTCATCGTCGAGCACGATGATTTTCACAGGTCGATCCATGCGAGGCTCCTTAAGCGCCCTGGCGTCGTGTGATTCCGATGCACAGGATAGCGTCTTTTGCTCAACGTTCGAAGATGGCGCCTGAAGTGGAGCGGTCGCAGGAGAGTGCAGGGCGGCCGGGTTCAGCGCGCTGCTCCGCGTTGCACCATGAAGGCCTCGATTTGCGCCAGCGTCACGTAACCGGCTTTGGCCGTATCGATCTCGTCGAAATGCCGCGCAACCATCGGCATACCGGCGGCCGCCTGTTGCCTCGTCAGCTTGCCGTCCTGGGTGGTGTTCGCGTTGGCAAAGCGGCTTTGTAATTGCTGTTCCATTTGCGCCATGCGCTGCGGACTGCCGCCCATTGCAGGTGAGGTGCTCTGTGCGAATGCGCCAGTGGAAGCCAGACACAGGGCCAGAATCGTCAACATCTTTTTCATTGCATGCTCCGTGGAATGATTCGTTGTTCGTCGCTAGCGTCGTGCTGCGAAGCGTTCAACGACAGGCCGAATTCTTGCCGACCGTGTCCGGAAATGCAATTTCAAAGCCGCTACAAATCATGTCGACGTATGTCATGGCAGCGCAAACGCGCGTCCTGCCTGCGTGACATTGAGTGAAACAAGTTATCGCTGCCGTTTCGATGGGGCTTTGCGTATCTTTCGTTGGTCGTTATTTCGAAGCCCCTCGTTTTCAGGAGTTCATATGAAGATCCGTTTTGCCTGCGCTTCCGCCGCCACTGCCTTAGGACTTGCCTGTTCGTCCAATGCGTCTGCGAAAGTCGTCGTTGCTTATGCCCCTGCGACGGTGGCCTATGCACCGCCTCCGCGTCCCGCGTATTACTACGCGCCGCCCGCTTACGTGATGCCAATGTCTGTGCCCGCAACGATCACGGCTGGCGTGCCGCCGCCCGTACCGAAGCGGTTGCCGTTGTACACCACAGTGGTTGTGCCTGCACCGACCAATTATGCGGCCGTACCGGCTGCCAACGTCGTGTACGCACAACCGGTCATGGCTGTGCCGCGGTGAGTTCGTTCACAGAATCCAGTGCGGGCGTGTTCGTCAGACGGAAGAGAAAACGGGACATTTGCGCGCCCACGCCGGGTGAGCAGCGTAGACGCGCAGCGAAACGGTCAATGAAAGATCAGATAAAGGATCACGAGCACGATGAGCGGGACGCCGAGTAGCCAGCCAAGGATATAGGGCATGATGTTCTCCTCTGAGTGATGGATTGCAGTACGACTGCTATCCAGCACGCGCCGTGCCCGGCTACGGAAATCACATGAAGCCGGCGTCTGCAGCGCGTTTTTCAGCGTGGCTCGCGGCAGATCGATTCGCACCGGCTTCATCAGATAGTGGCCCGAAGCTTCTCGCCCCTGTGCCGGCTCAGGCGGAACACGGACGGAGACCCAACCGTGGGGTGTCCTGGCGGAGGAAGCCGGCAGCGGTGGTGTTTGTACAACGCGCGAGCCGCCTGCCTTGGTCTCTCTCTGCGAGAGAAAGGCGAGGGAAGATCAGGTGTGCCTGAAGCGCGTCGTGGCAGATTGATCCAGCATAGCGAACGTCACCTCGCCGCTCAAAGCTTGCTCGTATGCCGCGTTCAGGCGCGCCAGGTCCTGTTCGCGGTCGCTTGCCTGGATGTTGCGCAACTCGGGCAAATCCAGCGTAATCGCGTGGCACAGCGGGTAGTCCCGCACGCGCAACCCGGGCGCTACCGTGGTGAAGAACGCGGTGGTGGGCACATCGAAACCGGCTGCGATGTGAACGGCTGCTGTATCGGCAGTCAGTACGTAACGGGCATGCCGGAGCCACGCCAGAAAGTGCGCGGTCGATGGCGAGTATGGCGTGATGTCGACGTAATGTGGATGATCCACGGCTCCGAAACCCAGCACGGAGCGGCCGAATTGTTCGAACAGGCGCCCCACCAGCGTTGCGTGGAGCGCGCGCGGCACGCTGCGGATCGGCGTGCTGGCGGTCGGGCAAAACAGCACATAAGGCTCGTCTGCCCATGCTTGCGGCAGCGGCGGCAATGAAAGTGTCTGCATCCAGCGATTCGCCTTCATTGCAGCCGGCACGCTCGCAGGCGAAACACCTAGCGCCTGGAGGAAGAAATCGATCATCGGCATCGACATGAAGTCGGGCCAGAAAAGATGATTGCCAAGGTCGATACGCGTCTCGCTGCACGGAATCTTCGCAAGCGGCCATGGCAGCGTATGTGTCTGCGCGACGCTGTGTTTTGCTAGCGAGTAGAACTGCTCGACGAAAGACGGTGCCAGTTCGGGCCGATACACCACGAAACGCACGTGCGGATGCGTGTAGCGGATTGCAGCCAACGCGCTCAAGCCGATGATCGAATCGCCGAGCGTCACGCCCATGCCGTTGATCACATGGACCACGGAAATCTGCGCGTAGTCGAGTGTGAACGGACGTGCGGCTGCGTTGAGTATGCCAGGCTCGCTCGCAAGCGGGGAGTGCTCGCCGATCTCGGCATCACGCTGCTCAAGATCGTACGGCGCAACGATGCAACCGTCAGGCGTGAGCAGAGATCCTGCATGCGTGAGCGCTTCGTCTGCACGTAGACTTTGCAATTCAAGGGTTCCGTTGATTGGAGCGAAGGCGACTTGCGGTGCGGCGCCGAGCGTACCGCAACAGAATTATGCCCGTTTGCAGCGGGCAGCGCAGATGCGCCATGCGCTGCCCAAAGGCGACCCCAACACTCCCCGAAGCGCGGACCCACGCTTGCCCAGGCTTGCCCAGGCGAAGCCAGAAGCGTGTTCAGCGTTGCCCTGAAGACGGCGCAGTCAGGCTGGCGCGTAGCTCCTTGCGAATCACCTTGCCGGTGGCGGTCAAAGGCAGACTCTCGACGAAACGTATTTCGCGCGGATACTCGTGTGCCGCAAGCCGCGTTTTTACGTGCTGCTGGATGTCGCGCACCAGTTCGTCGCCCGGTACGAAGCCGGCATTCAGCACCACGAACGCCAGCACGATTTCCGTGCGCTCCGGGTCGGGCGCACCCACTACGGCTGCCATGCAAACCGCAGGGTGACGCAGCAGACAGTCTTCGATTGACGCGGGGCCGATTCGATAGCCGGCACTGGTGATGACATCGTCGTTGCGGCCTACGAAGCGGATGAAGCCCTCGGCGTCGCATTGTCCAAGGTCGCCTGTCAGCAGGTAGCGTCCGCGAAATTTGTCTTTCGTCGCGGCTTCGTTGCGCCAGTAGCCGAGGAACATGACAGGATCGGGGCTCGCAACGGCGATGTTGCCGATCGTGTCAACCGGCAGCGGCACACCCTCGTCGTCGACGATCACGACCCGATGACCCGGCGCCGCTTTGCCGATGGCGCCGATACGCGGTGGAAACAGCGACGCGCACGACGAGACCACCACGTTGCACTCGGTCTGCCCATAGAACTCGTTGATGGTGACGCCGAGCGCCGCGCGTCCCCATGCAATCAGTTCTTCGCCGAGCGACTCGCCGCCGCTTGCCACCGCGCGCAGCGACAGCGTCCAGCGCTCGGGATGCGTGACGGTACGCATCATCTTGAGCGCGGTGGGCGGAAGGAACGTATGGGTGACGGCGTGACGCGACATCAGATCGAATGCGGCTTCGCCGTCGAATTTTTCGAAACGTCTGGCGAGCACCGCCACACCGTGATGCCACGCGGGCAGCAGTACGTCGAAAAGGCCGCCGATCCAGGCCCAGTCGGCCGGTGTCCAGATCAGCGTGGCGTGCGCCGGAAAGAGGGCTTGTGATAACTCGACGCCGGGCAAATGCCCCAGCAATACGCGGTGCGCGTGCAAGGCGCCTTTCGGCTTGCCGGTGGTGCCGGAGGTGTAAATGATGACGGCGGGATCTTCTGATGAGGTGTCAGCCGGTGTGAATGCTTCGGGGGCGGCGTTCAGTGCGTCCCAGAACGCGTGGACGCCGCTCGACGCTGCGTATGCAGCATGATTTGCGTCGACGCAGTAAACCGCCTTCAACGCAGGCAGCGTGTGCCGTATTTGCGCCAGCTTCTGCAGGCCGGCGGTATCGGTAATGAGCGCCGCCGCGCCGCTATCTTCGAGCCGGTATTGAATGGCATCGACGCCGAACAGCGCGAACAATGGCACCGCAATGCAGCCGGCCTTATACGCGGCCACGTGAGCAATCGCCGTTTCAGGCGATTGCGGCAAGAAGATCGCCACACGGTCGCCCTGCGCCACGCCGTCGCCGCGCATGGCATTGGCGAACCGGTTCGAGAGCGTCTTGAGGGTGTCGAAGCTGTAACGCGTGGCCGTGCCGTCGCGCTGTTCGTAGATCAGCGCGAGACGGTTCGAACCGTCGGCCCATTTGTCGCACACGTCCACGCCCATGTTGTAGCGCTGCGGAATCCGCCACTCGAAGGTTGCCGCGAGCGTATCGTACGACTGGCTTTCGGGAAGCATGCGTTCTCCTTGTCTGTATAAATCGCGCCTTTTCCGACGCTCGGATAGCAGTGTAATCGCGTCCGCCCGGATTGAGCGTGACCGCGGGCAAGCACGCGCGCTTTTGCACGGCAGGTGGCGAAAACCCCAAGGACTGCAACGCATCTTTACGGGAATCGAGAAAATAGCATGCACTATTCGTGCAACAATCCGGACAGGATTTGAAGGAACCGTATGGATACGCTACAAAAAATGCGCGTGCTGGTCCGTGTTGTCGAAGCGGGCAGTTTCACCGCCGCGGCGCAACGCCTCAATACCACGACGGCTTATGCGTCGCGCGCGGTCTCTGACCTTGAGGCGCATCTGCGCACAAGGCTGCTCAATCGTACGACGCGCCGCATCGCGCTTACCGAAGCGGGCGAGCGCTATTTGCAACGCTGCGAGGAAATTCTCGCCTATGTCGATCAGGCCGAAGCCGAGGCGAGCGACGCGCATGCGCGGCCGTCCGGCAAACTGAAGGTGCACGCCATGACCGGGATTGGTCAGCACTGCGTGGTGCCGTCGGTGGGCCGGTATCAGCAGCGCTATCCGGATGTGACTGTCGAACTCACGCTTGCGCAGCGCGCGCCGGATCTGCTCGACGAAGGTTACGACGTTGCGCTGGTGCTCGCCGAAGACTTGCCCGACTCCGGGCTCGTATCGCAGCGTCTTGCCAGCACATTCAGCGTCGCCTGTGCATCGCCTGCCTATGTCGCGCGCAACGGGATGCCGCGCGTACCGGCTGAGCTGGGCAGCCATGCATGCCTGCAAACCGTAACGCCGATTTTCCCCATTGACGAATGGACCTTCTACGGCCCGAATGGGGAGGAAGAATGCTCGCTTGGTGCGACCACTTTCCGCGTCAATGTCGCCGAGGCGCTCGCGGTTGCGGTTGGCGAAGGTATGGGAATCGGACTGCTGCCGAGTTATTCGGCCATCAACGGCTTGCGCAGCGGCGAGCTGGTGCGCGTGCTGCCCGAGTACACGTCGCAGCATCTGAACGTGTATGCGCTCTATCCATCGCGCCAGTATCTGGATGCAAAGATCCGCACATGGGTCGAATTTCTGCGCGAAGAATTGCCGGGTGCCCTGGCCAACGAATGCTTGAACGATGTTGCGTTGAGCGAAGTGTGACGGATTCGGCGCGAATTGCATTGAGGAGAACGCGTGGCGTAGCGCGCTCTCCTTTTCTGGCGTGAGCCGTATTTAGCCATCGCGCGTAGCTCTGCGCGCAGAGCACACGCTCATTCATATTTTCTCTTTTGGCGCTGCCGGTTCGCGCAGTCCGCCTTCCCTCCACATCGCACCAAACGCACGTGTAATAGGGCACTCGCGCGAGGCGTGCTTAGTTCCCCTCTCAGTGTTGCGCCCAGGTTAACAGTGTATTGGGGATATCGGCGTCCTATTGCCGCAGCATTCCCTCTACTATGTGACCCGCGCGGTATGCGCCTGTCAGTCAATAAGGAGTTTCATGGACCTTGCTTCGATCCGCAAAGACGCCTTTGCGATGCCCGTTCACAATCCCGCTTATCCCCGACCGCCTTATCGTTTTCTCAATCGGGAATATTTCATCATTTCCTATGAGACGGATTTCGACGCATTGCGCGCAATCGTGCCGGAACCGTTGCATCCGGAGAACGATCTGGTGCATTACGAGTTCATCCGTATGCCCGACTCGTCGGGTTTCGGTGACTACACCGAAAGCGGTCAGGTCATTTCCGTGCGCGACCAGCAAGGGCGCCTCGGCAACTACACCCATTCGATGTATCTCGACGACGAAGGCCCGATCGCCGGCGGCCGCGAGATCTGGGGCTTCCCGAAGAAGCTCGCGCGGCCGACGCTGAGCGTCGACGGTAACGACACGCTGCTTGGCACGCTCGACTACGGCACGCAACGTATCGCGACCGGCACGATGGGTTTCAAGCATGTGCCGCTCGATATGGAAGTCGAACGCAAAAAGCTTGCGGACACACCGAACTATCTGCTGAAGGTGATTCCGCACGTCGACGGCTCACCGCGCATCTGCGAACTGGTGCGCTTCTATCTGCGCGACGTTTCCGTGCTCGGCGCCTGGACGGGGCCGGCTGCACTCGAACTGCATCCGCACGCGCTGGCGCCGGTCGCCGATTTGCCGGTCAAGCGCGTCGTGGGTGCGCGTCACGTGATCGCCAATCTCACGCTGGATATCGGCGAAGTCGCGCTGGACTATCTGGCCACGTCCGAGAACCTGAAGCTCGCGGCCAACCTGTAAACCTGCTGAAGAGGAAACGAAGATGTCATTGAAGAATAAAGTCGCGCTGGTGACGGGCGCAGCAAGCGGTATCGGTGAACAGTGCGCGCGCAAGCTCGCGAGTCTCGGTGCTGCCGTGGTGATCGCCGATCTGAATCTCGAGAACGCGCAGAAAGTGGCGAGCAGCATCGTCGCGGACGGCGGCAAGGCGCTGGCCGTCGCGATGGATGTGACCAGCGAAGAGGCGGTGAATAGCGGCATCGAACGCGCGGTGAAGGAACTGGGCAGCATCGACGTGCTGGTGTCGAATGCGGGCATCCAGATCGTGGCGCCCATCGAAGAGTACGCGTTCTCGGACTGGAAGAAGATGTTGGCCATCCATCTGGACGGCGCCTTCCTCACCACCAGGGCCGCGATCAGGCATATGTACGCGGGCGGCAAGGGCGGCTCGATCGTTTATATGGGTTCCGTGCATTCGCATGAGGCATCGAAGCTGAAATCGGCCTACGTGACCGCCAAACACGGTTTGCTGGGGCTGGCGCGGGTGGTGGCGAAAGAAGGCGGTCCGCGCGGCGTGCGTGCGAACGTGGTGTGTCCGGGTTTTGTGCGTACGCCGCTCGTCGACAAGCAGATTCCCGAGCAGGCCAAGGCGCTCGGCATTTCCGAAGCGGACGTGGTGAAGAACGTGATGCTCAAGGAAACCGTGGACGGTGAGTTCACGACGGTCGAAGACGTCGCCAATACGGTGGCCTTTCTTGCAGGCTTCGAATCGTCGGCGTTGACCGGGCAATCGGTTATCGTCAGTCACGGCTGGTCGATGCACTAAGGGGCTACGTATGCGCAGCAGCACAAAAAAAACTGACCGGCAGCCGGAAGCATTTGTGCTGCCGCGCTACGACGAAATTGCGCTCGTGCTTCAGGGCGGCGGCGCGCTCGGCTCGTACCAGGCAGGCGTCTACGATGGCTTGACGCAAGCGGGCGTGCAGCCTCACTGGATTGCGGGCGTATCCATTGGTGCGCTGAATACCGCGATCATCGCGGGCAACGCACCGGAACAACGTGTCGAGGCATTGCGCGGCTTCTGGAATTCGATCTGCCATCCGCTCGACTGGCTCGGCGGCCTCGGCGCCTGGACACTGCCCGGATTCGGCATGCACGATGAGTCGCGCAAGTGGGCCAGCATGTGGGCGGCGGGTCGCGCGTTGATGGAAGGCCAGCCGGGCTTCTTCTCGCCACGCTTTCCGCTACCCATGGCCGGCCTCGGCAAGAAAACACCCAATGCCGTGAGCTATTACGACACAGCGGCATTGAGGGAAACCCTGCTGAAGTTTGCAGATTTCGACCGCATCAACGATGGCGACATTCGCGTTTCAGTCGGCGCGGTGAACGTGCGCACCGGCAACCTCGTGTACTTCGACAACACGAAGATGCGCCTCGAGCCGGAGCATTTCATGGCTTCCGGCGCGTTGCCGCCGGGTTTTCCGGCAGTCGAAATTGACGGCGAATACTACTGGGACGGCGGCCTCGTTTCCAACACGCCGCTCACCGAAGTGTTGCGCGACGCCGAACATAAGGACACGCTGGTTTTTCAGGTGGATCTGTGGAGTGCGCGCGGCAATGCGCCGGGCGACTTCCTCGACGTGTCGGAGCGCGCCAAAGACATTCAGTATTCGAGCCGCACGCGGGCAATTACCAGCATGCTGGCGGATCGCCAGAAGCATGCGCGCTTCATCAAGGAACTGCTGACGCACGTGCCGCCAGACCTGCTGAAATCAGATCCCTTGTTCCGGCTTGCCGAGGAGGCCGCTGATGGCAGCGCGATCAATGTGGTGCACCTCATCTACAAGAACAAGCCGTACGAGGGGCACTACAAGGACTATGAATTCAGCATCGATACGATGCAGGAGCACTGGGAGAGCGGTCTGGAAGATATCCGCGATTCGTTCTCGCATCGCGAATGGTTCGATGTGCCGAGCCGTGAGCAGGGCTTCGTGACGCATGACGTGCATCGTCCGGCGGGTACCGTGCCGCAGTCGGATCGCGACACGCTGGAGCTGCCTACTGCGGTGGAAAAGAAAATCGCGGCTTAAAGTATTTGCCTGGATGGCCTGCATCAAGGCCTGCATGGAAATGCGCCCTGAACGGGCGCATTTTTTTAACCCTGATCGCCACCGCCCACCGGCAGCACCGTGCCGGTGATATACGACGCTTCGTCCGAGGCAAGAAAGAGAATCGCGCCGACCTGCTCGTCAATCGTGCCGTAGCGGCGCATCAGACTGGAATTGACGGTCTGTTCGACGATGCCCTCATACCAGCGCGCTTCCTGCTCGCTCTGCGGCTGCGTATTGCGCGGCACCTGGCGTGGCGGGGCCTCGGTGCCGCCCGTTGCAACGGCATTCACGCGGATATTGTGCTGTGCATGCTCGAACGCGAGGCTTGCCGTTAGCGCGTTGACGCCGCCCTTGGCGGCCGCGTAGGGTACGCGGTAGATGCTGCGCGTCGCAATGGAAGACACATTGACGATGGCGCCGCGCTGTTGCTTCAGCATCTCCGGCAGAACGGCCCGGCAACACCAAAGCGTGGGAAACAGTGAGCGGCGCACTTCGGCTTCGATCTGCGCTTCCTCGTATTCCTGATAGGGTTTGGCCCAGATCGTGCCGCCGACATTGTTGATCAGCACGTCGATATGGCCGAAGGCTTCCACGGTATATCGGGTCATGGCACATGCGCCCGCAAAGGTTTCCAGATCGGCGACGAATGCGCGTGCCTCACCATCGAGAGCGGCAATTTCATCCGCGACGTTTTGCACGAGAGGCGAGCGGTCCACCAGCACGAGTCTCGCGCCTTCGTGTGCCGCACGCAGCGCGACGCCGCGACCAATCCCCTGTGCCGCGCCGGTGACGATGAAGGCTTTGTCCTTGAAACGATTCAAATGGCTCATGATGTCTACGCTACGTTGCTGGCAGAGAATTTCTCGTGATAGAAGTTTGCGGGTTTGACGCCGGTTCGAAGCAGCCACGCCTGTACTGCGTCGACCATCGCGTTTGGACCGCACAGGTAGACATCCACGTCGCCGGCGTTGAGCCATTCCTGCTCCACGTGCGCGGTCACGTAGCCCTTGCGCGGGTGCGCGCTTGCTGCATCCACCACGCAGGTGCGGAACGCGAAGTCCGGCAGCTTGCTTTGCGCGGTCTCGAGCTGCTCGAGCGCGACGAGGTCCGTATCGTTCGTCACGCCATAAACCAGCCGTACCGGTTGCGGGCTGCCGCTTGTGGCGAGCACGTCGAGCATCGAAAGAAACGGCGCAATGCCTGTACCGCCCGCCAGAAACAGCAGCGGCCGCACGCTCTCACGCAAATAGAAACTGCCATACGGCCCCGAGAACGTGATGCGCTGGCCGGGTTGCGCCTGCTGGCTCAGATAGCCGCTCATGCGTCCATCAGGCACGTTGCGCACGACGAAGGCCGCACGGGAAGCGCCCGGTGGCGAGCTGAACGAATAGGAGCGCGACAGCGTGCTGCCTGGAATCTCGACGTTCACATACTGGCCCGGCAAAAAGCCGAGCCTCGCCGGGTCGTCGACATCGACAGAAAAGTGAATCGTCGAGTCGGACAGATGCTGCACCGAGGCGAGCGTGCCTTCATGCTTCGATACAGCGGTTCTGCATGCCGCTGAGGAGGCGGGCACGCGAATCACGCAATCCGAGCGTGGCCGCGTCTGGCAGGCGAGGATGTAGCCTTGCGCGGCCTCGTCGGCGGTGAGCGCATCTTCGATGTAGCTCGATTCGGGCAAGTCATACTTACCCGATTCGCAGTGGTTGCGGCACGTGCCGCATGCGCCGTCGCGGCAATCGAGCGGAATGTTGATCTGTTGACGGTACGCTGCATCGGACAATGTCTCGTTGTCGCGGCAGGTGATGAAGCGGGTCACTCCGTCTTCGAAATGAAGTGCAATGCTGTGTTCCATGAACGGCTCCTCGATCAAATCCAACCGACAGTCAGATGTGATAGATGTCGATAACCTGATTGATGTAGTCGTTTTTCAGTACGACGTACTTGTTCAGAATTTGCGGCGTTTCGCCGGAAAAATCGATCGCGTAGCGCGACATGCCGAAGTAGCTGTAGTTCGTCTTGTAGCGATGACTCAGCGTGTGCCAGTTGAACCGCACGGTATAGACACCATTGCTTGCATGTTCGAGTTCGACGTTGCTGATGTTGTGCGCGGTGCGCGTATCGGGCATTGTCGCGCTCGAACGTTCGGTCTTGATGCGGAATACGCGGTCTTCAAGGCCCTGACGGTTAGGGTAATAGATCAGCGAGATCTCGGTCTGCGGGTCGGTAACGAGCTTGTCTTCGTCGTCCCATGACGGCATCCAGAACACCGCGTCGGGGTGATAGCAGCTGAGCCATTCGGCCCATTGTTCATCGTCGAGCAGGCGGCTTTCACGGTAGAGGAAGGCCTGAAGATCGGCAATCGTGACGGTCTTCATGCTGCGCTCCCTGGCTGTGCGAGCGCCTTCTTCATCGTGTCGACCCAATAGCGGTGCTGAACGGTATAGAGACCTTCGTCTTCCGTTTTGACGCCGCTAAGCACCGGATTGAGGCCGATCTTGCGCGCGGCTTCGTCTGCGCCTTCAATCCAGTGTGTCGCGCCGCGGCACATGTCGTTCCATTCGAGCGCCCGGGCCGCGTAACCCTGCTGGCACGCGCGGAATTCCTCGAGATCGTCGGGTGTCGCCATGCCGCTCACGTTGAAGAAGTCTTCGTATTGACGAATGCGCCGTGCGCGCGCTTCGGCCGGTTCGCCTTTGGGCGCGATGCAGTAGATCGTGACTTCGGTTTTGTTGACGGAGAGCGGACGCAGCACGCGAATCTGCGAGCCGAACTGATCCATCAGATACACGTTCGGATAGAGACACAGGTTGCGCGAGTTCTGGATCATCCAGTCCGCTGTTTCCGTGCCGCAACGCGCGGCAAATTCATCGCGCCGGCTGAAATTAGGCCGGTCCTCCGGGTTCGACCAGCGCGACCACAACAGCATGTGACCGTGTTCGAATGCATAGAAGCCGCCCCCCTGACGTCCCCAGCTACCGGCATCCATGGCGCGGATCTGATCTTCGCGGGTGTTTTCCTGCTTGCGATGATTCGTCGTCGCCGCATAGTTCCAATGCACGGCGGACACGTGATACCCATCCGCACCGTTTTCCGCGGTCAGTTTCCAGTTGCCTTCGTACGTGTAGGTCGACGAGCCGCGCAACACTTCAAGGCCGTCTTCGGACTGATCGACGATCATGTCGACGATGCGCGCCGCTTCACCGAGGAAGTCCTTGAGCGGAGGCACATCTGCATTCAGGCTGCCGAACAGAAAACCACGGTAGTTCTCGAAGCGCGCGATCTTCTTCAGATCGTGTGAGCCCTCTTTGTTAAAGCACTCGGGATAGCCTGCATCCTCCGGGTCTTTCACCTTTAGCAGCTTGCCGCTGTTGTTGAAAGTCCAGCCATGAAACGGGCACGTGTAGGTCGCCTTGTTGCCGCGCTTGTGACGGCACAGCATCGCGCCGCGATGGGGGCACGCGTTGACGAATGCGTTGAGTTCGCCTTGCCGGTTCCGCGCAATCACGACCGGCTGACGGCCCATGTACGCCGTGTAGTAGTCGTTGTTGTTGGGCACCTGGCTCTCGTGAGCGAGATAGATCCAGTTGCCTTCGAAGATGTGCTGCATCTCGAGATCGAAGAGCGCTTCGTCGGTGAAAGCGCTGCGGTGCAGGCGGTAATCACCGCGCGCGCTGTCTTCAATCAGGAAGTCGTCGATGCGCTTGAGTGCGGGCGTGCGGTCCGGGTAAATCGGAATCATGGGTTGTCTCCTGTCTAGGATTCGCGGACGAACGGATCCGTTGCGCCGGTCGAGGCGCACAGATGTCTTGATCTATGGCGTGTTGTTTTAGGCGGCGGTTTCGGGCGGCGGCGCGAGCCTGCCACCGTCCTTGTATGCCGTAGATGAGCAATGCTCGAAAGGTATAATCAAGCGGGCTGCAAATCGTGAGTGAAGGATAGTTGGCCCATCTTCAGGCCGTCCAACACTGTTTTAGTATCGGTTCTATATCTTGAAGGTATAGCCATGGAACTGCGGCATCTGCGCTATTTCATTGCCGTCGCGGAGGAGGCCAACTTCACCCGCGCCGCTCAACGGTTGCATATTGCGCAACCGCCGTTGAGCCGGCAGATCCAGCAACTGGAAGAGGCGCTCGGCGTGCAGTTGTTCGAGCGCAATACCCGCCCGCTGAAGATGACCGATGCAGGGCGCTTCTTCTACTCGCACGCGGTGCAGTTGCTCGCCCAGACAGCCGAGCTCGAATCCATGACGAGGCGCGTGGGCAAGATCGAACGCAGTCTGTCCCTCGGGTTCGTCGGTTCGACGCTGTATGGCATGTTGCCGAAGATCATTCGCCGCTTTCGCAACGAAAACAGCGCGGTGCAATTGAGCCTGCACGAAATGTCCACCATGGACCAGATTCAGGCCTTGAAGGAAGGACGCATCGACATCGGCTTCGGCCGCATCCGCCATGAGGACGCGAGCATTCGGCGCATCGTGTTGCGGGAGGAGCGGATGATCGTCGCGCTGCCGCTCGGGCACCCGCTGTCGCTTTCGAAGCCGGTGCTGTCGCTGCGCGATCTGCTCGGCGAGACGGTCATCATCTTTCCGAAGTCGCCACGCCCCAGTTACGCGGACCAGGTGCTCGCCGCATTTCACGACCGCGCGCTGGAACCGCAGCGCATCTACGAAACTCGCGAATTGCAGATCGCCTTGGGACTGGTGGCGGCGGGTGAGGGCATTTCCATCGTGCCGAGTAGCGTGCACGGGCTGAAACGCGACGACGTCAGCTACATGGAGCTGGACGATTCGAATCTGGTGTCGCCGATCATCATGAGCACGCGGATGCTGGATGAATCCGAGGACATTCGTGCGATGCTCGAACTGATCTACGCGCTTTATGACGAAGAACGCATGGAACACCTGCCGCCTGCCGAGCATTGAGCCCTTTTTCGGAATGCAGACAAATATTCACTATTCGCTATTCGCTCAAAAGCCATTTCGACAGAGGGAAAACCCGTAAGTGGTAATTCTGCCTTCCTGATTGATTTAAATCATTCAATACAGCCCTAATCGGGAAAGCCCTAAGATTCATCTGATCATGGTTCGCGATAGTCTTCTTGTCAGAGGAGGCAACCCATGAGACGCGCATTCAATATCGCAGTACTGATGCTCCTTGCTTATCTGACGGTGGGCCGTGCCATGACGCACGCGCAAGCTGGCGAAGAGGGCTCCATGTCGTGTGAGCGAGGGGCCGAAATGGTCCGGCTGGACGCGATGGGCAAAGGCTTTTCCGACGCGGCATCGAGCGGACAAGGGCAGAATTTTCTTTCTGGCTGTCTGGTGACAGGCGAAGCACGCTTCGGAAATCTGGTCGCGCGCGACTGATTTTCGGCAAAAACAGGTTTCGAACAGGCGCCTCTCCGGAGGCGCCTTTTATTGTGTCTGCCAATTATTGCGGTGCGGTAAAAGTAAGACGATTCGGGATATTTTAGACGCGCTCTCGTTTTTAGCGGCTTGCTGAGAAAGAGTCTCCGGCAAAGATAATACGAAAGACGAAATGCTTGCGGTGCAGCAACGTAAAGCGTCTGGACTACGATAATGCCGGTCAGATATCCGCGCTAATCCGGGACACCCGCTGTTAGCGCGGACAACTGCCGTGCGATATCTTCAAATGTCGGGCGCCCCGTGATGTTCTCACTCAGACACGCGGCTTCCAGATCACGTAGCGTGGCCAGGGTCTCAGGTGCCGATTCCTGCCGCTGCGCGTCAACCCGCTCGATCAATTCTTCAAGCAGGCATCCGAACGCTCTCACTTCAATACGCTGAAGCAGCGGGGCCACATCCTGATCTTCTAGCGTGTAAAACGACGCTGCGCCGAAGTCACCCAGCAGCGCGCGGCCTTGTCCGCAATGCAAGATGTTATGGGCGTACAGGTCGCCATGCATGATGCCTTGCCGATGCAAATGGCTGGCCGCCGACGCAATACCGTGCGCGATGCGTAACGCAGCGGACAGACGGAAACGCGTTTGCGCTCCATAAACGTCACGCGTGCAGGAAGCGAGGCTAGGCGGCCCAGCCAGGTTACTGAATTCCGGATCGATCAACTCCATCACGAGGCCGTGCGTGTCGGCGGGATGATCCTTCACTTTTCCCAACACCGGAATCAGATTCGGATGCGAGCCCGCGCTGATGCAGGCGGCCATTTCGCAGTGAGGCAGGCCGTCGCTTGTCACGGCGCCCTTGAACAGCTTCACGGCAACGTCGCGCGTAGTGTCATCGTCGCGCTCGAGATGCTCTGCACGATGAATCACACCGGACGCGCCTTCGCCCAGCGCGTGCTGTAGTTCCAACGCGTCCCAATGGATGCCGTTGATCGGCGCATTGCTCAGCGCCAAGGATTCCAGCGTCTGTGTGAACGGATTACCCGCATAGGCAAGCCACGACAGCCGCGGCAGTTCAAATAGCCACGCGGGCAGTCCCGTTAGCTGGTTGGCTGCGAGCCTGATCAGTTCGAGGCGCCTGCATGCAGCCAATTCCGCGGGAAGTGTCTTCAGGCGATTTCCCGCCAGCATCAGTTTCTGCAGTCGAGTGCATTGTCCAAGCTCAGGCGGCAGCGCCTCAAGCTGATTGTCGGTCAGAATGAGCCAGCGCAATTCAGGCGGCAACGAGCGGCCCGACACGGTGCGAATGCGGTTCGCCTTGAAGCCGACCATGCTCAATTGCGGGCACTGTCCTAACACTTCGGGCAGTTCGGTGAAGCGGTTATCGGAACAGAAGATGATGCGCAGCTTGCCTAGCTGGGGCAAATCATCCGGCAGTGACGACAGCGCGTTACCCGAAAGATCGAGAATTTCCAGCGTTGGCGCGAGCTCGAAGATTTCGCGGGGAAATTCGGTCAGTCCGCACGCTAGCGTGAGCCGACGTGTGCCGGCGAGTTGCCCGGCGCGCAGTGAGTCGAGAGTGGTGGTCACGTTGCTGAGGAAGGTTCGTGGCCTGCCAGTATATTGGACAGTCGGGTAAGTCCCGATGACAAGCCATGAGGGGGCAGTTTATATAAAAGTGAATGGCCGTGCTTTTATCTGCACGGTCGATGCCCGCACGTACGTCGTGCGAATCGGCATCGAAGAACCCACGCACAATCAATCGGGAGACGCCGGATGCATGTGAAAGACCTGTTTCAACTGGAAGGCAAGGTAGCGCTGATCACCGGCGCCTCACGCGGGCTGGGCTTGCAGATGGCCGAAGCGCTTGGAGAAATGGGCTGTCGCGTGGTTATTACAGCGCGCAAGGCCGACGAACTGGCCGAGGCCAGCGCTCATCTGCAGGCTCGGGGCATCGAGGTGCAGACCATCGTGAATGATCTGACTCAATTCGACAGGATTCCGGAGCTTGTCGGCAACGTGCTGGACATCCATGGTCATATCGACATTCTCGTGAACAACGCCGGCGCCACATGGGGGGCACCGGCTGAAGATTATCCCGACGACGCATGGCACAAAGTCATGAATCTGAACGTCAATGCGCCGTTCTTTCTGGCGCGTGAAATCGGCAAGCGCAGCATGATTCCACGCCGCTCCGGCAAGATCATCAATATCGCATCCATTGCAGGCTTGAAGGGCATGCCGCAGGGAATGAACACGATTGCGTACAACACGTCGAAGGCCGCTTCGATCAACTTCACGCGCTCGCTCGCCTCGGAATGGGGCCGCCACAATATCAACGTCAACGCAATATGCCCGGGCTTCTTCCCTTCAAAGATGTCGGCAGGCCTGCTTGCCAGAATGGAGGATGCGATCGTCGCGCAAGCGCCGTTGCACCGGCTGGGCGGCGAAGAGGATCTCAAGGGCGTGGTGGTGTTTCTCGCGAGCGAAGCGTCACGGCACATCACCGGCCAGTATCTCGCGGTGGACGGCGGGGCCAGCATCGCGTGAGATTCGCGCGACGACCGCCACGCATGCGCCCATGAAAACGCGAACGCAGGAGACAGTCATGAATACCCTTCATCACGCCCACTGGCCGCCGGGCGTGCCGCAGCATCTGACCTTGCCGCAAACCAGCCTGTTCTATAACGCCGAAGTGTCGGCCGCGCGTTTTCCCGACAAGCCGTTCATGATCTTCTACGATACGCCGGTGACGTTCGCCGGGTTCAAGGACGAGGCCGAACGGATTGCGGGATTTCTGCAGCAGCAATGTGAAGTCAAGGCGGGCGACCGGGTGTTGCTCTATATGCAGAACAGTCCGCAATGGGTTCTCGCGTACTACGGGATCCTGCGTGCCAACGCGGTCGTCGTGCCGGTCAATCCGATGAACAAGACCGACGAGCTGCGCCATTACGTCGAGGACAGCGGCGCCGTGACCGCTATCGTGCCGCAAGACCTGTACGCGCAGATCGAGCCGCTGCTGGGTGATGAAGCCGGGCAGGGGCTGAAGCATGTCATCGTCGCGACGTATAGCGACTATCTGAAGCGTCCCGCGTCGATCACGCCGCCTGAGTTCGTGGCAGCGCCGCGGCAACGGATCGAGCGCAGTGGTGTGACGGCATGGCATGACGTGCTGGAGCGAAGCTTGCGGCCTGGCCCACTCACGGCAGGCCCGGACGATTTGTGCGTGATGCCGTACACGTCCGGCACGACGGGGCAGCCGAAAGGTTGCATGCACACCCATCGCAGCGTGATGAGCACACTGGTGGGCGGTTGCACCTGGTTCGCCGGATCGCAGGACAGTGTGCATCTATCGGTGCTGCCGTTGTTCCATGTCACGGGCATGCAAGGCGGTATGAACGGGCCGCTCTATTGCGGCGCGACGATCGTGATTTTGCCGCGCTGGGATCGCGACGCGGCGGCGCAATGCATGCAGCGCTATCGCGTGACCGCGTGGCAATCCATTTCAACGATGATGGTCGATTTCCTGTCGAACCCCAAGCTGGCCGAATACGACCTGTCGCAACTCAAGGGCACTCGCGGCGGCGGTGCCGCCATGCCCGATGCGATTGCTCGCAAGCTCAAGGCGCTCACCGGTCTCGACTACGTGGAAGGCTACGGCATGTCGGAGACGATTGCGGCTACGCATATCAATCCGCCGCAGCGTCCAAAACCGCAATGCCTGGGTATTCCGGTGTTCAACCTTGACGCGCGGATCATCGACCCGTCCACACTTGTCGAACTGGCGCAAGGAGAAACCGGTGAAATCGTCGTCAACGGCCCGCAGGTCATGCAGGGTTACTGGCGGAATCCGACATGCACAGCGGAGGCCTTTATCGAACTCGACGGCAAACGCTTTCTGCGCACCGGCGACCTGGGCCACATCGACGAGGACGGTTACTTCTTCATGACCGACCGGCTCAAGCGCATGATCAACGCGTCCGGCTACAAGGTCTGGCCGGCCGAGGTGGAGGCATTGATGTACCGGCATCCAGGTATTTACGAGGTATGCGTAATCGGCGTGCGCGACCCGCACCGCGGCGAAACCGTGAAGGCGCTCGTGGTGCCCGCCGCATCCTGTGCGGGCACGCTGAGCGAGAGCGACGTGATTGCCTGGGCGCATGAGCAGATGGCGGCGTACAAGGCGCCGCGCATTGTCGAGTTCGTCACGGCGTTGCCCAAGTCGGGCAGCGGCAAGATCCTGTGGCGCAAATTGCAGGAGGAAGATGCAGTGCGTGCCGAAGCGGCACGCCGCGAGCGCGATTGAGCGGGATTTGCTGTAATCTGCTTGTCAGATGACCCGCGCATGCGCAACGCGGTCGTGGAGTGGGTCATCGCAGCAGTTTTGCTCGCAGTCAAAAAAGCCGTTCGCAACTATCCAGAGGAGATGTCAACGATGACAGCATTTCGCCTGAAGGAAATCGTGCTTGGGCTGGCTGTTTCAGCAATGGTGTTGGGTTCGATCACCCCTGCGCTCGCGCAGGATGCCGCTGCGGCCGCCGCCGCATCCACTGCGAAGCCGACCAAAGCCGAGCGCAAGGCTGCACGCAAGGAGGCGCGCGCCAAGAAGAACGCGGAACTGAAGAAGCTCGAAGACGCCGGTTATCAGCCCGGCCGCGCCGACCCGAACTACCCGCAAGATCTGCAGAATGCGCAGAAGAAAGCAGGTATCGGGCAGGGCGCCAGTCAATAACTTCACGTTAAGCGAAGGCCGTCCCAGGCGAGGCAACGGCCTTCGCGTCGCGCGTCTATCCCATTCGCCACGGCAGGCCGGCCGCGCCGCCGTCCCGCGGCAACGCCAGGGTCACCTCCAGTCCTTTGACCGTACCGTTGCGCAGCGTGAGTGTGCCGCCGTGCGCAGCGGCGACGCTGCGTGCGATCGTCAGTCCAAGTCCGGTGCCGCCGCTCGCACCGTTACGCGAAGACGAGATCCGGAAGTACGGCTCGAATACGCGCTCCAGCAAGGCCTCATCCGCAATACCGGGGCCATGATCGCTGATGACGATTTGCAGCATCGACGCATCGTCCCTGATCGTGATGTGGGCGGCCTCGCCATAGCGGATCGCATTGTCGACCAGGTTCTGCAAGCACCGTTTCAGGTTACGCGGATACCCGCTCAACGGACGGTCCGCGCGACCTTCCACACTCACGGTGTAGCCAGTTTCACGCGCATCTTCCGCGAGACCTTCGAGCATCGAGTTGATGTCGATCTCATGGCGCGCCTCGGTGATCTCCACGCCTTGCACGGCGTCCAGCGTGGCACGCACCATGGCTTCCATTTCATCCAGATCGCCGCGCAGCCGTTCGCGCGATTGCGCATCGGGGAGCATCTCCATGCGCAGACGCAGCCGCGTCAGCGGCGAGCGCAAATCGTGCGACACGGCCGTGAGAAAGCGCGTGCGTTCGGCGAGGCTGCTGACCAGTTGCTCCTGCATCGTGTTGAACGATTGGGCGGCGCTGCGTACTTCCAGCGGCCCGGTGACCGGCAGCGGCGGACGATGGATGTTGCGGCCTAACGCCTCGGCGGCTTTGGCAAGCTCTCCTAGCGGTTTGACCGCGAAGCGCACGGCAACCATTGCCAGCAACAACACGGCGGTGAGCCGGACCAGATAAATCCGCAGCAGATAGTCGAGCACCAGCGAACCCGGCTCGCTCAGCATGCCGGCCTGCCCTTCGTTGGCGTGTACGTCGAGCCACTCGCCGCCTGGCAGCTTCATCTGCAGATGAAACTCGCCTGACGGCATGCGGGAGTCGAACAGGCTCAGGATGCCGCGCTGGTGGCCGCTGTCGTCGCGTAGCTGCGCGGACAGCAGGCGGACCTCGACCGTTTCACCGAGCCGCCTGCGGATCACGTTCGCTATCAGATCGCTCACCGTGCGCTGGGCGAGCGATTCATTCAGCGCATCCGGTGCGGCGGCGGGCGTGTCGATGAAGCGCAACTGGTAGCGCTGATCGCCAAGCTGCGCCACGATGGCCTCGCGTGCGCCGGAATCGGGCGCGTGCTGCAAAAGGCGAATGGTGTCGGCGAGGCGGCTCGCAAAGAGCCGCGCCGGAATTTCGAGTGTGCGATTGTCGTGCGTCTCGAACCAGATCGTGCTGGTGAAGAGTTGTCCCGCGAACATGCCGGCCACGAGAATCAGCATCAAGCGCCCATAAAGACTGTCGGGCCACAGGCGTAGTCTGATTGGCATGCGGTGGCGCTTTGTATCAGGCATGGAATTCACGCTTCGTGCCTGACGTCGGCGGCCAGCATGTACCCTTCGTTACGCACCGTGCGAATCAATCCGCCACCGCGCGGCGAATCTTTTAGATGCTGACGCAATCGGCTGATGCAAACGTCGATGGAGCGGTCAAGCGGCGTGCGTTCCTTGCCGAACACGCGGTCCAGCAAGAACTCGCGCGAAAGCGGCCGGTTGGGATGATCGAGCAGCGTGCGCAGCGCGCGATAGTCGGAGCCGCCCAGCGACACGATCACGCCGTCTGGCGAGAGCATCTGCTTCATGCGCGTATCGAGTTTCCAGCCGGCGAAGCTGACGAAGGCGGATGAATCGCTCAACCGTTCGCCCGGCACGCTGCGCGTGCGTCTGAGCACCACCTTGATTTTCGCCACCAGTTCGCGTGGATCGAAGGGCTTCGGCAGGTAGTCGTCCGCGCCCATTTCGAGCCCGAGAATGCGGTCGAGCAGGCCGCCGCGTGCGCTAAGAATGATGATCGGCACGCCGTGTTCACGCCGCAGGTCGCGCGTGATGTCCAGGCCGTCCTCCCCTTCGAGCATCAGATCGAGCACGACGAGATCGACTGGCGACGAATTGATGACCTGTTTCATCTGCACGCCGCTGGCAACGGCGCTGGCGCGATACCCCATGCTGCGCAAATAGTCCTGCAGCAACTGGCGGATGTTGGGATCGTCGTCGACAACGAGTATGTGGTCCATCGGAGGTGATTCTTTATTGCTCGCTGGAGGTTTTGGTGTGCGCCGAAATGTCGCGATTCTGGTGATCACGGACCGCCAACACATTCCATTACAAAACGGCCCCACCTCAACACATCGCCATTACATTGGGCCGCTAAAGTGAAGCCGGCAAATGGCAATCATTCTCATTTACGCACTATATCATGTCGATTTTCCGGTTTCAGTTGTTCGCACGCCCGCTGGCTGCGGCGCTCCGCGGGTTGGCGGCAGCCACCGCAGTCACGTTTGCCACGCTGGCCGCCGGCACCGCGGCGCATGCCGCGTCGGCGCCGGCCGCTGCCGCTGCCGCTTCGTCGCAAACCGTGACAGATCTCGCGGGCCGCACGGTTCGCATTCCCGCTGAACCGCATCGCATTCTGCTCGGTGAAAGCCGGTTGCTGATGGCGGTCGCGTTGCTGGAAGGCAAACAGCCTCTGGCACGAATTGTAGGCTGGCAGGGGGATCTGCCGCAGATGGATCCGCAGACCTTCAATGCTTACGCGCAGAAATTCCCCGCCATCGAACAGATTCCGCTGATCGGCAAGTCCACCGAAGACAGCATCAGCGACGAGAAGGCCTTGAGCACGAAGCCTGATCTTGCCATCTTCAGCGTGGCGGGACATGGCCCGAGCCGCTACAACGCGCTCGTCAAGCAGCTCGAGGCAACCGGCACGACAGTGGTGTTCGTCGACTTCCGCCTGCATCCGATGCAAAACACGCTGCCGAGTATGGAACTGCTCGGCAAGGTGCTGCACCGCGAGCAACAGGCCAACGCCTACGTGCAGTTCTATCAGCAACATCTGGCGCGCGTGCAGGCCGTGGTGAGCAAGATTCCCGAGCAGCAACGGCCCAAAGTGTTTGTCGATCTGCTGGCAGGCGCCTGGGATGCGGGCTGCTGCCACACGGCGGGCAACGGCAATTTCGGCGAGTTCGTTCAGGCCGCAGGCGGCCGCAATATCGCTGCGGGTCTGCTGCCCGGCGTGCTCGGCGATATCAGCATGGAACAGGTGATCGCCGCGCAGCCCGACGTCTACATTGCCACCGGCAGCCGCACCAAGCCGGGTCTTGCGTCGCTGCACGTAGGCGCGCTGACGAGCGACCATGACGCGCAAGCGAGCCTCGCGGCCCTTGTCGCGCGGCCGGGCTTCAGCACCATCAAGGCGATTCACGATGGCCGCGTGCACGGCATCTCGCACAACTACTACGACTCGCCGTACAACATCGTCGCGATCGAGGCATTTGCAAAATGGTTCTATCCGCAGCAGTTCAAGGACCTCGACGTCCACGCGACGCAAAACGAACTGTATAGCCGCTTCCTCGCCGTACCGCCGGATGGCGCGTACTGGGTCGATGCACCCCTCGCCTCGCACTGAGCGGACGGCTTATGGCGACTCTCCCGCATCAAGCCGCGCCGCATACCCACGACAACGGCCACGCCGCCAGCGTGCAGCACTATCGGCGCCTCACGCAGCGCCGGGTGATGTGGCTGTTTGCGGTGCTGGCGCTGATTGTCTGCTCGCTGCTGTTCGATCTGCGCACCGGACCTTCGGGACTGCCGTTCATGGCGCTGCTGCACACTGTCTTCGATCACGCGGCGGCTGACCCGGCGACCTCGGTGATCGTCTGGCA
This sequence comes from Paraburkholderia sp., assembly GCF_036488795.1. GTDB lineage: Bacteria > Pseudomonadota > Gammaproteobacteria > Burkholderiales > Burkholderiaceae > Paraburkholderia. Next base: position 67,901 of record NZ_DASXHA010000102.1, read on the forward strand.
GATCCGTTTGCCGTATGCGGTGATGGCGCTGCTGGTGGGCGCATCGCTCGGGCTGTCCGGCGCGGAGATGCAGACCATCCTCAACAATCCGCTAGCGAGTCCATACACGCTAGGCGTGTCCGCGGCGGCGGCGTTCGGTGCGTCGCTTGCCATCGTGCTGGACATCGCGATTCCCGGCGTGTCGCAAACATGGATCGTGTCGGCCAACGCATTCGTGTTCGCGCTGTTCTCCGCCTTGCTGCTGGACGGCGTGGCGCGCTGGCGCGGCATGAACACGTCGGGCGTCGTGCTGCTGGGCATCGCGCTCGTGTTTGCGTTTCACGCACTCGTCGAATTAATGCAGTTCGTGGCGTCGGCTGACGCGCTGCAAGGTCTCGTGTTCTGGACGCTCGGTTCGCTCGCGCGCGCCGACTGGCCGAAGATCGCCGTGCTGGCGCTCGCTCTGGCACTCGCGTTACCGCTTTCGATGCGCAACGCGTGGACGCTCACCGCGTTGCGCCTCGGCGAAGATCGCGCCGCGAGTTTCGGCATCGACGTGCGGCGTCTGCGGCTCGGTACGCTGCTGAGGGTCTCGATCCTGTCCGCGCTCGCCGTGTCGTTCGTCGGCACGATTGGCTTTGTCGGGCTGATTGCGCCGCATATCGCGCGCACGCTGTTCGGCGAGGACCACCGGTTTTATCTGCCGGGCAGCATGTTGATCGGCGCATTGACGTTGTCGCTCGCGTCCATTGCATCGAAGATGATCATTCCAGGCGTGCTGATTCCGGTCGGCATCGTGACGGCGCTGGTGGGCATTCCGCTCTTTCTCGGCATTGTCGTGCGTTTGCAGGGGCGCGGCGAATGAGCGGCCTGCACATTCACGATCTGAGCGTGCGCTACGACAAGCGCGAAGTGCTCACATCGCTCGATGCCGGTCCGCTGCCGCGTGGTCAGATCACCGCGCTGCTGGGTCCGAACGGCAGCGGCAAATCGACCTTGCTGCGCGCGCTGGCCGGTCTCACGCGAGTCAATTCGGGTTCCTTATCGTTAGACGGCGAACCGATGGCGCTGTCCGCCGTCAGCGCTCGCTCGCATAGCGTCGTGTATTTGCCGCAGGCATTGCCTGCCGGCGTGCGGCTGCAGGTACTGGAGTCGGTGCTGGTGGCCTGCCGTGCGACGCGCGGACACGCGTCGTACGTGCAGCGCGCCACGCATGCAGACGATCTCGCCCATGCTCATGCGGTGCTGCACCGGCTCGGCATCGAGGCGCTGGCGTCGCGCTCACTGGATGAACTCTCGGGCGGTCAGCGGCAGCTTGTCGGCATCGCACAGGCACTCGTGCGTGATCCGCAAGTGCTGCTGCTCGACGAACCGCTTTCCGCACTTGACCTCAATCACCAGTTTCATGTGATGGAGGTGCTGCGCGAGGTCACGCGTGAGAGCCGGATCGTCACCGTCGTCGTGCTGCACGATATCAACGCGGCAATGCGCGCCTGTCAATGCGCGATGTTGCTGCACGGGGGTCGCATCGTGCGCTTTGGGCCGCCGCCCGAAGTCGTGACGTCCGCGACGCTCGGCCAGGTGTTCGGTGTCGCCGCGCGTATCGAGCAGTGTTCGCGCGGACACCATCAGGTTCTGATCGACGGCCTCGCCGGTTAGACGGGCATCGCCAACCGTTAGCCACAGTTCCAGCCACACGGTCTAGCCAGCCCCTTATACGTTGCTTCCGACACGCGTCGGCCGGCGCCCTTCGAAACGGGCGCCGCGCCGCTGCGCGCGCTCGGGGCGACCTACCAGACTTCGGGGAAACAATGAAAAAAACGCTAGTCATTGCAGCATGCGCGGCGGGATACGCATGCGGGGCGCAAGCACAATCGAGCGTGACGCTCTACGGTTTGATCGACGCCGGACTTGCCTATACGAACAATGTGAAAGGCAGTTCGCTGTGGGCGGCAGGCAGCGGCAATGTGACCGGAAGCCATTGGGGTTTTCTCGGTCGCGAAGACCTCGGCGGCGGCACGAAGGCCGTTTTCCAGCTTGAGAACGGCTTTAGTGTGACGAACGGCTCACTGCGCCAGGGCGGTCGCCTGTTCGGTTATCAGGCGTTTGCGGGGCTGTCGAACAACAGCCTTGGCACGGTGACGTTCGGCCGTCAGTACGACTCCGTGGTGGATTACCTCGCGCCGCTCAGCTTCACGGGAGTGCATCCGGGCGGCAATAATCTCTCCGCGCATCCGTTCGACAACGACAACCTGAACAACTCGTTTCGCGTGAACAACTCGGTGAAGTTCTCCAGTACTAACTATTCTGGGTTTCGCTTCGGCGCGCTATACGGCTTCTCGAATGAAGCGGGCGGCTTCGACGATAACCGTCTCTATAGCTTCGGCGCATCGTATAACACCGGGTCTCTGAGCCTCGGCGCGGGCTATCTGCAGGCAAACAACGGCGGCAGCAACAACAACACCGACGGTGCGCTGACCTTGACCGACCGCAGCTTTATCGCCGCCCAGCAACGCACGTATGGCGCGGGTGCCAATTACCTGCTCGGCGCAGCGCGCTTTGGCTTCGTATGGACGCGCACGCAACTGGGCGGCCTCGCTACGATCAACGGTGCGAACAGCCTCGGACTCGCGGAGAACGGCCAGGGGGCGAGCTTCGACAACTACGAAGTCAACGCGAGCTATGCGCTTACGCATGCGCTGAGTCTGACCGGTGAATACACGTTCACCAAGGGGACGCTTTCAACGGCGAGCGGCGAGCATGGTCCGAAGTGGCATGAGGTGTCGGTGCAGGCTGATTACTTCCTGTCGAAGCGCACGGACATCTACCTGCAGGCGAGCTATCAGCGCATCAGTGCTGACGGCTCGGGTCTGACTGCTGATGTGAGCGGCCAAAGCATGTCGTCCGGCGACCAGCAGGTGGTGGTGGGAGCAGGAATGCGTCACCGGTTCTGATTGCCGGACAGTGCAGATCGAGCAGGCATGTCGCGTCGTGCAGGGGGCCGTTTCGTCGGAAGCGGCCCCTTTGTTTTTGTCGGTCGGTTTGCCTTCCGCAGGTGTTGCAGCCTCGATATACCGTCATGCCCGTGAAAACCCTGGTATCCAGCTTATTTTGATCCTCGTTTAATGAAAACGTATCTTGTCGACGAAATCCATTTAAGCGAATCCTGATCAGCGAGGTTATCCGGATGTCCGGAACATTTGTCACCGCCGCGGCGCTCGCGCGCAGCTATGCAGAGGGTCAGGCCGACCCGGTTTCGGCCGTTCGCGGCGCATTGGAGCGTGCGGAACAGGTGCCGCACGCGTTCATTTCGCTGACGCCCGAGCGCGCCTTGCAAGAGGCGCGGGCTTCGGCGCAGCGTTGGCAGGCGGGCCGTCCGCTGAGCCCGCTGGATGGCGTGCCGGTTGCATGGAAGGACCTGTTCGATGTGGCCGGCACCGTGACGACGGCGGGTTCTGCGGTGTTTGCGGCGCACGCGGCCGCGGCGCAGGACGCGCCGCTCGTCGCAGCCGGCGCCCGTGCGGGGATGATATGCATCGGCAAGACCAATCTCAGCGAGTTCGCCTATTCCGGGCTGGGACTGAATCCGCATTTCGGCACGCCGACCAATCCAGCGGTGGCCGCAGGCACTCGCGTGCCGGGCGGCTCGTCGTCCGGTGCGGCGATTGCGGTGGCGTGCGGTGTGGTGCCGATCGCCATCGGCACCGATACCGGCGGCTCGATCCGCATCCCTTCCGCTTTCAACGGTCTGGTGGGCTATCGCCCCAGCACGTCGCGCTATTCGCGCGAGGGCGTGGTCGGCTTGTCCGAGACGCTCGACACCTTGGGACCGCTGACGCACAGCGTCGCGGACTGCCTCGCGTTCGACGCGATTGTGCGTCCGCGGGCGGCGGTTGCGCCGCTGTCAGGCCCAGTGAAACTCGCGGGTCTGCGCTTTGTCGTCGATCCGTCGTTGTTCGAACGTTATGCAGTGACGAAGGCGGTGGCCGCGAACCTGGTGCAATTCGTTTCACAACTCGAGCAAGCGGGTGCCACGATCGAAACGCGCGCGCTTGCCACGCTTGCCGCAGTGGCCAAAACCATTCGCGAGGACGGCTGGATCGGCGCGCTCGAAGCGTTTGCGTTGCATCGGGCGTTGCTCGATTCGCCGGACGCGGCGCGTATCGACGCACGGGTTCGCACGCGTCTGGAGGCGAGCCGTGCGATTCCGCCCGGCCGGCGCGAGATGCTGCTGGCGCGGCGCAAGGAACTGATTGCTTCGTTTTCCGAAGAATTGGCGGGTGCCTCGCTGATCGCACCGACCGCCGCTTTTGGCGCGCCGGAACTGGCAGCTGTCGCAGCGGATCCGGAACTGTTCGCACGTGTGAATCTCCAGACGCTGGCGTTGACGATGCCCGGCAGCTTCCTCGACACGCCGGCGTTCGCGATGCCATCGGGATTCGACACCGACGGTCTGCCCACCAGCGTGCAGATCATGCGCCCGCAGGGTGACGACGACGCGCTATTCGAGGTCGTGACGGCGATCGCGGGCGTGGCAAAACAGGCGCACGTGCTTTAGCCGGCACGCTTTTGTAGTTTCCGGGAAAGATTCGAAACCGGCGCATGCCTCCATGCGCCGGATGGATGCGCACGTCCGTGCAGCCAGCCGCGTCAGGCGGCGCAGTTAATCATCGTAAGAGCAAGGAGAGGAAAAGATGGCCAAGGAAATTCTGATTGCATTTGGTATCGACGTCGACGCGGTGGCCGGCTGGCTCGGCTCATACGGCGGCGAAGACTCGCCGGACGATATTTCACGCGGTCTGTTCGCCGGTGAAGTCGGCTCCATGCGTCTGCTGAAACTGTTCGAGCGCGAAAAGATCAAGACCACCTGGTTCATCCCCGGTCATTCGGTCGAGACCTTCCCCGCACAGATGAAAGCGGTCGCCGACGCGGGGCACGAAATCGGCATTCATGGTTACAGCCACGAAAATCCGATTGCGATGACTGCCGAGCAGGAAGAAGCCGTGCTCGACCGCAGCATCGAACTCGTGACGGCGCTGTCGGGCCGGCGGCCGACTGGATATGTCGCACCGTGGTGGGAGTTCAGCAACGTAACGAACGAACTGCTCGTCAAGAAGGGCATCAAGTACGACCACAGCCTGATGCACAACGACTTCCATCCGTATTACGTGCGGGTGGGCGATGCGTGGACCAGGATCGACTACAGCAAACATCCGGATGCGTGGATGAAGCCGCTGGTGCGCGGCGAGGAAACGCAACTCGTCGAAGTGCCGGCGAACTGGTACCTCGACGATCTGCCGCCCATGATGTTCATCAAGAAATCGCCCAATAGTCATGGCTTTGTGAACCCGCGCGATATCGAGCAGATGTGGCGCGACCAGTTCGACTGGGTCTATCGCGAGCACGACTACGCGGTGTTCCCGATCACGATTCACCCGGACGTGTCGGGCCGCCCGCAGGTGCTGTTGATGCTGGAACGCCTGATCGCCCATTTCCGCACTCACGAAGGCGTGCGCTTCTGCACGTGCGACGAGATCGCCGACGACTTTCTGGCGCGTAGTCCGCGCAAATAACAACCTCGCTCCAAGGAGAGCACGATGAAAGAGAACCCGCTAAGCGCGGCTGGCTTCAAGCTTGAGAAGATCCTGCCGTCTGACGTCAAGCGCGCGACGATCGTCGCATTTTTTGCCTGGGTGTTTGCCGTCTACGACTTCATTCTGTTCGGCACGCTATTGCCGGAAATCGGCAAGCACTACGGTTGGGACGCGGCATCGCAAGCTGAAATCGCCACGCTGGTGGCGATCGGCACGGCGGTGATTGCCTTCGGCATTGGACCGTTGCTCGATCGCGCCGGGCGCAAAGCGGGTTTGCTATGGACCGTCGCGGGCGCCGCGCTTTGTTCCGGCTTGACGGTGGTGGGTGGCGCGATGGGACGCGTGCCGCTGATCCTGATCCGCTCGTTGTCCGGCCTCGGCTACGCGGAAGAAACGGTGAATGCGACCTATCTGAACGAACTGTATTCGGCGGCGAACGATCCCAGGCTGAATCGCAACAAGGGCTTTATCTATAGCCTCGTGCAAGGCGGCTGGCCGATCGGCGCGCTGATCGCATCGGGACTGACGGCGTTGCTGTTGCCGCGCATCGGCTGGCAAGGCTGCTTTATCTTCGCGACGTTTCCGGCCATTGTGATTTTCTTCATGACACGGCGTCTGAAGGAAAGTCCGCAATTCATGCTGCACAAGCGCATCAAGCAACTGCGCGAAGCGGGCCACGAACACGACGCGCGCTCGCTGGCGAGCGAACATGCAGTGGATTACGAAGCGCATAGCCGCGCCGGTCTACGTGAAGCGTTTCGCGGCGATGCGCTGCGCGCGACGCTCGTGTTGGGTGGCGGCATTCTGCTGAACTGGTCGGCGATTCAGGTGTTCAGCGTGCTGGGCACGACCGTGCTGACGCGGGTGCACAACGTGTCGTTCGAAAACTCACTGCTGATTCTGGTGTTGTCGAACGTGATCGGTTATTGCGGTTATCTGAGCCACGGCTGGATCGGCGACAAGATCGGCCGGCGCAATACGCTCGCCATCGGCTGGATGCTTGGCGGTCTCGCGTTCGGCGCAATGTTGCTGGGACCGAGCAGTGCCGGCGTCGTAGTCGCGTTGTATAGCCTGGGCCTGTTCTTCCTGATTGGACCGTACTCCGCAGCGCTGTTCTTTATCGGCGAAAGCTATCCGACTTCGATTCGCGGCACCGGTAGTTCGATCGTCCACGCAATGGGTCCGATCGGCGCGATTCTCGCGGGCGTTGGCGTGACGTCGATGCTCAACAGCGGCGTCGACTGGATGCATGCGGCAATCTGGTTCGGCGCGGTGCCGTGCTTCCTGTCGGGCGTGCTGATCTTCTTCGCGAAGCATGTGCACCCGGAAGGCGTCAAGTGATCTCAGGGGCGACGCGGCCGCGTTTGAACCTCAACTTCGCATCGGAGCGATTCAAGTGAAAGAAGCACCTGTAGCCATCATTACCGGCGCCGCAAGCGGCATTGGCCAGGCCCTTGCCGTTGCCTATGCGGAGATCGGCGTGACTGTCGTGGGCGGATACTTTCCCGGTGATCCGCACGATCCGGCCGTCACTGAGCAGTTGGTGCGCGAGGCCGGCGGCACGTGCGCCATGCAGGCGGTCGACGTGACCTCGGCAGAGCAGACCGAAGCGTTCGCGCGCACGGCGGTCGAGCGTTTCGGACGGCTCGACTACGCAATTGCCAACGCGGGTCTGCTGCGTCAGGCGCCGCTCACCGAAATGCGCGACGAGCAATGGTTCGAGATGCTCGATGTGGATCTGTCCGGGGTCATGCGGACCTTTCGCGCGGCTGCACGGCACATTGCAGCGGACGGTGCGATGGTTGCGGTTTCATCCATTGCCGGCGGTGTCTACGGTTGGGAGCAGCACGCGCACTATTCGGCCGCCAAGGCGGGCGTGCCTGGATTGTGTCGCGCCGTGGCGATGGAACTGGCACCGCGTGGCGTGCGTTGCAACGCGGTCATTCCCGGCCTGATCGAGACACCGCAATCACTCGACGCCGTCAATTCGCTCGGGCCGGAAGGCCTGCGCGAGGCTGCACGCAGCATCCCGTTGCAGCGGGTAGGGCGGCCACGCGAAATCGCCACGCTAATCCGCTTTTTAACGAGCCGCGACGCGTCTTACATCACCGGTCAGACCATCATCGCAGACGGCGGCCTGACCGTGCGCTGGCCAGGCTAGACGCCGTGTCGAGATTGCCAGGCATGGCTTATCAATCAGGATGGAACCTTGTCACATGACAACAGCTCAACGTAACACGTTTTCTCTCGAAGGCCGCCGCGCGGTGGTGACGGGCGCGGCCAGCGGGATTGGCGCAGCGATTGCGAAGGCTTATGCCGAGGCGGGCGCGCGTCTGGTGCTGGCCGACCGCGATATGGAACGTCTCGAACGCCAGGCGGAGGCCTGCCGTGCTCCAGGCGCGACGGTTGAAACGGTGAAAGCGGACGTCGGCGAGGAAGCGGACGCGAACCGGATTGTCGAGCGCTGTCTCAGCGCGTTTGGCGGTATCGACATTCTGGTCAACAACGCGGGCATGCTGACCCAGGCGCGCTGCACCGAGTTGACCACGGCCATGTGGGACGACATGATGCGCGTGGACCTGCGCAGCGTCTTCCTGTGTACACGGCGTGCGTTGCCTGCGATGATCGGGCAGAAATGGGGGCGGGTGATCAATGTCGCGTCGCAACTGGGCATCAAGGGCGGCGCGGAGTTGTGCCACTACTCGGCAGCGAAGGCGGGCGTGATCGGCTTTACCAAATCGCTCGCGCTCGAAGTTGCGCCGGACAACGTGCTCGTCAACGCAATCGCGCCGGGGCCGATCGAAACGCCGCTCGTCGACGGTATCAGTGCGGCGTGGAAACAGGCAAAATCCGCTGAATTGCCGCTGCGGCGTTTTGGGCGGCCAGAGGAGGTGGCGCCGGTGGCATTGCTGCTCGCGTCCGACCCGGGCGGTAACCTGTTTGTCGGTCAGACGCTCGGGCCGAACTCGGGCGACGTAATGCCCTGACTTTCACGCGTAACGTGGGAGTCGAAAGTAACAAGGAGCGTGATGTATGTGCGGAATGTGCGGCCTGCTGGGCGGCGGCAATCACTGGTCCAATACGACGGCGCCGGTCAAGGGCGCGAACGCGCGGCGTCAACGTCTCATTCAGGCCGCGCTGGCTAACCGTGTGCTCGCGCAGTTCCGGCTCAAACTCGACGATTTTCACGGGCAGTCGTTTGTCCTCAGTTCGCCGACTGGCGCCAGTGAGCTCGTCGGCGACTTCGCGCAGGTGTGGCGCGTCGCGGAGAAAATGCTGGGACGTCCGCTCGATCCGTTGACGTTGTTCGATACGCAGGATGCGCCATGAGCCTGAGCGACGACATCTTGCCGGTGACGCTGGTAACAGGCTTTCTCGGCAGCGGCAAATCGACTTTGCTAGCCGATGTCCTGCACGGTGAAGCCGCGCAAACCACAGCCGTGCTCGTCAATGAGTTCGGCGCTGTCGGCCTCGATCATCTACTGGTGGGTGAGGTCAACGCGCAAACGGTGCTACTGGACAACGGCTGCGTGTGCTGTTCGATTCGCGGCGAGTTGCGCGATGCGCTCGCGACTCTGTTTTCTCAGCGTTCGCGCGGCGAGTTGCCGCCGTTTTCGCGCGTCGTGATCGAGACGACCGGATTGGCGACACCAGCGCCGATCATTGCCACATTGCTTGCCGATCCCGTGGTGCGCAATCACTACGCGTTGAACGCGACCATCACCGTGGTCGACGCGGTCAACGCCATGTCGCAGTCCGCACGGCATCCGGAGTGGCTCGCGCAGGTCGCCGCCGCGGACCGCTTGTTGATCAGCAAGGCGGACCTCGCGGATGAAGCGGGCGTGGCCGCTTTGGCGGATCGCCTCGCCATGCTCAATCCGGCAGCCAGCGTGATCGTGCGTGATCGCGAGGATTCGGCAGGTCTGCTGGATCGGCTGTTCGCATCGGCCAGTACGCATGATCTGATGCGCAGGCTCGGCAACGCGACCGAGGGCTTGAGCAGGTCCGTCGCGCCGCCGTCGGCGCACGGCGGCGACGATGACCGTTACCGCCCGTGGTCCAATGCAGCCAGGAGTCCGCTTACCCACCGCAGCGCCACGCAGCCCGACATCAACGCGTTCTGCATCCAGATCGACGAACCGCTCGACTGGCAGGTGTTCACACTGTGGTTCACCATGCTGCTCAATCGCCACGGTGATAAGATTTTGCGCGTCAAGGGCCTGCTGTGTATTGAAGGTTCGAATCAGCCGGCCGTGTTGCACGCCGTCCAGCATCTCGTGCATCCGGTGTTGCATCTCGACGCCTGGCCCGATGGCAAGATGCACTCGCGCCTCGTGTTCATCACCGAAGGGCTCGCAAGCGAGCGTGTCGAAGCGTCGTATATGCGGTTCCGTCAACATCTCGAAGAAGCCGTTCATTGAACCCAGTCCGTTCGAAAACTCGTGATTCCCAGGTGGCGGGCGCAAGCGTTGCCTCAGCACCGCTCGCGCCCGCCGTGCATTCCGGCAAGGTCGAACTGCGCGTGTTGGGCACGACCGTCACGCTGCAGGAACATTTGCGCAAGCGGGCCGAACAGGACCTGGGTATCAAGCTGCGCTTCATCGTCGACGACGGTTTCGCCGTGCAGCGTCAAGGCGTCATGCATCCGGAAAGCTACGAGCTTTACGATCAGTGGTTTCATAGCATTGACTGCCTGTGGCCCGCGCGTGCGCTGCAGCCCATTGAAACGGCGCGGATTCGCCGCTGGGATGAAATCAACTCGCTGCCGCGCACAGGCCGCCTCGCGCGGCACGCCTGCGCGAGCGCAGGCAGCGTGCCGGTGGACCGGCTCTTCGTGCAGGCAGACGGCTCGCTCGCGCGCAAACCGACTGCGCGCCTGAGCATGCTGCCGCTCACCCACAACGCGGACAGCTTCGTTTATCTGGAGGATGCCGTGCCGCCCGCGCTCGTCGCACAGGGTGAAAGCTGGGCCTGGCTGCTCGCGCCGGAGATGGCCGGGCGCGCCGCGTTGCAGGCTGACGCGGCCATCGGCGCCATCGACGCCGCGCTGGCTGTCGAAGCGAGCGGCCTGATGCAGTTCGCGGATATCGGCAATCTGACCATCGAGGAGATCGACGGTCTGATTGCCACGCTGATCGAGTTCAAGCGGCGCGGCCATTTCGCGGGGTTCTGGTCGAGTTTCGCGGAAGCCGCGCAATTGATGATCGCCGGCAAGGTCGCGATTCAAAGTATCTGGTCGCCCGCCACCGTCGAACTGGAACGCGCAGGGCTGCGTTTCAGGCTTGCCAGTCCGAAGGAGGGCTATCGTGCGTGGTTCGGCGGCATGTCGTTGTCGCGTGTCGCGCATGGCCGTGTGCTGGACGCCGCCTATGATTATCTGAACTGGTGGCTGGAGGGTTGGGCGGGGGCGTCGATGGCGCGCCAGGGCTTCTACATCGCGAACCCGGAGCGCTCGCGCGACTATCTGGACCCTGCCGAATGGGCTTACTGGTACGATGGCAAACCCGCTTCGGCCGAACTGCCCGGACCTACCAGCAAGCATCTGGTCGCGGCAGGCCAGCAGCGCGACGGCGGCAGTTATGTCGCGCGGATGGGGCACATCGCGGTATGGGACTCCGTGATGGACGAGCACAACTACCTGGTGCGTCGCTGGAACGAATTCATGCGGGCCTGACGACGCTGTGAAAACCTGACGATGACAAGACGCGCACGCGCTGCGGGTTCACCGCCGCTTTCGACACACGCCGAAGCCGGTGTTGAAGCGGACACACGCTTACGGTATCGCCTGATTCACGATCAGTTGAAGAGCGCGATCGCCCTTGGCCGTGTGGCGCCCGGACTCGTGCTGCTCGAGGGGCCAGTGGCGCGCATCTTCGGCACGAGCCGCGTGCCGGTGCGCAAGGCGTTCGAAATGCTGCACGCGGGCGGCCTGCTGCATACCTTCGAAGGGCGCGGCTACCTGGTGGCGCATGCCGACGGCAGCGTGCCCGAACCGCTTCGTGTGCCGTTGTCCGAAGCCGCGCTTGGCTTTGACGAAGCACCCGCTCCGCTCGAATTGCCGTCGAATAGCGAACGTATCTATCACGCGCTGGAAGCCGCGGTGTCGATCGGCATTGCATTCGGCCATTTCCGCATCGACGAGTCGAGCGCCGCCGAAGCATTCGGCGTGAGCCGCGGCACCGTGCGCGAAGCGCTCAGCCGCTTGCGCGATCTCGGCCTCGTCGAAAAATCGGCCTATTCGCATTGGCTTGCCGGACCCCTGACCGCACGCGCGGTGGCGCAGGACTATGAATTGCGTCTGTTGCTCGAGCCGGCCGCGCTACGCGCGAGCCAGCCCCATCTCAAGCGGGACATGCTGGCCGCAGCGCTGGCCGATCTCGACCGTGCGATCCGTGAACCGGATCTGATCGATGCCGACGCATTGCAGCAGCTCGAGACCACCTTGCACGTCGATTGCCTGCGACATGCGCCGAATCGCAAGCTGCTGGAGATGATCGAGCACGCGCATATGCCGCTCACGGTGAATCATGCGTTTTTCAACGCGTTCAATCTGCATCCCGAGCCCGCTACCTTGTCGGAGCATCGTGCGGTGCTGGTGCATCTGCTGGCGGCCGACATGGATGCCGCCGCCGCTGCGCTCGAGACGCATCTGCGTGCCGCTCACAAACGCACGTTGCAGCGCCTGAAGGTGCTGGCGGTCTTGCCCGAACCGGATCTGCCGAAATACATGCAGCGAATCGCGTGATTTGCGGACTCACCCTCAAGTTCGGCAAACGTTTGCCGAAATAGCGGCTAGGCAACTGTTTCGTGCGGCCGGACCTCACCCTATGAGGATCGCGGTTTGACTATAAAAAAGGTAAACGGCAGTTGTCCGGGGTTGCCTTTACCGACCTTTGAGCGATGAAATAGATGAAGCAACTGACCTTGAATCAGAAGTTATGGAGCATCCTGGCCCTGCTCTGGATTGGTGTTGCTGTACTCGTGGTCACGAGCGCCCTGACGAGCCGCTCAGCGATGTTCAAAGACCGTAAGGAAATGCTGTCCCAACAGATGGACACGGCGCTCGGGCTGATTTCCCACTACCAGAAGAAAGCGGCAGACCATACGCTTTCCGTCGAAGACGCCAAACATCAGGCAATCGAACAGTTGCGCGGGATCCGTTACGGCGCAGACCGCAGCGGTTATTTCGCCATTTACGATTCTTCGGTGACGGCGCTTCTCGTGCCGGTCAGTCCTTCACTGGAGTCAAAAAACCAGTCGGAACTGGTCGATTCCAACGGCACGCATATCGCGGTCGAAATCGTCAAAAGTTCGTCGGCGGGCGGCGCTCATTACAGTCAATACATTTGGCCCAAAACCCCGCACGGGGTGCCGGTCGGCAAGATCACCTATAGCAGCTTCGTTCCGGACTGGGACTGGCACGTGTTCACCGGCGCTTATGTGGACGACATCAACGGCGCATTCTATGCGGTGCTATTGCGCAATCTGCTATTCGCCACGGTCATTCTCGCCGCGCTGACCGCGGCCATGCTTTTGCTGATCCGCAATATCCGCACGACGCTGGGCGGCGAGCCCGAGTATGCAAAGGAGCTGTGCCAGCGCATTGCCGAAGGCGACCTGAGCGCGACTGTGCAGCTCAAGCATGGTGACAGGAGCAGCCTGCTGGCGGCCATGCATCAGATGCAGCAGCATTTGACTGAAATCGTCGGGCAGATTCAGAAGGGCGCGGATTCGATTGCCATTGGCGCCAAGCAGATTGCCGCAGGCAACGCCGATTTGTCGCAACGGACTGAAGAGCAGGCGTCGGCCTTGGCTGAGTCGGCATCGTCGATGGATCAGTTGACGGCGACCGTCAAGCTGAACGCCGAAAATGCGATGCAAGCGAGCCAGCTTGCAGTGACCGCCTCGGGCACCGTCGACGACGGCGGCAAGGTGGTCGGTCAAGTGGTTCAGACCATTCTTTCGATTGCCGATAGCTCGAAGAAAATCGAGCAGATCATCAGCGTGATCGAAAGCATCGCATTCCAGACGAATATTCTCGCGCTGAATGCAGCCGTCGAAGCGGCACGCGCCGGCGAGCAAGGCCGTGGTTTCGCGGTGGTAGCGGCCGAAGTCCGCACCCTTGCGCAACGTTCTGCGAGCGCGGCAAAAGAGATCAAGCAACTGATCGACGCCTCGGTGGCCAACGTGTCCCAAGGCGAGTCGCTGGCGGGCGAAGCGCAGCAGTCGATGCAGGCCATCCTCACCTCGGTGCGGCGCGTGACCGACATCATGGGCGAGATCTCGGCGGCTTCGAGCGAGCAAAGCACGGGCATTGGCCATGTCGGTGTGGCGATCGGACAAATGGATATGGTCACGCAACAGAACGCTGCATTGGTCGAGCAGGCCGCGGCGGCCGCCAGTTCGCTTGAATCGCAAGCGGCCGAATTGAAGAAGTCCGTTTCGACATTCAGGCTGGAGGCGGCTTCGATGAGGTTTTGAGGGCCGGCTGCGCGGAGACGGGTGTGACTTCGATCTCCGCGAATGTGGTCCTTCATCCCACACGGCGCCTAGCGGGGCGCGTGCACTTGCGCCTTGCCGGAAGACGTCAACGCCCCGTTTAAAAACAGCTCAAGCGCCTTGTTGAATGCCGCGCGCGGGGTCAAGCCCGTACGCGCAAGCAGTGCTGGGTCGTGCAGGCCGCCAGCAACGATCACCCAGTACTCGATCAGGAATGACACGTCCACATCAGCGCGAACCAGCTTCTGTTGTACGCCTAGTTTCAACACGCGGGTCAGCATCAACGGAATATTGCGGGCCTTGATCGCGTTGATTTCAGCGTACAACTGCGGCGCAAAACGTTGCAGATCTTCGAGGATCTCGGGTCTCAAACTGCCAATGTGTTCGCCGACGATCCGTAACGTGCCATCCAGTTTTTCCCTGAAGTCACCGGGGGCGTCGAGCAGTTCGCCGACTTGCCTGCGGATGGTCGCGCCGGTAGCCGCAAAGATCGCGGCAACCATCTCATCCTTCGACGCAAAGTGGACGTAGAGCGTTTTCTTGCTCATGCCGAGCACGGCGGTCAGGCCGTCCATGGTCAGTCCGCTGTAGCCGTCGCGCAGCAGTACCTCGCGGGCAGCTGCGAGAACACGGCCGGCGGCGCTGTCGTCGAAATCGACCTGAGGCAGTGCGAGGGGCGCGTGTGATGCCGTGCCCGCCTTCGCAGTGCGTGACTGGTCCGCTGTGGCGCGTTTCGTCATGCGGCTTGCCTCGGTGCTACGAGCCGCTCGAGATAGGTTGCAAGCGCGGTCGTGTCGTTGTCTGCGCCGCGCGCCGCCACCACCTGATCCGGCCGGATCAGTACCCATCCCGAGTTGTCGATCCGATAGCGCGTGCGGACTTCACCGTCCGGATCGTGCAGCGGATTCACGGTGACGATGTTTAGACCGTCGGCAAAGCGTGTGATGAGCGAATCGAGCGCGGGCGACGCCTCACTGGAGCAGAAGCGCAACAACGTATGCCGGGTACCATCCAGAAGCGGCCACAAGGTGCGCGCGTTGCCGGATGCCGGATCGACGATCTTGATGTCGAGCGCGCGTGTGCCAACATCGCCACGCCTGGCATGACGCGGCTTCCCGCCAAGCTCGACCAACGCGCCATCCCGATAGGTGATTTCCGTTTCGGATAAATCGAGCTGAAGCTTCTTTTGCACAGCGGGGAGGTGACCTGCCACGGTGACCGCGAAATCGCGCAGCAGGCGCGCCACGGAACTATTGGCCATAGAGACATGAAGCTTTTGCGCGGCCGCCGCCACCATCTCGCGAGCAACGGGCCGGCGTTCGGCTTCGTAGCTCGAAAGCAGTAACTCGGGGTCACCCCGTCCTGTGATTGCGCGGGCCAGTTTCCAGCCGAGATTGAGCGCGTCCTGGACGCCGGTGTTCATGCCCTGGCCGCCTGCGGGACTATGAATGTGCGCGGCGTCGCCGGCGAGAAAGACACGGCCGACGCGGTAGCGTGCGGCAAGACGTTCATTGGTTGCAAACGCAGCAAGCCAGCCCGGATCGTGAAGGCGCGCGCCAGCCGGCCCATGCTGGTCCATCTTGCGCTGCAATTCTTCGAGGGTAGGCGTGGCGTCGCCCTCGCTCGCCGGGCGCTCGGCAAGAATGCGCCACACTCCGTCTTCGAATGGAAACAGCGCCACGGTGCCGCCGTCGTGCCACCAGATATGAATGCTATGACGATCCAGCTCAGCACCGCTGATGCGGACGTCTCCGAGGAGAAAAGTTTGCGGCTCGGTATAGCCTTCGAATTCGATATCCAGCGCATGACGCACGGCGCTTCGCGCGCCGTCCGCGCCGACCAGATAACGGAAGGTCGCCTGTTCGGTATGACCGTCCGCATGGCGCAAGCTTGCCGTGACACCGGATGCATCCTGCGAGAGTGCCGCCAGCTCCACACCGCGCTCGACTGTCGCGCCGCTTTCAGCGAGCGCGTTACCGAGGATCGCTTCGGTGCGCGACTGCGGCAAAAGCAGGGGCTGCGGATAGGGACTGTCGATGCCGTCGCCGAACGGAAGATGGGCCAATACGCGATTGCCGTCACCGAACGTCAGCGATTTGAGCGGCACACCGGCCGCCTGAAATTGATCGACGATGCCGAACGGCGCCAGGCCTTCGAGGCTGCCGCTCCATACGGCCAGCGCCTTCGACAGGTTGGCAGGCGCCGCCGCGCGGTCGATGATGCGCAAGTTCACGCCGTAGCGTTGCAGCATGAGTGCAAGCGTGAGTCCAGTGGGTCCGGCGCCTACGATCAGAACAGGGGGTGTTGAATCCAGCTTCATGAATGCCTCGCGTACCAGAGTGGAAAAAGGGTCTGGCGGGCGATCGCGTCGTTTTGATTGATGAGCTATTCGGAAGGCTGCCAGGGAGGCGACGAGGTTCCGGTCGCCGTTCCATGGAAACTATTTTCGTCATTTTAGTTTCCTGAGTCAACCACCCATGTGTCAATCCCTTTGCAGCAGATGGAATCCGGCGCGAGCGCGCTTTATGCCTCCACGTACTGCATATGTGCAGCTTCCCCCATCAGCAGCGGCTTGTTCTGATCCGCTGCCGCGCGCAGATAGTCCCATAGCGAAGTGATGCGTCGCAGTTTGCGAAGATCTTCGCGACAGCACAACCAGAAATGCCGCGTCACCATGATTTCGTCCGGCAGGATTGGAATCAGCGAAGGATTCGATGCGGCCATGAAGCACGGCAGAATCGCAAGCGCGTTGCCTTGCAGCGCGGCGAAATATTGTGCGATCACGCTGGTGCTGCACAGGTTCGCCGTCGCATTGGGAACCTCGCGGTCCAGATAGAGCAGTTCGTGGCTAAAGGCCAGATCCGCGACGTAGCTGATAAAGGCATGGTCGCGCAGGTCGGCAACCGTTTTCACGGCCTCATGACGTTCCAGATAATCACGCGTGCCGTACAGCTTGAGCCGGTAGTCGCATAGTTTCGTGTAGACGTATTGGCCCCGCTCGGGCCGCTCCAGCATGATGGCGAGATCCGCTTCGCGTTTGGACAGGCTGACGAAATGCGGCACGGGTAGCAGATCGATTGAAATGTCCGGATGCTTGCGGGTAAAACGCGCGAGTTGGGGCGCGAGAAAAAAGCAGCCAAAGCCTTCGGTAGAGCCCACCCGCACGTGTCCCGATAGCGAATGGGCGCCCCCTGTGAATTGTTCGGCAGCGGATTGCACGGTGGTTTCGACTGCATCGGCATACGCGAGCAGGCGCTGTCCATCCGCCGTCAACACGAAGCCATCGGCGCGCGACTTGTCGAACAGCACCGTGCCGAGCGCGGTTTCCAGTTCTCTCACGCGGCGTGCGACGGTGGTGTGGTCCACCCCTAAACGTTTGGCCGCGCCGCTCGCACGTTGGGTGCGTGCTACTTCCAGAAAGTAGCGAAGGTCGTCCCAGTTCACGCTTTGCATCCTGTCTCCGGTCGCATGCAAGCCGCTGCGTGACGCAACAGGGCCGCTGCTTGTGTTTTTTTGCATATCAGATGGGCTTTTTCATCTATATGCCGTGGATATTCGAATAACTATACTCGGTTGCAAGCCGCTGGAACAACCACGGTTCAGGTCGCCCGCGTCACCCGCGCGGCACGCCGCCCACAAAAAGTACCGGAGACACCAGGATGCAGATGCAATCGACCCCTGACGGGGCGGCAGTTGCCGCGCCGCTTCCCAGGCGTGCCAGGGATTACCTGATCGCGGGGTGGGCCAGCATGGCCGGCACCACGATCGAATGGTATGACTTCTTCCTGTACGGCACCGCTGCCGCGCTCGTGTTCAACAAGATCTTCTTTCCCACGCTCGATCCCGTTCTCGGGACGCTCGCTGCATTCGCGACCTATGGCGTGGGCTTCATCGGACGCCCAATGGGCGGGATTGTGTTCGGGCACTTCGGCGATCGCATCGGCCGCAAGTCGATGCTTCTCGTCACGCTATTGCTGATGGGCATTCCGAGCATGGTGATCGGCCTGATTCCGTCGTATCAAAGCATTGGCTATTGGGCCGCCACCTTGCTCGTTGCAATGCGCTTCCTGCAGGGGATGGCCGTTGGCGGCGAATGGGGCGGCGCGGTGTTGATGGCGGTCGAGCATGCACCGCCTGGACGTAAAGGCTTTTTCGGCAGTCTGCCGCAGACCGGCGTGGGCTTCGGACTGATCCTTTCTTCGCTGGTAATGGCCGCCGTCACGGCATTGCCCGAGGCCGATCTGCTCGCGTGGGGATGGCGCGTTCCGTTCCTCGCCAGCATCGTGCTGGTGATTGTCGGCTGGGTGATCCGCGTGCGTGTGCCGGAGTCGCCGGACTTCGAACGCGTGAAGGCGCACGGTGCACCCGTCAAGGCGCCGATCCTCGATGCCATGCGGCGTCATCCGCGAGAACTCCTGATCATTATCGGCGCACGCACGGCGGAGAACACGTGGTTCTATCTGGTGGTGGCGTTTGCGCTCGCGTATGCGGCCAACCAGTTGAAGATTCCCAAGGCGGCCATTCTGCATGCGATTACCGCGGGTGCCGCGTTGTCGCTCTTCACGATGCCGTTTTGCGGCTACCTGAGCGATCGCATCGGCCAGCGGCGTCTGTTTCTGATTGGCCTCGTCATCATGTGCCTGTTTGCCGCCCCGTTCTTCGCGATGCTCGGCACGCGCAATCCGCTCACGGTGTGGTGGGCCATGGTGTTGGGCGTGGGTGTGGTGTTTCCCATCCTGTATGCACCGGAATCGCAACTGTTCGCCTCGCAGTTTCCTGCGGAGATTCGCTATAGCGGGATCTCGTTGTCAGTGCAGATTGCCGGCGTGCTCGGCGGCGGCGTCGCGCCGATGATCGCGACCGCGTTGCTCGCAACCGGCGGTGGTCATCCGCACTACGTGGTCGCTTATATGGTTGCCCTCGGCATCCTCGCTGTGTTCTGCACGTTATTGATGCGCTCGCGCAGCGACTAACCCGCTGTATCACCTTTGTGTCCGGCATGAGGCCGGACTGAATTTGAACCAAACCACGAGAGTCAAACATGAATGCTGTCATCCAGCCGTCCAATGCGGGCGTAGCTACGGTCAAGCTGTTGATCAACGGTGAATTCGTCGAATCGGGCACGAAGGAATGGCGCGATATCGTCAATCCGGCCACTCAGGAAGTACTCGCACGCGTGCCGTTTGCGACAGCCGAAGAAGTGGATGCCGCAATCCGCTCTGCCCACGCCGCATTCGCCACATGGAAGCACACGCCGATCGGCGCGCGCATGCGCATCATGCTGAAGTATCAGGCGCTGATTCGCGAGCATATGCCGCGCATTGCCAGGACGCTGTCCGCCGAGCAAGGCAAAACGCTCCCGGATGCCGAAGGCGATATCTTCCGGGGTCTGGAAGTGGTCGAGCATGCATGTTCAATCGGCACCTTGCAGCAAGGCGAATTTGCCGAGAACGTTGCAGGCAGCGTGGACACCTATACGCTGCGTCAACCGATTGGTGTGTGCGCCGGTATCACGCCGTTCAACTTCCCCGCCATGATTCCGCTGTGGATGTTCCCGATGGCGATTGTGTGCGGCAACACCTTCGTGCTCAAGCCGTCGGAGCAGGATCCGCTGTCCACCATGCAACTGGTCGAACTGGCGATTGAAGCAGGTGTACCGAAAGGCGTGCTGAACGTGGTGCACGGCGGCAAGGAAGTCGTAGATGCGCTGTGCACGCATGAACTGGTCAAGGCCGTTTCGTTCGTCGGCTCCACAGCGGTGGGCACCCATGTCTACCGTCTCGGCAGTGAACACGGCAAGCGCGTGCAATCGATGATGGGCGCGAAGAATCACGCCGTCGTGCTGCCCGATGCAAACCGCGAGCAAACCTTGAACGCACTGGCAGGCGCCGGTTTTGGCGCGGCGGGCCAGCGCTGCATGGCGACATCGGTCGTCGTGCTGGTGGGTGCATCACAGCAATGGCTGCCGGATCTGGTCGCGAAAGCGAAGACGCTCAAGGTGAACGCAGGCAATCAGGCCGGCACGGATATCGGACCGGTTGTGTCGCGTGCCGCGAAGCAGCGCGTACTGGGCCTGATCGAAACGGGTGTGAAAGAAGGTGCGACGCTCGCGCTTGACGGACGCGACATCAAGGTCCAGGGTTATGAGCAAGGCAATTTCATCGGACCGACGATTTTCACTGATGTCACAACGGAAATGGAAATCTATCGCACCGAAATCTTTGGGCCGGTGCTGGTGGTGATCAGCGTGCCGACGCTTGATGATGCGATCGAACTCGTCAACCGCAATCCGTTCGGCAACGGCGTTGGACTCTTTACGCAAAGCGGTGCGGCGGCGCGCAAGTTCCAGAGCGAGATCGACGTGGGGCAGGTGGGCATCAACATTCCAATTCCGGTGCCGGTGCCGTTCTTCAGCTTTACCGGTTCGCGTGGCTCGAAGCTCGGCGATCTCGGTCCTTATGGCAAGCAGGTCGTGCAGTTCTATACGCAGACCAAAACTGTTACCGCACGCTGGTTCGACGACGCGACCGTGAACGACGGCGTCAACACCACGATCAGCCTGCGTTGAGCGGCGCGCATGAAAAACGAAGTGGAGACGCAATCATGAAAATTGGCTTTATCGGACTAGGCAATATGGGTGCGCCGATGGCGCACAACCTGCTCAAAGCCGGCCACGCGGTGAATGTGTTCGATCTGAATGCACAGGCCGTTCAGGCGCTGGTGGATGCAGGCGCGAAAGCGGCCGGTTCGCCGAAGGCTGCGGTGACGGACGTCGAGTGCGTCATCACCATGTTGCCCGCAGCGGCGCATGTGCGCAGCGTGTTGACCGCGGACGACGGTGTGTTAGCGGGCATTGCCAAAGGCGTGACCATCATCGATTCGAGCACCATCGACCCGGCGAGCGTCAAGGCACTCGCCGAACTGGCCGCGCAGCACGGCAACAGATTCGTCGACGCGCCGGTCTCCGGCGGTACGGGCGGCGCGGCGGCGGGCACACTGACGTTTATGGTGGGCGGCAGCGCGGCCGCGTTCGAACAGGTCAAACCGGTGCTCGGCGCGATGGGCAAGAACATCGTCCATTGCGGAGACACGGGCACGGGGCAGGTGGCGAAGATCTGCAACAACCTGGTGCTCGGCATTACGATGGCAGGCGTGGCGGAAGCGATGTCGTTAGGCGCGGCGCTCGGCATCGACCCGAAGGTGTTGGGCGGCATCATCAATACCTCAACGGGGCGATGCTGGAGTTCCGATACCTATAACCCGTTCCCGGGCGTGATAGAGACCGCGCCGTCGTCGCGCGGCTATACCGGCGGCTTTGGCACGGATCTGATGCTGAAGGATCTCGGTCTCGCCACCGATGCGGCGAAATCCGCGCGTCAGCCGGTCTATCTCGGTGCGCTTGCGCAGCAGTTGTATCAGAGCTTGAGCGCGAAAGGCGCGGGGCGTCTGGATTTTTCCGCAGTGATCAAGTTGTATCAGGCTGATGGCGTGTAGCCCACGCTTCATGGAGAAGGCGCACCCGTAGCAGGGTGCGCCTTCTCCGACTCGCGGTATTGCCAGCAGGCCGGTACTCACAACCGTGCATAAGGCTGCGATAAACCCTTGGCCGACCGGATCAGATCTTCCAGCATTTTTTCGCGCTTTTCCGGCGCGGTATCGCGACTCGTCATGAAGCAAAGTGCGGCTACTGCCAGACCTGTCCGGTCACGAATGGGCGCGGCCATGCAGTATCGAAATGTGTGCGAGAGACCTTCGGTGCAACAGTAACCCTGTTCAGCCGCCTGTTCGACGTCGCGCAGAAAGTCATCAAATTCGACACGTCTGCCATTGTCCAGAACAAAGTCGTCAGCCGGGATCAGCGCGCGAATTTCGTTGGGGCGCAGGTGAGCGAGCAACAGGCGGCCGCTAGCGGTCCATGGAATCGGCACCTTCACACCAATATCGGAGCTGATATTGAAGGGCCGTGAGCTGTTTTCCGAAAGCACTACTGTGTATTTGTTGCCTTCGAGCATGCACAGTTGGGCGGTCTCGTCGTGAGTGCGAACCAGGGCGAGAATGGCCTGATGCGCGCGACTGATCAGGTCGTTATGGACCGCGTAGTCGGCGCCGTAGTAATGCATCTCGCGGCCGAAAAATACATTGCCGTCCGCTGAGGTTTCGAGCCATCCGGCGTCTGCGAGGATGGTGACGAGTTCGTAGATGCTCGAGCGCGGCGCGCCGGTCGCTTCGATCAGCTCGCGCATGGTCATGGGACGTCGCGCGATGTGCAACTGCCTGAAAATGCTGACGACCCGATCAACTCCTCTGGCCCTTGAGGATTCTGGTGCGGACATGCGTTCAACTCCGTCGGCGAAGTGTCGCCGTTTATTTCTTGTTGGTGGCGAGCCTGGCAGGCAGGAACGACCTCAATGGTCGAGCACCCTATGCAGGAACTGCCGGGTGCGCTCGTTTTGCGGATTCACGAAGATCTGCTCGGGTGCACCCTGTTCGGCGATCACGCCTTTGTCCATGAACACCACGCGATCGGCTGTCTTGCGCGCGAAGCCCATTTCGTGCGTCACGACCACCATGGTCATGCCATCGCGCGCGAGACCGCGCATCACCTCGGTCACTTCGCCGACCAGTTCCGGGTCAAGGGCAGAGGTTGCCTCGTCGAAGAACATGATGCCGGGCTCGACCGCCAGCGCTCGCGCGATGGCCACACGTTGCTGCTGGCCGCCTGAAAGCTGGCTCGGATAGTGGTCCGCGCGATCCGCGAGACCCACGCGTTCCAATGCGACCATGCCGCGCTTGCGGGCATCCGCGGGGCTCATCTTGCGAGCCTTGATCAGCGCAAGCGTCACGTTGCCGAGCGCGGTTTTATGTGGAAACAGATTGAATTGCTGAAACACCATACCGACATGGCCACGGATTTCCTTCGCCCGACGCGCGTCGTGCAACGGCACTTCATTGACCCAGACTTCGCCTGAGTCGGCTGTTTCAAGACCGCTCATGATGCGCAGCACCGTGCTCTTGCCCGAGCCCGACGCGCCGATCAACACGAGCACTTCGCCTGGTTTCACATCAAGGTTGATCTCCTTCAGGACCTGCGTGGCACCGAAGGACTTGGAGACGCCGTTCAGGTTGATGATGGACTTCGACAGGATGGCAGTGCTCATGACAACAGACTCCTTCTACGATCATGGTGCCGCACCCACTGCGACAGCGGGAAACACACAATGAAATACAGCACGGCGACGAGGCCATAGATTTCTACCGGTTTGCCTACCCGGTCGACAATGGCCTGCCCCCCATGCATCAATTCAGACATGCCGATCATGCTGACGATGGACGTGTCCTTGATCAGCGACAGATACTGGCCAATGAGCGGCGGCAAGACAATCTTGCCGGTCTGCGGAAGCACGACGGAAAAGAACGCCTGCGTCTTGCTCAGGCCGAGAATCTGCGACACTTCCCACTGCCCTTTCGGCACGGCTTCAATGCCGGAGCGGAACACCTCGGCGATATACGCGCCCTGGTAGACACTCAGGCCGACCACGCCCGCCGCGAAAACATCGATTGCGTAGCCGAAGTACGACACGCCGAAGTAGATAAACATCAGCGTAATCAGCACGGGTGTGCCGCGAAACAGTTCTGTATAGAGCCTCGCGATGCGCGCCGTGCCCCATGGTCCGAAGGAGCGCAACACGGCGGCGAGCAAGCCGATCAGCGTGCCGCCGACGATCGAAGCGACGGACAAAAGCAAGGTCGCGATCAATCCCTGCAGCAGGATCGCGAGACTGGTGGTGAGCAATTCACTTGACATGTTCGATCTCCGCCTAAAGCATTCGCGTGCGGTCAGCCTGCCGGGCGATGAACCATGCACGGCGCGTGCGTTTCTTCAGGACGAGTGGCGGATGAAACACGCGCACGCCGATTTGACCCGCCACCCACGACAGAAGGTTGCTCAACACCAGATAGGCGATCAACGTGATCGTGAAAGTCTGAATATAGAGCAGCGTGCGTGCGTTGATGACGGTCGCCGTGCCGCTCAACTCGGGCAACGCGATGGCCGACAGGAGCGACGTGCCGAGCAGAAGCTGAATCAGGTTATTGACGATGGCCGGATACACGGCGCGCGCCGCTTGCGGCAGCACGACTTCCATGAAGATCTGCCGGCGCCCGAGGCCGAGGATCGATGCAGCTTCGAGCTGGCCGCGCGGCACGGACTGGATGCCCGCGCGGAACACCTCGGCAAGATAGGCGCCCACGTTCACGCCTAGCGCGATGACTCCGGCCGTATAGGCGTTCAACGTGATGCCCAGCGACGGCAACCCGAAGAACACGATGAAGATCTGCAACAGCACCGGCGTGTTGCGGATGGCTTCGATATACACGCTCGCCGCGGTTCGCAGCACTCGCGAACGCGATGCGCTCGCGAGTGCGGTGATCAGGCCGAGCAGCATTGCAAGAACGAAGGCCAGCAGCGTGATCTGCAGCGTCAGCCACGCCGCGTGGACGAAATCGCTCCAGTAACCCGCAAGGGTCAGCCATTCATAGCTCATGGTTCCTCCGTCGTACACCTGACCCGGATTCAATACTGCGGATTCAGCGGGAAGCGCGGGTCGGCACCAAACCACTTCTTGTAGAGCTGTGCGTTCTGCTTCGACGCATTCACCTGGAACAGGAACAGGTTCAGATAGTTGAGCCACACCTGATCGCCTGCTTTAACGCCAAACGCGTTGTATTCGAGCGGCACCAGTGCTTCGTTGGTGACGGTCAGATCCGGGTCGAGCGTGGCCTGATAAGCGAGGAAGTTGTTGTCTTCGATCATCGCGTCCGCCTGGCCTTGCTTGACGGCAAGAATTGCCGCCTCGGAGCTGTCGAATTCCTGAATCTTCACCTGCATGTTCAGCGAGCGCACCTCGTCGCCGTTGGTGGAACCCTTGACGGTCGCAATGGTGCGGTTCGACATGTCGTTGATCGACTTGATGCCGCTGCTCTTCTTCACGAGCAGCGCTTCGCTTGCCACCACGTACGGACTCGTGAACGCGATTTCCTTGGCACGTTCCAGGTTGCGGGTGAAGTTACAGAACACCACGTCGACCTTGCTGGTCTGAAGATTCGGAATCCGGTTGGCACTGGTTGTATTTACAACTTCGAGCTTCACGCCCATCTGCCTCGCCAGTTCCCTGGCGAGGTCGACGTCGTAGCCATCAGGTTGACCGTCTTTGTTATAGAAGCCAAAGGGGGCAAAAGTCAGGCAATCGCCGACCCGCAAGGTGCCACGCTGCAGGACCTGCTTGAGTGTGGAATCGGCCACGCCGCCTTGTTCGGGCGAGGCGACTTTGGTGCAAGCGGCAAGCATCAACAGAGCGGCCACAGCAAACAGGGCGGCGACTCGTGTGCTCTCTTTGACAAATCTCATGTTGGTTCCCGGTCGGAAGTGAGAAGTCGGCATTCGGACGGAAACGGCAGGGGACAAGACCCGCGCGCTGCGATTCCGTCTGTCTGATATATCGGAATCATGTCCGACACAGCAGATGGAAAGAAGTGTTTCACGGAAAAAAAGCCGCTGCAATGGGGTATACGCGAGCCCCGAGGGCGCAGGTTCGATGGACTATGTGTGATGCAGATGGAGGGAAATTCGAGGGCGAGCAGTGCGATTGCTGTTGAGCCGCCAGGTCGCTATTCGTTCTGGCGGGTATCTTGAAGATTAATATGGATAGCTAATGAGTATTCAGCGCGATGGCTGAGTCGCCGAATCCCAATAGACGTTAAAGCCCATCAGGGCGGTCAGCGTTTGCGCTGCGTCTTTCATCATGTCGCCGACTTCTGCCATTGAAGGTACCTCAGCGTTGTCGATGCGCTCGATATAAGGCGTGGTGAGCGTTGCGATGGCATGGCCGTCGCGACCGAACACCGGGTAGGCCAGGTTCTTCACGCCCTTCACCTGACGGCTCGGCATGCGCGCATTGCCGTGCTTGCGGATCTGCGCAAGATCCTTGGCGAGCTGCGGTGGGTTGACCTCCAGCTCGCCGTCGACCGGTATATGCAATTCCAGCATTTCAACGCGTTGCGGTTCTTCCTGAAAGGCAAGCAAGACCTGTCCCGACGCTGTATCAGTGAGGCCGATCAAGGTGCCGACCTTCAACGAAAACCCCCAGCGTTCCGGACTTTCAACACCGGCTGCAATCAACACGCGTCCCTTCTGATACACGCACAGGTGAAACGATTGACCGGCCTGTTTGGCAAGTTGCGTCATCAACGGTAGCGCCGCCGACACCAGCGAGCGAACCGGTTGATGCCGATGCGCCAATTGAAAGAGCAGTAGCGAGAGCACATAGCGGTCACCGATGGCGAGCAGATAACCGCGCGTTTCCAGCGTGACGACCATGCGGAAAATTTCGGCAGTGGTGCGGCCCAACTCTTTCGCGAGCTCGGCCAGCGACAAACCCTCCGGGTGATCCGTTAGCAACTCGATGATGTCCAGACCTTTCTCAAGTGCCGGCGCCGAGTAGCGCGTTCCGTTGTCGTTCAAGTTTCCTCCTGCCATGCCAGGTGAAGCGAGTTGAAGCCAGTTTGAGCCAGATGAAGTGGCGCACATGATAACCAACCAGATTGTAGGGCCACGCGGGTTCGCGCGAACGTCCGGACGGCTCGTTCCGCAGCCGGGGAAAACACCTAGTAAATTTCATTCATAAAATAGCATTTCATATCTAAAATTGAGTGAACAAGACGGCAAGGGCGTCGACGCGGGCTTAACGGCACGTCTGCGGCCCGCCGGTCAACCCGACAGGAGGGTGGATGGCAGCGGTTGCATTCGAGCAGGTGCGCAAGTCGTTTGGTGCTGTTCAGGTCCTGAAGCAGATCGACCTGAAGGTGCCGGACGGGGAATTTCTGGTCCTGGTGGGGCCGAGCGGATGCGGGAAATCCACGTTGCTGCGTGCACTGGCGGGGCTGGAGGGCGTGAGTCACGGCCGGATTCTGATTGACGGTCAGATCGTCAATGCGCTGCCGCCTCGTGAGCGCGACGTTGCCATGGTGTTCCAGAACTACGCGCTTTATCCGCATATGACGGTGCTGGAAAACCTCACATTCGCGCTCAAGCTGCGTAATCACGACGCGCAGGAAATTGCATCGCGCGCAGAAAAGGCCGCTGCGCTGCTGGGTCTTAAGGAGCTGCTCGATCGTCATCCACGCAACCTGTCTGGCGGGCAGCGGCAGCGCGTGGCAATGGGCCGTGCCATCGTGCGCGATCCGAAAGTTTTCCTGTTCGACGAGCCGCTCTCCAATCTCGATGCGCGGCTGCGCGTGCAGATGCGCGCCGAAATCAAGGCACTGCATCAGCGCCTGCGCGCTACGACAGTTTATGTGACGCACGATCAGATCGAAGCGATGACGATGGCCGACCGCATCGTCGTGCTCAACGGTGGTGTGATCGAGCAGATCGGTACACCGCTGGCGCTTTACGACGATCCCGACAATCTGTTTGTGGCCGGCTTTATCGGCTCGCCTGCGATGAACTTCTTTAAAGGGAGCTACGAGCAGCGAGAGGGGCAAGCACGGGTGCGGATCGGCGATCTCATGCTGCCCGTTCCCCTCGTCAACGCCACGCACGGTCAGGAAGTGGTGTACGGTGTGCGCCCCGAACATTTGCAAATCGGCGGCGTGGACGGCATGCCGTTCGCGCTCGAAGTCGTGGAGCCGACCGGTGCGGCAACCGAACTGTTCGGCACGGTTGCCGGCGAGCCGTGCTGCGTGCTGCTCAACGGCCGCACCGACGTGCGCGCCGGCACCACGATCGCGTTGCACGCGGCACCTGAGAAGGTGCTCATCTTCGATCGCGCCAGCGGACGACGTTTGCGCTAGCGAGTACATCACTGCGAGCCGAACCGCCGCGGAGCTCGCATGACGCAATTGCCGCACACAAGCTGTGCGGCATGACGGCGGATCCATAAAAGAGGAGACAGTGATGCCTAATCCGACTTTACCAACCTTGCCAACTTTACCAACCATGCTCAAGCTCGCTGCCTCGGTGCTGGCTTTCGTGGGCATCGTCGCGTCGGGCGTGGCCCATGCGGATAATGAATATAAAGGTTACACGTTGCGGGTCAAGCTGATTGGCGGCGTGCAATACGAGGCGCTCTATACCCGCATTC
This sequence comes from Paraburkholderia sp., assembly GCF_036488795.1. GTDB lineage: Bacteria > Pseudomonadota > Gammaproteobacteria > Burkholderiales > Burkholderiaceae > Paraburkholderia. The sequence continues at coordinate 96,114 of NZ_DASXHA010000102.1, forward strand.
CGCTATGGGAGAAGCAAACAGGCGCGAAAGTCGAAATCGTCTCGCGCAAGAGTCATTTCGAGCTTGACCGCGAATTAAAGCAGGACATTGCGTCGGGTCATATCGACTATTGCGTGTCGTCGAATCATACGAACTTCGCGGCACAGTACCCCATCTTCCGCGACCTGAAGAGCCTGTTTCCCGCCAGTTATCTGGCGGCGTTTTCGCCCAGCCTGGTGAAGGCGTCGGAGATCAACGGGCATCTCGTGCAGATACCGCGTTCCGTGGATATCGAAGCGCTGTATTACGACAAAGCCGCTTACGACGATCCCGCCAACCAGAGCGCTTACCGCAAGCAGTTCGGTGCGACGCTTGCACCGCCTAAAACCTACGCAGAATTCACGCAGCAAGCGAAGTTCTTTACCAAGGCACCCAACTTTTACGGGACCCAGTTCCCCGGTAAGGACGAAGCCATTACCGGCACGTTCTATTCGCTGTTGATTGCCAACGGCGGCCAGTTGCTCGATGCGAAGAATCGTCCGGCGTTCAATTCGCCCGTTGGCGTCAAGACGCTCAACTGGTTCGTGGATCTCTACAAGTCGGGGGCGGTGCCAAAGGGTGTGCCGAGCTATGTGTGGGACGACCTGGGCAACAACTTTGCCGCCGGCAAGGTTGCACTGGATCTGGACTGGCCAGGATTCGCTTCGTTTTATAACGACCCGAAGACCTCGCAACTGGCCGGCAAGGTGGGCGTGGTGCCGGCGCCGCTAGGTGTGGCGAACAAACGGCCGGGATGGTCGGGCTCGCACAGCTTCTCGATCACCAGGACCTGCGACCGTCCGGAAGTCGCGGCAAGCTTCATTGAGTTCCTGACGAGCCTCGATTCGCAGATGGTGGAGGCACGCCTCGGTACCATTCCGTCACGCGTCGACGCACAGCAAGCGGTCGTCAAGGAGTTCGAAGCGAAAAACGACACCTATATGGCGCATGCGATCGGCGTGTTTAGCAACGCCGCGCGCGAGGATGCTTTCACGCCGCCGCGTATCCAGCAATGGGACGAGATCTCCAACGCGCTGTGGCCTGAATTGCAAAAGGCGCTGATCGGCGATAAATCGTCGCAACAGGCGCTCGACGACGCGGCTAAGAAAGTTTCCGACATCATGCAGGACGCCTCCGATTAGTGACGCGCCGTGAGCGAGGCGCGCATCGATCGCCTCGCCTGGTCTTTCCCTTTACCCATGCGCGCTCGCCCTGCGCCTGACTATGCGATTCAATATCCGCTATTCGTCTGCTGCACCCACGCTTATGCCGGCCACGCATGAGGGCTTGGGCTTGCCGTTCAAGCTGCTGCTGCCGGCGTTTTTCTCGGTGGCGATCGTCGTCGTGCTGCCGTTGCTGTTTTCGCTTTATACGAGCTTCACGTCCTACCGCCTGATCGATCCGGAAACGATCTGGCATGTGATCGGCCTGCGCAACTATCTGCGTGCCTTTGCAAACGGGGATTTCTGGGCCGCGTTCGGCCGCACGGTGCTGTTCCTGACGATCGCGCTAAACCTTGAACTACTGCTGGGGCTGGGCATTGCGCTGCTGCTCAATGAGGTGACCAAAGGTCAGCGCATCTTGCGCACCGTCATGATGTTCCCGATGATGTTTTCGCCTGTGCTCGTGGGCTTTCAGTTCAAGTTCATGCTCAACGACAGCACAGGGGTCGTCAATCATCTGCTGCAGACCTTGTTCGGCCTCAAAAGCACGATTCCGTTTCTGGTCAATGCGAATTCCGCGCTTGCTTCGCTGATTGCTGCCGAGGTCTGGAATTCGACGCCCGTGTTTGCGGTGATTTTGCTTGCCGGCTTGATGGCGCTGCCTAAGGATCCGATCGAGGCGTCCAAGGTCGACGGCTGCACGCCGTGGCAAACCTTTCGCTACGTGACGCTCCCTTACCTGATGCCGTTTATCTATATCGCCATGACGATCCGTTCGCTTGACGTAGGCCGCGCTTACGACATCGTTCGCATCATGACGAACGGCGGTCCAGGCGGGCGCACCGAATTGCTGTGGACGATGGTGGGCCGTATCGCCTACGACGATTCGCACATGGGCTATGCGAATGCGATTGGCTACGTGTCCGTGCTCGTGTCGGTGCTGTTCACGCTGTATTTCTTCCGCAAGCTCAACGCGGCGCGCAAACATATGGGACCTGCCTGACATCATGAGTGCCACTTTCGAACACGCGAGCGGTTTCGACACCCTAAGAGCGCCGCTCAGGCGCGCGGCCTTATGGTTCGGCGTCTTTGTCGTCATGGCGGTGATCTGCTTGCCCGGCTTGTGGGTCGTGCTCAACGCGTTCCGCTCGAACGTCGCCATCCTGTCGAACCAGCCGCTTACTGAGGCGGGCAGCTATACGCTCGACAATTTCCGCAATATGTTTGGCTTGGGCGCAATGGCCTCGTTGCCGATTCGCCAGTACTTCGTGAATTCGGTGGTGATTTCTCTGGCGAGTACCGTGGCTGCCGTCGTAGTAGGTGTGCTTGGCGGCTATGCGTTTGCGCGCTTTGAATTTCGCCGCAAGAAGCTGCTGTTCGTGGTGCTGATGCTCACGCGCGCGATTCCCGGGATTGCGCTGTCATTGCCGATTTTCATGCTGTGGGCGTGGACGGGTCTGCTTGATACGCGCATTGGCGTCATCATCGTGTATCTGGCCATGAATGTTCCCTTTACCGTCTGGCTGATCGACGGCTTCTTCCGGGAGGTACCGGCGGAGCTGGCGGAGGCCGCGCAAATAGACGGTTGCAGCCGCTGGCAGGCGTTCTGGCATATCGAACTGCCGTTGGCGCGTTCGGGCGTCGCATCCGCCGCGATCTTTGCGTTTTTAACCAGCTGGAACGAATTCGCGCTGGCGTCGCAATTGTGCCGCAGTCCCGATACCAAGACCTTGCCGGTCGGTCTGATGGACTTTACCGCGCAGTTCACGGTGGATTGGGCTGGCATGTGTGCGATGGCGGTGATCATCATCATTCCCGCCATCGTGCTGACGTTCATTGTTCAGAAGCACCTGATTGCAGGTCTCACGCTTGGCGGCGTCAAAGGATAGAACAACCATGAGTATGATAGAAAGCGTCGAAATCCGGCAAGTCGACCTTCAGCCGAAGGTACGGCGCACCGATGCCATTCAATCGTTCGTCGTGCAGGAAACGGTGCTGGTGACGATTCGCTGCAGCGACGGCAGCAGCGGAACCGGCTACACGTACACGATAGGCACAGGCGGTTCGTCCATCGTTTCTTTGTTGCACGACCATCTTGCACCGAAGTTGATTGGGCGCAATCCCGCAGAATACGAAGCCATCTGGCGCGACCTGTTTTTCCATACGCACGCTACAGCGGTGGGCGCGATTACGAGCCTTGCACTCGCTGCTGTGGATACGGCGCTGTGGGACCGCAACACGCGCGTCGCAGGCCTGCCATTGTGGGTCGCGGCGGGCGGTGCGAAACCGCGCGTGCGGACCTATACGACAGAAGGCGGCTGGCTGCATCTTTCGGAAACCGAACTGGTTGAGCAGACGCTACGAGCGCGGGCGGAAGGATTTCGCGGCGCAAAGATTAAAGTGGGGCGCCCGCATGTGTCGGAGGACGTCGCGCGGCTTGCCGCTGTGCGCGCCGCAGTGGGCGACACCTTCGAGCTGATGGTCGATGCGAATCAGGGCTTCACGCTTGCCGAGGCCCTGCGTCGCGCGCAGGCATTCGAGCCGCTGCGGCTCGCGTGGCTGGAGGAGCCTATGCCGGCCGAGAGCCTCGACGCACATCGGCGCCTGTGTGCGGCGACGACGGTGCCGGTGGCGGTCGGCGAATCGCTCTATCATCCGGCGCAATTCGCCGAGTACATCAAGGCGGACGCGTGTTCGATCGTGCAGGCGGATGTCGCGCGGGTGGGCGGCATTACCCCATGGCTGAAGGTGGCGCACGCCGCGGAAGCCATGAACATCGAGATCTGTCCACACTTTTTGATGGAACTGCATGTCAGTTTGTGCGCGGCCGTGCCGAACGCGAGCTGGCTCGAGTACATTCCGCAACTGGATTCGTTGACCGGCTCGTCGATCGTGGTTGAGCAGGGCTATGCGACGCCGCCGTCCACACCTGGTATCGGCATTGATTGGGACTGGGATGCGATTCGCGCGCAACAGCGTGTGCAACTGGAAATCGACGCGGCGGTAAGTGCGTGACGAATTGACGAGATGCGAGTTGTCGATCGTTGAGGAGGTGGGTATGCGTTATTGTCTTGCCCTCGATCTGCATGACGACCCGGCTGTGATCGCCGAGTACGATCGCTATCACCGCGCGGTCTGGCCCGAAGTACTTGCCCATCTTCGTGCTTCGGGCATACAGGACATGACGATCTGGCGCCGTGAGACGCGGCTCTTCATGTTGATCGAAGCCGAGGCGGGGTTTGTGCCTGAGCAACTGGCCATCGGACCAGCGGCACATCCCCGTGTGAAAGAATGGGAGACGCTCATGGCGCGTTTTCAGCGGCCATTGCCTCACGCGGAAAAAATCGCATGGCAACCGCTCGAACAGGTGTTTTGCTTAAGCGAACAGATCTCTGCGTGACAATTCGCTTGCTGCTGCACGCAAACGCACAGCAGCAAGCGGCTTTGCAGCCAATGAATACCGCTTAACGTGCCACGTGTTAACGCAATCCGCCGGCGGCCTGCAATTGTTCGCCGGTGAGCCAGCGGGCGTCATCCGAAGCGAGAAATACCGCGACTCCCGCGATATCGTCAGGGTGCCCAATGCGGCCAAGCGGCGTCTGACTTACCGCCCCTGCTTCCATTTCCGAGCCGATCAGGCCCGCCTGGTGCGTGCCTTCAGTGACCACCATGCCGGGGTTGATTGCGTTGACGCGAATCTTCCTCGGTCCCAGTTCGCGCGACAGCACGCCGGTAATCGCATCCACGGCACCCTTGGTTGCCGTGTACACCGTGCTGCCGGGCGGCGTAATACGGGTCACGATCGAGCTGATGTTGATGATGCTGGCGCCTTCGCCCAGATGCTTTGCGGCCGCTTGTGTGGTGAGCAGCAGACCCAGCACGTTGACATTGAAGTGCCTGTGGAAATGCTCTTCCGTGATCGCTTCGAGCGGCGCGAACTCGTACACGCCCGAGTTGTTGACGAGGATGTCGAGGTGCCCGTAGGTCTCAATGGCTGCGTCAATGATGCCTTGCGCGTCGGCCGCTTTGGAAACGTCACCGCGTACCGCGACGGCCTTGCCGCCTGCTGCCGTGATCGCTGCGACGACGGCGTCCGCACCTTCGCTGCTGGACGCGTAGTTGACGACGACGGACGCACCTTCTGCCGCGAGTGCTTTGGCAATCGCCGCGCCAATTCCTTTCGATGCTCCAGTGACGATGCCTACTTTGCCGGTGAGCTTGTTCACAATTGATTCCTTTCAGATGGGACGGATCGGGACACACGCGGGACAGGGATGTGAATCCGCGTGCGCTGTGCGATTGAAGTACGACTGAAGGCACTGTAGCCAAATAGTGATAGCAGATAATCAGCATCGCAGCGAATACATCTGTCGCTTTGTCCAAACAATCTGCTCGACGCCTGGTGGGCCGTTCTGCACGCGCTGAATAGTTTCGTGTTACAAAACTGGATCGCGCTGCTGCGGCTTTTCGTATCGGCGCAGCATTCATCGTTCGAAACCATTCGCGTGAGAAGGGCTCGATGTTCAAGGACTCATTGCCAGGCGTGTCGCAGCGCCATAGCCGGATTTCGTGGATCGCCGCTACGTTGGCCGTTTCGTTAGGGGTTTCGTTAGCGGCCTGCGCGCCGGTGCCGGCTGGCGTGAGTCATGGGGATGCGCCCCTTTCCGGGCATGCTGCCGATGGCCCGCTGCCCGTTCCGGCAAACCTCGTCGCGTTGGCGCAACCCGAGGGGCAAAAACGGCTCGTATCGTCCGCTGACAATCAGTCGTACTGGCCGCTGTCACAGTACTTCGAAACGCAGCGCAACGAGGCCTACTGTTCAGTCGCGAGTTCGGTCATGGTGCTCAATGCATTGGGCATTCGCCGGCCGGCCTCCACGCTATACCCTGACTTCCCTTATTTTTCGCAAGAAGACTTTTTTCGCAGCGTCGATCCGCAGGTGGCTAGCGCTGCGCGCGTATCGCATGAAGGCATGACGCTTGACCAGTTGAGCGCGGTCCTGAGCGGATTCCCCGTCGAGGTCCAGAAATTTCATTCCGGCGACCTGACACTCTCGCAGTTCCGCGATTTACTTCGCAACACCACGGCGCATAGTGATCGCTTTGCGTTGCTGAACTTCAGGCGGGTTGAAATTGGCGAAGAAGGCGGAGGTCACTGGTCGCCCATTGCGGCCTTCGATGCCGCCAGCGACACGGCGCTCGTTCTCGATGTCGCTCGTTACAAATATCCGGCGGTGTGGGTACCGGTCACGCAGCTGTACGCGGGATCGCAAGCCGTCGATACCGTGAGCGGGCTTTCGCGCGGCCTGGTGATTGTGAGCAAACGGACGAACTGACGGGTGAACTGCGCGAGGCCAGCGTTTGCGCTGCCCCGCTGATGTCTCGCCGTGTCAAACGGTCTTGAGAATGCGCGGCCTCAGGTCGTTCACCGTTGCGGCATCCGCGACAGCGGGATCCGGCGTGGCCGCGCCGTTCGCCGAGCGCATTGACAGGTAACGCAAACAGCACACGCGCAGAAACGACGCGAAGTTGGTCGGCATTTCGCCGCGCAGCGCGATCAGCTCATCGTACAGTTTCACCGCGAACTGACTGGTGGTCATGTTTTCGCGTCCTGCGATCTCATGAAGCACGTCCCAGAACAGATTCTCGAGGCGCACCGTCGTAATGACACCATGAATGCGCAGTGATCGCGTACGCGACTCGTAGAGAATAGGATCGGCGTTGATGTAGATGCCGCACATGGCGTGTCTCCTTGTTTATCTACCGCAGATTGTCAGCTTAACTCAACTTGCCTGGGCGTTCGTGAGTGGCGGGGGCACCCGGCCATTGGGTGCCTCGCGCTCGCGCCTAGACCGCATGCCTGCTCATCTGCCCCGTGATGTAATCGGCCTGCCTGATCGCGAGTGTCACGATCGTCAACGTGGGGTTTTCGGCCGCACCGGTCGTGAACTGGCTACCATCCGAAACAAACAGGTTGGGGATGTCGTGGGTTTGCCCGTAGCTGTTGCATACGCCGTCTTCCGGACGGGCACTCATGCGCGCTGTGCCCAGATTGTGCGTCGACGGATAGGGCGGCACGCGATACACCGTTTTCGCACCCGCCGCCGTATACACGGCGCTACCCTGAGTGAAGGCGTGTTCGCGCATTGCCTCGTCGTTCGGGTGATCGTCGAAATGCACGTTGGCCACCGGTTGACCGTATTGGTCCTTGACGTCGCTATTCAAGGTGATGCGATTCGTTTCACGCGGCATGTCTTCACCGACAATCCACATGCCGGCGGTATACGCATACTCGTCCATGGCCTGGGTGAATTTCGGACCCCATGCGCCGGGATCGAGGAACGCTGCATAGAACGGCAGGCCGAGCGAGACGGTCTCCATGTGGTAACCACCCGCAAAACCCCGCTTGGGATCGAACTGCACTTCGTCTTCGATGATGCCGGCCATCGTGGTGCCTTTGAACATGTCCACTTTATCGTTGAACACCGCGTACACCGAGCCGGTGGTGTGGCGCATGTAATTTCGCCCCACTTGTCCCGATGAATTGGCCAGTCCATCGGCAAAGCGTCCCGAGTGCGAATTGAGCAGCAGGCGCGGTGTTTCGATTGAATTGCCGGCGACCGCGACGATGCGCGCCTTCTGGCGTTGCAGCTTGCCGTTCGCATCGTAATAGACGACCTCTTTCGCTCTGCCGCGTGAATCGTGCTCGATGCGCACCACGTGCGCCTGCGTGCGCAGCTCCATATGGCCCGTGGCCTGCGCCCGTGGCAACTCGGTATACAGGGTCGACCACTTGGCGCCGGTGCGGCATCCCTGAAAACAGAAGCCGCGCTGAAAGCAATGACTGCGATCGTCGCGCACGACGCTATTGATCGCCATGTGTCCCGTGTTGCACTGCTTGTAGCCGACCTTTGTCGCGCCGGCGGACATCACCTTGAAGTTGTTGTTGCCTGGCAAGCCCGGCAAACCATTGGTGCGCGTCACGCCCAATTTCTTTTCGGCGCGGTCGTAGTACGGATCGAGGTCGTCGCGGGTCAGCGGCCAGTCAAGCAGGTTGGCGTCCTTGATGTCACCGTAGGTGGTCTTTGCCTTGAACTCGTACGGACGAATGCGCAGGCTCGCACCAGCCCAATGGGTCGTTGTGCCGCCAACGGTTTTGCAAATCCACGCAGGCAGATTGGGAAAGTCGCGTGCGACGCGCCACGTGCCCGACGTCGTGCGCTTGTCGAGCCACGAGAGCATCTGGAACGAGCCCCACTCGTCGGTCAGGAAATCGCCTTGTGTATGCAATGCGCCAGCTTCGAGTACGACGACGTCGACGCCCTTTTGCGCCAGTTCGTTCGCAAGCGTGCCGCCGCCCGCACCCGAGCCGATGATGACAACCACGTGCTGGTCATTGTGGGAAAAGCGGACCTTGTTGCTATCCTGTTCCATTTTTTGTCTCCTGTATTTTCGGTTTTCTGACTGGCGCAGTGGTCAGCTATCCTTGGGAATGGGCCCGCTATCCGCGGCGGGCGGATTGGGCAGCCACGACAGATTGTTGAACCCCTTGTACAGATAGCCGGCGTCGCCCTCGGAGGCGCCATAGCCGAAATGCGTGTATGCCAGCGTGTTGCTATACAGTGAGACCACCGCGGTGCTGCGCACCGTGTTGAAGAAGGGTGTGCCGGCCAGAGCGGCCACGTCGCGCGCCTGCGTAGCGGCATCGCGTTTGGTCCAGTCCGAGCCGCCGAGCGCATCCAGTTGCCTGACACCGTCCGCGAGCTGCTGCTGTACGGCGGTGTCTTTACGTGCCTTGGCATCCAGATCCTTGACGACGAGTGCGTACACCGCATCGTCAAGCGTGGCGTGCGGATAGATCTGCCGCGTGAAGGCAAGGATCACCTCGCCTTGATGACTGTCTAGACCCTGCAATTCAACCGCCCACACGCGGCTTGGTGCGAGCGCGGCGAAGATGGAAGAGAGCGCCAGCGTGCCCGTGATCACGCCCGTGCCCTTCAGTAACTCGCGTCGTGTCAGTGGAATTTTCAGCGCCGCGGAAACTGCGTGTTCCGCGTGTTCCACGTGTCCGGTGGGGCCGGACGCAATGGGGATCACCCTTGTTTTCATGTTTGTCTCCTTGATGTAATTCCACCTGTGGGGTGCGGCAATGGCTTCTATTGATAGTGGCCGTGGCGCTCCAGGACTTCGATCTTGTAGCCGTCTGGATCCTGAATGAAAAAATATCGGGCGAGCAATTGCCCGTCGTCGCGACGAAATTCGCGCATGTCGTTTGGAGTCAAGCCGAGGTCGAGCAGGCGCTGCCGCTCTGACGTTGCGTCGTCGACGCAGAAGGCGACGTGACCATAACCGTCGCCGTGCGAATAGGGATCAGCTTGCCCTTTGTTCCAGGTCAGTTCGATCTCCGCATCGGCTTCCTCATTGCGAAGATAGACGAGGCTGAACTCGGGAAAATCGAGCCGGTGCGAAATGTCGAGCTTGAACGCCTGGCGGTAAAACTGCAGCGAACGCTCGAGGTCGCGCACCCGGATCATTGTATGGATCAGCTTGGCCATTACCGTGTCTCCTCCTGTTTCATTCAGTCTAGGTGGCGCGCGAGGAAGGCGGGTAATGCTCGGCTAAACGACGCTAGGGACTTGCCCTATGTTGCAGTCGCGATGCTGTCCGGGCCTTGAGGGCCGTGGCGAAGTGCGCGCACCGTCTGGAACATGCGGGTCGGGCGCAGTGCGGTGCAACAAGCGCAAGCCGAGGCGTCAGCAAAATGCCTGACTATCCGATCCAGGGTGCACACGATTGAGTATTTCCTCCGAGCGGATTTATGCTGCGGGCATTGCGTGAGGCGAATCAATGGCCAGCGTGTCCGGGAGCGTGACGTTAACGCCACACCACTTCATTTTTGACGTCATACCATTACAATGCGCGGTCTTTAACCGCCTGGCTTCGAGGCGTTCACTCCATGGGTTTGAACGCGACGGGATCGAATGCCTGCATTGACCATCAATAAGCCATTGGTATTGCCCTAAACGCAATCATCGCAACAGCACAATGGCGCTGCGTTATATGAATTGATTGATATCCGGCTTGCCTGAACGCGTCGAAACGGGGTTTGCGTTTCGTCAGTCGCAGCGCCGGATAGGCCATTTCTTTCCGCAGTCCCGGCTATATCAAGGAGCTTGGAAGCATGAAAAAATCTTTGCTGACGCTAGCGCTTTGCGGAGCATTCGCCACCTCGGCACATGCGCAAAGCAGCGTGACGCTATACGGCCTGATCGACACGGGAATTGTCTACACGAACAATCAGGGCGGCCATAGCAACTGGCAGGAACTCAGCAGTTCGACCCAGAACACGGTGTTCGGCCTTAAAGGCACGGAAGACCTGGGCGGTGGCCTGGACGCGATCTTCAAGATCGAGCAAGGCTTCAACCTCAACAACGGCAGCGAAGCTTTCCCGGGCGACGGCTTCGGCTCGCAAGCGTGGGTCGGCCTTCAGAGCGAGCAATATGGCGCCTTGACGTTTGGTCGCCAGTTCGACGTGCTCAACGACCTGCTCGGGCCGCTCACCGCCGAGTTCAACACGTGGGGCGGCAACCTGGCCGCGCACCCGTTCGAGAACGACAACCTGGCCGCCGACTCGGTGGTCATCAACAACTCGGTCAAATACACGAGCCCCAACTATCACGGCCTCACGTTCGAAGGCATGTATTCCTTCAGCAACAAGGCCGGTGGTTTTGCGGACAATCGCGCGTACGGTTTTGCGGCGTCGTATGCGCAAGGCCCATTTAACCTGGCGGCCGGCTATCTCCAGTTCAACAATGCCGGCGGCGGCGTGATCGGCAGCAATGTGAACGGCGCGATTTCGCAAGGCGACGGCAGTGCCAACTTCGTCGCTCAGCGTCAGCGTATCTGGGGTGTGGGCGGCAACTACACGATGGGTCCGGCAACCATTGGCCTCGTCTGGAGCCACACGCAAATCGACAACATGGCCAGCGTATTCTCGTTTGGCCTCGGCAGTTATCTGCCGCTGGGCGGCAATTTGCGCCTCGACAACTACGAGGTGAACGCGAAGTATGCGATCACGACGGCATGGAGCGTCTCGGGTTCGTACACGTTCACGGATGGCGGCTATGGCGACGGTGCGACGAGCGCGTCACCGGCATGGAACTCGGTCATGCTGCAGACCGATTACGCGTTCAGCAAGCGCACGGACATCTACCTGGAGGGTGTGTATCAGAACGCCCACGGCGCGCCTGCGGGCTCGCTGCTTGGCGATGCAATGCTCAACACGCAGGCGCCATCGTCGACGGGCACGCAAGTGGCCGTTGCGGTAGGCCTGCGCCACGCATTCTGATGGCGTAGCCTGGTAACACGGTTGTTCGGCGACAGGTGCTGCGTGGTACCTGTCGCCGTTGATACGACAAAGAAGAAGTTATTCTTGCGGATGCCGCCCTCCACGTGTCATGGATGTCCTAAAACGTTTTGATGACGTGACAGGGCGTTGCTAGAAAATTATGCGTCGCGGGTCGCCATAGGCAGCAATGGCGACTCGCGGCGTTTTCGTTTTCAGAAGCGCAATATTTGCCTTTCTGCAGGTAATCATTTCCGCCTGGAAAATCTGGTAAGCAGCCCGCGCTTCTTCCACATATTCGACTCTTATGCGACGAGGCACGCTGGCTAAACTCGCTTCGGCTGGTTTTAGCTCGCACTCAAAGATGGCCCGCGTAAAAGGAAGACGAAAATGAATTCTGGTGGTCGGTCTGGCGTCGTTGCTGGAAAAACGCTGCGCTGCCTCGTTCTGGTGGGCATTCTTACCGTGGCCGCCGGCCTGCAAGGCTGCGCCACTTCACTCGAAACTCTGGGGCTGGGCCTCGGCCTCGGTGCCGCTGGCGCCGTAGCGGGCGCGGTATGCACGCTGAGTTGCCATTGAACTGCGTCAAATGTGATTCTGTCCAACCTCGATTCACGTCATCGGTTGATGGCGTCCGCATCATGAATTCAATGAGGTCACGCGATGGATCAGGACAACTGGGATGCGCTGGATCAGTTCTTTTGCGACCAACTGCTGCAACCCGATCTCGCGCTGGACGCCGCACTTGAATCGAGTGAGATGGCCGGCTTGCGGGCCATCAACGTGTCGCCGAACCAGGGCAAGTTACTGCATCTGTTGGCCAAAATGCAAGGCGCCCGCCGCATTCTGGAAATCGGTACGCTGGGCGGTTATAGCGCGATCTGGCTGGCGCGCGCGTTGCCGCCTCACGGCACCCTGGTGACGCTCGAAATCGATGCGGACAATGCCGACGTGGCGCGTGCAAACCTCGCACGAGCCGGACTGGACTCGATGGTATCCGTGGTGGTCGGTGCGGCGACGGAGAGCCTCAAAGGTTTGATCGACGCCAGAACCGCACCGTTCGATCTGGTGTTCATCGACGCCGACAAGAAAGCCTATCCAGAGTATCTGCGGCTCTCGTTGCAACTGTTGCGTCCGGGCGGCGTGATTGTCTCGGACAACGTCGCGCGCAGAGGCCGGGTGGCCGACCCGCAAAACTTCGAAGAAGATGTGGTTGGACTACGCCGCTTCTTCAGTATGCTGGCGCAGGACACGCGTCTCACGAGCACGGCGGTGCAAACCGTAGGCTCTAAAGGTTGGGATGGCTTTTCCTTGACGCGCCTGTCTAGCGAATGATGCACCGTTTAAGCGGAACTTCGTGTCGCGCAAACCGGGCAGCTCGTTCGCTCGATTTGATTCGCTTCTCGCGAAGCAGGGCGGGTCGTTTTGAAAACCCTGTTCGAAGCGATTGAACGCGCGTGGGAACAGGGGAGCGGCACACGCCGACGCAGTGTGCCGCTCACTCGTTGGCGCGTCATGAACGTCCTGCCAACGCCGACAGCAGGATCATTTCGTTGAAGTTGGCGGGCACCCGCGCGCCACGCGCCTGCGGTTTATAGATCGCGTCTCCCCGCCGGATGGGCAGACCCGTGAGCGCACAGCGACCGCTTCGTCGGGCCGTGACGTTAATCCAGACCTGATCGACGTAATGACCGGACGTCGGGTCGCACCAGCACACCAGCAAGCACTTTTCGTCAAGCGGCTCAATCGTCTTGAGCGCGCTTCGGTGCCCGCTCCAGCAGGCCTCGTCCGGTGCAGCGCGCCTGCCAGAAGAAGGCAGGTTGCGATGCCCGCGCGTCATGGTGGCGACTTCGACCGTTGCGGCGGCCTGTCCCGAAGCGACAGCGAGCGACATCATGATTCGGTCCCATGAACTGTGCTGATTCATGCGGCTGCTCCCGTGAGAGATGTGTTTTGACTACACCGCGTCGCTCGGCGGTTTCCGCCGGGCTCGCGTCTCAGGCCCTCTCATTACAACCGTTCTTTATAATTTCGCCCATCGGTGATGACGGGTACTTGCAACTTCGCTGATGGGTGCTCTTCGAAAATTCTAGGCGTTACATCGCACAGACGCAGACAAATTTGCGCCTTTGCACGACAAAGCTCATACGATAGGGCGGTCGGGACCTATAGCATTTCGCGTTCCCACGGCGGTCGCGGCTGCCATGCTTCATAGAGGCCATCAATGAAGAGCCGGACCTTCGGCGTGAGATGGCGACGCGTGGGGTAGACGGCCCGAATCGGCAACGGTTCGGGGGCAAACGGCTGTAACAGCGGCTGCAAGCGGCCTTCGCCGAGATGCTGGGCCAACAGATAGGAAGGAAGATGGATGACGCCCATGCCGCTCACGGCCGCTGTGACGAGTGCTTCGGCGCTGTCCATGCGCACACGGCCGCCCAGATTGGCTAAGGCCTGATCAATACCGGTAAAGGACCATGCCTCGGGGCGGCCGCCGCTGACAAATTGCAAGCATTGGTGCCCGGCAAGATCAGACGGTGTGGCAGGAACGCCGTGCCTCGCCAGATACGCGGGTGCGGCGCAGGTGAGCAACTGCTGCGTGGCGACCGTACGTGCGATGAGCCGCGAGTCGGGTTTAGGCTCGCCCACCCGGATGGCAATATCGAAGCCTTCGTCGACCAGATCGACAAAGCGGTCGCTGAAGCTGACCTCAGCGGTGACCGCAGGCCAGTGTGCGAGAAACGCTGCGATGACCGGCAGCACCTGGCTGTGACCTAATGCGATCGGCAAGCTGATGCGCACCGTTCCGGTGGGCGTCGCGCTGCGCGCGGCCATCGCGGTTTCGGTTTCTTCCAGTTCGTCCAGAAGCTGGGTGCAGCGCGCGAAGAACACTTCACCGTCGTCTGTGAGACCCAGGCTTTGCGGCGTTCGGTGAAGCAGCCGCACCTGCAGGCGTGCCTCGAGACGCGCGATGATCTTGCCGACCGCCGAACGGGTGATGCCCAGCTGCTGCCCTGCGGACGTGAAGCTGCCGGCCTTGACGACCGAGACGAACGTCGCGATGTCGTTGAAGTTGCCGAGCGCCAAGTCACTCTCCTGTTAAGCGATTGCATTGCGCCGACCTTCGCGCGGCGCTTCGATGATATCGCGTAGCCCGCGCGTCGCGCTCATGGGGAGACACATTCCCCATCGATCCTCCTATTCTCAGCCTCAGAAAGCCGTTCTGATCGACGCTCACCTATGCGTATTGCACGTGGCCGTCTCGACCCAAATTTTCTGAACCGGAGCACATCCATGGATGCCAATCAACTTGCCGGCCCTTGCGCAAGGCCTTCCCCAGTGGGCGACGGCACGCTCATCCCAATCATTGAGACCGTGGCGCGCGGGCCGTCGTGGCTTGCGGTTTTGTCAGTCGCGCTCGGCTCGTTTGCGTTCGTCGCAACTGAATACATGCCGGTCGGCCTGTTGCCGCAGATCGCGCAGGAACTCGACGTCACCTCGGGCACGGCTGGCTTGATGGTGACGACGCCGGGCATCGTCGCGGCGATCTCCGCACCCATGTTGCTGCTGGCTGCCGGGCGCATCAATCGCCGTGTGATCCTGTTGATGCTCGCTGTGATGCTGCTGGCGTCGAATCTGGTGTCGGCGATTGCGCCGAGCTTTGCGGTCATGTTGATCGGCCGCGCGTTATTGGGCGCAAGCCTGGGCGGCTTCTGGACCGTCGCGCTTGGTGCTTCGGGACAACTGGTACGGGAGGATCAGGCTGCGCGCGCGAGTGCGACGATCTTCATGGGCATCACGCTGGCGACTGTGATCGGTGTGCCGTTCGGCACGCTGATCGCGGATCTGAGCTCATGGCGCATGTCGTTCTTTGCGACCGCGCTGCTCGCGGCGCTTGCCCTCGCGGCACAAGCGCTGCTGTTGCCGTCCATTGCACCGAAGGCTGCCATGCGCACCGCCGACTTTCGCGCCATGTTGTCGCGTTCGAATGTTCGGCGCAGCCTGTTGATGGTCGGGCTGCTGTTCGGTTCGCATTTTGCGGCGTACACGTATATTGCGCCATTCCTCGAACGCAATGCAGCGTTTGATGCATCGTGGATCAGCGCGGTGCTGCTGGGCTTCGGCGTGCTCGGCTTCGTGGCGAACTTTGCGATCTCGGCGTTTGTGACGCGTCATCTGAAAGCGTCGCTGCTGACAATGGGTGCCCTCGTGATGAGTGCATTGTTTGCACTGCCGATGTTGCAGGCGTCGCGTCTGGGTGTGATCGCGACCGTGATGGCATGGGGCGTGGCTTACGGCGCGATCCCGCTCATGCTGAGCGTGTGGATGCAATTGACCGCGCCTGATCGCCCCGAAGCGGCCTCGTCGATGTTCGTGAGCACCGTGCAGATCGCGATTGCACTTGGTTCATTGAGCGGCGGTGCAGTGGTGGACCACCTGGGCATTGCATCGACGATGCGCCTCGGCGGTGTGCTCGCGGCGCTAAGCCTGCTGGCGATCATGACGTTCAACACACGTCGGGCGACGCTCAGGGAAGTGCTGGAGAACTAAGCGGCAACCTGGTGCATGCATTGCGGACGGCGCGTTCCAGAGACTTTGGGACGCACCGTCCGCTTTTCGCGCTGCGCCTAATGGCTTCGTTTGTGGAGGGCCTGGCCAAGCTTGACGTGCTTGCCGGTTTCCGACGATTCGACTGCCGCATCGAGCAGCCGATGCATCCGCACCGCGTCTTCGAATGTAGGCGCAGTATGACTGCCGGTCCGCACGTCATCCGCAAACGCCGCATAGAGATGCGCGAGCTCGAGCACGGCCGAAGGCAGGTTCGACTCGGGCAACGCATCATACGAAGCTGGCATCGCAAGCCGTTCAAGCGGCAGCTTGTTGCCGTGCGCGCCTTCGACCACATAGTCGTCGCCTACGTCGCCGAAGGCCGAGCGGTTCGTGATGCGCAGGTCGCCTTCGGTGCCGGTGATGTCGATCTGCACGCCGGAGCCATTGCGCTTGCCGCCCTCGATATGCACCGAGACGACCGCGCTCCCCGGCAACCGCCCGGCGAGCACGAGCTGGTCAGGAGTCGAGGTTTGCAGCACTTCGCCGCTGTCGGCAATCGTCACCTGATCGAACTGATTGACGGTGAGCGCGGCAATGCTGACGGGCCAACCGGTCGCTTCGAACAGCATATCGAGGAAATGGCCCGCGTAGATGGCGATCACGCTCGAAAAATTTTCCGGCGGCACGGTCCAGCGCAGTGCGCTTGAACGCAGGGCCTGGAAGTAGTTCATGCTCACGTGGATGCGAACCGAGCGTAGCTGGCCGACATAGTCTTGCGCGATCAGATCGCGCACGTAGCGGTTATGCGGCGCGAGCCTGCGCTGCAAGCCCACCACATGTCGTACCTTCGCCTGCGCGGCAAGCGCGATCAATTCCAGTGACGTAGCGACGCTGGGTGTCAACGGCCATTCGCAGTACACGTGCTTGCCGGCGGCGATTGCTGCGCGCACGCCGTCAGCGTGTTGAGGCGCGGTGGTCAGGATGATGACGAGATCGACTTCGGGATGCTCGACCAGTTCGCTCAGCGAGTCGACTACATACTTGAAACCATAGTGTTCCGCGGCCGTCACCGCCGCTTCGCGCCGTTGGCTGAACACGGCGGTGAGTTCGTATTGAGGGAGTAGATCGAGCACGCGCATGTGACCATGGCGTGCCCAGTTGCCGACGCCGACAACGCCGACGCGGATTGGAACGGGGGCAGTGTCTTGCAAAGGGGCGGTCATTCGAACACCTGCACAAAGAAGGTGAGCGGATTTGCGGGCCGGTAGCCGGGCTCTTGCGATCGCGTCGCGCGGCGATTACTGAGTTTCATGGGAGGTCTCTTGAATGTGTCGGATTGCTAAGTGATGAAAAATATCAGAGGCACAACCAATATGGGTGAGAGGAGGCGCAGCATCAAGCCGCTCGGAACGAATGGACAATTTCACCCGGCTGAACAAACGCCACCGCATGGCTAGCAGCGGCGCCTTCGCGGAGGAGTCAGTGACGTCATGCGCTTTAATCGCAACGACCCCTTCAATTAGACGGTCATCTGGCGTACTGTGGATATCCGCCCCTTCCTCAAGCGTGTGGACAATCGTTAGAGTCGGGCACTTCCAGGGAACACGACAGCTATGCGTAACCTCGACGAAAACACCATCACCGAGGCGGTTCTGGCTCGCCACGAACATGCCGCCGGCGAACGGCTCAAGACGATTGCCACGAGCCTCGTGCGCCATTTGCATGCATTCGCGCGCGAAGTGAACCTCACCGAGCGCGAGTGGGAGCAAGGCATTCGCTTCCTGACCGAGATTGGCGAGATCACCGACGATAAGCGCCAGGAGTTTATTTTGCTCTCGGATACGTTGGGCCTGTCGATGCTCGTCACAGCGATGGCGAACCGTAAGCCGCAAGGCTGTACGGAGGCGACGGTTTTCGGACCGTTCTTTGTCGAGGGTGCGCCTGCCTATCAAAACGGTGACGACGTGGCTCACGGCGCGCACGGCGAGCCTTGCTTCGTCTCCGGTTCGGTCAGGGGGCTGGACGGCGAAGCGGTCGGCGGAGCGCGCATCGAGGTCTGGCAGGCCGACGCCGACGGTTTCTACGACGTGCAACGTGCGGGCGACGACGCGCATCGCGCAAGAGGTGCACTGCACAGCCTGGCTGACGGGAGTTATCACTTTCGCTCGATCGTCGCGGAGCCCTATCCGATTCCTCACGATGGTCCGGTCGGGAAAATGCTCACCGCGCTGGGCCGGCATCCGTGGCGTCCGGCGCATCTGCACTTCATGATTACGGCGCCAGGCTACGAACGGCTCGTTACGCACGTGTTCCGCGACGGCGATCCGTATCTGGATTCAGATGCGGTGTTCGGGGTGCGCTCCTCGCTCGTCGCACCGTGGGTACGGCATGAAGAAGGCACGGCGCCGGACGGAACACGGATGAAAACGCCGTATCACACGCTCGAATTCAATTTCGTACTGAATCGCTCGTCATGACTGCGCCCACCGGCACTCCCGGCCGGCACGGACGACCGCTGTCATACGACTTATTAGGGTCCCTTCGGCATCGGGAGGAATCGATGGCCAAAGTGGAACTGCTGACAGCGGAGGGAAACGGAGGGACAGTCGGGAATACTACGGCTTGGCGGTGCGTGTCCGCAAAACGGGTTTTCACCTGGGCCAGCGTCACATTTACGTCACGGTGAGCTTGAATCGTAAGCTGGCTGGTATTCGTATGAAGCACGCGACGCTCGCGAACGCGCGTGCTTGCGCCTTTACCTAGTTGCCTGCTTCTCGCAAGATCAGATTGTTCCTGACCGAAGTGACTCCGGGCACGCTGCTCGTGGCATCGGTTGCGCGCTGGATCTGGTCATCACTTGGCACGGTGCCGTCGAGCGTGACGACGCCACCCTTCGCGAGAACGGTGATGTCGGATGAGTCCAGATTCTTCGTATGGGTCAGTGCGTGACGAACAGTCTTCACAAGCTCGCGATTCTGCGCCCGTACGGCCTTCTTCGACTGCACAGGGGAACTGCTGGTTGTCGCGGCGTCTGATTGAGCGCTCGCATACGTGGTTCCGAACAGTGCGGCGGTTGCCAGTAACGTGATCGCTATTTTTTTCGACGTCGTCATGAGAGGCTCCCGAAAGAAAAATAACCGATAGAGCAAGGGTGCGCGCTCCATGGGCCGATCATACTTCACGCGAGAGCGCCCTGCTCCAGGCGGTTGCTTTGTCCATCATGCTGGATTGGCCAGCTACACGGCAATCATTGAGGGTAGCGAAAGCGCTTTCAACTCGTGCGAGGGTCCCGCGCCCAAAAAGGGTTTTGAACGAGTACGGTGACCTTTTATTCAACGTACTCGTCGCAGGAAGCTGAAGCAATCATACATTCGGGTTAGATGCTGCTTTTGCGCTGTCCAGCACACTGCAAGTTTCGCAGGCTCTGATGTTCTACGACGCGGTGGTTTTCAGCAGCACGGGGTCGTTGCGGTACAGGTCGGGAAAGATCTGCTTTAGATTGCTCACTTTAGGCAGGTCGTTAATCGCGATGTATGGATTGTCAGGATGAAGGGCCAGGAAATTCTGGTGGTAGCTCTCCGCCGGATAGAAGCCCTTGAAGTCTTCCACAGTCGTCACGACGGGCGCCGAAAACACATGCGCGGTATCGAGTTGCGCGATATAAGCCCGAGCCAGAGTGCGTTGTTCCGGATTGACTGGAAACACGGCCGAGCGATATTGCGTGCCGCGGTCCGGTCCCTGATGGTTCAACTCGGTCGGGTTGTGCGCAACCGAGAAAAAGACCTGTAGCAAACGTCCGTAAGTGATCTGTGTCGGGTCGTAAGTAATCCGTATTGATTCTGCATGACCTGTATCGCCATCTTCCACGTTGTCGTAATGGGCCGTGCTGGCCGCGCCGCCCGTATAGCCCGAGGTGACCTGGGTTACACCGCGCACGTGCTCGAACACGCCTTGCGTACCCCAGAAACAGCCGCCGGCGAACACCGCGGTTTCGCTGTGGCTCGTTGCGACTTTCTCATCTTGCAGCGGTGCCGGAATCTTCGTTACTGATTCGGAAGAGTTCGCGAGGCGTTGACCTGCAATAACGCCTACGGCAATTGCGAGCACGCCCGCGAGTTTGGCGAAGGGTAAGCGTTTCCATGTAGAAACGGAGAGGTTCGATTTTGTATTCACGATGGTCAGTCCTTTGAGTGATGGGTACGTCGGTCAGGCGCAGCAGCTTGCGTCCGGCCTCAACCGAACGTGAACGAATACGCTTCGACGCCCGGGTCCAGAAACTCGATCGAAAACGTGTGGTCCCGGACGTCGCCGGTTGCTTTCGACCGGCAGTGGCGGCGCGTCTTCAGCCGCGCCTTGCGAGGCACGCATCATGCGCCGGGGGCGGCCATCATCGCGCCACCTGCCGCGGCCTGGTCCGTTGCCGCACTGGATGCAGCCGCGCCAGCCGGCGTCGCACCAGCTGGCGTCGCCCCTGGCGAGAGCCGGTCGACCAGCTTCTGTTCGATGCCGCCGGTCGCCACCGTCGAGACGCGTGCAAGCACGCCCGTGTCCAGGCCGAAGGCAATCGCAACCACGCCGCACAGCATCGCCGCGCCGATGCCGCGGCGGATCCATTCGCCCGCGCCGAGCGAGCGTTTCATCGCCGTGAAGACCCGTCCGCCGATCAGCAGCGCCACCGCCAGCGAGGTGGCCGCGCCCGCCGCATAGGCAACCAGCAGCAGTGTGGTGCCGACGCTCGCGCCCTTGAGCGCCGCACCGGTCAGCACGAGGCCGAGGATCGGACCGGCGCACGGCGCCCACAGCAGACCCGTGGCGATCCCCAGCAGAAACGACGACCCCGCGCGCACCTGCTGGCCGTCGGCCTGGGCGAAGTTCGACAGCCGGTTGCCGGCGCTGACGAGGGGCCGCATCAGATGATCGGCAAACCGCGGCAACAGCAGCGTCAGACCGAACACGGCGAGCAGCGC
>NZ_DASXHA010000046.1:0-9547 GCF_036488795.1 Paraburkholderia sp.
GCCCGAGTTCTTGTCCTTGACCTGCTTGATGAACTCCGGAATGTTGTCGACCGAGCCGATTTCTTCCAGCATGTTCAGCGCGGCTTCGTTCGCGCCGCCGTGCGCCGGGCCCCACAGACACGCGATACCGGCCGCGATACATGCAAACGGATTCGCACCCGACGAACCGGCCAGACGCACGGTCGAGGTCGACGCGTTCTGCTCGTGGTCCGCGTGCAGGATCAGGATGCGGTCGAGCGCGCGCACCAGCACGTCGTTGACCACGTACTCCTCGCACGGATTCGAAAACATCATGCGCATGAAGTTCGCGCTGTACGACAGGTCGTTCTTCGGATACACGAACGGCTGGCCAATGCTGTACTTGTACGCCATCGCGACGAGCGTCGGCAGCTTCGCGATCATGCGGATCGCCGACACTTCGCGGTGACGCGGATCGGTGATGTCCAGCGAGTCGTGATAGAACGCGGACAGCGCACCGACCGCCGCGACCAGGATCGCCATCGGGTGCGCGTCACGGCGAAAGCCCCGGAAGAAGAACTGCATCTGCTCGTGCACCATCGTGTGCTTCGTGACGGTATCGACGAACTGGGTCTTTTGCGCGGCAGTCGGCAACTCGCCGTTCAGCAGCAGATAGCAGGTCTCGAGGAAGTCGGCGTTCTGCGCGAGGTTGTCGATTGCGTAGCCGCGGTAGAGCAGTTCACCCTTATCGCCGTCAATGTAGGTGATCGCCGAATTGCACGACGCCGTCGACATGAAGCCCGGATCGTACGTGAACTTGCCGGTCTGGCCGTACAGTTTGCGAATGTCGATTACGTCCGGGCCAATGGTGCCCTTGTAGATCGGCATCTCGACGCTCGGCGAATTGTCGCTGAACGATAGCGTGGCTTTAACGTCTGACGGGGTCATAGCACATCCTCAATCGAAGTAGGGGTACAGGGTTTCGATAATTGCACGCCTGCAACAACGGACTGGCCGCGCTCAAGCGTTGCGCAGCAACTCCAGGACCCGGACCACGTCCGGGTCGGCAAGATCGCCCTCTGGTTCCGTGCGCACGAGCAGCAGGTCCATCAGGTCGTTATCGCTCAGGTCGAGCAGGCGGGTGAGTGCGCCCACG
The DNA here is from genome assembly GCF_036488795.1 of Paraburkholderia sp. Lineage (GTDB taxonomy): Bacteria > Pseudomonadota > Gammaproteobacteria > Burkholderiales > Burkholderiaceae > Paraburkholderia. The sequence continues at coordinate 1,115 of NZ_DASXHA010000046.1, forward strand.
TCGGCATCGCTGAGGTCATGCTCATATCGGCTGAAAAAGCGCTCGAAGATCAGATCGTTTTCCAGCAGGCCCCGCCGGGCGCGCCAGCGAAGACGCGCGCGGCGGTGGGGGTCGGACTGATGCGATGTTTCGTTCATGTCAGTAGCGTCCGGCCACTCCCAGCGTGATGACCGCCCCCGTGGGGAGACAGCCAACGCCAGTAGCGCCGGGCTATTCGTCCTAGACAGTGCGGCGAACCATCAATTCCTTGATCTTGCCGATTGCCTTGGTCGGGTTCAGGCCCTTCGGGCAAACGTCGACGCAATTCATGATCGTGTGGCAACGGAACAGACGGTACGGATCTTCGAGGTTATCGAGGCGCTCGCCGGTCGCCTGGTCGCGGCTGTCCGCGATGAAGCGATAGGCTTGCAGTAAGCCGGCCGGGCCGACGAACTTGTCCGGATTCCACCAGAAGCTCGGGCACGACGTCGAGCAGCTCGCGCACAGAATACATTCGTACAGGCCGTCGAGCTCGTCGCGTTCTTCCGGCGACTGCAGACGTTCCTTTTCCGGCGGCGGGGTGTCGTTGATCAGGTACGGCTTGATCGAGTGATACTGGTTGAAGAACTGCGTGAAGTCGCAGATCAGGTCACGCACGACGGGCAGACCCGGCAGCGGACGCAGCACGATCTTCTGCGGCAGGTCGTTCAGGTTCGTCAGGCACGCAAGACCGTTCTTGCCGTTGATGTTCATTGCATCGGAACCGCACACGCCTTCACGGCACGAGCGGCGGAACGACAAGGTTTCGTCGAGCGCCTTCAGCTTGACGAGCGCATCGAGCAGCATGCGCTCTTGCGAGTCGATTTCGATCTCGTACGTCTGCATGCGCGGTGCCGCGTCTTTATCCGGGTCGTAGCGGTAAATTTCAAATGTACGCTTGGCCATTTCTTAATTCCTTTGACTTGTGCCTTAGAAGGTACGCGCTTTCGGCGGCACCGATTCGACAGTCAGCGGTTGCATGTGAACCGGCTTGTAGTCGAGGCGATCGCCTTCGCTGAACCACAGCGTATGGCGCAGCCAGTTTTCGTCGTCGCGATGTTCGAAGTCGTTTTGCGCGTGCGCGCCACGGCTTTCCTTGCGCGCTTCGGCGGAGACCATCGTGGAGCGGGCCACTTCGATCAGGTTCGCCACTTCGAGCGCTTCGACACGGGCCGTGTTGAATACCTTCGACTTGTCCTTCAGGTGGATGTTGTCGACCCGCGCGGCCACGTCGCGGATGGCCTGCACGCCTTCCGACAGCAGAGCCGACGTACGGAACACGCCAGCGTGCTTCTGCATCGTGCCGCGAATGTCGTTCGCGACCGATTGCGCGTACTCGCCCGACGACGAGCTGTCGAGCTTCGCCAGACGCGACAGCGCGAAGTCGGCGGCGTCGGCCGGCAGCGGCTTGTGTTCCTTCAGTTCCTTCACGTGCTTGACGATATGGTTGCCGGCCGCGCGGCCGAACACCACGAGGTCGAGCAGCGAGTTGGTCCCGAGACGGTTCGCGCCGTGCACCGACACGCACGAGCATTCGCCCACTGCGTAGAAGCCGTTGACCACTTCTTCGTGGCCGCTCGGCGTGCCGACGACCTGACCGTTGATGTTGGTCGGGATACCGCCCATCTGGTAGTGGATGGTCGGCACAACCGGGATCGGCTCTTTAATACAGTCGACGTTCGCGAACTTCAGCGCGATTTCGCGGATCGACGGCAGACGCTTCATGATCGTCTCGGCGCCGATGTGCGACAGGTCGAGCAGCACGTGATCCTTGTTCGGACCCACGCCGCGGCCTTCCTTGATTTCCTGGTCCATCGAGCGCGAGACGAAGTCGCGCGGTGCCAGGTCCTTCAGCGTCGGCGCGTAGCGTTCCATGAAGCGCTCGCCGTTCGAGTTGCGCAGAATGCCGCCTTCGCCACGCACGCCTTCGGTAATCAGCACGCCCGCGCCGGCCACGCCGGTCGGATGGAATTGCCAGAATTCCATGTCTTGCAGCGCGATGCCCGAACGCGCGGCCATGCCCAGGCCGTCACCGGTGTTGATGTACGCGTTCGTCGTAGCGGCATAAATGCGCCCTGCTCCGCCCGTTGCGAACAGGGTGGTCTTGCCTTCGAGGATGTAGACGTCGCCCGTTTCCATTTCCATCGCGGTCACGCCGAGCACGTCGCCGTCGGCGTCGCGGATCAGGTCCAGCGCCATCCATTCGACGAAGAACTGCGTCTTCGCTGCGACGTTCTGCTGGTACAGCGTATGCAGCAGCGCATGACCGGTACGGTCAGCCGCCGCGCAGGCGCGTTGCACCGGCTTTTCGCCGTAGTTGGCCGTGTGGCCGCCGAACGGGCGCTGATAGATCGTGCCGTCTGCGTTACGGTCGAACGGCATGCCCATGTGTTCGAGTTCGTAGACAGCGTTCGGGGCTTCGCGGCACATGAACTCGATCGCGTCCTGGTCGCCGAGCCAGTCGGAACCCTTGATCGTGTCGTAGAAGTGATAGTGCCAGTTGTCTTCGCTCATATTGCCAAGCGATGCACCGATGCCGCCTTGAGCAGCGACCGTATGCGAACGCGTCGGGAACACCTTGGACAGCACGCACACCGACAACCCGGCACGTGCCAGTTGCAGCGAAGCGCGCATCCCCGAGCCGCCCGCGCCGACGATAACCACGTCAAACTTGCGACGCGGCAGAGAAGTCTTGATTGCAGCCATTCTTTTATACTCTCCAGAGAATCTGCGCAGCGTAGCCGGCACACGCCAGCAGCCAGACGATCGTCAGGGCCTGAAGGAACAGACGGATACCGGCGGGCTTGATGTAGTCCATCCAGATGTCACGAATACCCACCCACGCGTGGTAGAACAGGGACAGCAGCGTCACGAACGTGGCGAGCTTCATCCACTGCGTCGCGAAGATCGACGCCCAGCCGTCGTACGAAAATTCTTGTGCACCGAAGAACCACACGAGCAGGATGATCGTGTAGATCGCCATGATGGTGGCGGTGATGCGCTGCGCGAGCCAGTCGCGCAGGCCGTAGTGCGCGCCGACGACGAGACGCTTCGGGCCGATTCGGTTATTAGCTGACATTTTTTTAGAATGCTCCGAAGAGTTTGAGCGCAAAGACGATCGTGAGCAGCGACGAGACGATCAACACGACGATGGAGGTTTGCTTGCCGCGTTCCTTCGTGACCGCGCTGTGATTGACGTCCATCACGAGGTAACGGATGCCGGCGCAGAAGTGGAACATGTAGGCCCACGCCAGAACCAGCGTGATGAGCTTGACGATGATGTTGGAGAGGAAGCCCTTGAACACGTCAAAGCTGAGCTCTGAGGTAAGGCTTTGATCGAAGAGGTACAGCAGGAACGGAAGGAATATAAACAGCAGCCCACCGCTTGCACGATGGAGAATCGACACGCGCCCCGCTAGAGGGAGACGATATGCCGTCAATATTTGCCCGATACCGATGTTCCGGAATTCCGGTCTCGGTTTTTTTACGGCTTCAGCCATGCTAGACCCCTACTATGTAGTAACACTAATCCGCAATTTTAGCGCCTTTTTATATCGCGCTGCAGCGAAAGACACCAAGGATCCTTTGCCACGCGCGCAATACCGGCGTCATCAAGCGGCGCTACGCACGATGCGCAGCGCCCTTGTTCAAACCTCGTCAGCTAGAACCCGGCGCCTCACTTCAACCCGCGTTCAGCTGAGATCGTTCTGATAGTAGTACCCGGTTGTGACATACCATCCACGTCGCACTTCAACCGGGCGATCTCCATAGGTATAGGACACGCGCTCGACCGAAAGCAATGGAAATCCAGGCGGCACGTGCAACAGATCGGCGACGGAAGGATCAGCGGCAACCGCGCGGATCTTCTCAGAGGCCCGGATCATGCGGGTTCCGAACTCCGTCTCGAACATCGCATAGAGCGGCCCCTTGTACTCCGACAGGCGCTCGAGGGTGAGCCCGCGAAACACCACGCCCGGCAACCAGATTTCATCCAGCACCGTGATTTCACCATCAAACTGCAAAAGACGTTTGATCAGTACCACCGGGTCGGCAGGCTTCAGGTCGAGTTGACGGGCGATGTCCGCCGAGGCGCGCATGCGCCGGCATTCGAGCAGGCGGCTGACGTGCGGATGCTCCGCACCGTCATCGGCGAGTAGTCTGAGAAAACGAAACTGGGCGCGATCTTCATTGTGCGTCGCAACAAAAGTACCCTTCCCCTGGCGACGCACCAGCAGATTGTCCGCAGCCAGCTCGTCGATGGCCTTGCGCACGGTCCCCTGGCTCACCTTGAAACGGGCGGCCAGTTCTACCTCACTGGGAATGATTTCACCCGGCTTCCATTCACCCGATTCGAGGCTCTGCGTAATGAGCCCCTTGATCTGCTGATACAAGGGGCTAAAAGTGGGCGACGTGGCAGGTGGGGTAGCGGACACGCTCTCACCTGGGCCTGTAGGGCCGCCAGGATTCGCAGTGCTCGCCGGGTTCGAATTCATGCGCGCATTTCATCATAAAGGCCCATCTGCCGTCCAGAGCTTTTCCCGCAATAGATCTGTCTTATATAAGACATAAGATAATGTTGACTTTGTCTTGGGCCACTCCTACACTCCAGGGCGAGCAAGGGTTTGCGGGTTATCTGACGGCCAGTTCCTAATTGTTTTCTTTGCTGGTCGTCGTGCATCCAGGGCCACTCTGCACATGCTGTTCTCTCATGCGATCCAGGTTTCGATTCGCCCGTCTCACTGCTGTCAGACGCTTCGGAAACGCACCATTGCAGGAGCCCGGCACCATGCAGCGGCCACGGTGCCTCCCGTGCCTCGCTCCGCTGCACAGGTTTCCGGCATGGCGGTCTTGTCGCAATGCGCTTTGCGGCCTCAGCTCCTGCAATATCAGCTTGAGGCCCTGCGTAACGGTGAATTCCGCCGTGTTTCACAACGCTTCGCCAAACGCGCATATAGAATGGCGTTTTCCCTAGCGTCTAACGCATCGTCCTGGAGAATTCTCAATGGCTAAGCCCGCAAAGCGCGTTGCCGTCACCGGCGCCGCAGGTCAAATCGCTTACTCCCTGCTGTTCCGCATTGCCAATGGCGATCTGCTTGGCAAGGACCAGCCGGTCGTCCTGCAACTGCTGGACCTGCCGCAAGCGCAAGGCGCCGTCAAAGGCGTCGTGATGGAACTGGATGATTGCGCATTCCCGCTGCTGTCGGGTGTCGTGATCACCGACGACCCCAAGGTTGCGTTCAAGGACGCCGACATTGCCCTGCTGGTCGGCGCGCGTCCGCGTTCGAAAGGCATGGAGCGTAAGGACCTGCTGTCGGCCAACGCCGAGATCTTCACGGTGCAAGGCAAGGCGCTCAACGAAGTCGCCAGCCGCGACGTGAAGGTGCTGGTGGTCGGCAACCCGGCCAACACCAACGCTTACATTGCAATGAAGTCGGCCCCGGATCTGCCGAAGAAGAACTTCACCGCCATGCTGCGTCTGGACCACAACCGCGCGTTGTCGCAACTGGCTGCCAAGGCGGCCAAGCCGGTCGCTTCGATCGAAAAGCTGGCGGTGTGGGGCAACCACTCGCCGACGATGTACCCGGATTTCCGCGTTGCAACGGCAGAAGGCCAGGACCTGACCAAGCTGATCAACGACGACGAGTGGAATCGCAGCACGTTCATCCCGACGGTCGGCAAACGCGGTGCAGCCATCATCGAAGCACGCGGCCTGTCGTCGGCAGCCTCGGCAGCCAACGCTGCGATCGACCACGTGCGTGACTGGGTTCTCGGCACGAACGGCAAGTGGGTCACGATGGGTATCCCGTCGGACGGTTCGTATGGCATTCCGGAAGACATCATCTACGGTGTGCCGGTCACGTGCGAAAACGGCGAGTACAAGCGTGTCGAAGGCCTCGCCATCGACGCGTTCTCGCGCGAAAAGATGGACGCCACGTTGAACGAGCTGCTCGAAGAGCGCGACGGCGTCCAGCATCTGCTCGGCTAAACGCCTGATGCAGACCGACCGGGACTCCGTTGACACCGACGGGTTCCGGTTTTTTACATCCAGTTCCTCCACGAGAAACCACCCTCCTGACGCTGAAGATGCGCGCCCTGACCCCCGCCGAAGTGCTGTTTGACGGCGAAGCGCCGCCCACTGTGCTGCCTGCCTGCGATCACTACGCCGGCAGTGAGAAGCTGATGTTGAAATCGCTCGCTTTGCAGCAGGAACTCGGGCCGGTATTCGATATCACGCTCGACTGTGAAGACGGCGCCCAGGTCGGGCGTGAAGCGGAGCATGCGGAGCTGGTCGCATCGCTGCTGGGCAGCGAGCACGACCGCTTTGGCCGTGTCGGCGTGCGGATCCACGACTTTCATCATGCGCACTGGCGCGACGACGTTCGCCTGATTCTGCGCGCTGCAAGGCGCGCGCCGGCTTACATCACCCTTCCGAAGATTCGTAGCGTCCCGGATGCCGCCGAAATGTGCGCGTTCATCGAGGCGACGCGTCGCGAACTCGGCGTTGCGCAGCCGGTTCCGGTGCAGTTGCTGATCGAAACGCACGGTGCATTGGCCCGCGTGTTCGATCTGGCGGCGCTGTCGGGCGTCGAGGCGCTGAGCTTCGGCCTGATGGACTTCGTCTCCGCGCACGACGGCGCGATTCCCGATACCGCCATGCGCTCGCCCGGCCAGTTCGATCATCCGCTGGTGCGGCGCGCCAAGCTCGAGATCGCCGCGGCGTGTCACGCGCACGGCAAGGCGCCGTCGCATAACGTCAGTACCGAAGTGCGCGAGATGAGCGTGGTCGCCAACGACGCGGCCCGCGCGCGCAACGAATTCGGCTATACACGGATGTGGAGCATCCATCCGGCGCAGGTGCCCGCTATCGTCGCGGCCTTCGCGCCGCGCGAAGACGAGATCACGACGGCCACCGAAATCCTGCTGGCCGCGCAGTCCGCCCAGTGGGGCCCGACACGACACCACGACACGCTGCACGACCGCGCCAGCTACCGTTACTACTGGTCGGTGCTGCGGCGAGCCCGTTCGACCGGCCGCAGCGTGCCGGTCGAAGCCGCGCCGCTCTTCGCTGAAGCCGGTTCCACCAGGGAGTCCGCATCATGAGCACGCCTACGCACGCCTCAAACCTGACGCCCGGCGCCGCTTTTCGCGCCGCGGTGGCCGCTGAAAAGCCGCTGCAGGTAGTGGGCGCGATCAATGCGAATCACGCGCTGCTTGCGAAGCGGGCAGGCTTCAAGGCCATTTACGTATCCGGCGGCGGCGTGGCCGCAGGGTCGCTCGGCCTGCCGGATCTCGGCATTTCAACGCTGGACGACGTACTGACCGATGTGCGCCGCATCACGGACGTCTGCGATCTGCCGGTGCTGGTCGACGTCGACACGGGGTTTGGCCCGTCGGCGTTCAATATTGCCCGCACGGTGAAGTCGCTGACCAAGGCTGGCGCGGGCGCGATGCATATCGAAGATCAGGTGGGCGCGAAACGCTGCGGCCATCGGCCGGGCAAGGCAATCGTGTCGCAGGAGGAGATGGTCGACCGCATCAAGGCGGCTGTCGACGCCCGCACGGACCCGAATTTCGTCATCATGGCGCGCACCGACGCACTGGCGGTGGAAGGCCTGCAAGCCGCCATCGACCGCGCGGCGGCCTGTGTCGAAGCCGGCGCCGACATGATCTTCCCGGAAGCCATGACCGAACTCGCCATGTACAAGCAGTTCGTTCAGGCGGTGAAAGTGCCCGTCCTCGCCAACATCACCGAATTCGGCGCCACACCGCTCTTCACGGTGGATGAACTGCGCGGCGCGGACGTGTCACTGGTGCTGTATCCGCTGTCGGCGTTCCGCGCCATGAACAAGGCCGCTGAAAACGTGTACGGCGCGATTCGCCGCGACGGCACGCAGCAGGCGGTGGTCGACACCATGCAAACGCGCGCTGAACTGTACGAAAGCATCGGTTATTACGCTTACGAGCAAAAACTCGACACGCTGTTCAACCAGAAGAAATGAGCGGGCACAAAGGAGATTGCTGGAGATGAGCGAGACGACGCAAACTGCGGGTGCAGCAACCGGCAATGGCGCCACCGGCGCCTTCAAACCGAAGAAATCCGTCGCGCTGTCGGGCGTGACGGCTGGCAATACCGCCCTGTGCACGGTGGGCAAGACCGGCAATGACCTGCACTACCGCGGCTACGACATCCTGGATCTCGCCAGCACCTGCGAATTCGAGGAAATCGCCTATCTGCTGGTGCATGAGAAGCTGCCCACGCAGGCCGAACTGAATGCCTACAAGACGAAACTCAAGGCGCTGCGCGGCCTGCCCGCGAACGTGAAGGCGGCGCTCGAATGGATTCCGGCCGCAGCGCACCCGATGGACGTGATGCGCACCGGCGTCTCGGTGCTCGGCACCGTGTTGCCCGAAAAG
>NZ_DASXHA010000138.1:0-16227 GCF_036488795.1 Paraburkholderia sp.
CACGAGCGGGTCGGGCGCGGTTGCAACGACGGTCATGTCCGGCTGGCCATTGATGATCTCCGTCATCAGGCTGCGGATCAGCGCCGAATCGTCGACGCACAATACCTTGATTTTTTGCACAGCTCTCACGCCTCCTCTGCGGTTCTGGCGTTGTTTGAATTGATCGGACGCGGGGTCGCGCCAAATAGCTCGATACGCGGCTTCGCGGCGCCTGACGCCGTGCCCGGCGCCGCGTCTCCTGCCGCGAGTCTGGCCGCACCCGGCGTGCCGAACAGTTCGACACGCGGGCGCGCGGCCGGCGTGGCAAACAGCTCGACCCGTTCGCGAGCCCGCGCGAGCCGCTCGGCGCGCGCCTCCGAAGTCTGCCGCGCGAGCGCCTGTTCGCGCTCGGCCACTCCGGCTTCCTGTTGCAGCCGGAGTTTTTTCACCATCACCTGCCCCGTGCGCGGCATGAAAGCCACCTTGCGCGGATGGCTGCCTTGCAGGTCTTCCGCGGTGATGCGGATTTTTTCGAGTGCCAGATAGCGGCGCACGAACTCGGAATTGCGGTCGCCGATGTTCATCGTCGTCATGCCCGCCAGCACCGCCGCGCCGCCGAACACCTTGGCCTCGAAGCGCTCGCGGCGTCCGCCGGCCTTGATCAGTTCGTTGATCAGCACTTCCATGGCATACGCCCCATACCGCATCGAATCGGACGCGGCCTGGCCGAGGTCGGCGCCGTCGTCAGGCAGCATGAAGTGATTCATGCCGCCGATGCCCGCGGTGCGATCCTGGATACAGGCGGCCACGCATGAGCCGAGCACGGTGACGAGCACCATGTCGTCGCCCGTCGTATAGAACTCGTTCGGCAACAGCTTCACGCCGGGACGCTTGAAGTGATTGTCGAAGTACAGATTGGTTGCGATCGGCAGGGTGCTGCTCATACGCCCACCCCGCTAACCGGCGCAACCGTCCGTTCGGGCTGGCTGCGCTGCGGCGCGCGGGCAGCGCCCCCGTCGCGCGTCAGTTCGTAGACCGTCTGGCCGCGCAGCCGGAACGCCTGGGTCACGTAGGTGAAGTTCTCCGAGTGGCCGGCAAACAGCAGACCGCCCGGTTTCATCAGCGGGTCGAAGCGCGAGAGCACCTGAGCCTGGGTCGGCTTGTCGAAATAGATCATCACGTTGCGGCAGAAGATCGCGTCGAACTGCGCGCGCAACGCGTAATCGCGGTCGGTCAGGTTCAACTGCTGGAAGCGGATCATTGCGCGCACTTCCGGGCGCACCTTCACCATCCCCGCATGCGCGCCGGTGCCCTTCAGAAAGAAGCGCTTGAGACGATCCGGCGACAGATGCTTGACCTGATCGAACTGGTACATGCCGGCCTCGCCCTTGGCGAGCACCTGGGTGTCGATGTCGGTGGCGAGCACCGTCGCCTGGCGTGCGGCGCTGTCGCCGAGCGCTTCGATCAGCGTCATCGCGATCGAATACGGCTCTTCACCCGTCGATGCCGCCGAGCACCACACCGACACCGGTGCCTGCCGTTTGGCGACAAACTCCGCGAGAATCGGAAAGTGGTGCGCCTCGCGGAAGAACGCGGTCAGGTTGGTGGTCAGCGCGTTGGTGAAGGCTTCCCACTCGGCCGGATCGTTTTCGGATTCGAGCAGATCGAGGTACTGGCGAAAGCTGTCCAGACCGCGTGCGCGCAGCCGCCGTGCGAGCCGGCTATAGGCCATGTCGCGCTTGTGATCGGACAGCGAGATGCCGGCCCCGCGGTGAATCAGTTCGCGGATGCGGTCGAAATCGGCCGAGGTGAACTCGAAGTCGCGGGCCTGATCCCCGGGTCTGAGCGGTTCTGCCTTATCGGAACGTTGCTGTGCGCGCGTTGCCATCATTAAGTTTCCTGCCTGCGATACGAAGCGTCCGCCGCCTCATTGAAGGACAGGCCTTCGAGACGGTGGACTTCCATCGCGGGGTCGCGCCCGCCCGCGAAATCCTGCAACTGCATGCCCAATGGCTGTTGAAACCGGCAGGCGGCCCGCACCACGCCCGCTGAGCGTGCTGCAATCAATCGCCCATACCGCGGCGTGGAGCCGAAAGCCTGCATCTCTGTGCGCCGTTCGTTAAAACGTTTCCCAGTCCGCATCCGAACCTGCCGCAGACGCGGCGGCAGGACGTGCGGGCTCGGTAGGCTTTGCCTTGAGGACCGGTTCAGCGCGAACGGGTGTCGCCGCACGCGGCGCGTCATGCCTCGCCGGCGGCGTAGCGGAAGCCGTCGCAGCCGGAGCCGCTGCATGCGCGGCGGACGCGGATGCCGGCGCCGGCGCGGCAGAACCCCTGGCCGGCGCGCGCGGCTCCGTCTTGCTGCGCGCCGCGCTGCTCGCGCTCCTTGTGCTGCGCGCGCTGCTGGTGGCGCTCGCGCTGTGGACAGCCGCTCGCTGCGCGCCGTCGACCCGCCAGCCGCCCACCACGTTTTGCAACTGACGCGTCTGTTCTTCGAGCGAGGCCGCAGCCGCCGCGGCTTCTTCGACGAGCGCCGCGTTCTGCTGCGTCACTTCGTCCATCTGCACCACGGCTCGGTTGACCTGCTCGATGCCGGTGGACTGCTCTTCCGACGCCGCGCTGATCTCGCCCATGATGTCGGTGACCCGGCGCACGGCCTGCACGATCTCTTCCATCGTCGAGCCCGCCCGGCCAACCAGCGCCGAACCGCTTTGCACCTTGTCGACCGAGTCGCCGATCAGCTCCTTGATTTCCTTCGCCGCGCTGGCGCTGCGCTGCGCGAGGCTGCGCACTTCGCCCGCCACCACCGCGAAACCGCGTCCCTGTTCGCCGGCACGCGCCGCTTCGACGGCCGCGTTGAGCGCGAGGATGTTGGTCTGGAACGCAATGCCTTCGATCACCCCGATGATGTCCACCACCTTGTTCGAACTCGTTGCGATGTCCTGCATCGTGCTCACGACCTGGCCCACCACGTCGCCGCCGCGAGTGGCGATATCCGAGGCGTTGACGGCCAGCTGGCTCGCCTGGCGCGCGTTCTCGGCGTTCTGCCGCACGGTGCCGGTGAGCTGGTCCATGCTCGACGCGGTTTGCTGCAACGAAGCCGCCTGCTGCTCGGTGCGTTGCGACAGGTCGGTGTTGCCCGAGGCGATTTCGCGCGCGCCGGTGTCGATGGATTCCGTGCTGCCGTGTACGGCCTTCACCATCGTCGAAAGGCTGTCCTGCATCCGCTTGATGCCGCCGAACAGGCGCCCGATTTCGTTGGTTCTCGAAGTATCGACCGGCTGCGTCAGATCGCCCGCGGCGATGCGCTCGAAGCATGCCGTGGCGTCCGCCAGCGGCTGGACGATCAGCCCGCGCAGCGCGAAGCGGATCAGCAGCACGAGCACCAGGGCCAGCATGCCGCCGGCACTGATCAATGCCGTCATCAGGGTGTCGTTCGACTGGGCTGCAGCTTCCTGATCGGCCGCGCGTTGCTGCAGCGCCTTCACGACTTCCGCAGCGGACTTGTCGTAGGCGATGAACAGCGGGCTGATGCTGGTGTCCGCGATGGCGTGAAAAGCGGCCAGATCGTTGGCGCGCAAAGCGGCAAGTTCCGGTTCCACGCCTTCGTGCATCACGGTCGCGCGGCGCGCCACCACGTCGTCGATCAATGCCTGATCGATGCCGGCCTTGGGCGCATCCACGAAGGTCTGCCAGCTTGCATTACCCGTGTTGAGCAGTTCCTGGGCGCGGTCCAGCACCGTCTTCGCTTCGTCGGCGTTACCGGCGGCGGTCAGCGTGTTGAAGCGGTCTACGGCCAGACGCGCGCGCAGCAGATACGCCGAAGCATCGTCGAGCGCGTGAATCGCCACCAGATCGCCGCGCGCGATGCCGTCGAGCGACTGGCTGGCCCGGTTCAGCGCGGTCAGTCCGAGCGCACCGACCACGATCGTCAGTGCCGCCAGAACGATCCCAACCACGGTCAAGGACGTCCGAATCGACCACCTGCTTAACATCTCATGCTCCCTGTTGTCCGCTCATGTGCTCGCTCGCGGCGTTCAACCGCCGAGCGATTCGATCAGCGCCATTTCGCGGCTGGTCATCAGCTTTTCGATATCCATCAGGATCAGCATGCGGCCGTCGACCGTGCCGAGACCGGTCAGATATTCGGTCGTCAGCGTGGCGCCGAATTCCGGGGCCGGCATGATCTGGTCCATCTGCAGCGTCAGCACGTCCGACACACCGTCCACCACCATCCCGACCACGCGATGCGCGACGTTCAGGATGATCACGACGGTCTGGTGATCGTATTCGACGCGGCCCAGATGAAACTTGATGCGCATGTCGACGATCGGCACGATGATGCCGCGCAGGTTGATCACGCCCTTGATGAATTCGGGCGCATTCGCGATGCGCGTCACGCTGTCGTAGCCGCGAATTTCCTGAACCTTCAGGATGTCGATGCCGTATTCCTCGGCCCCAAGGGTGAAGACGAGAAATTCCTGACCGCCGGCATCAGCCTGCTGCGCGTCGCGGCGACCATTCGTACCGCTCGCATTGGCGACGCTCGAATTGATGGATTGGACTTCTGCCACGTTAGCCCCCAAACGGTTGGGATGAAATTAAGTTAAGTAAAAGGTTCGCCTGGGTCCGACTGCTTACGCGAGGCTCATCGCGCCATGCGCGTTGCGTGTTTCGCGGTTCAGCGCCGCCACGTCCACGATCAGCGCGACACTGCCGTCGCCGAGAATGGTCGCGGCGGAAATGCCGTGCACCTTGCGGTAATTGGTTTCCAGATTCTTCACGACCACCTGCTGCTGGCCGACCAGCTCGTCGATCAGCATGGCGAAACGGCGGCCCTCGGTCTGCATGATGGTGACGATGCCCTGGGTCGGCTCCGACTTGGCATCCGCCACGGAAAACACTTCGTGCAGTGCGACGAGCGGAAGATATTCGCCGCGCACCCGCACGACGCGCTCGCCGTTGGCGACCGTGTAGATGTCTTCGGCTTGCGGCTGCAGCGACTCCATCACGAAGTTCAGCGGCAGAATGAAAATCTCGTTGCCCACCTTCACCGACATGCCGTCGAGAATCGCCAGCGTGAGCGGCAACACGATGCGCGTGGTGCTGCCCTTGCCGGCCTGCGAACTGATTTCGACGTGACCGCCCATCGACTGGATGTTGCGCTTCACCACATCCATGCCGACGCCACGGCCCGACACGTCCGTCACCTGTTCGGCCGTCGAGAAGCCCGGCAGGAAGATCAGGTTCCAGACCTCGTCGTCGGTCATGTTTTCGCTGACCTGCATGCCCTGTTTGGCGGCCTTCGCGAGAATCTTGTCGCGGCGCAGGCCCGCGCCGTCGTCGCTCACTTCAATGACGATGTTGCCGCCATGGTGAGCCGCCGACAGCACCAGCTGGCCGGTCGAATCCTTGCCCGCCGCACGTCGTGCCTCGACGGTTTCGATACCGTGATCGAGACTGTTGCGCACGAGGTGGGTCAGCGGGTCGATGATCCGCTCGATGAGGCTCTTGTCGAGTTCGGTCGCCTGACCGAAGGTGACGAGTTCGACCTCCTTGCCGAGCTTCGCCGCCAGATCGCGCACCAGACGCGGGAAGCGGCTGAAGACGTAGTCCATCGGCATCATGCGGATCGACATCACCGCTTCCTGCAGATCGCGGGCATTGCGCTCCAGTTGCGCCATGCCGTTGAAGAGCCGGTCGTGCAGCGCCGGATCGAAGGTGCTGGTGGTCTCGGCCAGCATGGCCTGCGTGATCACCAGTTCGCCGACCAGGTTGATCAGCTGGTCGACCTTCTCGACGCCAACCCGGATCGAGCTGCCTTCGGCCGCGGCTGCGGCAGCCGGGCGGCCCTTGCGCTCACCTTCGGCAGCCGCCGGCGCGGCGGCTGCAGGCGCGGGCGCCGGAGCCGCTGCCGGCGTGGCAGCCGGTGCGGGCGGCGCCGCTTGCACGGGCGCCGCGGGCGGTGCCGCGGACGGCGCGGGTGGCGCCGCCTCGAACAGACCGTGCGCGGGCGCGGCTGCCTTGGGTGCGGCCGCCGGCGCCGGTGCCGGTGTGGGCACCGGGGCGGGTTGCGCAGCGGCTGGCGTTCCAGGTTCGCCTTGCTGCGCTTCATCCACCGGTGCCGTGCCGCGGCCGATCAGGATCTGACTGTCGTCGATCACGAAACAGCACACGGCGATGATGTCGTCGGACGTTACGTCGGTCTGCAGCCACAGCGTCAAATCACCGCCTGCCTTGACCTGCCCAACGATATGCCCCAGGTTGCCGAGCTCCTCAGCCAGCAGTTCCTGGTCCTTCTCACCTACTCCCCGTAGCGTAATTTTCAGGTGCGGGCCGCCTTCTGCGCCGGCTGCTCCGCTGGACGCGCCGGTCTGTGCCGGTTCGCTGTCCGATAGTTCACCCGCTACTTGTACTGCCTGTTCAACCACGTGTTCCGGCGCGCGGCCGTCACTCACCACCTCTGCCACCGCCGCGACAGGAGCTGCAGCGGGAGCCGGCGCCGGCGCTGCCTGAGCCGCTTGCGTCTCCCCCAGGCGGCTTTCCGCGTAGAGCTGTTCGAGCTTGGCCTGGATCGCGCCTGCCACGACTGCATCCGGCTCGGCGCTCGCGCGGTAGTCCGCGAGCTGGCCGGACAGCACGTCCTTGGTTTCGAGGAACGTGTCGATCATGTCCTTGCGCAGCACCAGTTCGTTATTGCGCGCGCGATCGAGCAGCGATTCGAGAATATGGGTTGTCTCTGTCAGCGCGGTAAAGCCGAAGGTCGCCGCGCCGCCCTTGATCGAGTGGGCCGCGCGGAAAATCGCCGCGAGGTCTTCCGGATCGGGATGGCCGATGTCCAGATTGAGCAGCAACTGCTCCATCTGTGCGAGCAGTTCGTCCGCTTCATCGAAGAACGTCTGATAGAACTGAGTGATGTCGAGTGTCATGCCTGGGTCACCGCGAGAGTTCCTGTCTAGGCTGGCTGCCGTACCGCTGTATAAATGATGGTCAAGCTCAGGCGTCGCTGGCTTCGGCCAGCGCTGCGACCAGTTCGGTCAACATGTCGGGGTCGAGCGGCTTTTCGATCCAGCCCGTTGCCCCCACCGCCCGTGCCGCCGCCTTGAATGGTTCGCCGGATTCCGTCGTGAGGACGAGGATCGGCGTCGCCTGATAGGCCGGGTTGTCGCGCAGCGCAGCGATCAGATCGAGGCCGGTCTTGCCCGGCATGTGCTGGTCGGTCAGCACGAGGTCGAATGACATCGCGAGCGCATTCTCCAGGCCCTCTTCGCCGTCAGCCGCGACTGTGACTTCGTAGCCGGCCGTCGTCAGCGTTGCGGAAATAATCTGCCGCATCGATGCCGAGTCGTCGATTGCCAGAATGTGCCTGATCATTAAAACCTCGCTGCGCTCACTATGGGTTGCCCGGTTCTGCGCGCCGCACGCGCGGCTTCGCAGGTCCGGCAACCGTGTATTTCACTTCGGCGCCACGCCAGGCGCTTTGGGAGCAACCGTTTCCGGTTGCGTCATTTTTTGCAACTGGGCCGAGCCGGCCGCGTCGTCGGACAAGGTGGTCGTGGTCGAGTCGTCGTGCATCAACGCGTCTTCCGAGCGTTTGTTCAGCACGATGATGCTGATCCGGCGATTCTCCGGATCGAGCGGATCGGCCTTGTTCAGGTTCTGCGTCGACGCCAGACCGAGCACGCGCATCACCTTCGCTTCGTCCATGCCGCCCGCAATCAGCTCGCGGCGCGAGGCGTTCGCGCGGTCCGCCGACAATTCCCAGTTGCTGTAACCCTTATCGCCGCCGGCGTACTGCACGGCGTCGGTGTGACCCTGCACGATGATGCGGTTCGGCACGTCGTTCAGCGTGTGGCCGATTTCGCGCAGGATGTCGCGCATATACGGCTCCACTTCGTCTTTGGCGGTGGCGAACATGGGCCGCTTCTGCGAATCGACGATTTCGATGCGCAGGCCGGTCAGCGTCGAATCAATGCGGATTTGCTGCTTGAACTGGCGCAGCACCGGATTCGCTTCGATCGCGGCCATCAGCTTGACCTGCAGATCGTGCAGCCGCACCTGCTCGCGGCGCTCCAGCTCGCCCTGCATCTGCTTGACGGCGTCTTCGTCGTTCTTCGCGGAGGTGTGCTCGGCGCGCATGATCGAACCATCGGTCTGGCGCGTGATGCCTTGCTGGTCGGTCGAGATGTCGCGGCCGCCGCCCTGCACGACGGCTGAATCGACGGCGCTGCGATCGCCGCCCCACAGGGTGACCTTGAGCGGCTGATTGAAATAGTCGGCAATGCCCTTCAGCTGAATCGTCGAGGCCGAACTGAGCAGCCACATCAACAGGAAGAACGCCATCATTGCGGTCATGAAGTCCGCATAGGCGAGCTTCCATGCGCCGCCGTGATGACCCGCTTTCTTCGGTGCGGCGCGCTTGACAACGATTGCGCGGTCTTTGTCCTTGCTCATTCTTTCGGCCCCCGGCGCGCGTGGTTACTTGGCTTTCACGCGGCGCACGTGCTCTTCCAGCTCGCTGAACGACGGGCGTTCAGTCGAGAAGAGCACCTTGCGGCCGAACTCGACAGCGATGGCAGGCGCGTAGCCGTTCAGGCTCGCGAGGATCGTCACCTTGATGCACTGGAACATCTTGGTCGATTCGGTCACGCGCTGTTCGGCGACGCTCGCGAGCGGCCCGATCAGCCCGTACGAAAGCAGAATCCCCAGGAAGGTGCCGACCAGTGCCTGCGCGATCATCTCGCCGAGCACCGCGGGCGGCTTGTCGGCCGACGCCATCGTGTGGACCACGCCCATCACCGCCGCGACGATACCGAACGCGGGCATCGCGTCGCCGACCTTGTTCAGCGCATGCGCGGGCGCCTCGCCTTCCTGGTGGTGCGTCTCGATCTCTTCGTCCATCAGGCTTTCGATCTCGAACGCGTTCATGTTGCCGCCCACCATCAGACGCAGATAGTCGGTCAGGAACTCGACGATGTGCCGGTCGGCGAGAATTTTCGGGTATTGGGTGAAGATCGGGCTCTTCGACGGATCATCGATATCGGCTTCGAGCGTCAGCGTGCCTTCCTTGCGCGCTTTCGCGAGCAGCACGTAGAGGAGCCCCATCAGCTCCATATAGACGTCCTTGTTGTACTTGGCGCCCTTGAACAGCGTCGGGATCACACGCAATGTCGCCTTGATCGTCTTCATCGCGTTACCGAGAATGAAAGCGCCGAGACCGGCGCCCGCGATCATCAGCACTTCAACGGGCTGCATCAGCGCGCCGAGATGACCGCCTTCGAGCGCATAACCGCCGAAAACGGACAATATCGTCACGAGTGTTCCCACGAATATCAGCACTGCCGAGCCCTCATAAAAAGCGACCTTCACCGTCGTTAAACTGGTTTACGGCAACGGCGCGAAAAACTTTGGGGGAAACGCCGCGCGTGACTTGGGTGTAAACGAGAGGAGCTCGCCGCCCGTCGCGGGCGCGGGGCTTGAGAGGGGAGCGTGCCGTCCGTCGCGGGCGCGGCCAAGTGCCCGGCGCATCGGCGGCACGCAGTCATCAGTCATCTGCAGCAGGCGGGCATCGAACCCGCGTACGCGCGTCGATGCGCGCATGAGACTGAGCACCGGCTCGTCGGCGTGCAGTTGAACCGTGCTCCAGACAAAGCGGTAGCGCTTAACGATCGCCTCGATCGTGCGGCAGCCTTGACCGGCGATGAAGCGATAGATGTTGTAGAACAGCGAGCAATGACAGGTGGGCTGCCAGGTCGTTAACCCGTCGGTCGAAACGGCCGCCTGCCCTTGCGCGGCGACGCCCGACGTACAGCCTAACCGGCCGGTGGCGAGACAGACCGGTTTGCGCCTCCCGCAACTGCAGGCGCGCGCGGAAACCGTCGGCTCGATCGCGACGGCGATGTCCCGGACTTCGAGTACGACGCTCCTACCCGCGATCAGCCCAGCTGCTCGACCGGCTGGCTCGCCATCAGAATCGCCGAACGCGCCTGCGCGACGACACCTTGCTTGCCCTTGTCGGCGAGGGCGGTGAGCACCGCGTGATCGTCGAAACGGAAGCGGCAGAGCATCTGGTTGGACGCCGCGAGCTTGACGGTCTGCGCCAACGACAGATTGGCGAGCACGTCGGCCAGCTGGTCCGAGATACCCATGCGAAACATGCCCAACGGCTTGTCTTCGCGCAGCAGTCGCTGTGCGAGTAGCAGATAGGACAGGTTGACTTCCCTGATCTCATTGAGCATATCGCTCGTGCTCATGATTCCCCCGGTACAGATGCACGGCTGGTCAGGCCGTTTTTTGCGGAAACGTTTGCGAAAGCGTGGCATCGGTCAGCCCGCCTCGCTCGTCTCTGGTCTTAAAGCATTGTGGCTAAAGGGGGGACGGTCGGAAATCGGAGAGACACCCCGGCGTCCTGACGGAAAAATCCGTCATTTATGTAGGAGTTTTTCCTACATCCGGCGCGCCGCAGATGTGCAGGCGGGATGAAAACGATGTGGTTGAAGAACTGATGATGCGCTGGGGCCCGTTTCACGCGCCTGATGCCGCCGGCCGCTGAGCCTGCGGGCCTTTTGCCGCAGCTTGAAACGTGGGAAGCAATTATAGGAGCTTTGCGCTTTCGCACAATGAGGCCGTTTTCAGCCGCTTCGCCGTCTATCGAAAAGCGGGCGTGCGGCTTGCTATAGCGCGCGGGCCGCCGAGCGCGGGTTATGTATGTAGATTTGGCGCTTCCCGAGAATTGGGATGGACGCGTGAGATGCGCTGTAACGGCGCGTGTTTCGCGCTGTAACAACATTAAGTGTTTGAAAAATAGCTCGAATTGGCGTCGTCGATCCCGATAATGGACGCTAAGGGATTACCCGATTCAACACGTAGCACCGCCGGGCGGCGGCTTATCGCGCCCAACCGTCCGTCAGGCACTCGCTCCACGCGCTACTCGCGCGCCGCACCGCGAAGCCCCAGTGAACAGGAGAACCCGCATGCGAATTGCACAAATTGCGCCGCTGTATGAAGCTGTCCCCCCGAAACTCTATGGCGGCACTGAGCGTGTCGTGTCGTATCTGACCGAAGCGCTGGTCGACCTCGGCCACGACGTTACGCTGTTCGCGAGCGGCGATTCGGTCACCTCGGCGAATCTCGAAGCGTGCTGGCCGCGCGCGCTGCGCCTCGATCCGACGGTTCGCGATGCGCTGGCGCCGCACATCCTGATGATGGAAAAGGTGCGCAAGGTCGCTCACGAGTTCGACGTGCTGCACTTTCACCTTGATTACATGCCCTTTCCGCTCTTCACGACGATGGACACCCCGTTCGTGACCACCCTGCACGGCCGCCTCGACTTGCCGGAACTGCAGCCGGTGTTCGACGCGTTCTCGCACGTGCCGGTCGTGTCGATTTCGGATTCGCAGCGCATACCGCTGCCGCAGGCCAACTGGCTCAGCACCATCTATCACGGACTGCCGGAGCAACTGCTCGCGCCGCAGCCGCATAAGAAGCCCGAATATCTGGCGTTTCTCGGCCGCATCTGCCCGGAAAAACGCGTCGATACAGCTATCAGGATCGCCGCGCAAAGCGGTCTGCCGCTGAAGATCGCCGCAAAGGTGGACAAGGTCGACATGGACTACTTCAAGCGCGAGATCGAGCCGCTGCTGTCGATGGCGCATGTGGAATTCGTCGGCGAGATCAACGAGGCGCAGAAGCCGGAGTTCCTGTCGGGGGCGAAGGCGCTGCTGTTCCCGATCGACTGGTCAGAGCCGTTCGGCCTTGTGATGATCGAGTCGATGGCGTGTGGCACGCCGGTGATCGCGTTCAACCGCGGCTCGGTGCCGGAAGTGATCGACCATGGCGTCACTGGCTATATCGTCGAGGACGTACAAGGCGCGGTGGCCGCGCTGCAACGTCTGGACGAGTTGTCGCGCACGGAAATCCGCGCGCAGTTCGAACGCCGCTTCAGCTCGAAAACGATGGCCCAGAACTATATCGACGGCTATTCAGCACTGATTGAAGCGACGCGGCGCCCGGTATTGCGTCAGGTGGCGGTCGGCTAAGCGTGCGTGCAAAGCGCGCCGGTGCTTTTGCAGCCGGCCGTTTTCACCGTCTCCGAGCCGCGTTTTGAACGAACCAATAGACCCGGAATAGCAGACAAATCCGATGACGAAATCGTTTGCGCAAGCTCAAATGGAAGTTATCTTGCGACCCGCTTGAGAAAAAGCCGCCCGGCATGGGCGGTTTTTTTTAGTCGGCGGACCGTTGCGCGTGGCTGCGGATTAGCGGCTGGCCAATAAGCAAAAAAACCAAAATACCTTCACAGCGCTTTCATGTGACCAGCCTGACATCGCATTGGAGTCAGACGGAGCCGATCAAAAAACGCTCGCGATTCTTGCCGACGATCCACTTGGGCGGCTTGCCGCGACCGCTCCACGTATTGCCCGACTTAGGGTCCTGGTATTTCGCCGGCAGCGGCGCCTTCTTCGGCGGCCGGCCCCGCTTGGCGGCGACTGCGAAGCCGAGGTCTTGCGCCGTCAGACCGTATTCGGCGATCTTTTGGCGGATGTCGGCGACGACATTGTCGATCTCCGTGCGGCGCGCTTCTTCTGCTTGCGCCTGTAATTTGGCGATCTGCGCCTTGAGGTCTGCGTATTGAGACATTCGGTTCTCCCCTTTCTAGAACTCATTGGACCGCAGACTAACTGCAATTATAAAAATTCGCAATGGCGGGTAATACCGGTTCAGCAATGTTTCCTCAGATAATTATTAAGCCGCGTGAATTGTGGAGCTCCGTTTTTATCCCAAAATAATCCCGCTTTACCTTGACAATTTTTGACACCCGATTGCGATAGCCCTGTCTAGAATTGCGCGCTCCGCACATGCATACGCGCTGAGCGATGCGTGCTCCTTCAGCGTCTTTAAGGGATTACCGATCATGCAATTGTCAAAGCGCCTTTTAGCCGAAGTGTTTGGCACCTTCTGGCTGGTCCTCGGGGGCTGCGGCAGCGCGGTTCTCGCCGCCAACTTCGCCGGGCCGCTTCACGGCCTGGGCATCGGCTTCGTGGGCGTCTCGCTCGCCTTCGGCCTGACGGTGCTGACGATGGCGTTCGCGATCGGCCACATTTCCGGCTGCCACCTGAATCCGGCCGTGAGCGTCGGCCTGACCGTCGCCGGCCGCTTCCCGGCGCGCGACCTTCTACCGTATATCGTCGCGCAGGTGGCCGGCGCGGTGCTCGGCGCGTTCGTGTTGTCGGTGATCGCGTCGGGCAAACCGGGCTTCGATCTGGTCGCGAGCGGATTTGCAACGAATGGCTTCGGCGAGCACTCGCCGGGTCATTACTCGCTCGCGGCGGCCTTCGTGTGCGAAGCGGTGATGACAGGCTTCTTCCTGTTCGTGATCCTCGGCGCGACCGACCGCCGCGCACCTGCCGGCTTCGCGCCGATAGCGATCGGCCTGTGCCTGACGCTGATTCATCTGGTTTCGATCCCGGTCACCAACACGTCGGTCAACCCGGCACGCTCGACCGGCCCGGCGCTGTTCGTCGGCGGGGCGGCGATCGATCAACTGTGGCTGTTCTGGATCGCGCCGATCATCGGCGCGGTGATCGCGGGTGTCGTGTATCCGTTGATTGCCGAAAGCCGCAGCGAAACCGCGCGGGCGCTGGCGCTCGACTGAGCAACCGTTGCGCGGTCCACCTGTTGCGCAACAACGGGCGCCTCGGCGCCCTTTTTTTTGACGGACATTGCGGCGAACGATGCGGCGCACCGGACATCGGTTCACGCGGCACGCTGCTAGAATCGGGCGACCTTCCGGCCTCGCACAGGTGCTATCGATGACCCGCTTCCGCGAATTACTGCATGGCGTCGCATTTGCGCTCGGCGGCTTGTGTGCGGGTGGACTCGCGGCGCCTGCCGCATACGCGGCTACGGCTACGGCGGCCGCTGCGGCGACGAATGCGGCCACGTCCGCCGCCGGCAATATCGAAACGCTCGTGTTCGTGCGGCACGCGGAGAAGCCCGCTCAGGGCTACGGTCAGCTCGACTGCCAGGGGCTCAACCGCGCGCTCGCATTGCCGGCCGTGATCGCCGCCAAGTTCGGCAAACCCGATGCGATCTATGCGCCCGACCCGGCCCAGCAAAAAGACGACAGCGGCCGTCTCTACTACTACGTGCGTCCGCTCGCGACGATCGAGCCGACCGCGATTCAATTCCAGCTGCCGGTGCAAACGCCGTATGGCTATAAACAGATCGACCAGCTCGGCACAGCGCTCGTCGATCCGGCCAACCACGGCAAGCTGATCGTGATCGCGTGGGCGCACCGACTGATCGAAACGTTGTTGCGGCAAATGCTGAGTGCGCACGGCGGCAACGCGGCCGACGTACCGAAGTGGCACAGCGACGACTTCGACAGCATCTATATTGTTCGTCTCGACTGGCAAGGCGGCACACCTCGCGCGAGCTTCAAACATGACCGCGAAGGCCTTGACGGGCGCGGGGCCGATTGCCCTTGCGCGGCGTTGCCGGGGCAGGCGGCATCGACACCCACTTCGACGGCATCCGGCGGCTCGGCAGATTAATCGGGTAATACAGATGTAAGCCAGGATTACGCACGTCGGCGCGGAAATCGAATCGCGCCCGTTCGCCGGCGTTTGGCGGCCCCGTGCCGTTGCCCGGGGTTCGGCGTGGGGCGAGCGTTTGCGGCGCACACCGCAGTTATGTGCCGCCACTGCGCGACATGTCTCTCACGGTTCGATTGCTTCGACGATGCTTGCAGTCCGTAACAACTCGTCGCAGTCCGTGCGGCCTCCAGTGCGTACATTGGTCCTGTGCGACAAACCTACGTCGCGTCACAGGAGAACAACATGAAACGCATCGTCACTCATTTGCTGGTTGCCGCCGGACTCGCAGCGGGCGCATGCGGTGTCGCGCAGGCGCACACGAATCTGAGCGTGGGCCTGTCGCTCGGCGCGCCGGTCTATGCCGCGCCGGCGCGCGTCTACGCGGCGCCCGAGCCGGTGTACTACGGCTATGGCGGCTGGGATCATCGCTACGATCACGGCTACTACGCTCGCAACGATCATCGTTACGACCGCGGCTGGGGCCACGACAACCGCCGCTGGGGCCACGACGATCGCGGCGCACACCGTGGGTGGCATGACTAAGGGGCTTGCGTTAGCGCGCGCCATCTGATGTCGCTCCCGCCTCGGCGCGGTCCATCGCAGCCGATGGCTGCCGGTGGCAAGCGGCGGGGACCGTTGAAGGACTTGCCCTACCGGACCAAAGTCCGCGGCCTGCATCCGCTCTCACGGATGCGGGCCGGTTTTATGCCGGCTCACGCGGTCAGTTCGTCGTCGAGCGAAAAGAGCTTGCGCAGATGATGCGCGACGCCTGCCTCGAAGTTGTTGCCGATGCGCGGCACGTTGGGTAGACGGGTGATCAGATCCGGATTCGCGTTGTTCATCATGAACGGATGGCCGGCCGTCTCTAGCAGATCGATGTCGTTCATGTTGTCGCCAAACGCAACGCACTGCGATGCGTCGACGCCCAGCCGTTCGAGCACGATCTGCAACGCGCGGCCTTTCGACACGTTCGACGTCATCACTTCCAGACAGTCCGGCAGCGAGTAGGTCACGTACAGGCGCGCGCCGAATTCCCGCTCGAGGTTCGCGGCCACCTGTGCGAGATCGGCGGGATCGCCAATGTAAAGCGCCTTCGCGATGTCGACGCCATCGTGGGTCGGCAGGTCAGTCACTTCATAGATGAAGCCCGAGTCCTGATGGAACTTGAGCAGATCGGGCGCCTCGCGGTCGATCAGCCACGCGTCGTCGGCAAACAGATTCACGATTACGCGGCCGTGCGCGCCGGCGATGTCGGGCTGCACCAGACGCTGGACGATGACGGGCGGCAGATCGTCGGCATGAATGACCGTGTTGTCCGGCGCGTGGATGCGCGCGCCGTTCGACGTAATCAGATGGGGCTTGATGCCGAGCAGATCGCGGATACCTGCGACGTCGCAATAATGCCGTCCGGTGGCGATCACGAATTGCAGTCCGTCGCTTTCCAGCTTGCGCAACGTGGCGACCGTGAACGGGTCCACCTGGTGATCGGCGTTGAGCAGCGTGCCGTCGACATCCGTGGCGATGACTTTGTACATGGCGAGAGCCGACGGCTGTGGACCGTCGGGCAGCGGCAAAGTGCGCATTTTACCGTTGGTGGTGGGGGCTGGTCTGGGGAGGCGCGATCCGGCGTTGCGCGTTGGGCGTTGGGCGTG
>NZ_DASXHA010000051.1:0-7752 GCF_036488795.1 Paraburkholderia sp.
CACGCCGACGTACTCCAGCAACTCGAGCGCGCGTTCCTTGATCTCGCGCTCTTCCTTGCGCTCAGCCGGCGTCTGGAACACGGCGCCCAGCAGTCCGTGCTTGGTGCGCACGTGACGGCCCACCATGACGTTTTCCAGTGCGGTCATGCCGCCGAACAGACGGATGTTCTGGAACGTGCGGGCAATGCCGGCCTTTGCGACCTGGTACACCGCGGTCGGCGTGTAGTTTTCGCCGTCCAGCTTGAAGTCGCCGGAGTCCGGTGTGTACAGCCCCGTGATCACGTTGAAGAAGGTGGTCTTGCCTGCGCCATTCGGACCGATCAGGCCGTAGATCTCACCCGACTTGATCTCGAGACCCACATCGGACAGCGCCTGCAGGCCGCCGAAACGCTTGTTCACGCCCTTCACGGACAGGCGGATTTGTTTATCGCTCATTAGATTTCTCCTGTCGGGCCTCAGGCACGCACCGGCTTCTTGCCGTTGCGCTTCGCCAGCTTGGCGATCTTGTCCTCGTGCTTCGGCGACGGCCACAGGCCTTCCGAGCGGTACAGCATGATGAGGACCATGGCGAGACCGTACAGCAACTGACGGATCACTTCGGTGTCGACGATTTCATGGCCGAACAGCATGTTCTGCAGCGGGCCCATCGTCGAACGCAGGAATTCCGGGAACACGGCGAGCAGCACCGCACCGAGAATCACGCCCGGGATGTGGCCCATACCGCCCAGCACCACGCAGGCCAGCACCACGACCGACTCCCAGAAGGTGAACGATTCCGGTGAGACGAAGCCCTGGAAGCCGCCGAACATGGCGCCCGACAGGCCGCCGAACGAGGCACCCATGGCAAACGCGAGCAGCTTCACATTACGGGTATTGATACCCATGGCCTTGGCAGCGATTTCGTCTTCGCGGATGGCGGCCCACGCACGGCCGATACGCGAGTGCTGCAGGCGCGTACACACCCAGATCACCAGCAGCGCGCACAGCACGAACAGGTAGTAATACATGTACACGGTCGTGAACTGGAAGCCGAGGAACGAATGCGTCTGCGCGAGGCTGAAGCCGCCCACCTGCACCGGATCGATACCGGTGATCCCCTGCGGTCCGTTGGTGATGTTCACCGGACGGTCGAGGTTGTTCATGAAGATCCGCACGATTTCCCCGAAGCCCAACGTCACGATGGCGAGGTAGTCGCCACGCAGACGCAGCGTTGGTGCACCGAGCAGCACGCCGAACATCGCGGCCAGCGCCATGGCGATCGGCACGATGATCCAGAACGGCGTATGCAGGCCGCCCGGGAACAGATGACCGATCCACGCGAACTGGGTGGACAGGTGCGGCGAAGACAGCAGCGCCGTGGTGTACGCGCCGATTGCGTAGAACGCGATGTAGCCCAGGTCCAGCAGGCCGGCGAAGCCGACCACCACGTTCAGGCCTAGCGCCAGCATCACGTACAGCATGGCGAAGTCGAGCACGCGCACCCAGTAGTTGCCGCCCACGGCGCCGATGATCATCGGCGCGGCAATCACCAGCACTGCGGTGATGATGCCGACCGTCAGCGTCTTCGTGGTGTTCTTCTCGGGGATGAGCGTCGTGGACGGCTCGATCGGTTGAATTGAGGTCATGTTGTTACTCCTTATGGCCCTGGTCAGGCGCGATCTGCGACACGTTCGCCGAGCAGACCCGACGGACGGAACACCAGCACGATGATCAGAACGATAAACGCAAACACGTCCTGATAGTTGCTGCCGAAGACCCCACCCGTGAGGTTGCCGATGTAGCCCGCCCCCAGCTGTTCGATCAGGCCGAGCAGCACGCCGCCCACCATCGCCCCGCCGAGGTTGCCGATACCGCCGAGCACTGCCGCGGTAAAGGCCTTCAGGCCGGGGATGAAGCCCATGTAGAAGTGCGCGTTGCCGTACTCCGAGGCGATCATCACGCCGGCCAGCGCGGCGAGCGCCGAGCCGATCATGAAGGTGGCCGAGATCACGAAGTTCGGATTCACGCCCATCAGGCTCGCCACGTTCGGATTTTCGGCAATCGCGCGCATGGCCCGGCCGAGCTTCGTCTTGTGCACGAGCAGCAGCAAGCCGCCCATCACGAGGAAGGCCACTACGATGATCACGATTTCAGTCATCGAGATCACGGCACCCGGATTGTTGGGCCCGGACTTGATCACGTTGATCGGATCGGTCGGCAGCAACTGCGGGAACGGCAGCGGGTTACGCGACCAGATCATCATGGCGAGAGTCTGGAGCAGGATCGACACGCCGATCGCGGTGATCAGCGGCGCGAGACGCGGTGCCCTGCGCAGCGGCCGGTAGGCCACCCGCTCGATCGTGTAGCCGACCAGCGAGCAAACCACCGCTGCGATGATCAACGCGATAATGAGCGTCGGCACATTGCCGAGCCCGGGGAAGTGGTTCTGCAACACGCCTATGGCGGAGAGCGCGACCATCGCGCCCACCATCAACACATCGCCGTGAGCGAAGTTGATGATGCCCAGAATGCCGTAAACCATCGTATAGCCCAGTGCGATGATGGCGTAAACGCTGCCAAGCACCAGTCCGTTGAGGATCTGCTGGATGAAGATATCCATTTAATGCTCCTTAGCCCGTGCGACTGGATTCGCGTTGTTCATCAACCGGTGGGCGGTGATGCTTCCTGCAAATCGCAACGGCACTGCGGGTACTGATGTAAAAGACCGGTAAGGGTTATCCGCGGCTGGCTCGTCGTGCGACTGCGAGACAGTCGCCGCCTTGCCGGCAACGGAGCAAAAACGACACCAATGGGTGGGCCAGGTGCCGTCAGGCTGTACGTCCCGTCACTACATCTTCACGACGTCGAGAACCGCTTTCTTGCCGTCCTTGAAGTCGTAAAGCGTAATGGCGCCTTCTTTCAAATCACCCTTGTCGTCGAATGCGATGTGGCCGATTACCCCGTTGTAATCGGTTGACGGCATCGCAGCCAGCACCTTGGGCGCGTCGATTGAATTGGCGCGCTTCATTGCATCGACGATCACGTACACAGCGTCATACGTGAACGGCGCGTAAATCTGCACCGGCGTGTGGAAACGTTCTTCGTACTTCTTTTCGAAGTCCGCTCCCTTGTCCATCTTCGAAAGCGCAAGTCCTGCCTCCGAACAGACCAGGTTTTGCACGGCGGATCCCGCCAGCTCCCCTACCTTGTCGGTGCACACGCCGTCGCCGCCAAGGATTTTTGCCCTGATACCGAGCGCCGCCGCCTGCTTCGTAAACGGGCCGCCCGTCGCGTCCATGCCGCCGAACATGATCACGTCCGGCTGAACACTCTTGATTCTGGTGAGAATGGCCCGGAAGTCCGTGGCCTGGTCATTCGTCGCTTCCCGTGCAACGATCTTGGCGCCGCTCGCCTCGGCGGTCTTCGCGAACTCGTCCGCGAGCCCCTTGCCGTAGGCTGTCGCATCGTCCACCACGGCGATGCGTTTTGCGCCAAGCGCCCTGGTTGCGTAGCCCGCGAGCGCGGGACCTTGTTGCGCGTCGGTTGCCACTACCCGGTACGTCGTCTTGAAACCCTGCTGCGTATAGGCCGGGTTGGTCGAAGACGGTGAGATCTGCACGATATTGGCGTCGCTGTAGATCTTCGACGCAGGGATCGACACGCCGGAGTTCAAATGGCCCACCACGCCGACGACGTGGTCGTCGACCAGCTTCTGCGCGACCTGCGTGCCCGTTTTCGGATCGCCCGCGTCGTCTTGCGCATCGAGCTCAAGCTGGATCTTCTGGCCGTCGATGGTCAGCCCCTGAGTGTTGATTTCCTCGACCGCCAAGCGCGCCCCGTTTTCGTTGTCCTTCCCTAGATGAGCAATGTTCCCCGTCAATGGGGCCGCATGGCCGATCCTGACAATCGTGGCGCTGCTCGCCGGTACCACGGCTGCCGGAACAGCCGATGCGGCCATGCCCACCTCTCCATCGTTCTTCTTGCTGCACGCGGTCAACATCGCAACCGCGGCCGCGACGGACACGGCGTAAGCAAACTTGACTCGCATTAAGTAGGTCTCCAGCGCCTTGCTAAATCCATTGTTCGAGACCCGGAGGCCTTGAGAACGCGCGCATTGTAACTCCAATTATGCGATGGGCAATATTGTTGAAACGACAGGGTTTTCCTGCATTGCAACCTCATTTTCAGAGCGTTGCCGCACAAAAGGAGCAACCGGGTTGCGACTATTTTCCGTGCATCAGTTGCACCAACGTCGCGCCCAGCAGCATCAAGTGTTGCAGCGGTGCCGTTGGGCGCCTGATTTCATAGCCTCGCGGGAAAGGTATTACCTATTCTTAACTCGCCATTCGCATGCACAATTTTAGTGCATCAAAAATAAAGACTCTGGAATATCGCCTGAATTAAACGGGGATCGATCAGTAGAGAAACAGTGAAATAAACTCGATTTATCCAAACTTTTTTCCGTCGCATGGCGTGCAACCAGGTCATTCTGGATGATGTGGCACTAAATATTGTGCATCGGAACGGATACCGAAGGGATAAAAAAAGCGCGCCCGAGGCGCGCTTTCTTACAGAGGGGTAGAACGAGGCGGGATATCAGGCCGGCAGGCCCAAGCCGCGCGGCAGAGGAAATGCGATGTTTTCCTCGATGCCTTCGAGTGCGCGCACATTGCGCACGCCGAGCTCGCGCAAGCGTGCGATCACGGCCTGAGCCAGCACTTCCGGCGCCGACGCCCCGGCGGTCACGCCGATGCGGCGCTTGCCGACGATCCATGCCGGATCGATCTGGTCGGGCGAGTCCACCATATAAGAGGGGATGCCGCGCTTTTCGGCCACTTCACGCAGGCGGTTCGAGTTCGAGCTATTCGGGCTGCCCACCACAATGACGACGTCGCACTGCGGGGCCATGAACTTGACCGCGTCCTGGCGATTTTGCGTGGCGTAGCAGATGTCCTGCTTCTTCGGCTCGCGGATGGCCGGATACTTGGATTTCAACGCGGCGATGATTTCGGCCGCGTCGTCCACGGACAGCGTGGTTTGCGTGACGAATGCGATGCGCTCCGGGTCTGCGAGCTGGAGCGCCTGCACGTCGGCAATGTCTTCGACGAGGTACATGCCCTCGCCTGCCTGGCCCATCGTGCCTTCGACTTCCGGATGGCCCTTATGGCCGATCATCACGATGTCGAAGCCTTCGTGGCGCATCTTCGCGACTTCGATGTGCACCTTGGTGACGAGCGGACAGGTTGCGTCGTACACGCGCAGGCCGCGCGACTCGGCTTCTTCGCGCACGCTCTTCGACACCCCGTGCGCGCTGAAGATTACCGTGTTGCCGGGCGGCACTTCTTCGAGCTGTTCGATGAAAATGGCGCCCTTCTTGCGCAGATCCTCGACAACGTAGGCGTTGTGAACGATTTCGTGACGCACGTAGATGGGCGAACCATGCAGCGTGATGGCGCGCTCGACGATTTCGATGGCCCGATCGACACCCGCACAAAAACCGCGCGGTTGCGCTAGCAGAATCTCGGCTTCAGCCAGAGTCGTGTCCGTGGTGCTCATGTTTACAGAATCCCGATGATTTTCACTTCGAACGCCAGCGCCTGGCCGGCAAGCGGGTGATTGAAATCGAACAGGGCGGACGTTTCGCCGACTTCCTTCAGCACACCCGCGTAGCGTCCGCCACCCGGTGCATTGAATTCGACGAGATCGCCCGGCGAAAAATTCTCACCGATCATGCTGTTTTCACGCAACGTGGCCAACGACACCCGCTGGATGAGCTCGGGATTGCGCGGGCCGAATGCCTGCCCGGGCGCTAGCTGAAAGGTCGAGTGGTGGCCGACCTTCAATCCCAGCAAAATATCTTCCAGCGGCGGCGCCAGTTGCCCCGCGCCCAACAGTAGCGTGGCGGGCTTTTCGGTAAAGGTGTTGATGACTTCAGCGCCATCGGCAAGCGAGAGCCGGTAATGGAGCGTGACGTGCGAACCGGGCTTCACTTCAGAGATGTCGATGATGCTCATGCAGTACTCATTCAGTCTGGACGCGCTGCACGCGTGCGCCGTGGCGCAGCCGGTGCGGGTGGCAAACCGTCGTGGTGCCGTGCGCAAAACCTCTATTGTAAGCCACATATCAAGCAGCGGCTTGGGTGCGACGCATGCACTTTCGCCGCGTGTGAGGACTTCCTCACACAATACCGGAGGACGATCTAATGGATTATGACGACCGCGCTGGAACCACGGCAGTGCTCGTGGATGATGCGCCGGGCGCGCAGACCGCCGGGGCAGTGACGAGCACCACGTCTGCTTCGAGCGGGACGGCGGCGCGCGTGCGCCAACCGCTTGCGCTAAAGCCGCGCAGCGTGCAGCCGGCCGCCATGACAGCCGCCGGCGTCGCGGGAAAGCCGCGTGGGCTCGTCGCTGCGGAATCAGAGCCGCCTGAGCCGGACTCGCCGGAAACGGTGAATGCCCGAGCCGCCGCCGCTCGCCGCGCCGGACTTAACGGTGCGGCGGCCCGTGCGGCCAGGCGCGAGCCCGGCGTGCCGGCACTGGACCTGCCGAAGCTCGCAGCCCTTGAACAGGCGGCGCCTACGCCGGTTGCCCCTCGACGGGCCGCGCCTTTGCCGGGCGCGCCTACGCCGGCCGTGCCTACCCCGGCCGCGCCTACGCCGGCCGCACCGAAACGCGCCCGCGGCAAGCCCGATATGCCCCGGGAACGGCTGCTCGATTTCGGACCCGGCACCCTTGCGGATGTCGAACTCGTCGCTCTCGTCCTCGGCTCGGGACTGCCGGGACATAACGTATTTGGTATCGCCCAGTCTCTCCTGAAGCGGTTTGGCTCGCTGCGCGCCATGCTGGACGCGAGGCCGGCGGATTTCGCCGGTTTGCCCGGTATCGGCCCGGCCAAAACGGCCCAGTTGCTCGCGATCCTCGAACTGGCGCGGCGCTCGCTCGTCGAGAAAATGCGTGAAAAGCCCTTGATCGACTCGCCCGAGGCAGTGGAAGACTATCTGAGATTGCTGATCGGCTCGCGGCCGTATGAAGTGTTCGTGTGCCTTTTTCTCGACGCCCGTCACCGGTTGATCAGCACCGAAGAGAGTTCGCGCGGCTCGCTCACGCGGATGGCGGTCTATCCCCGTGAAATCGTCCGCCGGGCCCTGACTGTGAATGCCGCCAGTATGATCGTGGCGCATAATCACCCTTCCGGCGCCGTCAAACCAAGCGCCAGCGACCGCCGGCTGACGCAGGTGCTGCGCGATACACTCGCACTGATCGACGTGCATCTGGTCGATCATCTGGTCATCGGCGCGCATGAAACGTTCTCATTTGCGCGCGCCGGCTGGTCATGAACAGGGCCTTGGGCCATCAGAAACACCATGGGCACGTGCCTTGGCCCGACAGGTCCCGGCCGGCTTGCCCGGGGTTTCCCGTCGTAAATAAGGTTTGATTTATCGGCTTTTTTTCTGCTAGAATTCCGGTTTGCCTGTTTCCAACCCTGTTCCGAAGCCATCAAAGGCCTTTCGGGAGATAAGCGACTGAGTAATCATCGCGGCCCTTCCGGATAACTTTCGCGGCGTCCGAACTCAGAATTAGCGTATTAGGAGTGCTCTCATATGGCACGCGTATGCCAAGTAACTGGGAAAGCGCCGATGAGCGGCAACAACGTTTCCCACGCGAACAACAAAACCAAGCGCCGGTTCCTGCCGAACCTGCAAAACCGCCGTATTTGGGTGGAAAGCGAAAACCGTTGGGTGCGTCTGCGCGTTTCGAACGCCGGCCTGCG
>NZ_DASXHA010000049.1:0-8346 GCF_036488795.1 Paraburkholderia sp.
GGCAGATGAAAGCGTGGCCAGCGTTGACGCTGTCGCGCGGCGACGTTGTGTGGGACGGCGCACAGCCACGCGGCGCGCGCGGCCGCGGCGAATTTCTGCCGGCTTTGCGTGCGCAACCGGCGCAACCTCGTCGACCGATGAACCCGCGCATTGACGCGCACCGGGTGCTGCCACGCTTTGCCTTCCCCGCCGTTTATCGGGATTAGGAAAGGCTTTGCGGGTCGCGCGTCTGGTGCATTCCGCGCCGCTTCACACGCTGTTTTATCTCGTACGTATTGTGATTTCCATGGAGAGCCTGATGTCCGAACGATTTTCGCGTCGCCAATTCCTCCAACGTGCTGGCGCGGGTGCAGCCCTGGTGTCGATCGGCCTGCCGCGCTTTGCGATGGCCGCCGGGCTCACGCTTGACGACATCAAGAAGGCCGGCGTGTTGCGCATCGGCTGCGAAGCGAGCTATCCGCCGCTGACGTATCGCGACACGAGCGGCGCGATGATCGGCTACGACGTGGATCTGGCCAACGCGTTTTGCCGCAATCTCGGCGTCAAGGCGCAGTTCATCGACACGGTCTGGTCGGGCGTGATTCCGTCGCTCTACACGAAGAAGTTCGATCTGGTGATGAGCAGCCTGAGCTATACGGCCGAGCGCGAAAAACATGTGGACTTCTCGGTGCCCTACGTCGAAGCCTCGCAGGCTCTTCTGATCCGGGCGGCGGATCAGAAGAGCGTCACCGGCATTGCCGGCATGAACGGCAAGGTGCTGGGGCTCAAGCTCGGCTCACCGGGTCAGATACTGGAGCCCAAACTCGACGCGCAATTGAAAGCAGCGGGCGGAGCGGGCTTCAAGGACGTGAAAACCTTCGACGATCATCCTGCCGCCTATATCGCGCTGGCAGAGGGCCGAGTGGACGGTGTGCTCAACACCTTGCCGACGCTATCGCTCGTCCTCAAGAACGCGCCGGGCAAATATGCCATCGTCAAGGGCATCGGTGCGGATAACTGGGCGGGCATCGCGGCGCGCACCGACGATACCGCGCTGATCGGCTTTATCGATCAGCAACTGCACCAGTTCAGAACCGACGGCACGCTGCATAAGCTGCAGCAGAAGTGGTTTGGTTTCGACATGAACTTGCCGGACACGATTCCGGCGCTTTCCTGAGAGGCCGCCGTCCATGGACTGGAGCATTATCGTCACGGCGTTGCCGATCCTCGCGGTCGGCCTGCTCGCCACGCTCAAGGTCTGCCTCGCGGCGATCGCGATTGGCATCGTGCTCGGCTTCGTGTTGGGCTTTGGCGCGCTCAGCCGTTTCAGGGTGGTCCGCATCGCCGTGTTGGCCTATGTCGATTTCGTGCGCGGCACACCGCTGCTGGTGCAGATCTTTCTCGTTTACTTTGCGTTGCCGGTCATTGGCATCAACTTCAACGAGTATTGGGCCGGCGTCATCGCGCTCAGCCTGAATGCGGGCGGCTTCATCTGCGAGATCGTGCGCGCCAGCATGCAGTCCGTCGATCGCGGTCAGACCGAAGCCGCACAATCCATCGGCATGCGGCACGCTCAGATCGTTCTGCACGTATTGTTTCCGCAAGCCTGGCGACGCATCCTGCCACCGCTCACCAACGAACTGATCTCGCTGATCAAGGGCTCGGCGCTGCTGTCCGCCATCTCCGTGTATGAACTCACGCATGCCGGGCAGGAAATCATTGCGACGTATTTCTCACCGTTCGAGATTTTCCTGCTGATCGCCCTCTACTACTACGCGTTGATCTCGGCCCTCGCGTGGCTGTCGCGCTACCTCGAGCGGCGCCTGCCGCAATATTGACTTCATGAGATCGGGTTCCAGCATGTCTTCCACCGTTACCGTCTCTGAGCTCCCCGCAGTTCCCGCGAAGGACGCCGCCGCGCGCGTGCAGGCGGGCGCAGCGGCGCGGCTGTTGTCCATAGAAGGCCTGCACAAGCGCTTCGGCGACAAGGTCATTTTGCCCTCCGTCTCCCTGCAGGTCGGACACGGCGAGACTGTCGTGTTGATCGGGCCATCTGGTTCGGGCAAGACGACGCTCCTGCGCTGTCTCAACTTCCTGGAACGGCCGGACGGTGGCACGATCCACCTTAATGACGAGCGTATCGGGCTGTCAGAGCAAGGTCGCATCCTGCCCGAAGCCGAACTGGCCCGACAGCGCAGCCGCATCGGCTTCGTGTTTCAGCGCTTCAACCTGTTCGCGCATCTGAGTGCACTGGATAACGTCGCCGCCGGCCCTCAGCGCGTGCTGGGACTCTCGCGCGAGGCGGCCCGCGCTCGCGCACAGGTGGCGTTGGAAAAAGTCCAGCTCGCGCAACACCTCGGCAAACGGCCGGCGCAACTCTCAGGCGGCCAGCAGCAACGCGTGGCGATTGCCCGCGCGCTTGCGATGGAACCGGAGATGATCCTGTTCGACGAACCGACCTCGGCGCTCGACCCGGAACTTGTCAACGAAGTGCTCGACGTGATGCGCGATCTCGCCGCGGCCCGGATGACGATGATGGTCGTGACACACGAAATGAGCTTCGCTCGCAACGTCGCGCATAGGGTGGTCTTCATGGACGCCGGCGCCATCGTCGAACAAGGTACACCCGGCGACGTCTTCGGCCGTCCGCGCGAAGAACGCACGCGGCGCTTCCTGCAACACCTGCACACCTGAACTGAACCGGACCACCTGGCTGATGACTGCCTTACCTATCGAATTTGACCTTGACCTGTTGCTCCTGGGCGCCACTGTCGTGACGATGGACCCGGCTCAACCGCTGTTGCATGACGCGGCGATCGGCATTCGCGGCAACCGGCTCGCCTTTGTTGGCCGCGCGCAGGATCTGCCGGTACAGACACGCGCGCGAACCACGCGCCGGCTTGACGGACGCGTCATCGTGCCCGGCTACGTGAACGTCCACACGCACGCCATTCTGACAATGGTGCGCGGCGTCGCCGAAGACCTCGGTTTCGCGCCCGCCTACACGCCCGGGATTCCCCACGGCCATGACGTGCGCCCGGACGAAGCGATCGCGCTGGCGCGTCTCGGCGCGCTCGAAGCGATGCTGTTCGGCTCGACGCTGATCAACGACACCTATGTCCACGCCGATCTGACCATGGAGGCCATGGCCGACCTCGGCCTGCGCGTGTATTCGTGCGGCCGCCTGCACGACGTGGATTTCTCCGGTGTCGCGGACGGACGCTGGGAATACCATGCCGCGACCGGCGAGCGCACGCTCAACGAAGCACTGACACTGGCCGGTCGCTGGAATCGCAAGCACAACGGGCGCACGGGCGTCCAGCTTGCGGTTCATGCGCCTGATACCTGCTCCGACGACTTTCTGCGTCTGATCGCCGAGGCAGCACGTGCGCACAATCTCGGCGTGACGACGCATCTCGCGCAAAGCCGCACCGAAGTCAGCGTGGTGAAGAAGCGTTCGGGCAAGAGCCCCGCGCAGTTGCTAGACGAAGTCGGGCTGCTCAACGAAAGGCTGGTAGCGGCGCACTGCCTGTATCTGGACGACGACGATATCGCCCTCGTCGGCCGGGCCGGCATCACGGTCGCACACATCCCCAAGGGCAACGCGACGGGCGGCACGATGGCGCCTACGCCGCGTCTGCGCGCCGCCGGCGCGCGCATTGCGTTGGGCACCGACAACATGCACGCCGACATGACCGAGGTCATGCGCTGGGCACTGGCCATCGCGCGCATCCAGTTGGGCGAAGTTGCCGCGGACTGGCAACCCGCCGATGCGCTTGCCATGGCAACGCAGAACGGCGCGCACGCCATGGGGCTTGGCGACGAACTCGGCTGCCTCAAGACAGGCTGGCTCGCCGACCTTGCCATATTCGATTTCCGGCGCGCGCATCTGACGCCTCACCCGAATCCGTTGGGCACGCTGGTGCACACGGGACTCGGGCGAGATGTCGAGATGGTCGTCGTGGATGGTGAGATTGTGGTGGACGGCGGCACCCCCACCCGTTGCGATGTCGATGCCGTCATCGCGGCCGGCAAGCACGCTGCCACGCAACTATGGAAGAGGGCAAGTGCATGAGCACCCCGCACATTATCGATTCTCAGTCGAAGCACGGCGCAGCGGGCGCCGGCCTTGCGGCCTCACAGGCCCGCACCTCGCCAACCGGTGCCGCCGTGCAGATGCGCGGCATCCGGCATCGTTTCGCCGCCGTGCCGGTGATCGAAGACGTCACGCTTGAGATTGTCCCTGGCGAACTGGTTGCATTGCTCGGCCCATCGGGCTGTGGCAAGAGCACCCTGCTGCGTATCCTGGCCGGTCTGCAAGTGCAGTCAGAGGGCGAAGTGCGGATTGGCGGCCAATGCGTGGACGGCCTCGCGCCGCGCCAACGCGGCGTGGGCATCGTGTTCCAGAACTATGCGCTGTTTCCGCACATGACGGTCGCCGCGAACGTCGCTTATGGTCTGGAAGCCAACGGCGTCGCACGTCGCGATGCGGCTCACAAAGCCATGCAGATGCTCGATATGGTTCGCATGGAAGCATTTTCGAAGCGTTATCCGCGCGAGTTGTCGGGCGGTCAGCAGCAACGCGTGGCACTAGCCCGCACGCTTGCCGTCGAGCCGCGCATCCTGCTGCTGGACGAGCCCTTTGCCGCACTCGACAAAAACCTGCGGCTCGATATGCAGATCGAAATCCGCCGGCTCCAGCGTGAACTGAATATCACGACCGTGATGGTGACCCACGATCAGGAAGAGGCGATGAGCATGGCTGACCGGGTCGCCGTGCTCAATCGCGGGCGACTCGAACAATACGACTCGGCGGTCGCGATCTACGATCAGCCCGCCACTCCGTTCGTGGCCACCTTCGTCGGCACGGCGAATATGCTGCCGGTCAGCTTGGGCGTACGCGGCAGCCAGTGCGTTGCACACTTCGACGATGGCGCCGTGCTGGCCGTTGCTCACCCCGGCCCGTGGCGCGATGACGGCGCGGCCCTGCTGGCGGTCCGTCCCGAACAATGGGCCTGGCAGTTACCGCAGACCGGCGCCAGCGCGCCTCAGCTGCTGGCTACCGTGCAACTGGCGATGCCGATTGGTCCCACGTTGGTGGTCGATCTGCAGACCGATGCCGGTCCGACCGTGAAGATATCCATGCCGCGCGCCGAGGGTGCCGACTTGCGCCCTGGCTTGCGCGTCGCGCTCGATTTGAAGCCGGGTGTACGGGTACGCACATTCAAGGCGCCCCACCCCCCGTCCGCAGGTGCTTAACACGTGGTCACGATCGTCCCGATGCAACGCGCCGCCCGCTTCGTCGTCGCTGGTTCATCCTGTTTAACTAACCGTCCAGAGGTCGTATGTCGCTGATCGATCACCAACGCCGCAAGCTCCTGCAACTGATGGGTGCAGCGGGGGCCGTCGGCCTGTCGCTTGGCAGCCCGCTTGCCATGGCTGCGTCCGAATCCCTCGCCGCCACCACCTTTCCCGGGGCGTGGGAAGAGTCGCAACGCAAGATCCTGTTGCCCGCGTTTCGCAAGGCCGCGGGCGTGAGCGCTGTGCTCACCGCATCGCAAGCGGTCGACACGCTGACCAAGCTGGTGGCCGCGCGTAACAACCCGCCGTTCGATGTGGTCATGATGGACGAGGGTCCTTACCTGCAGGGCATCGCGCAAGGCGTGTTCGCACCCATTCCCGCGTCCCGGGTACCGAACCTGGCAAATCTGCCGGCGCACTTCGTCGATCCGAAGGGTCTGGGCGCCTATGTGTCCGCGCAGGTCTACGGCATTGCGTACAACACGGAGCGCGTGAAGGCCACGCCGAAATCGTGGAACGATCTGCTCAAGCCGGAATTCAAGGGCCGCGTCGGCCTCGTGAGTCTCGATTCCACCCTGGGCACCGTATGGATGGTGGCGCTCGCCAAGATGCTGGGAGGCGACGAAGATCACATGGACCCGGCGTTCGATTACATCAAGCGTCTGATGCCAAACGTCGGTGCAGTGGCCGCCAATCCAGGCGCGCTCGGCACGCTGTTCCAGCAAGGTCAGGTGGATATTGCCTGCCACTACATCAATAACGTGGAATCGCTCAAGGCCAAGGGTGTGCCGGTTGCACTGACGCGCCCCGACAGTAACTGGGGCATGGTCCGCAGCACGATGAACATCGTGAAGAACACCCAGGTGGCGGATCTCGCTGCGGCGTATATCAACACCGCGTTGAGTGTCGAAGTGCAGCAACAGATGACGAGCGCGCCCTACTACGTCGCACCGACGAACACGAAAGTGCCGTTTGGTGCAGCGCTCAGTGCGATCGCTCACAACGCCAATGACATGACGTCGTTCGTGCAAGTCGATTGGGCACGTATCAATCCGCGCCGTGCGGAATATATCGACCGTTTCAACCGTCTGGTCAAGGTCTGACGCATCATGAACGCGAATCACCGGATGCCACGCGACTGGCTGCTCGTGTTGCCACTGGGCCTGTTCTTCATCGCGTTTGTGGGCGTGCCGCTTCTGCTCGTCGCGCTGATCAGCCTGCACAACGACACCACCATGACGCATGTCGGCATTCACCAATACCTGGTGTTCTTTGGCGACAGCTATAACCGCGGCATCCTTTGGCAAACGCTCTGGCTTGGCGTGGCGACCACGCTCGTGACGATCGTGCTCGGCTATCCGGTCGCGCATCTCTACGTGGTGGGCACGCCGCGCTGGCGGCGTGTACTGATCGTACTGATCCTGCTGCCGCTGTTGACCAGTTCGGTGGTGCGCACGTTTGCATGGGTCGTGATTCTCGGCAATGAAGGACTCGTCAACGCGCTGCTGATGACACTCGGACTCGCGGGCCAGCCGGTCAAACTCCTGTACACGCCGCTGGCAGTGATCCTCTCGCTTGCGCAGATCGAATTGCCGTTGATGGTGTTGCCGCTCGTCACCACGCTCACTTCGCTCGACACGCGCTTGCCCGAGGCGTCGCACGCGTTGGGAGCCAGCAGCTGGCGCACCTGGTGGAAGATCACCGTACCGCTTGCGATGCCGGGTTTACTCAGCGGTACCTTGCTGGTGTTTACCGGCGCGGTCAGCGCGTTCGTGGTTCAAACCCTGGTGGGCGGCGGCCAGCTGATGTACATGCCGTTCTACATCTACGAACAGGCCATCCAGACGCAGAACTATCCGTTTGCAGCGACGCTTGCCGTGATTCTGCTGGTGAGCGTGCTGCTCGTCGTGACCTTGCTCAACTATTTCGGCCGCAAGACCAGGGGGTTTGTCCATGGCTAAATCCGCGCTTGCCGCGCCGGGCGTCGTGCCGGCGCGCCGCTCCCAACCCGGCCGCCTGTCGTTCAATGCAGTGATGGGATTGATGGGCGGCATTGGTCTGCTGATGTTGATCGGGCCTACGCTGATCGTACTGGTGACGTCACTCACGTCAGGCTACTCGCTGAAGTTTCCGCCACCGGGACTGTCATTGCGCTGGTATGAAGCGCTGATCTTCGATTCACCGGAGATCATCGACGATCTGCTATTAAGTCTGAAGCTCGCCGCCGCCGCGACCGCGTGCGCAACCGTGCTGGCGGTCGCCGCGGCGGTGACGCTCGCGCGTCGCCGCACGTTTGTCGCGCGACTGCTCGATTCGTTTTTCATGGCACCGCTGACCATTCCGTCGCTCGCGCTGGGGCTCGGCATCCTGATCCTGTTCAACCTCGAAAGCGCCGGGCTCTCGTTTGACAGTCTGCTCGCCGGACATATCGCGCTCTGCGCACCGTATGTGCTCTACACGACCTCGGCCAGTTACGCGCAGCTCGATCCGGCGCTGCTCGACAGCTCGACATGCCTCGGCGCGGGCGGCTGGTTCACGTTCCGCCGCGTCGTATTGCCGGCACTGGTACCGGGCATCGCGTCAGGCGCGTTCATTGCGTTCATGAATTCGTTCGATAACGTCGCGCTGTCGCTATTCCTGTCGGACGCGCGATCCGAAGTGCTGCCCATCCACCTGTGGCACATCATCGAGGACAGCCTCGACGTCCGCGCGGCCGCTGCCTCGGGCGTGCTGATCGTCGCCACCTTGATTTCCATGTTGGTGATGGAGCGGCTCGCCGGCTTGTCGCGGCAGTTTCGCTAGCCGCCGCAATCCACCCTTCCTTCAATCTGGTAGAAACCGTGCGCAAGATACTCTCCAACGTCAGAGCATTACACGGCACCGAACAGCATTACGAGCCGCGGCGCGTCGACGTCGTGATTGAAGGCGAACGCATTGCCGCCATCGTGCCGGGCGGCAGCGCGACCGACGGCGAACGCATACCGCTCGACGACTGCCTGCTGGTGCCGGGGCTCATCAATGGCCATCAACATTCGCATGAGCATTTTCACAAGGGACGGCTCGAAA
>NZ_DASXHA010000073.1:0-5383 GCF_036488795.1 Paraburkholderia sp.
CCGGGTCTTGAGGCTGGTGTCGCGCGGCAGAACATCGGAGAAGGCCGGGACGAGGAGCACGTCATCGAACGTGAGTGCTGTTTGGATCAGACGCATGGCAAATCCTATAGGCGCAAAAGCGAATTATACGCGATACCTCCCTGGTTTTCACTGCACGAACAGCAGCTTAGCGAATTTCCCGGCATTTTCCAGGGTCTTTCCGGCGCGGCGCAAGGGGCGAATTTCGCTTCTCCGTTCGGGTCGGGTTCGATCCGGTTTCGTTTGCCCCATTCGGAAAACGGACTCCGAAACCACGGCCCGCAAGCGGCGCTGAAGTGCAGGATCGAACAAGACGGGCGGCCCGGCAACAGGCTATTCTTCGCCCCTGTTCAGCCTTATTCCGGAGTAGTAGATGCAGCGTGGTGTGGCATACGGCGTCATGGCCGGGGCGTTGTGGGGCATGGTTTTTCTGGTGCCGCGGATGTTGCCCGATTTCTCACCGCTGCTGCTGAGCGCGGGCCGCTACGTCATGTACGGCATCGTCTCGCTCGCCGCCGCGCTGCCCATGGCGCGCCCGCTGCTGACCCGCCTCACCCGCGCGGACCTCGTCGCGCTGGTCAAGCTGGCACTGGCCGGCAACCTGCTCTACTACATTCTTCTGACGAGCGCCGTGCATCTGATCGGGATTGCGCCGTCGTCGCTGATCGTCGGCGTGCTGCCGGTCACGGTCACGCTGCTCGGCCGGCGCGACCACGGCGCCGTGCCGCTGGCGCGGCTCGCGTGGCCGCTCGCCATGGTGGTGGCCGGCATCGCGTGTATCAACGTCGATGTGTTCACGACCGCGAGCAGCGCCGCGGGTGCCAGCGTGCTGACGAAGCTCCTCGGCGTGGCCTGCGCGGCCGGCGCGCTCGCCTGCTGGAGCTGGTTCGCGGTCGAAAACGCCCGCTACCTGCAGCGCCAGACGCATTTCAGCGGCAACGAATGGTCGGTGTTGTGGGGCGTGGTGACCGGAGCGCTCGGCGCGGCGTTGTGGCTCGTCATCGCCGGATTGCCGTCCGTCGCTGTGCAGAGTCCGCTCGCCGAGGCCCACTGGCATAGCTTCTGGCTGCTGAATCTGGGTCTCGCGATCGGCGCGTCGTGGCTCGGCAACGGTCTGTGGAACGCTGCGTCAAAACGGCTGCCGCTCACGCTATCCGGTCAGATGATCGTGTTCGAGACGTTGTTTGCGCTGCTTTACGGGTTCATTTACGATCACCGGCTGCCGCGTCCGCTGGAAATGGCGGCAATCGCCTTGCTGGTCGCGGGCGTCAGCTGGTCGGTGCGGCAGCACGCGGATGACGATGCGGGCGCCCCGTCTATCGAAGACAAGGCGCAGGCCTCCGCGCATTGAGGGAACAGGCTGGCGGCGGCTTGCGGCGGGACGCCTAGCGCGAGTCCCGATTGGTCCACTTGCGCCCTTCGACCGACCCCGCCTTGCGGGTCTTTTCAACGCGCCGCTGACGCGCGGCCTTCGGGTCGACGCTCAAGGGCCGGTAGATTTCCACCCGATCGTGGTCCGCCAGCACGGTATCGAGCGGCTTGAGCTTGCCGAACACACCGACTTTCTGCCTGGCCAGATCGATCTGCGGATAACGCTGAAGAATGCCGCTCGCGTCCAGTGCCTGCTGCACGGTCGCGCCCTCGGGCAACTCGACGGCGATCAATGCCTGCTCGCCGGGCAACGCATAGCAAACTTCGATCGACAGCCGCGTGCTCATGACTTACCGTAGCGCTGGTCGGCGCGCTTCACGAACGATTCGACGAAGGTGTTGGCAATGTGACTGAACACCGGCCCGATGATCTTCTCGAGAATGATGTTGGTGAATTCGTAGTGCAGCGCGAATTCGATCTTGCACGCATCTTCGCGCAGCGCCGTGAAGCGCCAGTAACCGGTGAACTTGCGAAACGGACCGTCCGCAAATTCCATGTCGATGCGCGTGGGGCGCTGCATACTGTTGCGGGTGGCGAAATGCTGCTTGATGCCCTTGAAGTTGATGTCGATTTTCGCCTCCATGCCCGCTTCGTCCTGGCGGCGGATTTCAACGCCTCCGCACCAGGGAAGGAAGTTGGGGTAATCGGCGACGTCGGTGACGAGGTCGAACATCTGTTCCGCCGAATGGCGTATCAACACGGTTTTCTGGACATCTGCCATAAATTGGACAGCACGTGGCAAGGGTGGACAAGCGCCGCGGGCTTTCCATGCCCCGCTTTGCTAAAATCGCAATTTTAAACGAGTTGGGCACTTTCCATTCATGAGCATCATAGACAACAGAAAAGCCTTCTACGACTACTCGGTCGAAGAACGCTACGAAGCAGGGCTCGTGCTCGAAGGATGGGAGGTCAAAGCCCTGCGCGCCGGCCGTGGCCAGATCAAGGAAGGCTACGTGGTGATCAAGAATGGCGAACTGTTTTTGATCGGCACGCACATCAGTCCGCTGCCCGAGGCCTCCACGCACATCAACCCGGACCCGGTACGCACGCGCAAGCTGCTCCTG
Organism: Paraburkholderia sp.; assembly: GCF_036488795.1. Lineage (GTDB taxonomy): Bacteria > Pseudomonadota > Gammaproteobacteria > Burkholderiales > Burkholderiaceae > Paraburkholderia. The sequence continues at coordinate 2,514 of NZ_DASXHA010000073.1, forward strand.
CATAGCGAGGAAATCAGCAAACTGATCGGCAAGGTCGAACAGCGCGGCTATACGCTCGTGCCGCTGAACTTCCACTACAAGGGCGGCCGCGTCAAATGCGAAATCGGCCTCGCGAAGGGCAAGAAGCTGCACGACAAGCGCGAAACGGAGAAGAAGCGCGACTGGGAACGTGAAAAGGCACGCCTGATGCGCACGCCGACCTGACCAGGTGCGGCCTTCAACCCGCTCCAGCGCTGGTTGAACCACAAAAACTGGCCCGCTTGAATCGCGGGCCATTTTGTTTGAAACGCGTTGGGTTCCGTCGCGCACGCTATTGCTGGCAGGCTCCTTGAAGCCGCACCAGTTTGCGCACCGGGCCTGCGCCCATTTACCGCACCTCGACGCCGCCCTTGCCCTTTGTGACGATGGTGAGCGCCGACGCGATCATCGAGCTCATATCCGCCAGATTGCCCGGCACGATCAGCGTAGTGCCCTGTTTGGCGAGATTGCCGAACGCATTCACATACTGCTCGGCCACCTTCAGATTTACCGCTTCCATGCCACCGTTGGACTGGATGGCCGCCGCAATCTTCTGGATAGCCTGGGAATTGGCCTCAGCTACCGCCAGAATCGCCGCCGCCTGGCCCTGCGCCTGATTGATCGCCGCCTGCCGCTCGCCCTCGGACCTCTGGATGGCCGCCTCGCGGCCGCCCGAAGCGATATTGATCTGCTCCTGCTTGCGCCCTTCCGAAGCCGCAATCAAGGCACGCTTTTCGCGCTCCGCCGTGATTTGCGCCTGCATGGCGTGCAGGATTTCCTTCGGCGGCGTCAGATCCTTGATCTCGTAGCGCAGCACCTTGACACCCCAGTTCGACGCGGCCTGATCGAGCGACGACACGATGCTGTGATTGATGAAATCGCGCTCCTCGAAGGTCTTGTCGAGTTCGAGCTTGCCGATTACCGAGCGCAGCGTGGTTTGCGACAACTGCGTAATCGCGAAGACGAAGTTGCTTGAACCGTACGAGGCCTTCATTGGATCGGTGACCTGGAAGTACAGCACGCCGTCGACCTGCAACTGCGTGTTGTCGCGCGTGATACAGACCTGGCTCGGCACATCCAGCGGGATTTCCTTGAGGACGTGCTTGTACGCGATGCGGTCCACGAACGGCACGACAAAGCTCAAGCCCGGCGTGAGCGTCGCGTGATAGCGGCCGAGCCGCTCCAGCACCCAAGCATGCTGCTGCGGCACGATCTTGATAGTCTTTGCCGCGATCACGATCACGATGACGAGAAGCGCCACTCCGACGATGGTCGAATCCATACTTGCTCCAGTTTCTGGTCTGAGTTGTTATGTTGCGCCGGTGCGCCGGAGCGCCGCTGCGCTGTGTTTGCTGTAGCCCGATCAGTTGTCGCCGGCGCGCTTGCTGGCCACGACGATCAGCCGGCTGCCATCCAGCGCGCTGATCTCATAGACACGCGCATCTTCAGGTTCGCCCGGCGCCAGTTCCACGTCCCACGCGGCGCCCCGGTAGTTCGCGCGCGCCTTGCGATCACGCCAGGCCGGTACCGCGAGGGTCTGGCCGATATCCAGATTCACGTCGGGATTGATTGCCGCCGCCTTGCGCGTCTTGCGGCCAAAGCGCGAGCGCCGCAACAGGAGCACGGCGGCGAGCGCCACCAGGGCCGCCAGGACGAATTGCACGTCGACGTTCGCGCCCGCGAGGCGCGCGAGAGCCGCGGCGATGAAACCCAGCGCGATCATCAACAGATAGAAAGTACCGCTCATCAACTCCAGCACGATGAGCACACCGGCCCCGACCCACCAGAACAGTCCCGCTGGCGCCACGTCGATCTCCCAAAGCCACAATGCAAAACACCCCGGATATACCGGGGTGTTTATAGCACGAAGCCCGCGCGTTTTATTGCGCGGCGCGATCCGCCTTCCGGCATCTTGACGGAATTTTAACTAAACCGCGCCGCACTTATGCGGGTTGCTTATTTCGTTGCTTATTTTGCCGCTGACTTCGCCAGCGCCTGCCACGTCTCGACGATCGTGTCCGGGTTCAGCGAGATCGACGCGATGCCCTCGTCGGTCAGCCATTGCGCGAAGTCCGGATGATCCGACGGGCCCTGACCGCAAATGCCCACGTACTTGTTCAACCGCAGGCAGGTTTCGATCGCGCGCTTGAGCATGAACTTGACAGCCGGATCGCGTTCGTCGAAATCTACCGCCAGCAGTTCCATGCCGGAATCGCGGTCGAGACCCAGCGTGAGCTGCGTCAGGTCGTTCGAGCCGATCGAAAAGCCGTCGAAGAACTGCAGGAACTCTTCGGCGAGGATTGCGTTCGACGGCACTTCGCACATCATGATCAGCCGCAGACCCTTTTCACCGCGCTTCAGGCCAAACTTGCCGAGCAGCCCGACCACCTTCTCGGCCTGCTTGAGGGTACGCACGAACGGCACCATGATCTCGACGTTGTCGAGGCCCATCTCTTCGCGCACCTTCTTCAGCGCGATACATTCCATCTGGAAGGCTTCGGCGAAGTCTTCCGCGATGTAACGCGAGGCGCCGCGGAAACCCAGCATGGGGTTTTCTTCATCCGGCTCGTAACGCGAACCGCCGATCAGCTTCTTGTACTCGTTCGACTTGAAGTCCGACAGACGCACGATCACGGGCTTCGGATAGAACGCAGCGGCAATCGTGGCGATCCCTTCCGTCAGCTTGTCGACGTAGAACGCGCGCGGCGATGCATGGCCGCGTGCGACGCTTTCGACCGCCTTCTTCAGATCCTGATCGACGTTCGGGTACTCGAGAATCGCCTTCGGATGCACGCCGATATTGTTGTTGATGATGAACTCGAGGCGCGCGAGGCCCACGCCTGCGTTCGGCA
>NZ_DASXHA010000155.1:0-19384 GCF_036488795.1 Paraburkholderia sp.
AATCGAAAACAGGATTTTTCATCAGCGAACTCTTTTATCGCTCGTGAAAAGATGGTACAAACCGTTCTAAATTGATGGTGACATTTATGCTCAACTGGGATGACGAGATCACTGCCGTAACTCCCTCGAGCGCTACGCAACTGAATGAGTTGCGCAACGCTTCGGGAACGGCTGTCGGTACGCAAGTCGGAACGCGTTCCGCTCATCAAGCTCCCTCGGCCCAGGATATCTTCGCGAACGACATCGCTGTCGCTCCCGTTGCACCCCGCGCCGCTACCCAATCTGCCGCTCATGGAACCGCTGCCGCACCGGTCGCCGTTTCCGAAGCGCGCGTGAATGTCGCCGACAAGCGCATCATCAACGGCCAGACTGACGTGAATCAGCTGGTGCCGTTCAAGTACAAGTGGGCGTGGGAGAAGTATCTGTCCGGTTGCGCGAACCACTGGATGCCGCAGGAAATCAACATGTCCCGCGACATCGCCCTGTGGAAAGACCCGAACGGACTGACCGAAGACGAGCGCCGCATCGTCAAGCGCAACCTCGGCTTCTTCGTCACGGCTGACTCGCTCGCCGCCAATAACATCGTGCTGGGCACCTACCGCCACATCACGGCGCCCGAATGCCGCCAGTTTCTGCTGCGCCAGGCGTTCGAAGAGGCGATTCATACGCACGCTTACCAGTACATCGTCGAATCGCTGGGTCTCGACGAAGGCGAGATCTTCAACGCGTACCACGAGGTTTCCTCGATCCGCGCGAAAGACGAATTCCTGCTTCCGTTCATCCACTGCCTGACCGACCCGGCCTTCAAGACCGGTACGCTCGAAGCAGACCAGACGCTGCTGCGCTCGCTGATCGTGTTCGCCTGTGTGATGGAAGGCTTGTTCTTCTACGTCGGCTTTACCCAAATCCTGGCGCTTGGCCGCCAGAACAAGATGACCGGCGCGGCAGAACAGTACCAGTACATCCTGCGCGACGAGTCGATGCACTGCAACTTCGGCATTGACCTGATCAACCAGATCAAACTCGAAAATCCGCACTTGTGGACGGCTGAGTTCCGCGCGGAAATCCGCGAAATCTTCAAGCAAGCTGTCGACCTTGAATACCGTTACGCAGAAGACACGATGCCGCGCGGCGTGCTCGGCCTCAATGCGTCCATGTTCAAGAGCTATCTGCGCTTCATCTGCAACCGCCGTTGCCAGCAGATCGGTCTCGATCCGCTGTTCCCGAACGAGGAAAACCCGTTCCCGTGGATGAGCGAGATGATCGACCTGAAGAAGGAACGCAACTTCTTCGAGACGCGAGTGATTGAATATCAGACTGGCGGCGCACTCAGCTGGGAGTGATCCGGCGCGTCGCAGCAGTTGAATCGACATCGTCGATGGGGATGCCGCTGGCAGGGGCCGCGGCAATTTTGGCTAGGAGCTTGACTGCCTGATGCAGAGCGTGCCCGGTGCGTCGCGTGCCTTCGCGACCCACGAACATGACAGGCACTTTGCGAACCCTTCAGTGGGATGGGCAAACTTCCCCCCGGAAAAAGCCGTTGGCCTTGTGGCCGGCGGCTCGATCAAACGATTGCCGGCGTCGAAATTCGACGCTGACTGGACTTGGCGCGCGGTGCCCGATGGCACGGCGCGCCTTACCGTATTCATTAGCGTAAGCGCGCGGCACCTGCGTACGCCGATGAATAGCCCGCTTCGTAGCGCCCGCCTTGAGAAGCGTCCGCGGGAAGCGGGTTTTGACGAAGGGTGTAGTTTGAATTAACTCTCATCTGAAAACCTGAAGGAGAAAAATGATGGCAACTGCAAAGAAAGCAGCTACTAAGAAAGCCGCTGTGAAGAAAGTCGCAGCAAAGAAGGCCGCTCCGGCGAAGAAAGTCGCTGCAAAGAAAGTTGCAGTGAAGAAGGTTGCCGCGAAGAAAGTCGCCGTGAAGAAGGTTGCAGCGAAGAAGGCTGCGCCGGCCAAGAAGGTCGCAGCGAAGAAGGTTGCAGCCAAGAAAGTCGCGGTGAAGAAGGTTGCAGCGAAGAAGGCTGCACCGGCCAAGAAGGTTGCTGCGAAGAAAGTCGCAGTGAAGAAGGTTGCAGCGAAGAAGGTTGCCAAGAAGGCAGCACCGGCTAAGAAGGCCGCTGCCAAGAAGGCGCCTGCGAAGAAGGCTGCCAAGGCTCCTGCTGCGAAGAAGGCTGCCAAGGCCCCTGCGAAGAAGGCTGCGAAAGCCCCCGCTGCTCCTGCCAAGAAGGCTGCCCCTGCGAAGAAGGCTGTCGCGAAGAAGGCTGCACCTGCACCCGCTGCCCCTGCTGCAACGAGCGCAGCTCCGGCCGCTACGGTGAAGACCGCGTTGAACCCGGCTGCAGCATGGCCGTTCCCGACCGGCAGCCGTCCGTAAGCGCTGACGAAGTCGTTAGGCACGTCTCGATGTGTCCGATGATTGAGTAGCCCGTCAGTCTCGCTGCTCAATCACCGTCCCGTCGCCGGGTATCCGGCGGCGGGATTTTTTTTGGGCGAAAAAAAGCGTGTACTGCAAGTACACGCGTGTGGGGCTGCCGCGGCGTCGCGAGGCGACGCAGGCGGCTCAGAATAAAACCTAGTGGGTCACGCGGGTCACGCCGCCGCTGGAAAGCAGACGGACGCGGTCGCCGGCACTGAAGACCTCGCCGGTCGCACTTTGCGTGATGGCGCGAATGTCGCCGTTGTCGAGCCGCACCGTGATCTCGAGGCCGTCGCGCATTGCGACGCCGTTCTCGACGGCGTTACCGGCCACGGCGCCGGCGATACCGCCGATGATGCCCGTGACGATTGCACCCGTACCGCCGCCGATCCTGCTGCCTGCCACCGCGCCCAGCGCCCCCCCACCGAGAGCACCCAGGCCGCTCGGCTGGCCGTTGTTCGAACTGATCTTCACGGCTCGTACGCTGTCGACCGTGCCCATCCGGACCGTCTCTTCACGCTGTGCCTGCGACGCCGTGTAGACGTCGGCGGAGCTGCTGTTATACGCACATCCCGACATGGCCAGCGAACCGACGATCAAGGCGGCCACTACCAGACGACTCGTTATTTTCATTCCCTAAACTCCAGATAATCTTTTCGGCGTTTCGGCAGGTCGTATCCTCACGCCTGCTTGGTCAGTTTTACTTGCGTAAGCGTTGACAGGTTCGTAAGGGACAAGTTCCAATCGCGCTGCCCAACGGCGCGTCAATAAAAAACGCCGCGCAATGCGCGGCGCCTGGGTCCCGTGCGAGGGGCTGGCTTACTTCAGTGCATCCAGTGCGGCGTCGTAGTTCGGCTCGTTCTTGATCTCGCCGACCAGTTCCGAGTGAATCACCTTGTCGTTTTCGTCGATCACGACGACAGCGCGCGCCGTCAGACCCGTCAGCGGGCCGCTCGTCACGTCGACGCCATACGCCTCAGCAAACTCATGGCCGCGGAAGGTCGACGCCGTCACGACGTTTTCGATGCCTTCCGTCGTGCAGAAGCGGCCGGCGGCGAACGGCAGGTCGCCCGAGATGACGATCACGGCCGTGTTCGACAGCTTGCCCGCGGCTTCGTTGAACTTGCGTGTTGAGGTCGCGCAGGTCGGCGTGTCGAGGCTCGGCACGATGTTCAATACTTTGCGCTTGCCGGCGAAATCGGCGAGCGTGACGGGCTTCAGATCCTTGCCGACGAGCGAGAATGCGGGTGCCTTCTGGCCTGCGCTCGGGAACGTGCCGGCTACTTCAATCGGGTTGCCACCCAGTGTGACTTGACTCATGTTGTGCTCCGAAGGTTCGTCAGGAATCGACGGTGATTTCGCCCGGCGTGTGCCGGGCGCAAGAATGCTGCAGCGTGCGACTAGGGATAGAAAATCTGTACGCGGAAATTCGAGGCGACCGCATTACCGGTATCGAGATGCACGATCATGGTTTGCGTCGTGCGCGGCGGCAGGCCGGATGCGATCGGCGTGCCGGGTTTGACGTAGTCCTGCGGCCATAGCACGCGCCGCACGGCGACATTGTTCTGGTCGTCGAGCAGCGTGAGTTCGATAGCCGGATAGGCCAACGCGACGTTGGAGCGGTTGCGCAGCGGCATCTTCAGTTCGAGCTTGTGCGGGCCGTCGATCTGACGCAGGTCGGACGGCTCGACCTGCAAACCGTCGATGTCGTGCGGCGGCATCACCGTGCAGCCGAGTTGCTCGCAGGCCTGCGCATAGAGCGACTGCGAGTCGGGCCACGACACCATGATGATCTCGCGCTGCCACCATGCGACCTGGGCGAGCAGCGTAATCAGCAGGATCAACGCAATCAGCGCCCCGAAGATCTGCCAGCCGATCCGCCGTGGCGGGGCCGCGCGGGTCTCGCGTACGACCGGGAACGGATCCTCGTCGTCTCGCGCCGGATTGAACGCGAAGGGCTCGGGCGTTGCTGCGGCGGCGGCACCGGTAGCCGGGCCGAAGTGCGGTTCGCTGTCGGGCGGCGTGGTTCGCAGGGTCGCGGCGGCGGCTTGCGCGTCTTGCAGTTCCGGTTCTTCCTCGGGGCGTTCGACTGCGCGCCATGCAGGCGCCGCTTCGCGCACCGGTTCGTGGGACGGTGCCGGTGCCGGTGCAGCGGCTCGCGCAGCTGTCGGTACAGCGACCGGTTCCGGCTCGGCCTGCGCATGCTCCGCGAGAAACGGTTCGGCGGTATCCGTGAACACGGGTTCTGCGCGGATTGCCGCGTGAGACTCGACGCTCTCAGGCGGTAGTTGGGGTTCCTCGACATGGCGCGGCGTGATCGCGACGCTGGATGAAACCGGTGAGAGCGGTAGCGTTGCTGCACTATGAAGCAGGCGATTGTCGATCACCGCGTCAGCCACAGGCGCCCACGGGTTCCATGCGTCTGCGCCGAAGTCCGGTGTCTTCGGCGCCTGGGGCGCAGGGGGCGGGCTCGCGGTCAACGCGACAGCGGCAGCGGGTGAGACAGGCGTGGCGTTGCTGAAGTCGCCGCTTGCGGCCAGTTCGTAGAGGCTGGACGTGGCGTCGAACACTTCGTGGCAATGCCCGCAGCGTACAAGACCGCGGCGCAGCGCAAGTTGTTCCGGCTGGAGCCGGAAGATGGTTTCGCAGAAGGGGCAGCGCGTCGCCAGGAGCATATTGAGCCGGGGGGCCGGAGGGCCGGTGGTTGGACAATACGCCTTATTCTAATGGCTTTCGCCAGGCGTTCAGCGACGTGTTCCAGTCAGGCATACCCAGCCTTCGTGTTCACGCCATACGCCAATGTCGATCCATTGCTGATAGACACGCGCGACTTCGTCGGCCTGGCGAGCCAGAATGCCCGACAGTGCAATGCGGCCGCCCGGCTTGACCTTGGACGACAGCATCGAAGCCATCAGTTTGAGCGGATTGGACAGGATGTTCGCCACGACGATATCGAACTCGCCCGCGGGGCAGTCGTCGGGCAAACCGTAGGTCACGTCGGCGCGATTGCGCTCGCTGTTGTGGCGGGCCGATTCGACGGCTTGCGGATCGATGTCGATACCCCAAACCGGATTCGCGCCGCACTTCCTCGCTAGGATCGCGAGAATGCCGGAGCCGCAGCCGTAGTCGAGAACGGACTGATCCAGCTGCACCGATTGCTCGAGCCATTCCATGCACAGACGTGTGGTCGGATGGCTGCCGGTGCCGAAGGCAAGGCCCGGATCGAGTTCCAGCACAAGGGCGTCGGGGTCCGGTGCGTCGTGCCAGGACGGCACGACCCAGATGCGCTCGCCGATCGGAATGGGATCGAATTGCGACTGCGTGAGCCGCACCCAATCCTGTTCCTCGACTTCGCGCATGCTGAAGGTGGGCGTGGCTGTCAAACCCAGCTCGTTCGCCGCGGCCGTCAGCAGCACCGCGGGGTCATGTTCGGGCGCGAGCAGCGCGATCACGCGCGAGCGCTGCCAGGCCGTGCGGTCAGGCGTGAGGCCGGGCTCGCCGAACAGCGGTTGCTCGTCGGGCGTATCCGCGTCCGCGTCTTCCACGGACACGGACAATGCACCCAGTTCCAGCAGCGCGTCGGACAATTCCTCCGCGTGCTCGCGCGCCAGTTCGACGATCAGTTCCCGGTAACTCATGACTTACGCTTCTTCCGGTGCGGCCTGCTGCTTCGCGGCCAGCCGGTTTTCGAGGTAGTGAATGCTGGTGCCGCCTTCGACGAACTTGGCGTCGAGCATCAGTTCGCGGTGCAGCGGAATGTTGGTCTGAATACCTTCCACCACCATTTCCGACAGCGCGATCCGCATCCGCTTGATGGCCTGCTCACGCGTTGCACCGTAAGCGATCAGCTTGCCGATCATCGAATCATAGTTCGGCGGTACGAAATAGCCGTTATAAACGTGCGAATCGACGCGGATGCCGGGGCCGCCCGGCATATGCCACGAGGTCAGGCGTCCCGGTGACGGAATGAACTTGAACGGATCTTCGGCGTTGATCCGGCATTCGATTGCATGTCCCTTGAACACGATGTCACGCTGACGGAAGGCGAGCTTTTCGCCGGCCGCAATGCGGATCTGTTCCTGCACGATGTCGACGCCCGTGATCAGTTCGGTGACCGGGTGTTCGACCTGCACGCGCGTGTTCATTTCAATGAAGTAGAACTCGCCGTTTTCGTACAGGAATTCAAACGTGCCCGCGCCGAGATAGCCCATCTTCTTGCAGGCGTCGGCGCAACGGTCGCCAATCCGGTCGATCAGGCGGCGCGCAATGCCTGGCGCCGGCGCCTCTTCGATCACCTTCTGGTGGCGGCGCTGCATCGAGCAGTCGCGCTCGCCCAGCCAGATCGAGTTCTTGAAGGAATCGGACAGCACCTGGATTTCGATGTGCCGCGGGTTCTCCAGGAATTTCTCCATGTAGACCTGCGGATTGCCGAAGGCACGGCCGGCTTCTTCACGCGTCATGTTGACCGCGTTGACGAGTGCCGCTTCCGTGTGCACCACGCGCATGCCGCGACCGCCGCCGCCGCCGGCGGCCTTGATGATCACCGGATAGCCGATCGAGCGCGCAATTTTCACGATCTCCTTCGGATCGTCCGGCAACGCGCCTTCCGAACCCGGCACGCACGGCACGCCGGTCTTGATCATGGTCTGCTTGGCCGAGACCTTGTCGCCCATCATGCGGATGGTTTCGGGGCGCGGGCCAATGAAGACGAAGCCCGACTGTTCGACGCGTTCGGCAAAGTCGGCGTTCTCCGACAGGAAGCCGTAGCCGGGGTGAATCGCTTCGGCGTCGGTGACTTCTGCCGCGCTGATCAGCGCCGGCATGTTCAGATAGCTCAGATTGGAAGGCGCCGGGCCGATACAGACGGCTTCGTCGGCGAGCTTCACATACTTGGCTTCCTTGTCGGCTTCCGAATAGACGACGACGGTTTTGACGCCGAGTTCGCGGCAGGCGCGCTGAATACGGAGCGCGATCTCGCCGCGATTGGCAATGAGGATTTTTTCAAACATAGCGGGTTTTCGACTCATCAATGGGCGCCGGGTTGATCACAACGCACGGCCACCTCAAAGGACGGTCGCACACCCCGGCAAAAAAACGCGCCGCGTTAGCCGACCACGAACAGCGGCTGGCCGTATTCGACGGCTTGCCCGTTGTCGACGAGGATTTCCTTGACCACGCCGGACTTGTCCGACTCGATCTCGTTGAGCAGCTTCATGGCTTCGATGATGCAGATCGTCTGGCCTTCCTTGACCGTGTCGCCCACCTGCACGAACGGCTCGGCGCCCGGCGACGGTGCGCGGTAGAAGGTGCCGACCATCGGTGAGGTCACCACATGGCCTTGCGGCGCGACTGCAGCCGGCGTGGCCGGAGCGGCGGCCGGTGCTTCGGCGGCTGCACCCGGCGCCGGTGCCGGCGCGGCATATTGCGGCGCGTACGAAGCGGACGGCTGGACGTAAACCGGCGGGGCATTCTTGACGATGCGGACCTTGCCTTCGCCTTCGGTCACTTCCAGTTCCGAAATGCCGGACTCAGAGACGAGGTCGATCAGAGTCTTCAGTTTACGTAGATCCATTGGGCATCCCCTTTCAATGCGTGAAGTGCCGGCGGCTCAGCCTGCCGGCGCAGAATTGGTTTGTTGGAATCAGCCGTGCGACGCGCCGGCAGACAGCCGGTCAAGCGCGAATTCGAATGCGTATAGATAGCCCTTCCAGCCGAGGCCGCAAATGACGCCCTCCGCCTGGTCGGAAAAATACGAATGATGCCGGAACGGTTCACGACGATGCACGTTCGACAGATGAATCTCGACGAACGGGATGCCGACACCCGCCAGTGCATCCCGAATCGCCACGCTGGTGTGCGTGTACGCGGCGGGATTGATCAGGATGAAATCGGTTTTTTCGATCCGTGCGGATTGAATGCGATCGACCAGCGCGCCCTCATGATTGCTCTGGAACGACGCGAGTTCGACGCCGGCGTCCGCTGCGCGGTCCGCCAGTGCCTGATCGATCTGCGGTAGCGTCACGCGACCGTAAACCTCGGGTTCCCGTGTGCCGAGAAGGTTGAGGTTAGGTCCGTGCAGTACCAGCAGTCGCGTCATGGTCGCTTCTTTTTCCGTGGAATTGGCCGCACTTTAGCGCTGATTAGAGAAACTTGTCTAGTTTCGCGCGCGTAAGGTTTGATTTTCGCGGCTTTCGGTCACAGCGCCAAACGGACATCTTCCGGTAATTTTATGCAATTTGCGCACAATGCGGCGCATTCCGGCCACATCTAAACGTCAAGACAATGTTAAGGCTAGAGTGCGTCGAGCGTCTGCTTCAGCTCGTTCGGCTGGATTTGGCCTAATTTTGTCGACCGAACGTTGCCTTTTGCGTCGATGACGACAGTAAATGGCAGACCGCCCGCATTATTGCCGAACGCCCGGGCGAGGTCCGCGCCGCCGAACCCGATCACGTATACCGGATAGCTGACGGCCACCTTTTGCAGGAAGGCTTTGACGTTTTTGTCCGAGTCGACTCCCAGACCGACGAACTCGATGCCTTTCTTCGCGTACTCGCGCTGCATCTGCGACAGGGCCGGCATTTCCTCGACACACGGTCCGCACCACGACGCCCAGAAATTGACCACCACAGGATGGCCCTTGAAAAGGTTGAGCGATTGCGGCTTGCCATCCGGGTTGGTGACCGGCGCGGCCCACAACTGGGCGACGGCATTTTGCGGCGTGGCGGGGCTTGCCGGGGCGGTTTGCGCGGCATGCGCGACTTCGCCGTCAGCTCCGTTCAACAGGCTATGACTCACGAAGGCACCGATGCCCGTGGCCACCACCGCTACCGCTGCTCCTGCCAGAATCCGCTTGAGGTTCATGTTTGTCTGATCAATTGTTGGGAGAGGCCGCCGCGCTGCTTTCGTCCAGTAGCGCCTGCACCGCCTGGGTGCTGGCCCGGGCAAGCCGGCCACGGGCGTCGGCGCGCACCGCGCCGCGCAGGTCGTCGGTGCCGTAGAGGGCGACATGCACGCCGACCGGGTCGGCGTCGCGTCCTTCGCGCTCCGGGCGCCACAGGAAACTCAGCGTTTCGACATAGCCGCGGCCCGCGAAGTGCCGCGTTTCCGACACGTCATATTGCACGTTGGCATTCAGGAAGTAGATCGCGACTTCTTTGGGGTTGTCGCAAAACGCCTGCAGGTGCACATCCGAATGTTCGCCGGCCGTGCCGCTTAGCACCGCGCCGGTCAGATAGGGGTTGAACGGCGCGAGGCGCTGCATCCAGTCGAGCGCGACGCCGCGCAGCCGGCGCAGCACCGCCGGCTGGCTGTCGCCTTGAAAGAGCGACTGGTATTCGCGGATTTCTTCCTCGATCTGGTCGTTATCCGGCAGCCATTCTCCGGAAACACGGGTCTCCCCGACGACTTGCCGCGCAGCCTTGCGCTTGGCCGTCGAATAGTCGAGACCGTCCTCGGCGATCATCCTCGCAGCGGCGATGGCGATTTCGTCGCGCACGCGCTGGGGATCGAAATGTGATTTGCGAACCATCTCTCAATCATACTAGAGAATGCAGCGGGTCCTTTTTGGGAGTCCGGGTGTCCGGGGCCGGGCTTGCACCGTCCGGACCGAGGCCGCGAGCGGCGCCGGCGTGGGTGATCGAAGGGCGTCGGTTACAATAGCGTCCTTTGCAGACGGTCTCTCGCGGCCCCTTCTGCGCACCATTTCCCACGCAAAAAGTACGCCCGCGCGGCACGACACAGGCTTATGCATATCCACATCCTCGGCATTTGCGGCACGTTCATGGGCGGTCTCGCGGTACTCGCGCGCGGCGCCGGGCATACCGTGACCGGCTGCGACGCCGGCGTCTATCCGCCCATGAGCACGCAGCTCGAGGCGCAAGGCATCCGTCTCATAGAGGGTTACGGCGCGGAACAGCTCGATCTGAAGCCCGATCTGTTCGTCATCGGCAACGTGGTGTCGCGCGGCAATCCGTTGATGGAAGCCATTCTCGACCGCGGCCTGCCGTACGTGTCCGGTCCGCAGTGGCTTGGCGAACATGTGCTGAACGGCAAGTGGGTGCTGGCGGTGGCCGGCACCCACGGCAAGACCACCACCAGTTCGATGCTGACCTGGTTGCTCGAAGATGCGGGCATGAATCCGGGCTTTCTGATCGGCGGCGTGCCGCTGAACTTCGGCGTGTCGGCGCGGCTGACGGATTCGAGCTTCTTCGTGATCGAAGCGGACGAATACGACACCGCCTTCTTCGACAAGCGTTCGAAGTTCGTGCACTACCGGCCGCGCACCGCGATCCTCAACAACCTCGAGTTCGATCACGCTGACATTTTCCCGGATCTTGCGGCTATCGAGACGCAGTTCCATCACCTGGTCCGCACGGTGCCCGGCATCGGGCGCATCGTCACGAATGGCCGTGAGGCCGCGCTCGAGCGAGTGCTGACGCGCGGCTGCTGGAGCGAGGTCGAGCGTTTCGGTGTGCAGGGCGGCTGGGAGGCGTTGCCGGCCGAAGACGGCGTGGCCGTCGACGAGCGTTTTGCGGTTTATCACCAGGGCGAACGCGTGGGCCTGGTCGACTGGCAGGTGCAGGGCGAACACAACCGCATGAACGCGATCGCGGCAATCGCCGCCGCGCGCCACGTCGGCGTGCCGCCGGCCCAGGCCGCGCAGTCGCTGTCGAGCTTTCGTAACGTGAAGCGGCGCATGGAAGTGCGCGGCAGCGTCGACGGCGTGACCGTATATGACGACTTCGCCCATCATCCGACCGCTATCGAGACGACGCTTGCCGGATTGCGCACGCGGGTCGGCCGCGACAACACCCGCATTCTCGCGGTGCTGGAGCCGCGCTCGAACACCATGAAGCTGGGCGTGATGAAAGCGCAATTGCCGGCGAGCCTCGCCGACGCGGATCTGGTGTTCGGCTACGGCGCGCCCAGCGGCCGCGACGCGCTGGGCTGGAATCTGGGCGAAGCGCTGGCGCCGCTCGGCGACAAGGCGCAGGCCTTCGACAATCTCGACGCACTCGTCAAAGCGGTCGTGGCGAGCGCGCGCCCCGGCGATCAGGTGCTGGTCATGAGCAACGGCGGCTTTGGCGGCGTTCATCAGAAGCTGCTCGACGCGCTGTCGCTGCGGCCGGCTGCCGGCGCGCGCGAACGAGGCGCCGCGTGATTCTCTATCTGCACGGCTTCCGCTCTTCGCCGAACTCGTTCAAGGCACGCGTGATGGCGGCGCGCCTCGCCGAGTCAGGACGCAGCGCCGAATGGTGTTGCCCGCTGTTGCCGGTGTCGCCACTCGAGACGATTGCTCTCGTCGAAAAGCTGGTAGCCGAGGCAGGCGCGGAACGTGTGACCGTGATCGGCAGTTCGCTGGGCGGCTATTTCGCCACGCATCTGGCCGAGAAACACGGCTGGCCGGCCGTGCTGCTGAATCCGGCGGTCGTGCCGCAGCGCGATCTGAGCCAGTACCTCGGCGAACAGCCGCTGTGGCACGGCGGCGGCAGCATCGTCGTCGAACCGCATCATCTGGATGAATTGCACGCACTCAGGGTCGGCGCCATTACCCGCCCCGAACGCTATTATTTGATTGCCGCCACCGGCGACGAAGTGCTGGATTATCGCGAAATGCTCGCGCACTACCCTGGCGCGCGCATCACGTTGATCGAAGGTAGCGACCACGCTATCAGCGAGTTCGAACAGTACGTCGACGGCGTGCTCGCCTTTTGCGACGAAGAGGATGTCGAACCGCCGGCGCCACGCGCGGCGGCCTGATTCACGCCGCCGGCGCCCAGCATGCGCGCGGCGGACCACCCACCACGAACACGTTGCCGCCGCGCGGGCCGGACCGATCCGCCAGACGCCGCGGCGAATGCAAGTCAGAAACGAGAGTATTGAGTGAACGTTTTCTTTGAGGAATCAGGCAGTTTCAAGGCGGGCAGCGTGCTGTCGCGCCAGGGCGATGCGTTCCAGGTCGAACTGCCGGGCGGCCGGCGCACGAAGGTGCGCGCGAAAGATGTGCTGATCGAATTCGAGAAGCCGAGTGCCGGCGATCTGATCCAGCAGGCCGACGCCGCCGCGCAGGAGATCGATCTGGACTTCCTGTGGGAGTGCGCGCCCGAGGACGAATTTCCGTTTGCGACGCTAGGCGCCGACTATTTCGGCGCGTCGTTCGGTCCGGTCGAACGCGCGGCGCTGGTGCTGCGCATGCACGCCGCGCCGGTGTATTTCCGGCGCAAAGGACGCGGTCAGTATCAACGCACGCCGCAAGAGCAGTTGCAGATGGCGTTGGCCGCGCTCGAGCGCAAGCGTCAGCAGGGGCTGGTGCAGGCCGGCTATGAGGAAGAACTGAAGGCGGGCCGTCTGCCCGAGGCACTCGCCGGCAAGGCGCTCGGTCTGCTGACCAAGCCCGACAAGAACACCATTGAATACAAGGCGCTGGAAGCCGCGGCGGCGGCGCGCGGTATCTCGCAGGCGCGTTTGATGCTGGAGTGCGGCGGCATTGCGTCGGCGCGCGCGCTGCACGAAGCGCGTTTTCTGGCCGAATTTTTCCCGCACGGCACCGGGTTCGCGGCCGTGACGGTCGGCGCGTTGCCGGAAGATCTGCCGGAAGCTGCCGTGCAGGCGTTCTCAATTGATGACGTGACCACCACGGAAATCGACGACGCGTTCTCCGTCGAGCATCTCGCCGATGGGCGGCTGCGGATTGGCGTGCACATCGCCGCGCCGGCGCTGGGAATCCAGCGCGGCGACGAGGTGGACGCGATTGCGCGCAACCGCTTGTCGACCGTGTATATGCCGGGCGACAAGATCACGATGCTGCCTGACAGCGTCGTCGAAGCTTTCACGCTGGCCGAAGGCGGCTTGCGGCCGGCGCTGTCGCTGTATGTGATCGTCAACCGCGAAACACAGGAAATCGTCGCGAGCGAGACGCGCGCGGAGCGCGTGTTCGTGAAGAACAACCTGCGCCACAACACGCTGGACGAACTGGTCACCGAAGCGGCGCTCGCCGAAGGCAGCGGCGACTACCCGCACAAGGACGACATTGCGGTGCTGTGGCCGTTTGCGCTGGCGCTGTTCGAAAAGCGCCAGCAGGCTCGCGCAGGTTACGGACTGCGTCGCGAAGTGCAGCGCAATACCGACTTCAATTTCTACGTCGAAGGCGAGCACATCACCATCACGCCGCGCCGGCGTGGTTCACCGCTCGATACGATCGTCGCCGAACTGGCGATTCTCGCCAACTCGTCGTGGGGCGCGTTCCTGCACGATCATGGCGTGCCGGGTATCTACCGTACGCAGCGCGCGTTCGGTACGCCGTCCGGCCCAAAGCGCACGCGCATGCAGACCAACGCGGCGCCGCATGAGGGGTTGGGCGTCGCCCAGTACGCGTGGAGCACCTCGCCGTTGCGCCGCTACGTGGACCTCGTCAATCAGTGGCAGTTGCTCGCCTGTGTGCAGCACGGCGTCACTGCCAAGCTGGCCGCGCCGTTCAAGCCGAAGGACGCCGATCTGTTCGCCGTCGTGCAGGGCTTCGACGACACCTATTCGGCTTATGCCGATCACCAGCGCCGCATGGAATATTTCTGGTGCCTGCGCTGGCTGAAGCAGGAGAACAAGAAGCAGGTCGTGGCGACGGTGGTGAAGGACGACCTCGTGCGGCTCGAAGAGATTCCTTTGCTGCTGCATGTGCCGGCGCTCGGCGTGCACGCGCGCGGCACGCGCCTGCTGATGGAAGTGATGTCGATCGACGAACTGACCGTCGAAGCATCCGTGCGGATGCTGAAGGTGCTCGACGCGCCGACGGTCACGAGCGGCACGGAAGCGGAAGAGTCTGATGAGGGCGAGGAAGAGTTGCTCGACGCCGCGGACGATTCCGCGCAGAGCGAAGCGGAAGCCGAGGCCGAAGAAGCTGTTGCTGGGGGTGAGGGTGAAGCGGCGGAACGCGGCAACGATGTGGAAGCCGAAGATACGCCCGCCGCCCAGCATATCGGGGAGCCGGGCCAATGAACGGGACCAGCGGGCCAACTGCGCGGAAATCTGCGCCGCCAGCTGCGCCGGCAGCTGGCCAGGCCACAGCGGCAGGCATCGCGCGCGACCGCTATGCGGTGGTCGGCAACCCGGTCGCCCATAGCAAATCGCCGTTCATTCACGCGCGTTTTGCGGAGCAGACCGGTGAGGCGATCGACTATACCCACCTGCTGGCACCGCTCGACAACTTCGTGCCGCACGTGCGCGCTTTCTTCGAAGCGGGCGGGCGCGGGCTCAATGTCACGGTGCCGTTCAAGCTGGAGGCCCACGCGTTGGCCACGACCTTGTCGCCGCGTGCGGCGGCGGCGGGCGCCGTGAACACGTTGCGCGTGGACGCATCCGGCATCTATGGCGACAACACGGACGGCTTTGGCCTCGTGCGCGATATCGAAGTGAATCTGGGCACGCCGCTCAAGGGCGCGCGCATCCTGTTGCTGGGCGCGGGCGGTGCCGCACGCGGCGTGGTACTGCCCATGCTGGAACGCTCGCCGCATACCTTGACGATCGCCAACCGCACGGGCGCGAAGGCTGACGCGCTGGTCGGCGAGTTCGGCGCAGCGGCGCAGACGGCCGGTTGCCGGCTGACCGGCGGCGGCGCCACGGCAATCGAGCCGGGTGCCTATGACGTCATCATCAACGCGACGGCCGGCAGCCTCGACGCCGCGCTGCCCGAATGCGACGACCGCGCGTTCGGCAGCGGCACGCTCGCGTACGACATGATGTATGGCGCCCAGCCGACGGTGTTCATGCAACACGCGCAGACGCTCGGCGCGCGCACCGCCGACGGCCTGGGCATGCTGGTCGAACAGGCGGCCGAATCGTTTTACATCTGGCGCGGCGTGCGTCCCAGTGGCGCACCCGTGCTCGCGCAATTGCGGCAGATGCTGGCGGCAGCGAGCGCGGCCTGAGCGGGCAATCGCGCCGCGTGTGTCGCCCGAGTCAATGGCTGGGCGGCCTGTTTCAGAACCTATTCAACCGAGGACCGTGACGACGATGACGCGAACCACGCGAGCAAGCCGGCTCGGGCCGACCCGCTGGATTGTTTACGCCGGCGCCGTGGTCGCGATTGCGTGGATCGCGACGCAGTTGTTCTATTTCGCGCAGATCGGCATCTGGAACTATGTGAATCCGCCTTCGACGGCGTTCATGCGCTCCGATGCATGGCGCCTGTCGCAGGACCGGCCCGATCTGTCGATCCAGCACACGTGGGTGCCGTACGAGCAGATCTCGCGCAATCTCAAGCGCGCCATCATCGCTTCCGAGGACGCGAATTTCGTCAATAACAACGGCTACGAGACCGACGCGATCCTGCAGGCGTGGGAGAAGAACAAGGCACGCGGCAAGATCGTAGCGGGCGGCTCGACGATCACGCAGCAATTGGCGCGCAATCTGTTTCTCTCGCGGCAGAAGAGCTATATCCGCAAAGGCCAGGAGTTGATCATCACGTGGATGCTTGAGACCTTGATGGACAAGGAGCGCATCTACGAGATTTACCTGAATTCCGTTGAGTGGGGCAACGGGGTGTATGGCGCGGAGGCTGCCGCTCACTACTACTTCAGGACTTCGGCGGCGAAGCTCACCGCGTGGCAGTCGGCGCGCCTCGCGGTGATGTTGCCGCGACCGAAATACTTCGATGAGCACCGCGGCTCGCCCTATCTTGCGCAACGGGCGGCGGTGATCGCGCACCGGATGGGCGCGGCGGAATTGCCGCAATAGTCGAATGGCCCGCCGCCGGGCTCACGCGCTCCAGGCGATGGGGCAGCGCAAACCGGTTTCGCTGACGGCCGCGCCGCTTTCCTCATTCAGCACGACCCTCAGGTCTTTGGTGTTCGCCGTCAGATGCAGCACGCCGAGCGGCTGGTGCGGAAACAGCGGATCGCAGAACTTTTGCTTGCGGACGTCAAACGCCGGCAGCGCGAGGTGGCACAGCCAGTTACAGGTGGACGGCAACGGATGCACCGGCAGCGAGTGGGACCAGATTGCGTGGTTGAGCGCGGTCTGGTCGCACACGAGCGTGCCCTTGGTGGCTCTGAGACCTGCGTCGAAATGCTTCGCCCAGTGTGCCCAATGCGGCGCATCCGCTCTCAGGGCGAATACTCCCGCATTCAAATAAATATTGACGAGAATTGAACTGGCGGCATTTTCTCCGTAATAACGGCGGAGCCGGTCGATTTTCCATGGATGGCCGATGCGCTGGTTATAAGATCGGTCGAATTCAGGAGCGGCAGCTAATGCGCCGTCTTTGGCTGCATGGAGAAACCAGTCGAAAATAAACCGCTCTTGAACCCAGGCGTCGCTATCGATCCAGAGATACAGCTCGTATCCGGGAAAATAAGCCGGGAGAAACGGCCGGGCGGTCAGGGATCGTAGATGCGGCGTGCGCTCCCGCATGGCTTTCTCTACTGGCAGGTCCCATTGAGGTTCGACAATATGCACACCTTGACTGGCAAGCGAGGCGCGGCTTTCTTCGCTTAGGCCTACGTCGAGGCATCCGATTGCCGTGAAGGGCAGTGGATCGCCAAATTGCTTGAGCGATGCCACAAGGCCGCGCACCAGAGGCATATAAGCGTCATTCGACGCAGTCGCTACTAATACTCGCATTCGGACAGGATCTTTTTTGGTTAAAATTCCGTCAATAATATTTTAGTCGAAAGAGAAAATCTATCGGAGCACTCTTAAATGAGAGGATGGTTGATCTTGTTATTTATAATAACGTGGACTGCGCCGAAAGATACTTGTCTTCGAAAGGAGGTGCGTTAAAATGGGCCGCCCTGTTCGCGCAATTTTCACGCAATCTACAATGCGCGCCGGGTGATTTATATTGGGTGAATATAATCAATCGTCTGGTAAGGCGATTTTTGCTGGGTGACCCGTCGTCGCATTCCGCCGCTTATGTCGAATTTGAATTCCCTCCGGGCGTCGGCCGAGCCGACCGTTCCCACTATCTCCGTGGTCGTGCCGCTGTACAACCACGCACGCTATATCGAGGCGGCCCTCGAAAGCGTGTTGGCGCAAACTTCGGCCGCCAACGAGATCATCCTCATCGACGACGGCTCGTCGGACAACGGCTTCGAACTCGCGCAAGGCGTGCTCGCCGGGGTGCCGTACGCGAAGACGTACCGGCAAGAGAACGCGGGCGCCCATCACGCCATCAATCGGGCAATAGCGCTGAGTTGCGGCGAGTATGTCGCCGTGCTCAACTCGGACGACCTGTTTGCACCGGCGAAACTCGAGCGTTGCCGGGCAATCATTCGGGAGCGGCCCGGTATCGGGCTGATCGCGGGCCATCTGCAGATCATCGACGAACAGGGCATCCGCCACGACTCGGGATTCGCGGTCGACTGGCTGGCACGGGCGCGACGCTTTCTCGACGAAACGCGGCTGCCGCAACTCGCGCTGCTAAACGAGAACTTCGTCGCGACGACCTCAATTATGGTGTTCTCGCGTCGTCTGTGGGACGAGGCGGCCGGCTTCCAGCCGCTGCGCTACTGTCACGACCTCGACTTCCTGATGTTCGCCTGCGCCCATAGCACCGTGTTCCTCGACCTCGAGTTCGAGCACATTGCATACCGCGTGCATCAAAAGAATACGATCCGGGAGGAGCCGGCCCGGGTGCGCGTGGAAGTCGCAGCCGTCATCGCACAGGCGCTGTTTGCGTCCGGCCCAAGACTGTTCTCGACGAGTCCCGGTGCGCAGGACCTGGCCGCTTTCCAGCGGTGCCTGCGCAACCGGCAGATGACCGAACTGGTGTGCTTCCTGCAAACCGTGCTTCCCGCCTTTCCGACCCGCGCGGCCTTCTATAGCTACGCCGCCGATCCCCGCCACGCAGCCACATTCGGCACGGCCGTCCTGAGCGGCTGCTGAAGCCGCTCGCCGCCCGCACCGGGCCGGAAAGTCAGAAGTCCCAATATATGAATATCGCATTCACATATTGGAGATTTCGAGGTGAGCGCCCTACAATCCGTTCCAACACGTCCGCACAGGCAGAACCGCAAGGTCAGGCAAACCAGGTTTGCCAGCCTCCAGCGCGACGAAAAAAAGGCTCTCTTCCATCCGCACGGCGTCGTGCGGCAGGCGCGGACCCAATGATCGGAGACAACCAGCCATGCCCATCACCGTCAGGCAGCAAGCACGCACTCGTCGTGTTCTGTCCCGTCTTGCAGGCCGTCAGGCCGGCTCCGCGCGGTAACTCCCTACCATTCGTCCAATCGCCATGAACAAAGCGATGTCCACTCACGCCGCCACCAAGCCGGGCTCCGACGCCGCGCCGCAGCCACGCGCCCGCACGCTTGACGGCGCCGCAGGCGCACACAAGGCCGCCGACGCGATCGCGTTGCCGAGCACGCTGCTCGACATCACGCCGCAGCAAGCCGGCACCCAGACACTGTTGCGCGGTCTCGCCATTCTGGAGGCCGCCGCCGCTGGCGTGCGCGACCTGCGCACCTTCGGCGCCGCGCTCGGCACGACCCGCAGCACAACCCATCGTCTGGTGAGCAGCCTCGTGCAGGCGCGCTATCTGCGCCAGGTGCAAGGCGGCTATCTGCTCGGGCCGAAGCTGATCGAACTCGGCACCATTGCGCTCGAACAGATGCCGCTCACCACGGTGGCGCGCCCGCATATCGAGTCGCTTGCGGAACAGACCCACGACACGATCCACCTTGGCGTGCGCGACGGCGACGACGTGCTGTACATCGACAAAATCCCCGGCACGCGCGGCCTCGAGATGCGCTCACGGGTGGGACACCGCATGCCGCTCGCGTCGACCGGCATCGGCAAGGCGATGATGCTCGACCTCACGCCGGATGCGTGGACGTCGCTCTTTGAAGCGTCGCGGCGCGCGCTCGCAGGCGTCAGCTTCAAACCGGATAACCGGCCTGATCTGCCGACTTTCATGCAGCGCATGGCGAGCTATTCGGCGGGCGGCTACACGTTCGACCTGGAAGAAAACGA
>NZ_DASXHA010000002.1:0-68689 GCF_036488795.1 Paraburkholderia sp.
GCGCATGGCCGGATTTCCTTCGCAATGGACAGTACGCGCGGCGCCCATCATCGTGTGCGGCGACGAGCATCGCTTTGTGACTGCCGAGCAGTTGCGCGAGAACGGCGTCACGGCACAACTGGTGGTAGAACCGGCGCGCCGCGATACGGCGCCCGCCTTGACGCTCGCTGCCGCAGCCGCGCTGGTCGGCGGCGAAGACGCGATTATCGTCGCGATGCCTGCCGATCACACGATGCTCGACACGCCCGCCTTTCAGCAAGCCGTCGCGCAAGCCGCATTGCACGCGCAGCGCGGCGTAATCGCCACCCTGGGCGTGCCGCCGACGCGTCCTGACACCGCGTTCGGTTACATCCGGGTCGGCGCCGAACTCGAAGACGGCGCTCACCGGATCGACCGTTTCGTCGAAAAGCCCGCGCTTGAACTGGCTGCGCAGTATGTGGCGTCGGGCGGGTACTGGTGGAATAGCGGCATTTTCGTTGTACGCGCATCGGTGTGGCTCGAACTCGTCGAGCGTCTGCAGCCTGCCATGGCCGAAGCCTGTCTCTGCGCATACACGGCCGGCAAGCTGGACGGTCCGTTCTTCCGGCCGCAAGCCGAGGCGTTTTCGAAAGCGCCGTCGGATTCGATCGACTACGCCGTGATGGAGCGGCTCGGCACCGCAGGCGCCGATGGCGGTCCGTTCGAAGGCGTGGTCGTGCCGCTGGTGGCGGGCTGGTCCGATCTGGGATCGTGGGACGCGGTGTGGGATGCACTCGACAAGGACGCCGCGGGCAACGTGGCGCGCGGCCGGGTGCTGTTCGAAGGTGCGAGCTCGTCATACGCGCATTCGGAAGGACGCCTCGTGGCCTGCGTCGGCACCCACGACATCGTGGTGGTCGAGACCGCGGACGCCGTGCTGGTAGCGGATCGTTCGCACGTGCAGGACGTCAAGGGACTGGTTGCGCGGCTCAAGGCGCAGCAGGGGCCCGAAGCGAACGAACATCGCAAGGTGCGCCGCCCGTGGGGCTTTTATGACTCGATCGATCACGGCGAGCGCTTCCAGGTGAAGCGCATCGTGGTCGCGCCGGGTTCGCGGCTGTCGCTGCAACTGCACCATCACCGCGCCGAGCACTGGGTCGTCGTAAGCGGCACGGCGCTGGTCACACGCGGCGAAGAGTGCTTTTTGCTGAGTGAAAACGAATCGACCTTCATTCCGCTAGGCGTGCGTCACCGATTGGAAAACCCGGGCAAGGTGTCGCTCGAAATCATCGAAGTGCAATCAGGATCGTATCTCGGCGAAGACGACATCGTGCGGTTTGACGACACGTACGGCCGCTGCAGTTGACCATGTCGTAGTTGGCGAATCCGTTTCGATGCAGGTGGGGAGAAAAAAATGATCAAGCCGGAAGCATTGGCCGCACGCCTCGTAGACGTCGTGCTGGTCGTGTCGGGTGCGGCGATCGCGTCAAACATACGCTTTGACGACATCGGGCAGCGTAATTCCTATTACGCGTTTGTTGCATTTTCAGCCGCGTTCGCGCTGGCGCTGTTTCCCGCGTTCGGGGTTTACGTGTCCTGGCGGGGCCGTTCGAAGATGGGACTGGTCGGGCAGGTATCGCTCGCCTGGATCACGGTGCAGACCTGCGCACTGGTGCTGATGTTCTCGCTGCACCGCGCCGATTTCGTCTCACGTCTGTGGTTCGCTTACTGGACCGGCACGACGGGCGCCCTGATGATCGCCTCGCGGATCGTCGTACACCGCGTGCTGGCGCGCGTGCGTCTGGCCGGCATGAACCTGCGCCAGGTGGCGGTGGTCGGGCGGGGCGCGCACGCCGCCGCCCTGGTGCGCAAGATTGACGGCTGCACCGCCGCCGGCTTTCGCACCGCCGCGGTTCTCGACGTGTCGCATGACACGCCCGCTCTGGAAGGGGCCATTCCCTCCGTGCGATCGTTCGACGATCTGCGCGCCTTCGCGGACTACATCCGCGCTCAGGACGTTCACGAATTGTGGCTGGCGTTGCCGCTATCGGAAGAGCACACCATCTATGAGTGCGTGAAGGAATTGCGCGACGATCTGATCAACATCCGCTTCATGCCGGATCTGCGCAGCGTGGCGATGTTCGAAAGCACCATGATCGATCTGCTCGGCGTGCCCGCCATCAATCTGGTGGCCTCGCCGCTGTCGCAGACTTCGCAATTGCAGAAGGAGATGTTCGACCGGCTTTTTGCGGCGGTCGCGCTGGTTTCTCTGGCACCGTTGCTGGCGGCGATTGCAATTGCGGTCAAGCTCTCTTCACGTGGCCCGGTACTCTTCAGGCAGAAACGCAAGGGTGCGGACGGCCGCGTCTTCACCATCTACAAGTTCCGTTCCATGCGCCTGCATACCGAGCAGGCCGGCATGGTTCATCAGGCGACCCGTCACGATTGCCGTATCACCCGCGTGGGTGCCTTTTTGCGCCACACGAGCCTCGACGAATTGCCGCAGTTCTTCAACGTGCTACGCGGCGATATGTCGGTGGTCGGACCGCGTCCGCATGCGCTGGAACATGACGACCTCTATCAGAAAGTGGTGGCGGGCTATATCCAGCGCTACCGGATCAAGCCGGGCATCACCGGATGGGCTCAGATCAATGGTTTTCGTGGCGAAACCGACAGGATCGAAAAAATGGAGCGGCGTGTGGAGCATGACCTGTATTACCTGGGCAACTGGTCCTTTGGTTTGGACATGCGCATCATTGCGGCAACGATCGTCAAAGGCCTGGTGCATAACAATGCTTATTGACGCAGTGAGGGAGACGAAGATGTTTCAAATAACAAGAGCAGCGAATAAGGTGGAGTTCGCGCACACGGCGGTCAGGCGTGCACGGGGTCTCTTGATCGTGGCGTCATTCGCAATGCTGTCGGCGTGCTCGCTCTCGCCGGGCATGCGGATGCTCCAGCCACCTACATTACCCGTCAGTAATACTGATGATGGCAAGGCCACCGGCGAGCAGCAGGTTCCGATTACGGATATCACGCTGGCTTCGGTGCAGAAAATGCGTCAGACCGTGGTGCAGGGCGACGCGAACGGTATTGCGGCGCTCTACGGCAAGCCGGGTGCCTACAAGCTCGGCCCGGGCGACGTGTTGCAGATCACCGTCTGGGACCACCCGGAACTGGCCGCCGCACTGGGTCAGCCGGCAGCCTCCGCGCGTCCTGCGGATGCGGCAATCGGTTTTGTCGTCGATCACGACGGTAACCTGCAGTTTCCGTACGCCGGCAATCTGCATGTAGCCGGTGAAACGGCGGAGCAGGTGCAGACCAAGATCTATCAGAAGCTGAGTGCTGTGATGGTCAAGCCGCAAGTGACGGTACGGGTCGCTTCGTTCCGTGCGGCGCAGATCTACATTGACGGTGAAGTGCGGGCGCCGGGTGCACAGACCATCAACGACATTCCGATGACGTTGACCGAGGCGGTCAACCGGGCCGGCGGCTTTACCCCGAACGCGGATCAAAGCCACCTTGTCGTCGTGCGCGACGACAAGACCTACGAGATCAACATTTCGCAAATGCTTCACAACAACCAGAACCCGTCGAAGATCGTGCTGCAAAACGGCGATCTGCTGCGTGTCGAGGCGCGGGAAGATTACGGCGTGTATGTGATGGGAGAAGTCGGCAAGCCGGCGACGATCCTGCCGATGAAGAACGGCAAGCTGTCGCTCGCTGAAGCGTTGTCGCAAGCCGGCAGCGTGAATCCGGCCTCGGCCGATGCGAAAGAACTGTATGTGATTCGCGGCGGCCCAGGCATCGAGCCGCAGGTCTATCACCTCGACGCGACTTCGCCGGTTTCGATGCTGCTCGCCAACCAGTTCGAACTTGAACCCAAGGACGTCGTGTATCTGGATAGCAGCGGTCTGGTGCGCTTTAGCCGGGTGCTGAATCTGTTGCTGCCGCTGGTCAACGCAGGGCTGACTGCGGCGATTGTCACGAAGTAAGTCGCTCGCCGGGCACCTGGGCATGGTCCACTGCCCGGCGCGGCGCGCCGATTCAACGCAATTGTTGTGCGGGATTGAAGAAACCATGGCTACTAACTTCGAAAATCGTTACATCGATGTCCAGACAGGCGATGAATTGCGCCTGTCGGACTACCTGTCCGTCATCACGCAGCATTGGCGCATGATCATGGTGGTCACGCTGCTCGCGCTGCTGGTCGGCACTACCGTTGCGTTCGTGATGACGCCGGTATATCGCGCCGACGTGATGATTCAGGTAGAGGACACCAGCAACGATGGCAACGGCGGCGGCGGCGCCAACGGCAAGCAGGATGCGTTGCAAACGATGGCGTCGATCTTTGACACCAAAGCGGTGACCTCGGCGCAAATCGAGTTGATCCGCTCGCGTCTCGTGATCGACGAGACCGTGCGCAAGCTGCATCTGGATATGTCGGCCACGCCGCGCCACTTTCCGGTGATCGGCACCTTTCTCGCGCGCTGGCGCGGCGGCGACGGCGTCGCAGCGCCGCTGTTCGGCATGCCGCAATACGGCTGGGGCGGCGAGCAGATCAGCGTCGCCACTTTCGATACGCCCAAGGAAATGTATGGCAAGCCGTTCGTGCTGACCGTGCAGCCGGACGATTCATTCATCGTGACGGACGAGAGCGGCGCCGAGGTGCTGCGGGCGCGCACCGGGCAACTCGCTGTCGGTACGACCTCGCGCGGTCCGGTGCGTTTGCAGGTGGATACGTTGTCGGCGCGCCCCGGCACGCAGTTCGATTTGACGCGTGCTTCGACGCTAGATACGGTCACCAGGCTGCAAAAGGCGCTTAACGTCGTGGAGACGACCGTGCAGTCCGGCATCATCGCGGTGACGCTGGAGGGCACCAACAGCGAACTCACGGCGGCGATCGTCAACAGCATTGCGCGGCAATACGTGCAGCAGGATATCGACCGCAAGTCAGCGGAAGCCGAGCACACGCTGGCCTTCCTCGACCAGCAATTGCCGCAGCTGCGTACCGAACTGGATCAGGCCGAGCAGCGCTACAACTCGTTTCGCAACAAGCAGGGCACGGTCGATCTGAGCGAGGAAAGCCGCCTGCTGTTGCAACAGATCGTCGAAAACAAGACCAAGCTGGTGGACCTGCAGCAACAGCGCGCGGAACTTGCTACGCGCTTTACTGCGGCACACCCCGCGGTTGCCGCGCTCGATGCGCAGATTTCGCAATTGCAAAGCGTGCAGGGCTCGCTGACACATAACGTGTCGACACTGCCGGACACCGAGCAGACCGCGCTGCGTCTGTTGCGTGACGTGCGGGTGGACACGGAGCTGTACACGAACCTGCTCAATAGCGCGCAGCAGCTGCGCATCATCAAGGCGGGGCAAGTGGGCAGCGTGCGCGTGGTCGACTACGCGGAACCGTCCGACGATCCCGTGCGCCCGCAACGCGCGCTGTTCATTCTGATTGCCGGCGGTCTGGGTCTGGTGCTGGGCATTCTGGCGGCTTTCACGCGCAAGACACTCTACGGTGGTGTGCAGAACACGACGGAAATCGAATCGCTGCTCGGCGTACCGGTCTGTGCCGTGGTGCCGCGCAGCAACCTCCAGCTGCGCGTGCAGCGCAACGTCGGCTTGCGTCGCGCGGGTGTGCATGTGCTGGCCGCGCAGGCGCCCGACGACGTCGCCGTGGAAGGCGTGCGCAGTTTGCGCACGACGCTGCAGTACGCGCTGGTCTCGGCGCGCAACAACGTCGTGATGCTGACCGGCTCGCGACCGGACGCCGGCAAGTCGTTCATGTCGGTGAACCTGTCGGCGCTGGTGGCTTCGGCGCACAAGCGCGTGCTGCTGATCGACGGCGACATGCGGCGGGGCGACATTCACAAGCATTTCGGCTTGCCCCATACGCCGGGCCTCGCCGATGTGCTCAACGGTGCCGATCCGCAGGAATGCGTGCTGCACGACGTGCTGCCCGGGCTGGATGTGCTGACCAAGGGCGGCTTGCCGGGCAACCCGTCCGAACTGCTGATGAGCGACCGCTTCCGCACCTTGCTCGAGCATTTCTCCCGCGCCTACGACCTCGTGATCGTCGATACGCCGCCGGTCCTCGCCGTCACCGACGCCGCATTGATCGGCAAGCACGCGGGCACGACGCTGATGGTGGTGCGCCATGGACGGCACCCGCCGAACGAAATCTCCGAGGCGCTCAAGCGTCTCGTGAATGCGGGCGTCAATCTGCACGGCGTATTGCTCACAGACGTGCCGCCACCCTCGCTCAATCTGGGCGGCTACACCGGGTACTACGGCTACGAGAGCCGCGCGGACTGATTGCGCGCGGATATTCAGGTTGGTTTTCACGCATGGCCGGTGGACCGCCGGCCGCGCAGTAATGCAGTCAAACGCTCGTCGAGGGGAACAGAATGGATCGGAAGGTCGCTTTGATTACCGGCGTCACAGGGCAGGACGGCTCCTATCTGGCCGACCTGCTGCTGTCCAAGGGCTACGATGTGCACGGCATCAAGCGTCGCACGTCGTTGTTCAACACCGATCGGATCGATCATCTGTGCTGTGATCCGCACGTGGCCGACCGTCACTTTTTCCTGCATCACGGGGATTTGACGGACTCGTCCAGCATGGTGCGCATCATTCAGCGCGTGCAACCGGACGAAATCTATAACCTCGCCGCGCAAAGCCACGTTGCGGTGTCATTCGAAGAGCCCGAGTACACGGCGAATGCAGATGGCCTTGGCCCGCTGCGGATTCTGGAAGCCATGCGCATTCTTGGACTCGAAAAGAAAACGCGCTTCTATCAGGCGTCGACCTCTGAGCTCTATGGTCTGGTGCAGGAAGTGCCGCAGAAAGAAACCACGCCGTTTTATCCGCGCAGCCCGTACGCGGTGGCGAAGCTCTACGCCTACTGGATCACGGTGAACTATCGCGAAGCGTACGGCATGTATGCATGCAACGGCATCCTGTTCAACCACGAGTCGCCGGTGCGCGGCGAAACCTTCGTGACGCGCAAGATCACGCGTGCCCTCGCTCGCATTGCGGTCGGGCTGCAGGACGATATGTACCTGGGCAATCTGTCGGCGCTGCGCGACTGGGGCCATGCGCGCGATTACGTCGAAATGCAGTGGATGATGCTGCAGCAGGAGCAGCCTGAAGACTTCGTGATCGCCACCGGTCAGCAGTACAGCGTGCGCGAATTCATTCAGGCGGCAGCGGGCGAGTTGGGTGTGACAGTGCGTTTCGAAGGCGAGGGTGTGGATGAGCTCGGCATCGTCGACAAGGTGGAAGGCAAGGAAACGCGTCTGTCGCCCGGCGACGTGATCGTGCGTGTCGATCCGCGCTACTTCCGTCCGACGGAAGTGCAGACTCTGCTCGGTGATCCGTCCAAGGCGCATGCGAAGCTGGGCTGGAAACCGACCACGCCGTTCCAGACGCTGGTGAAGGAAATGGTGCGCTCCGACTATCAGTTGGCGCGTCGCGATGCGCTGGTCACCCTGGCTGGCTTCAAAGCCCTCGAACATCACGAGTGACGCCATGAACAAGAGCGCGCGCATTTTCGTCGCCGGCCATCGCGGCATGGTCGGCTCGGCGCTCGTCCGCCGGCTGCAGGCGGACGGCTATACGGACATTCTGACCCGGTCCCACGCAGAACTGGATCTGCTCGATCAGGCGGCGGTGCGGCGCTTTTTCGATAGCGAGAACGTCGACGTGGTGTTGCTGGCGGCGGCGCGAGTAGGCGGTATTCTTGCCAACGCCACGCAGCCGGCGGACTTCATTTACCAGAATCTCGCGATCGAAACCAACGTGATCCACGCGGCCTATCAGGCAGGTGTGACGCGCCTCGTGTTTTTCGGTTCATCGTGCATTTATCCGAAGGCTTGCGCGCAGCCGATCGAGGAAGAGTACCTGTTGAGTTCGGCGCTCGAATCGACCAACGAGCCGTACGCCATCGCCAAGATTGCCGGTCTCAAGCTGTGCGAGGCGTACAACCGCCAGTACGGTACGAAGTTCGTCGCGCTGATGCCCACCAATCTTTATGGACCGAACGACAACTACGATCTGCGCAACAGCCACGTGCTGCCCGCGCTGATCCGCAAGGCCCACGAGGCGAAGCTGCACGGCGAGAGCGTGCTGACCGTATGGGGCACCGGCACACCGCGCCGCGAGTTTCTGCATGTCGACGATCTCGCTGCGGCCACTGCATTCGTACTGGAGCGCGAAGTGGCGGATGGACTGCTGAACGTGGGCGTCGGCGACGACCTGTCGATTCGCGAAGTGGCGGAGCGTGTGGCGCAAGCCGTGGGCTTCGACGGCCAGATCGTGTTCGATACGTCCAAGCCGGATGGCACGCCGCGCAAACTACTCGACGTGTCGCGCCTGGCGCGAATGGGCTGGCGCGCGCGCATCGGCCTGCAGGAAGGCATCGAAGCAACCTATAAGGACTTCATTGCGCGCTTTGGCACCGCTACGCTTTCTGAAGGGACAGTCTGAAATGGCAACCGGCTCCGTCACGATCTTCCACAACGTGGTCTGGTCGCGCCATAAAGGCGTGGTGTTCTCGGCGCTGCACGCCAGCTCCGCGGCAAGCGCGATCAAGTATTCGATCGTGCAGATTTCGGAGACCGAGCACTTCAGGCTCGGCTTTTCCGATGTCGATTATTCGTACCACCGTTATCCGATGCGCAAGCTGTTCGACGGCTGCTACGAGGACGTGCCCAGATGGCGCATGACCTATCGCCTGACGATGGAGGTGCTGAAGACCAGAGCCGATCTCGTCGTGCTGCCCGGCTATCATCGCCCGGAGTACTGGGCCATGCTGATTGCCTGCATCCTGACCGGCAAGCGCCGCGCCGTGTTCTGCGATTCGACCGGACGCGACCGTCCGCGGCGTTTGTTGACGTCGATTCCGAAGCGCGTGTTTTTCGCGCTGTGCGATGGCTATTTCGGTTTTGGCGAACGCAGCCGCGAGTATCTGATGTCGCTGGGTGCTAAACGCGAACGCATTTTCATTCCGTGCCAGGCGGCTGCGTTGCCGAAGTCCTTCGTGCCGGACGAGGCGCTCGACGAACGCTTGCGCGCGCGCAGCGGCCAGCAGCCGGTATTTCTGTTCGTCGGGCGTCTGTCGCAGGAGAAGGGCGTGGACGCGCTGATCGACGCGTTTGCGGCGGTCCGGCGCAGCATTCCGGAAGCGCATCTGCGGATTGTCGGCACCGGCCCGCAAGGCGAGCAGCTGCAAAAAACCGTGAACGAAAGCGGTCTTGCCGAGGCGGTGACGTTTGTCGGCAGTCTGCAGGACGAAGGCTTGTCGCGCGAATATTTCGGCGCGACCTGTATGGTGTTGCCGAGCTTCAGCGAGCCGTGGGGCCTCGTCGTCAATGAGGCGCTCAACCATGGCTGCCCGGCGGTGGTCAGCGACAACTGCGGCTGTGTGCCGGAACTGGTGATCGACGGCGTCACGGGTTATGCGTTCCGTTCCGGTGATAGCGCGTCGTTGCATCGCACGATGCTCAAGGCCCTCGAAGCCTTCGCCGATACGGAGAAGACGGCACGTGCCTGCATGGAGGTGATTGGGCGCTTCGACCCGCCGAATGCCGCATCGAACATTGCACGTGGATGTGCCGTCATGCTTACCAGCTGAACACGCAGCGCCGCTGGGCAGATCGAAGCGGGGCGCCGGCGCGTGCTCCGCGGAGTGCTGAAGGGGAGAGGGGTATGAGAATATTGATTGTCGGGCTCAACTACGCGCCGGAGCTCACCGGAGTCGGTAAGTACACCGCTGAAATGG
Organism: Paraburkholderia sp.; assembly: GCF_036488795.1. Taxonomy (GTDB): domain Bacteria; phylum Pseudomonadota; class Gammaproteobacteria; order Burkholderiales; family Burkholderiaceae; genus Paraburkholderia. The sequence continues at coordinate 9,743 of NZ_DASXHA010000002.1, forward strand.
CGGAAGCGCTGGCCACCGAAGGACACGACGTACGGGTCGTGTGCGCGCCGCCGTACTATCCGCAATGGCGGATTGCCGAGGGCTTCAGCGCGTGGCGCTATCGCTTCGAACAGCGCAGCGGCGTATCCGTCATGCGGGTACCGCTCTGGGTGCCCGCCAAACCGTCAGGCGTTTTGCGCCTGCTGCATCTCGCCAGCTTTTCGTTGACGTCGCTGCCGGTGCTGGCGGCCCAGGTGGCGTGGCGCGCGGACGTCGTGATGAGCATCGCCCCCAGTCTGATGAGCGCGCCTGCGGCATGGCTGGTTGCGCGCTTGAGCGGTGCGAAATCGTGGCTGCATATTCAGGACTACGAGGTGGATGCGGCCTTCGATCTGGGCATGATCAAGGGCCAGCTCACGCGGCGCATCGCGCTTGCCATCGAGCGCCGGCTGCTGACCCGTTTCGACATGGTGTCGAGCCTGTCTGAAAAGATGGTGGAGCGTGCCGTTCTCAAAGGTGTCGACCCGCTCAAAACGGCCTGTCTGCCGAACTGGGTCGATACGCGCTCCATCGTGCCGCTCGCGCACGCCCGCCACTACCGCAGGTTGCTCGGTCTCGACAAAGGCCCTGCGCCGCAAACGGTGGTGCTGTATTCCGGCAACATGGGTTCCAAACAAGGGCTGGAAATTCTCGCGGAGGCCGCGGCTCAACTGGTTCGCCGTCCGGATATCAGTTTCGTGTTTTGCGGGAATGGGCCGCTGCGCGCGAAACTCGAAGCACGCTGCGCGGGCCTCGCGAATTGCAGCTTCATTCCATTGCAGCCGGCGCGACAGCTGAATCAGTTACTCAACCTGGCGGACATTCATGTGCTGCCGCAACGTGGCGGCGCAGCGGATCTGGTGATGCCGTCCAAACTCGTCGGCATGCTGGCGAGCGGTCGCGCAATCGTCGCGATGGCCTGCGCCGGAACCGAACTGTCGGACGTCGTGGCGCCGCGTGGTGTGGTCATTCCTCCGGAAGACGTCGATGCACTGGTGCAAGCCATCGAGGCGCTTGCCTCGGATCCGGCGCGCCGTGCCGCGCTCGGTGCAGCAGGGCGTGAGTACGCCGAACGCAGGTTGTCGAGCGTAAGTGTGCTGGGTGGTTTGAATCTGAAGCTGGCGGAACTGTGCGGCCAGGGCGCCGAAGCCGTGCATGGTGGTGGCGCGGCGAGTCCGGCGAATGGTCTGTCTCACGAGAAGCTGGCTGCTGCGCCGCTCGAGCCGACTCAGGTTGATTGAAATCGACATGATGTAATGAATCAGGCCGCCCTCAGGCGGCCTGATTCAGGCGCTGCGATGGGGCTTACCAGGGCTGCTTGTAGACATCCTTATGGACTGACCCTTTGGCAGTGCCGTTGCCATAAAGTTGGATGGCGGCCGTATCGGGCGCCTCCGTGAGCATGGTGGCCTTGACGTTGCCGTTCGCATTAGCGGGCCTCGCGCCCCCGGCACGCGCAGCACCTCCTGCTTGCGGTGCGTCGGGATTGTTGAGCATGCGCTGGTTCGGGGTGGCGGCCTGTGCCTGTGCGTTCGCCCCTGCAGTCGGAATGCGTCGTTCCAGCGAGGTTTGCGCCTGATAGACGTCGCCGTAGGCATTGGGTGCGCCAAGCAGTGACGCGTCGCCTGCGCCTGCGTTGAGGGCGCCGCCGTTACCGCCGCGGTTCGCTGCAGCAGCGGCGCCAGCGGCTTCGGCGGCCGGCGCATCGCCGTAAGTTGCGAGCGCCTGGGCATGCGCGAACTGCGAGGCGAGTGCCATTGAAACAACCGCGAGGGTCGATACGATGCGTAAGGCGAGAGCGTTCATGGCACGGTTCCAAAGCACTAAAACGGGGCAGCGCGCGAATTCGCGCCGCGCCATCCTAATGGTAGTGTCAACCGCGTCGTTTCCTGGATGAGAGACCTGTCGAATGCCGACAAAGCCTGTGCACATCAAGCCAATCGCGATCCGCAAAAAGAGAAATAGTCTGTGGACTCGGCACAATTTCCGGGACGGTGCTGCGTGGCGTAGACACAGCGTCGACGGTGGACCCGGTCCACGCAGAAGGTGAGCAGCATGCAACTGGAGCGCAAACTTCACATGAAACGCGACGATCTCGACGCACCATCCGGCTGGGATCCGGCTGCCGTACCGGCAGCGCCGGAAACACCGCGCGTGATCGATTTGAGCCTTGCCGGCAAGGGCAATTACGTGCGCCGCGTGAGCGCGTTGACGGAACTCGTGTGGTTCATCGTCGAGGCGTGCGTGATCAACAACAAGCTGGTGCCGTTTTCCGCGCTGCGAGTCGGGCTGTTGCGTCTGTTCGGCGCGAAGATCGGACCGAACTGTCGTTTCGTGCATCCGATACGCGTCAAGGCACCGTGGAATCTCGAAGTCGGTGCGAACTCGTGGTTCGGCGTGGACGCATGGATTTACAACCAGGCGCCGATCCGCATCGGCGCGAATGTGTGCATTTCTCAAGGCACTTTTTTAACCTCAGGCTCTCACGATCACGCGACCAGCATGGACCTGCATGTTGAGCCCATCGTGATTGAAGACGGCGTATGGATCGCTTCGAAGTGCGTGGTACAGATGGGTGTGACGATCGGCCGTTCCGCGCTCGTGACACCGTTGTCGGTGGTGCACCGCTCGCTCGAAGCGGGCGGTGTTTATGGCGGCAATCCGGCGCGCTTCATCAAGAAGCGCTTCCCGCCGCCACGCGCACAGTAATGCGCGATACCGAACACCCGACAATACCAGTTGCATGAAAGATAGATGGCAGTGCTTGTGATGAATTACCCGGGCCGGTTCTGTCCGGGCGACCGCAGACCGCAACGAGCGGCTTGTCGGCAGTGTTGCACAAGTACCTGAGCACGTACCGCTGAATGCCGCCGCGGGCCAGGCGTCGGCATCTCAAGTGCGTGAAACGCGAGGGTCTTGCGCAACGCTCATGAACATCAGGTGGCCGGCGTGACGCGCCGGTGAGGCGGCTGCACAAGAATCACGGGAGCGGGGATGTTCATCGACAGCCGAAGTGTGGAAGAAGGGTCAGTCATTGGGACCACGGTTTGCATTATCGGGGCAGGCGTCGCCGGTATTACGTTCGCGCTCGAAATGGACAAGCTGGGTATCGATACCTGTTTGCTCGAGAGCGGCGGTTACAAGGCCGACGACGAAACGCGCGATCTGTATCGCGGCGAGAACGTAGGGATTCCCTACACCTTCGCAGATGGCAGCCGCAGCCGCTTCCTTGGCGGCAGCAGCAATTGCTGGGGTGGCTGGTGCCGTCCGCTCGATCCATGGGACTTTGAAAAGCGCGACTGGGTGCAGGATAGCGGCTGGCCGTTCGGACTCGAAGAACTCAAGCCGTACTATGCGCGCACGCACGAGCTGCTCAAACTGGGACCGGATAATTTCGACCCCGCATTCTGGGAGTCGGCAATCAACCGTTCCGACGTAAAGCGTCATCCGCTGCCAAGCGGCAATGTGCGCGACACCATTTCACAGTTCAGCCCCCCGGTGCGTTTCGGCAAGATGTACCGTGGCGAATTGCAGAACTCGCGGCATGTGCGCGTGCTGATCAATGCGAACGCACTCGATATCGACACCGACGGCGAAGCGCAGAACGTTTCGCGGATTCAGGTCGGCACCCTCAGCGGTCGCCGCTTTGCGGTTGCGGCCAAACTCTTCATTCTGGCCACGGGCGGAATCGAGAACGCGCGCATATTGCTCGCCGCCAACAAGGTGCAGGCGGCGGGCCTCGGCAACGGCAACGATCTGGTGGGTCGCTATTTCATGGACCATCCGCGCGTGATGTCGGGCAGTATCCGCTTCAACAAGCCGTGGGCGCGCAACAAGCTCTACGACATCAAGTATCACTATCAGAACGACGCCGTGAAGGCGCATGGCCAGCATATTTCGTCGCAGTTCGCGCTCACGCAGCAGGTCCTGCAACGCGAGAAACTGCTGAATGCACGCGTCTGGTTCTACTCGATGTTTTATGGTGAAAATACTCAGGGAGCCGAAGCACTGATCCGCTGCAAGCAGGCGTTGCTGAACAAGGATCAACCTGGCTGGAGTCTGCGCAAGGATCTGATGGCGATGGCGCTGCATCCTGTTGAAGCAGGCTGCTTCGGTGCGGCACGTTTATTCCAGCCGCGCGCGCTGATTACGGATGTGAAGTTCCAGACCATTGTCGAGGCCGAGCCGAATCGCAACAGCCGAGTGACCTTGTCGACGCAGAAAGACCGGCTCGGCATGAATCGCGTGAAGGTCGACTGGCAGCTGACGGATCTGGTGAAGCGTACCTTCGATCGCACCAACGCCTTGCTGGCCGAGGAAATGCAGCGGGCGGGCGTGGCGAGCGTGACGCTCGGCGCGCCGCTGGAGGGACGGCCGTGGCCGGCCGAGCTCGAAGGCACGTGGCATCACATGGGCACGACGCGTATGCACGATTCGCCGCAGCAGGGCGTGGTGGATCGTGATTGCAAGGTGCACGGCATCTCGAACCTTTACATCGCCGGCAGTTCGGTATTCCCCACAGTGGGCGCCAATTTCCCGACCATCACGATTACCGCATTGGCCTTGCGTCTTGCCGAGCACATTGGCAGAACGCTCAAGGAACAGGGGTCCGCGCCGCTCGCGAGCTTTTCTACGCTGATGTCGGCGCCGGCTGCGACCGGAGAGCCGGTGGGAGAGAAATTGCCGTTCGCGGCCGAGGTGCGGCCGATGGACGAGGATTTGTTGTTCCTCGCGAAGAAGTGAGCGGGTGAGGACGTAGCGGCTTGCACGCTACGTCCTGCAGCTTCCGTGAGCGAGGCAGGACGAACGCCTAGCGGGGTGCAGTCAGTCCGGCTCCGGCGCGAGCCAGCGTCGGTTTCTGTTTACCTTCGTCCCGACGGCCTTCCTGAAGGATCCGCAGCAGGTCCGCCGACATCGCATCCACCGTAAAGTGACGCTCGAAGCATTGCAGTGCCTGCACGCGCATGGCCGCGGCCAGTACAGGGTCGAGCTGCAGCCAGCGCGTGAGCATATCGAGCGTGCCGTCGACCGTATCCGGGGCGACCAGACCCGCCCCATCTGTTTCGACTTCGCGCCAGATATTCACCTTGTCGGAGATCAGGGCGGGCAGGCCGCATGCGAGCGCCTCGGCAACCGCAATGCCGAAATTCTCCTGATGCGAGGGCAACACGAACGCGTCGCTTGCGTAGAACGCTCCCCACTTTGCGTCGCCTTGCAGCATGCCGGTCCACGTGACGCGCCCGGCAATGCCGAGTTCGGCGCCGAGCGTTTTCAGTGCGGGCGTCCAGTCGCTGCCATCGGGGCCCGCCATCACCAGGTGCGCGGCCGGGTCAAGATTGCGTGCCTGGGCGAAGGCCTTGAGCAGCAGGTCACAGCCCTTCTTTGGATGAATGCGGCCGAGAAAAAGAATCAGGCGTTTGTCACGCAGCGCCGGGTGCGCAGCGTAAAACGCTTCGCGCAAGCCGGCTGCATCGGCAGGCGGCCGGTTGGTACCGAACGCCACCACTTCTTCCCTGGCGCGATACAGCCTGAATGATTCGCGTGCGAGGCGGCATTCTTCCTGGGTGGTAAACATCACGCGCGTCGCATCGCGCAGCACCCGATATTCCGCCCACGGCCAGTACAAACATTTCTTCAGATGCTTGAGCGGGTAGGTTTGTTTGAACCAGGGATCGAGCATGCCGTGCGGAAACACGTAATAGGGCACGTCCAGATGACGCAGTGCCTTCCACGTGCCATAGCTGTGGTATTGCCAGAGGCCGTTGACGATGAGCGCATCGAAGCAGGACGCGTGCGCCTGCAGCCACGGGACGAGCCTTGGCGTGAGCCCATAGAATCCTTTGCCCGGTCCAAGCGCATGGACCGTCAACGGGAAATCGCGCAGCCACGGCGCAGCGGGATCGTCGACGGTGGCCACCTCGATCTGGTGACCCAGCGCCGTCATGTTGAGGCCGCTTTGGCGCACGCCTTCCGTGGGGCCGCCGGCGCGCGGATCGAGGGTCGACAGCAGATGAAGGATCTTCATGATTGCGTCTCGCCCTGCAGACCATGCGGCAGCTGGGCAACGCCGGGCCGCGTGTCGATGGGCGAGACCGGCCATTGCGGCGCGGGCGACACCGACGGTGCGCGACGGTATGCGCGGCCGACGTGGCGTGCGGCACGCGCGCGCATGGTCTTCGCAATCCGTGCGTAGGTGGCTACCACCAGGCCAAGCGCGACGCCATAGATGAGGCCGGAGAAGCGTGGTCCCAGCGGATTGCCGCCAATCGAGGTGGCCGGCAGCGCGGCCAGCAACAGGATGGAGCGTCCCAATACCGGCAGATACAGCATGCCCGGCATGCGCCGGCGCCACTCGCGATGCGCCATCACGCTCTTATAAATCGCATACAGCACGGCGAGCGGCAGGCCGATACCAAACAGCAGGCCGCCTGCGAAAAACTGATACACCCAGAAGTTGTGGCCGGCTACCCACTCGTGGATGGCGAAGAAATCCTTCGCGCTCATCTGGCCGTGCAGGTCGCGCAGGTAAGTGGGCGAATAGCGGTACGGGTGTCCGTAGCCTTCACCGGCGAGTAGCGAGACCGTCGACGACGTCACCTGATCGTACTGGTTTTTCATTTCTGCGAGCCGCGTGATGGTGGTCGGATCGACGCCGGCTTCGGTTCCCTTGGACGCAAAAATCCGCTGGGTCCAGTGTGCGGATACGCCCGGAAATAGCGACGCCGCCCCCATAACGGTGACGCCGATCAGAAGACCGATCACGAGCGAGCGCATCGCCGCACGCAGCAGATGTCGAAACGAGGTTGCGCTCAGCCAGGTGGCGAGCATGAACAGCAGCGCGGTGCCGACCAGCAGCGAGCGCGTGACGCTCAGCAGTTCGATCACGATGCTGCCGAGAAACAACGCAAGAGCGAAACGGGTATAGCGCTTGGCGACCACGAACTCATGCAACAGGATGGCCTGCAATCCGAGGAAGGTCACCGAGACGATGCGAAAGCGTAACTGGTCCAGGCCGCCGCCGGTCGCCATGCCGTACATGAAACTGAACACAAGCGAAACGATCATGGACCACATCAGGGCCTTTTCGATTTGCGCGAGGCGCACGTCGCTCCACGGATGACAGGCCACAAAATAGCCGAGCGTGAACAGTAAAAACGGCAACATGACGCGCATATAGTTGCCCGCATCATTGCCTTGCAACGCCTGGGTGAGGACGCTGCCGAGAATCGTCGTCAGCAGCGCGAACGTGATGACCTTACGCAGATGCGAGCGAGATTCGGAGCGCGGCGCGATCAGCAAGAGCAACAGTCCGGCACCCACCGAGGGCGCCACGAGCAGGATCTGCGTGAGGTGGCTGGAGGCGTCTTCGGCACCCTTGAAATCCAGAGCGAGAGGCAGCAGGAAAAGCCAGATCCAGACGCCGGTGAACTTGTTACGCACGGTTGGGTTCTCCTTATGCTCCGGTGTTCACGTCACACGCAATGTGCAGGCCCGCCGCGCGACTGTCGGTGTGCCACGCCACGCAAGCCGCGCGTCGGCCACGTAAGCTGCGCATACACGTTGGTGCGCGAGGCAAAGCGTGGCGCGAGCGCGAGGCCCGGCATAAGTATCAGGAGGATTCCGCTGAAAGCGCGTAACGTGAAGGTGCCGGCTGCCGCATCGTCGTGCGCATCACCGCGACGGCAGACAGGCGCGTGACGGCCCGGTAAAGGCCGCGTGATAACGGGTTTTCTCATGGTGGTTCCCATGGCCCCGGATTCCCCCAATAACAAGTTCGAATATAGCAGTGCTCAAATTGGCGCCCGCCAGCGGCGGCGTGCTACGACTAGCGTTCGGCGTGAATCGACTGCCGCCCTGGTATGAGGTATTCAACGGCCGTTGGAGAAGGCCCACAGTCGCCGCGGATGGCCGCGAATGGCGCAATGTTGGCGGGTAAAGCCGGAAATGGCACAAGAAGATGGCAGGAGAGGTGGCGAAAATCAGTTCAAAACGTTAATTCCGTGGTTGGGGGAAGATCATGCGCTGGTTCGGCACAGCAAACACAACAGGGCCGCAACGCTCCATCGAGCTGGACTTCATTCGAGGCATTGCCATCATCGCGGTGATGGGCTTCCACTTCCATACGGTGCATACCGGTAGCGCGATTGTGGCCGCCATCGAGTATCCGCTGAAGAGCTTCGGCAAGGAAGGCGTCAACCTGTTCTTCACGCTGAGCGGTTTTCTGGTCGGCGGGCTGCTGCTCAAGCAATATGCCAAAGTCGGCCATATCGATGCGCGGCGTTTCATCATCCGGCGGATCTTCAAGATCTGGCCCGCTTACTACGTGCTGATCCTGTTCCACGTCTTTGCCGGCCGCCATCCGACCAGCACCTTCCTCGTGCAGAATCTCACGCACATGCAGAACTATCTGGGGTCTTCGATTACGCAGACCTGGAGCCTCGCTGTCGAAGAGCATTTCTATCTGTTCCTGCCGGCCCTGCTGCTGGTCGTGACCATGCTCAAGCTGCGGGCGAACGCCATTCTTGCCACGCTGCTCGCCATTTGCGCGATCGTGTTGGCGGCGCGTTGCGTGGTCGTCGCGAGAGGCGATCTGGATGCGGCGTTCTATTACACGCAATATCGCATCGACAGCCTGCTGTTCGGTGTGATCCTTGCCGCCATCTACTGGATGAAGCCTGAGGTATACCGGCGCCTTGCCTCGCACAAGAGAACGTTGATCGCCATCGTCGTCGCACTGGTCGCATGGCTTGTGCTCGCCACGAAGAATGTGCCGCTGGACGAAAGCATTGGTTATACGATTCAGGCGCTGGGCTTTTGCGCGCTGATCGTACTGACCATCGAGTATGCGAAGAACATTCGCGACGCGTGGCTGTTTCGCGCGATTGCCTGGATCGGCGTGTATTCGTATGGGATTTACCTGTGGCATTCGCTTGCGCTCGCGCCCGGCGACATGCTGATCCGCAAGGCCGCGGCCCTGCATGTTCCGCCGCTTGCCGCGTGGGCGCCGGTGTTGATCGCGCAGTTTCTGATCGCGATCGTGATCGGCTATGTAACGACGCGCGCCGTCGAGTTCCCGTTCCTGCGTCTGCGCGACGCGATTTTCCCCGCTCGCCGCAAAGGCGCGACGGGCAAGGACGCCATGCCGGAGGAGCTGGAAGTGCCGGCCGTCGGCGGGCACGTATTGTGAAGGCGGTGCGAGCGGTGAATGCGGGGCACTGGTAGAGGTGGCAAGCGTCCGCAGGAGCGCGCCGGAGTCTGGCGCCGCCGCCCGCGCCTGGGCTGATACCGCTGCGTGAGGTTGTTGCAGCGCGCGTCGGTTTGTTCGAGTTGGTCTTCAGGTTGCCGCGGCCCGAGGCTGCAAGCTACTTTGCGCCTGCACGTCCGGATTCTCGCGCATCACCGACTGTAGCGTCAGCTTGAAATGGGCGAGTGTATTGCGTTCGAGCAGATGCCCTGCCACGCCAGCCTGCGGGCTGATGATGTCCGGATCCAGTGCGGTATCCAGCGCCGTGTTGATCGAGTCGGTCGAGAGGTCGTCGATCAAGGGCCCGAGTGCGCCGTCGCGGCAGAACCAGCCAATCAGTCCATCGGCCGTCGCAATCACCGGCTTGCCGAACCGGTAGGCCTGCACCAGCACGCCGCTCATGCCGTAATGCCCCTTGTAGCCGAGCCACACCACATCGCACGCCGAAAAAAGCGCATCTTCGGTGTCGTTGTCGATGAAGCGATCGAGCACGACAGGCGAGGGTGACAGTTGCGCGAGGGCTTTTTGTAAGGTTGCGCGCGCATTCATATCCTGGGAACCCGCGATCACCAGGGTGGGTGCGTCGTCGCGCACATTGAGTGCTTCAACCAGTTCGTACACGCCTTTGCGCTCGCTGATCGCGCCGTACACCAGCACGTATTGCCTGTGCGCGGAGAGCCCCAGCTTTTGCCGGGCGAGCAGCGGGTCCGTCAGGCGCGCATCCGGCGACGGGTCGGCCAGATATTGGACCGGCGCGGCGCCCGCTTCAGGATGGCTTGCACACCAGTCGACCAGCGTGGGATCGATCGTCAGCAGGGTCTTCAGCCCCCTCGCGCGAATCGCGCGGCGAAATAGCTGCGCCTTGACGGCATTGACGAGCGGACGGCGCGGCGCCCGCACACCGGCTTCGTGGTGATGGAACGTGGAGCGCATGGTGATGCCGGCCCACGGCGTCGTCCCGAACGGCGAGCCGAAGAACGGCAGCGCGTAGAGGAAGTAATCGGCATACGGCACCATCACCAGCGCCACGCCGTATTCGCGACTGACCGTGCGATACAGGTGCTGGAACAGCCGCACGTAGCGCACATAGGTGATCGAGCCGAGGCCGGTGCGGGGCGCGTCGGTGGGCTCCTCGACAAAGGTGATCTGCAGGTCGGCGAGGCCCGCGGCGGCAAGACGCTGCGCAAGCGGATGCGTCGCGTTAGCAGAGGACGTGACGATCACGCAGCGGTAGCCCGCTTCGATATACGCCTGAGCGGCCCATTCCGCATAACGCCAGCGATGTCCGGAGAAGTCTGGTTCGATGACCAGGATGGTGTCTTTTGTCATGCCGCCAAGGTAGCGAAAAACATTGTCGCGAACCTGCTCGGGGCCGATATAGGCTATGAGATGGCGGTCCCCGCATAAACAGGCGCGTTACCGTGTCAGGCATGATTGGCGCATGCTTAAGGGGAGGGCATCCGTGAGATCGATAAGGGTTCCGCTTGTCTCGATGAGACCTGCATTCGGAGGCAGTGCGGCGACCTGGGTCCTGATCCAGCAGATTGTCGTGCGCGGTCTGGTGGCGATCAAGTTTCTCGCCATTGGGCGCATGCTCGGGCCGGCGGCGATCGGCAGCGTGAGCGTTGCCCTGCTGGCCGTGGCGATTGCGGAATCCTTGAGCGATACCGGTCTTGCACAGGCCGTGGTGCAATCCAAAAGCGTGCCGACCCGCTCGGAACTCGGTGCGGTCTGGACCACCTTGACCACGCGCGGCACACTGATTGCACTGTTGCTGATCGCGCTGGCACCATTAATGAATGCGCAGTTCCATCTGGGCGGCTCGCTCGTGCTGCTGCAACTGGCGGCCGCATTGCCATTGATCCGCGGGCTGGCATCGCCCGCCTATTACATGGTCCAGCGCGAACGGCGCTTTCAGCAGCTAGCGGGCGTCGAAACCTCTGCCGCCTTTGCCGATTGCGCGATCGGTCTCGCGTGCGCGTGGGGCGGCGCGGGCGCGTTTGCCGTGCTGATCGGCATGATCGCCGGCGAAACCCTCAAAACCGGGCTTACGTGGGCCACCATGGGGCCGCGGCCGCCGATCCGTCTCGCGTGGCACGGCATCGGTCATTACGTGAATTTCAGCCGCTGGATCTGGGCGGGCAGCGTGGTCAATCTGCTGCTCAACCAGTTCGACAAGGTGCTGGTCGCGAAGCTGCTCGGACCGGTTGCACTGGGCGCGTACCAGATGTCGTCGAAGCTCGCGCAGATGTTGCTCGCGGATGCCGCGATCGCGCTCGGTCAATATCTGTTTCCGACTTTCTCCGCGCATCATCGTCGCGAGGATGGTTCGGCCTCCAGGCTGTTCATGCGTTACCTGACCATCATTGTGATCGGTCTGATCGTGGTGGTGCTGGTGTTGAGATGGACGGCCGGGCCGCTCTTCATGTTCGTGTTGGGACCGGCGTGGATGTCCGCCGTGCCGCTGTTCCGCATCTTCGTCATCAACATGGCGATCGGCGCGGTGATTGCGATGCTGGTCGCCTATCTGCGGGCAGTCGGCCAGCCCAAGGCGGCCACGCAGGCGTCGGTGCTGCAGGTGATTGCGCTGGTGATCATCGTGCCGCCCGCCACGCATCTGTGGGGCGTGACCGGCGTGGCGTGGGCGATGACGGCCGGTCTGTCCGCCGCCGCCGGCTGGATGTTTTACCGAATCATGAAGAGGCCTTGATGCGAGTTCTTCACCTGGTGCTGGCGCCGCGCCTGTCGGGAGCCGAAGTGCTCGCGAAGGATCTTGCCGTGCATCAGCGTCTGCACGGCGATGCGGTCGGACTGACATCGTTGCTGCCGCAACATGATGACTTCGCCGCGATGCGCAGTGAGCTCGAAACGCATGAGGTGGCCTGCCTTTTCCCCGCAAAAACCCACGGCAGTCCCGGCAAGCTGTGGCATCTCTATCAGGCGATTCGCCGCTTCAAGCCCGACGTACTGCTTGCGCACGCAACCATCCCGGCGTTTTATGCGCGTGTCTTGCCGACCGGCGTGCCGGTGATCTACGTGATGCATTCGGCGGCGAACGATTTCGAGCGTTCGATGTTTCGCCGCGTCGAGCGCCTGCTGTCGAGCCGCGCGGGTGCCGTGGTCGGTGTGTCCGAGACCAACGTCAAGGATTATGTGGCCGCGATTGGCCGGCATCCGCTGATGCAGGTGATCCCGAACGGCGTGGATACGAGCCGCTTCGTTTGTACGCCGGGTGCCCAGAACATTAGCGCGGGCCGGGTGCCGCAGATCGTGCAGATTGGCCGCTATACGACGGTGAAGAACCAGTTGCAGACAGTTAGCGCGTTTGCCGAGGCGAGCAGGCTGATGCCCGAGGCGCGACTGCTGTTGATCGGCGTCATCGAAGATTCTGCCTATTTCGCGGCGGTTAAGGAGCGGGTGCGTGAGCTGGGGCTCACGGAGCGCGTTGTCGTGGATGGCCCGCGCGGTGACGTGTCACGGCTTTTGACCGAGTCCACCGTATTCGCCATGCCCTCACGTTCGGAAGGGCATAGCATCGCATTTCTCGAAGCACTGGCAACCGGGATTCCAGTCGTGGCGAGCGCGATCGAGGCGTTCTCTTTCGCGCGTGAGTTCCCCGGCGTGCAGTTACTCGATACGGCTGACACTCCTGCCTATGCGCAGGCGCTGTTGAGTGCGTTGCGTCAGCCGCGCATGGAACGCGCGTTGGCGGGGCTCACGCTGAACGACACCGCAGAGCAGTATCTGGCGATCACGCGCAGAGTAGCAGGTGCGCCAGCATGAGCACACGCTATTTGCATGCGGTGCGGAACGCCGTCGCGCACGCCGCGAGAGGCGGCTCCGAACGGCCGGCCAGCCGCAGCGCGTATGCGCGGCAGGCAATGGCGGCGCCTCATTACGGATCGAGTGCCATGAGTATCAAGGTGACGCGCACGGCGCTTCCGGAGGTCAAGATAGTGGAGACCGAGTTGTTCAGCGACGATCTGGGCAGCGCGTTCGAGACGTTCAATTCTGCTGAATTTTCCAATTACGTCGCCGGCGGGGTGGATTTCGTCCAGGACGATCATTCGCGCTCTCGGCGCGGCGTGTTGCGCGGGCTGCATTATCAGATCCAGCATCCACAGGGCAAACTGATGCGGGTGGTCGCGGGTGAAGTGTTCGACGTGGCAGTCGACATTCGCCTCAGTTCGCACAACTTCGGCAAATGGATCGGCGTTCATCTGAGCGCGGCAAACCGTAGGCAAGTGTGGGTGCCCCCTGGTTTCGCGCACGGTTTCGTGGTGATGTCGGATATGGCCGAGTGCCTGTGCAAGTCGACCGATTACTGGTTTCCGGAGCACGAGCGCAGCATCTTGTGGAGCGATCCGGATATCGGCGTTGACTGGCCGATCGAATTTGCGCCGATCCTCGCCGCCAAGGACGAGGCCGGCAAGCGCCTTTACGAAGCGGAGTATTACGCTTAGGCGCCGCCTCAACGCCGTCCACTGTCCCCGCCGCTGCAACCGCGCGCCGCGATTTTTTACGACATTTTTTCTTGCGGCGCCCGGCCCGCCAAACCTACACTTCGATCAACCAGATGAATGTGGATGGTCAAGGTGAACAAACCCGCAGCGCAGCAGCAGCCCTCACGCGTTGGCCACGTCCGCCAGGCTAACGGTCGTTTCGGCCACATCGAGCTGCGACGCTTCGATCCGGCACGCGACTCATTCGATGCGCTGACAACCATGTTGCATCGGGCTTTTAGCCGGCTTGGCGCGATGGGACTCAACTGCACCTGCGTCGATCAAAGCACGGCCGTGACGCGTGCGCGGGCAAGCCGCGGCGCCTGCTATGTGGCGCTGTGCGATGGGCGCATCGTCGGCACGATGACGCTCTATGCGCCGGATCAGGAGTCGCCGTGCGAACTGTACCAGCGCGGCGACATGGCGAGCTTGCGGCAGTTCGGGGTCGAACCGGAATGGCAGGCGCGCGGCATCGGCACCATGCTGCTCGCCTTTGCGGATCACTGGGCCGCCTCGCGCGGTTATGCGGAACTCGCGCTCGACACACCGCAGCCCGCCGCTCATCTGATTGCGTTCTATCGCGGCCACGGGTTTCGGATCGTCGACTTCGTGCGCTTTGACGGCAAATGCTACGACAGCGCGATCCTCAGCAAACCAGCGGTGGTCGCGCGCACGCTTGCGACCTGGTCGCAGCGGCTCGAACTGCCGCGCCGGCAGATCGCCCGCGCGGCCTGAAAAGCATGAGGGCGCAAGCGCGCCCAGCCAGATTCAGGCAATCGAACTGCAGAGAAGGACAGAAGATAAAGATGGTGCGCCAAAGACCCGCTTCGATGTTTCGAGGCATGCTGAAGGTCGTGCTGATTGCGATCGTATCGAGCCAGATCTTGACCACACTGTTTAGCGTGTGTGCACAGCAGATCGACGCGGCCGCGTCGCCGCAAATTACGGCGGCGTTCGGCTTTGTGACGTGCGGTCTGATCTCGTTGTGGTTGCAGTCCGATGCGCGGCGTGCGTTTGGTTTTGCCAAGGGCAAAGGCTTTGTAGCGGCGGCGCGTGATGGTCAATCGGGACTACAGATTGCCGCCGACTGCCCGAAGCGCTGGCTGGTCGTGCTGCACGCCGAACTGAATCCGGCAGCGGCTGCTGTCTAGTTCATCCAAGGCGCGTCGATTTTCGCGTTGCAGTGCATGAATGGCGCGCGGGCCGCAAGTATTGCAATCAGGATCGGCAACTATTGCAATACGAAGCGGCCCGCGTCCGCGCTTTGCCTGGTTTCGTCCGCAGGTCAAAGAGCGGCGGCTTGCCTGATCGAAGCCGCCGTCAGCGTCGGACCACGCCCATCAGCAAGGTCACCAGGAAGATCACGATAAAAATGAAGAACAGGATCTTGGCGATCTCTGCCGCGCCCGCGGCGATCCCACCAAAGCCGAACACCGCGGCAATGATGGCGATGATGAAGAAAATTGCTGCATAGCGAAGCATGGGCATCTCCTCGGAAGGTTGCTGACATATCGAAGGCTGGCCGAACGGGTCTGCGTGCGCCTGTCCTGAATGCCCAGGCTTTGCACGGTGCCGCCGTGCCTTATTGAGCAACTCCTATGCCCAGCGGCGCGCAGCGTTGCGACGGGAGACCGGATCGAGGCGCGCGTGCTTCGAGCCGGCGCGCAGCATCAGGACAGACGGCGCTGGATGGTGGGTGCCGGCGCGAACGCGCGCGGCGCTGCCGGCCAGATCGAGACGCGGTCGCGGCCGGCTTCCTTGGCGCGATAGAGAGCCGCGTCGGCCTGCGCGAGGAGGTCGGCCGCCGGCGCCTGGGCGTCGACGCTGGAGGTCGCCACGCCGACTGAGACCGTGACGCGGCCCGCGTCGGTAAACGGCGCGGCAACCGCGAGCCGTGCAATCGCCTCGCGCAGATTTTCGCCGATGCGCGCCGCCATTTCACGCTCGCAATCAGGCAGCACGACGGCGAACTCCTCGCCGCCGAAGCGCGCAACGAAGTCGCCCGAGCGCCGCAGGCTTGCCTGCAACGCATTGGCCACGGCAATCAGGCACTCGTCGCCGCGCAGATGCCCGAGCGTGTCGTTAAAGCGCTTGAAATGGTCGATGTCGACCATCAGGATCGACAGCGCGCGCTGCGTCCCGTGGGCCCCGGCGAGTGCGAGCGGATAGCGTTCTTCGAAGTAGCGCCGGTTATAAATGCCCGTCAGGCCATCGCGCGCCGCGAACTCGCTCAGGCGCGCATTGGCCGCGTGCAGCTCGCGATACAGGTGGCTGATTTCCCAGATCAAGACACCGAGCACCGCGCTCGAGGCCAGCACCGATTCGAGCCGTGCGACATACCAGCCAATGCTGAAACGCGAGTTCGCCACCATCGACACGACGACATCGCCCAGCGCGGCAAATAGCGCCACGGCGAGCCACAGATCGAGCATGGTCCGCAAGCGGGTGGTGAAGACGAGATAGAGCAGCGTGCCGGCGGTGATGAGGGCGATGCCGATGCCGGACGGGGCATGCAGCAAACGGCGGTACGAGTGATCATCGACGAGTTGCGGCAGCCACTCTGCATGGCGAATGGCCACATAGCACAGCGCGAGCGACAGCATCATGGGGGCGCCCAGCAACGCCAGGCCGGCGCGGCGTAGACCGCGCTCGGGCAAGGACGCGGGTAAGGCGCGGCGCAGCATGAGCGCGGTCACCATCAATAGCGGAGAGCCGAGATGCCAGAACGCCCAGATCCAGACGGCGCTCTGCGCCCCGGCGCCGAGCAGGCCGGTCGGCGCGAACACGCCGGGAAACACCAGCAGCTGGATCGCCACGGTCACCGCCGTATAGGCATAGGCACCCGCCAGGGCGCCGAGAAACGCCTGGCGGGTGATCATGAATTGCGTCCACAACAAATACGCGGTGAGGCCCTCGGTGGCGAATACGGCCATCGCGAACAGCGGCAAGAACGCCGGTATGGTCGGCTCGACGACGGCGGCAACCGGCAGCACGGCCAGCACCACACACAAAATAAAGCCCGCAATGATGCAAGCGGCCACGCGGTGATGGCGGCTCACCGCCAGACTCATGATGCTGCTCTTCATGCGACGCTTGATCGAAGGATAAGAGGAATGCGCCAGTGAAAGGCGGGCGAAAGGTGGCGCGTCAAGGCGCGCGCGACCCACCGCGCATTCTATCCACTGCTAAATGATTTGGGCGGATTTAGCCGGTTTTGAGGCAACCGTGTGGACGATCCCAGGCTGCGTGGCTCGTGTCAAAGCAGTTCTGAAATTTCGATCAGGTTCAGGTCCGCATCGGGGACCTGAGCGGAGCGTCGCTCCATTTAGCGCAACTGCGTGACGGCGAGCAGCAAGACCATGCTGCCGATCGCGCCGTCCAGCACCCGCCAGGCCGTGGCGCGGCGAAACAGCGGAGCGAGCATGCGTGCCCCGTAACCCAGGCCGACGAACCATACCGCGCTGACCGCCATCGCGCCGAGCGCGAAAGCGAATCGCGCGCCTTGCGGCTCACGCGCGCCCGCAGTGCCGATCAGCAGGAAGGTGTCGAGATAGACGTGCGGGTTGAGCCAGGTGAAGGCGAGCGTCATGAGGACGATCGGCATGGCGCGCTGTGCGACGGGTGCACCGGGGCCGCCGCCGTCCGGGCCTTCGACGTCGAGCACTGCATGAGCGGGCCGCAGCGCGCGGCGCAGCGCGTTGATACCGAACCACGCGAGGTAGGCGAGACCGACGTACAGCATCGCATGCACGAACACCGGATAACGTTCGACGAGTACCGACGCGCCGCCCACGCCCGCGCCAATCAGAATGAAATCCGATAGCGTGCACAGCAGCACGATCTTGCCGACATGCGAGCGCATGATGCCCTGGCGCAGCACAAAGGCATTCTGCGCGCCGATGGTCACGATCAGCGATGCGCAGAGCGCCGCGCCGTGAGAAAAAGACAGCCAGTTCATGATCGATCCGGTAGACGGGTGAGACGAATTGGGACTAGTCTGCGGGTTGGCAGTGAGTAAGAGAAGCTAATTTTCATAATGCTGATTAAGGAACGCTAATGCTGGACTATGCCTTGCTCGATGCACTGGCCGCCGTGGTGCGCCACGGCTCGTTCGACCGCGCGGCCAGTGAGTTGAACGTGACGCCGTCAGCGGTATCGCAGCGCGTCAAACTGCTGGAGGAGCGGGTCGGCAGCGTGCTCGTCAAACGCGGGCAACCGTGCGAGGCGACCACCGCCGGCGCACTGCTGTGCCGGCATACCGAGCGCGTGCAATTGCTGGAGTCCGAACTGAGCGGGCGTTTGCCGGCGCTGCCGGGCGCGCTGGTCGAGTCGTGGCCGACCTTGAGGGTCGCGGTCAATGACGATAGCGTCGGCACGTGGTTCATCGACGCCGTGGCCGGCTTTTGCGTGGAGCGCGAGATGCTGCTCGACGTGGTGATCGACGATCAGGATCACACCGCGCAGCTGATTCGCGACGGCAGCGTGCAGGGCGCCGTGACGACGCAGGCCGAACCGGTCCAGGGCTGCCGCTCGACGCGTCTTGGGCGCATGCGTTACCTCGCGGTGTGCGCGCCGGATTTCTTCGAACGCCATTTCGCCGGCGGCGTGACGCGCGAGTCGCTGCGGCGCACACCGTGCGTGGCCTTCACTCCGAAGGACCAGTTGCAGACCCGCTTCATGCGGCGCGTGACGCGAGCGGAACTGGACCCGCCGCTGCACTGGATTCCGCACGTCGCGGGCTTTCTGCGTGCGTGCGCGACGGGGATGGGGTGGGGCATGTGTCCGGAGCGGATGGTGCTGCCGCATCTGGAGCGGGGCGAACTGGTGGATATGGCGCCGGGCAAACCCATCGACGTGGATCTGTACTGGCAAAGCTGGCGCCTGTCGATTGGCTGGCTGGACGACTTCGGGGCGGCGTTGCGCCAGCGGGCAACGGAGTTTCTGGATTGAAAACGCAACGGGGCTTCTTTGCCGCTGCGCCTCAGCGGATCAAAAAGGCCGGTGCCGCTCACTGAGCTGACACCGGCCTTGATCTGCCTCGTGCGGCTTGAAAACCTAGTGCGCCTCGGGCAGGCCTTCCGCGCGCGGCACGCTTTCCGTCTCCCGCGTCTCGGGCATCGCGGCCCACACCAGCAGCACCGCAAGCGCGCCCGCTGCTGCGAGACCGAAGAAGCTGATCGCATTGCTGAAGTGATCGGCGATGAATCCCGCCGCCGCCGTGCTCAGGGTCGCACCGATCCCCGCGGCCAGCCCAAACAGGCCGATACACAGGTTATAGCGTCCCTTGCCGCCGGCCACGTCTGCGGCAATCAGCGGCAGCATCACCCCGAACACCGCGGCGCTCAGGCCGTCGAGCATCTGCACCGGCACCAGCAGGTACGGGCTGCTGATGCCCGCGAACAGCAGCGCACGCACCGGCAACGCGGAAAAGCCCAGTAGCAGGATCGGCCGCCGGCCCCAGCGTTGCGCCGAACGTCCGACCCAGGGCGACATCATCGCCACGATTGCCTGCGGCACGATGATGCAGGCCGCAATCACGAGTTGCACGTTGTCGCCCATGCCGGCCGTCACTTCGCCCGCGGCGAGATTCAGCATCGCCGCGTTCGACAGGTGGAACAGCACGATACAGGCGGCGAAGATCAGCATGCGCCTGTCGCGCAGCAACTCGCGCAGACTCTCGCGTTTTGCGTCGGCGTCGGGGTCCGGCGCGGCTTGCGGCAACGGGTTCACCGTGCCGGTGTGCTGGATCATGCTGAGTGCGACGAGCGCCGGCATCGCCAGTCCGGCGGTGAGCCAGAACACCGCGCGCGACGAGAAGTACTCGCCGAACAGACCCATCAGCCCGGCCGCGACCGCGCTGCCAATCGACGCCCAGCGCGCATTGCGCCCCAGCCGGTCGCCGAGGTTCTGGCGTCCGACCAGCGCGAACGAAATGGCCGCCATGGCCGGCACCAGCATGCAGCTGGCGAAGCCGTGGAAGACCTCGGCGGCGATCACCGGCAGCATTTTCGGGCTAGCCGCCAGCAGCACCGCGCTCAGAATGATCGCAATGATCGCCCAGGCGGCGGCGCCTTTCTTGTTGCGCATCGCGTCGACGGCGGCGCCGGCCGGCACCTGGCTCACCATCGCGCTGATGGTGCCGACCGACAGCACCATGCCGATCTCACCCTGGGTCCACTTGTGCGACGCCAGGTAGGACGCAATGAACGGTCCGAAGCCAGTCTGCACATTGGCGACGAAAAAGTTCATCCAGTCGAGTGCCCGCAGGCTGCGAGCGGTAACCATCTGCCGTGCTGTCATCGGACCGCCTTGGCGGTCGAAGCCGCAGCAGCAGAGGACGACGGGGCGCTAGCCGGTGCAGATGGTGCAGCCGCAGCAGGGGCCGAGGCGGGCGATGGCGCGGGCGGTGCCGGCGACACGGCGCGGATCGGCTGGCCCGGCGCATACAGCGGGGACGCGGCAAGCTGCGCGTCGCTCAGATCCAGCAGCGGATGCAGCTCCTTGTCCTTGGTGACGAAGCGCAGCGCCGACCAGTTCGCCGCGATCGTGCGCCGGTCCGTGCTCACGAGGCTGTTCACGTCGAGCACGACCGCTTGCGGCTGCGCGCTGTCGTCGATCAGCACGTCCACCACGCGGCCCACCTTGGCGCCGTTGGGCCGCTCGACGGTCGAGTCGAGCATCGGCAGCTGTGTGGCGGTCGGATTGCCGGCCAGCGCGGCGACGGTCGCGACGTCCTTGGGGTGCGCGGCGGGCGGCACCTGACCCGGCGCGAGGTTGAGCGTGATCGGCGCCTTGGTGGTCGGCGTAAAGCGGAACACGTTCCACGGGAAGCTGACCTTGCGATCGCCCACGCCGAGGAAGCCCAGCAGATTCACGATCATTTCCTGCGGCTTGCCGGCGGCGTCCGTGACCATATCCACGGCGCGGCCGACCACCTTGCCATCCGGCTTCTGCACTTCGCTATCCAGCAGCCCATGCACCTGGTTGCGGTCCAGCAGCCGCGTCGTGATGAGCGGCGGCGGTGGGGGCGGCGGCGGCGCGGGCGCGGCGACCGGCGGTGGCGGCGGCTCCACTTTGCGCGGCGGAGCAGGCGGGCGCTTCGGCTTTTTCGGCGCCTCGGGCTCGGTCGCCTCCGGCGGCGTCGTCTCCGGCGGCCCGGCCACGAGGGCCGAACTGGCCGGTTCGACGAGGACCGGCACTGCCTCGGTGATGGGCGCCTGCTGCGGCCCGCGCAACAGGCTGCATCCCGGGAGGGCAAGGGCCGCAAGGACGACAAGGATCAGGTAGCGGAACGCTGGGGGCGCACAAAAAGCGGAACGTGGAAAGCCGCCACTCATCAAGAAGGACTCCATGGGCCAGTGCGGCGGTGCACGCTTTGCGCTGCACCTGCCGCCGCTGCAATTGAAACGGCGTACGCGTCAGAGTTTAACCCGCAGGGCGGGCCGCTCCCGTCTGATAGGGCACGACGGCATGTTGGCGCAGGTGCAGCCGCGAGCCTGCACTGCATCCAGAAGAGGGCTGCCCGCTCCCGGCGCGCGCATCGACCTGCGTGAGGCTTACCACAAACGGACTCGCAACCGTAGGTGTAAACACGCGGCCCGGCAGCGCCTGCCGCCGTGCCTTAAACGATATAAGCACCGCGACATGACCGGCATGCCATTCATGCGATGGGAGCCATATTGGTATTCGCCTACATTTCGAGACAGCAAACGACGAACGATCCCAACGCGATACGTGGGTTGCCGATTGTAAGTGAAGTCGGAAATCTTCGGATGGAACCGGAGCAGCGGAAAGACTTGCCAGCGGGCTTGCCCTGAGGCGTGCCGCACACCCGGGAGGCCGTTCCAACCTTGCGACACCACATCAAATAAACGCAACGAGACGAACCTGACGACAGCCGGTGCCCCGGCTGTTTCAGCATGCTGATAAAGGAGGCACTCATCATGATGGAACCCCACGCCCAGCCGATGTCCGACGTCGCTGTCGAACACTTCGACTCCAAGGGCTTTCTCGACCGCTATTTCGAAATCTCCTCGCGCGGCAGTTCGCAGCGCCAGGAGATCATCGCCGGCGTCACGACCTTTCTTGCCATGGTCTATTCGGTGTTCGTCGTGCCGGGCATGTTCGGCAAGGCGGGCTTCGACACCAGCGCAGTGTTCGTGGCGGTCTGCCTGACCACGGCCTTTGGCTCGCTGTTGATGGGCGTGTGGGCCAAGCTGCCCATCGCGATTGGCTGCGCGATCTCGCTTACGGCCTTCACCGCGTTTGGCCTCGTGCTCGGCAAGGGGCTGCATCCGGGCGTCGCGCTGGGCGCGGTGTTCCTGATGGGCATCGTCTTCACGGGCATTTCGGTGACGGGCGTGCGTTCCTGGATCCTGCGCAATCTGCCGTCCGGCGTCGCGCACGGCACGGGCATCGGCATCGGCCTGTTTCTGCTGCTCATCGCGGCCAATGACGTGGGCCTCGTCGTGAAGAATCCGGGTGCCGGTCTGCCGGTATCGCTGGGCCATCTGACCGCGTTGCCGGCGCTGATGTCGGTGGTGGGGCTTGCCGCGATCTTCGGTCTGGTGCGCCGCCGTGTGCCGGGTTCGATCCTGATCGTGATCGTCGCGATCTCGGCGCTCGGTCTGCTGATCGATCCGGCCGTGACGTATCACGGCGTCTTCGCGGTGCCGTCGCTGAGCGCGCCGGGTCATGCGTCGCTGATCGGTTCGATGGACATCAAGGGCGCGCTGTCGCTGGCCGTGCTGCCTAGCGTGCTGGCGCTGGTGATGACCGCGGTGTTCGATGCGACGGGCACGATCCGCGCGGTCGCAGGACAGGCCGGTCAACTCGATGCGAACGGCCGCATCATCAACGGCGGCCGCGCCTTGACGGCGGACTCTCTGAGCTCGATTTTCTCGGGCTTCCTGGGTGGCGCTCCGGCTGCGGCCTACATCGAATCCACCGTGGGCGTCGCGGCCGGCGCGAAGACCGGCATGGCCGCGGCCGTAGTCGGCCTGCTGTTCCTCGTAGTGATGTTCTTCTCGCCGCTGGCCGGGCTCGTGCCTTCTTACGCGACGGCACCCGCCTTGATGTACGTCGGTCTGCTGATGCTCTCGAGCGTGAGCAAGCTGGACATGGCCGATATGGTCGACGCCATGTCGGGACTGGTCTGCGCCGTGTTCATCGTGCTGACCGCGAACATCGTCACCGGCATCATGCTCGGCTTCAGCACGCTCGTGATTGGCCGCATCGTCAGCGGCGAGTATCGCAAGCTGAATGTGGGCACGGTCGCGATCGCGATCGTACTGGCGGCGTTCTATCTCGGCGGCTGGGCGATCTGATTCAGGCAGGGCGTGGTTGGCGGGCTGCTCTGCCCGAGCTGGGAGGCGACTGCTTCTCCAACCTTGACGCGGCGTTGCGCAGGCTCTTGCCTGTGACGCGCCGCGTTTTTTTTGAAGTTTCATGGCGACGCCATCGGCGTGCTTGACATCTGTTGTCACGCGACTAAACTTAACTCCATGGTTAAGTTTTCAGAAGCTTCAGAGGCAATGCTCGACCGCACCTTCGCCGCGCTCGCTGATCCGACGCGGCGCGCGCTCCTCGCGCGCCTGTCCGGCACGCACGACCTGTCGGTGAGCGAACTCGCGCAGCCCTTCGAGATGTCCTTGCCCGCGGTGATGAAGCACCTCGACGTGCTGTCCGAGGCCGGCCTCATCACGCGGACCAAGACCGGCCGCACGGTGGCGTGCCGGCTGAGTGCCGGGCCCATGGAGGAAGCGATGCAATGGCTCGCGCGCTATCAACGCTTCTGGACCGAGCAACTCGATCGCCTTGCCGCTTTTGTCGAAGAGGAAGAGCCATGTCCACCAAACCCAGTCTCTCGCTCCGGCGCCACATCAAAGCCTCGCCCGCCAGAATCTTCCGCGCCTGGACGGAACCGGCGCAAATCCTGAAGTGGATCCGACCGGCCGACACCGAAATGCTTCACGCCGAGATGGACGCACGCGTGGATGGGCGCTTTCGCATGCTCATGCGCGGGGCAAGCGGCGAGGAGCACGACGTCAGCGGCAGGTATCTGGAAGTCGTGCCCGACGCGCGGCTGGTGTTCACATGGGCGTGGCGCTCCACGCCGGAGCGTGAGTCGCTGGTGACCATCGACTTGCGACCGGACGGCGAGGGCACGCTGCTCACGCTGACGCATGAACAGTTCTTCGACGAAGCAGCGCGCGACCGGCATCAACAAGGCTGGAACAGCTGGCTCGATTGCCTCGAACGCTACTTCGCCTGACCTCAGAGGAAGGAGACGCAGATGGAACCGCATAGCACTGTCTCAAGGGAAGAGTGGCTGGTTGCGCGCCGTGCGCTGCTGGCTGAAGAGAAGGCTTTTACGCGCGCTCGCGACGAACTCAACCGCAAGCGTCTCGCGTTGCCGTGGGTCAAGGTGGACAAGACCTACACGTTCGATACGCCGGGCGGCCGCAAGACGCTCGCCGAGCTGTTCGATGGTCGCAGCCAGTTGATCGTCTATCACTTCATGATGGGCCCGGACTGGCAAGAGGGCTGTCCAGGCTGCTCATTCATCTCGGATGGCGTCGACGGCATGCTGACGCATCTGGAGCATCACGACGTGTCGTACGTGACCGTTTCGCGCGCCCCGCTTGCAAAGATAGAAGCCTTCAAAAAACGCATGGGCTGGGGATTCGACTGGGTGTCCTCATTCGGCAGCGAGTTCAATTACGACTATCACGTGTCGTTTACGCCCGAACAGATGGCCAGCGGCAGAGGCTTTCATAACTTCGCGGACGAGCCTTTGTATTGCGAGGAGATGCACGGCCACAGCGTGTTCTACAAGGACGATGCGGGCACCATCTTCCACACCTACTCGGTCTACGCGCGCGGCGACGAGTCGTTTCTGATTGCCTATGCGGCACTCGACATTGCGCCGAAAGGGCGCAACGAAGTCAACAACATGAACGACTGGATGAAGCACCACGACCGTTATGAGGACGCGCCCAGCGGTTGTCCGGCCTGCGCCGCCAAGGCAGCTGCGAGTTGAGTGCCAACGCAAGCAGGGCGTGCAGGCAGGTATGACGCGCTACGCGCCCTTGTTGCCCGCCTCGTAGAACAGCGCGAACAGCTCGGACTGCGAATTGATGTTGAGCTTGGTATAGATGTGCTTCTTGTGCGCGCGCACGGTCTCGAACGAGATGCTGAGCTTCCCGGCAATCGCGCGCGTCGAGAAGCCGCTCAACGTCAGCATGGCCACTTCCACTTCGCGCGCGGTCAGCGGTGAGCGGCCCCCCGCTTGCGACACCTGCGCGAAACGCGCGCTGTAGGTCAGGGCGTCGGCGGTGGACTGCGGGTTCGATTCGCCGGCTTCGTTTGCATCGTGTGCGGCGGATCTCGCCGCTGCGTCGAACGTCTCATACGGCAAGCGCTGGCGCATCAATGCGATCACCCACGGCGCGCACAGTGCGAGCACCGCGAGGTCGCGGTCGCCATAGCCATGGGTCGCGCCCAATGAAAACGCCAGCGTGTGCCGCGCGTCGATCATGTAGTTGAAATGCACCTCGTCGCCGACGATATTTTTCTTGAAGTAGCGCTGGTAATACGAGGTCATCGTGAAGTTGTCCGGTGCGACGTCGGCGAGCGTGACGAAGCCCGACGCCGGCCGTTCGCAGGCGCCGATATAAAACGGATCCAGTTGATACAGCGCGGCCAGATAGTCCTGGAACATCGCATCGACGGTGCCGTCGGGGGTCGGCGATTCGGCACATACGAGAGGTGCCGAATCGGGCGTGAAGCGCAGCGCGACCCAGTTGTCGAAGGCGACGTAACGTTGCAGCGCGCGCGTGAGCCGGGTCCAGAATTGCGCGCTGTCGAGCGCCTCGATCACTGCGCCGAGTTCCCGGTGAAAGGCGAGATCGCGCCATTCGAGTTCCATGCTTGCTCCGTTGAGGTACCCCAGCCGGGTGATTCCCGGATAAATTTGTCTCGTGATAATAGCCCCAAGCGCTTCGCCTGCGGCTGAAAGTCTCACCCTGCAGACGCGGAGCAATTAACTGGCATGGCGACGGAGCGTTTTTGCGTGGGACCGCAGTAAGTGCTGAAGCACTCACCCCGGATCGACACGGACGCTGTAGCGCGAACTTCGCTCGACAGGAGACAAACAGATGCAACTCGAACTGGCGCAGATTCCGATTGACGACGGCGCGGTCGATACCAACCTGCAACGGGTGCTGGAGGTGATCTCCAAACGCACGCCCGGCACGGATCTCATCGTATTCCCGGAGACGACGCTATCGGGTTTTCCCACCCGGGACACGGTCGCCGACGTGGCGCAACCGCTCGACGGCGCCGCGCTGACCCGGGTGCGCAATGCCGCCCGCGAGGCCGGCGTCGCGGTGGCCGTGGGCCTCGCCGAACGTGACGGCAAGCGCTTTTACAACACCACCGTGCTGATCGACGAGCAGGGTGAACTGGCGCTGCGCTATCGCAAGACGCATCTGTGGGCGTCGGATGTGGGCGTGTTCGAACCGGGCGACCGCTACGAGGTGTGCAGCTTCAAGGGCATGATCGTCGGCCTGCTGATCTGCTACGACATCGAGTTTCCCGAGACGGCCCGCGCGGTCGCCTCGCTCGGTGCCGATCTGCTGATCGTGACCAACGGCAACATGGACCCGTTCGGGCCGGTGCATCGCCGCGCCATCGTCGCGCGTGCGATGGAAAATCAGATGTTTGCCGCGCTCGTCAACCGGACCGGCTCCGGCGACGACAACCTGACGTTCCCCGGCGAGTCGGCGTTGATCGACCCGTACGGCGAAGTGGTCAGTGAAGTAGGCGCTGGCGAAACCGTGCTGCGCGCCACGCTGGATCCTGCGAAGCTCGAAGGCGCACGCGAGCACTACCGCTATCTGCACGACGCCAGGATTTCGCTCGACCTGAACACGGTCGACGATCCCAGTGGTCAACGCTCCCGCGTGATCCGCTAAGGCTCACGCTCACGCGAAGTCGCGAACCCGCTGAACATGGCCATGTCCAGCGTCGAACTACCCGAAGTCGTCTTGCCGAACCTGTCTTGTCAACCGGTTGATGCGGCGCGTCCCTCATAGGGGTGCGTGCGTCCGCATTGTTCCCATTACTAGCAGCATTGCACGCTCGTCTGGCAAGTTTTGCCGGCGGGTCTCAGGAGATCTTCCATGTCGACCACTTCGCCCGCCGAACGCACGGGCACCCAAACCCCGCATCTCAAGCGTACGCTCGGCTTGCCCTCGGTGCTGCTGTTCGGGCTTGCCTATATGGCGCCGCTGATCGTGTACGGCACCTATGGCGTGCTTGCCGGCGCGAGTAACGATACCGCGGCGCTCGCGTATCTGATCGCGTTGATCGCCATTGTGTTTACCGCGCTCAGCTACGGCAAACTTGCGCGGCTCTTTCCCGTTGCAGGCTCCGCTTATACGTACACGCGCAAGACGTTCAGCGCACATCTGGGTTTCATGATCGGCTGGGCGACGCTGCTCGATTACTTCTTCCTGCCCATGGTGATCTGGCTGATCGGCGCGGCTTATCTGAGCGCGGCATTTCCGCATGTGCCGAGCTGGATCTGGATCGTTTCGTTCATCGTGCTGACGAGCGCGCTGAATATCCTCGGGATCGAACTGGCGAACCGGTTCAACATCGTGCTGATGGTCGTACAACTGGCGATCGTCGCGTTGTTCGTCGTGCTGTGCTGTCACTACGTGACGGCGGCGATGGGGCCGGGCGGACTGATCTCGGCCGAGCCGTTCTTCAAGCCGCAGGTGCCGTTCTCGGCCACCATGGCAGGCGCCGCGATTGCTGCGTACTCGTACCTCGGTTTCGACGCGGTCTCGACGCTGACCGAAGAAACCATCGAGCCTGAAAAGACCATGCCGCGCGCCATCCTGCTGATTGCGCTGATCGGCGGTGCGATCTTCGTGATTGCGGCTTATACGGTGCAGCTGGCGCATCCGGGCGCCGTCTTCAAGGACCCGGATTCCGCGGCGTTCGAAGTGGCGCGCAAGGTGGGCGGCGATATCTTCGTGACGGTGTTTCTGGCCGGCCTGATTCTCGCGCAATTCGCGTCGGGCATTTCGGCCCAGGCGAGCGTCGGGCGTCTGCTGTATGCGATGGGCCGCGATGAAGTGCTGCCGAGACGCGTCTTCGGCTTCGTGCATCCGAAATTCAAAACGCCGGCAATCAACATTGCAATTGCAGGCGCTGTGGGTCTGGTGGCCTTGAAGCTTGACGTCGCGACCTCCACCTCGTTCATCAACTTCGGTGCGTTCCTCGCGTTCACTGCGGTCAATCTGTGTGTGATGCGCCAGTACTTCCTGGCGAAGGGCGGCGCGGGGAGGCTGGGCGTGCTCGGCGGGCTGCTGTTCCCGCTGCTGGGGGCCATTGCCGATTTGTGGCTGCTGGTGAGTCTGGAGAAAACCGCGCTGGTGCTGGGTGGGATCTGGTTCGTGCTGGGGCTGGCGTATCTGGCGTGGCTCACGCGGGGATTTCGCCGGGCGCCGCCGGAAGTGGCGGTGATTCTTTGAGCGCTATGACTACAGTGCCATTTCAAACGCGGGCTTGAGGAACACTTCGATGGCCATGACGGCGAGACCCATCGCGGCGGCGGCCAGCGTCAGCGTGCCGTATTCGTCGTAGCGCGCATCATAGAGGCAGGCTACGACGAACAGTATCGCGAGCAGATTGGTCAGCCAGTCGAAGTTCAGCGCGAGGGTCATTAAAGAATCCGGGCACGGTGGCCGACTCACTCCCGAGAATCGGTCCATTAATTTGCCGGGATTCTAGCGAGTTGAGCTTACGGATTCGCAACAGACTCGCTTACACGGATTACGCCCTGGAGGGCTCCCTTTAGGGAGCCCGGAAGAAGTACTCTTGGGGTGCGCCCTGGAGGCGGCCCATTGGGGCCGCCCCTCGCTCACACCATCTCGTGCTTGATCCAGTCAATGACTGAGGTGTGCTTAGGTTGCCAGCCGAGCAGTTTGCGGGCCCGTTCGCCCCGTACGCGGCTGTTCGAACCGAGCCCGTACGAGGCCATTTCATAGCCCCATTCCTGTTGCGCGTCGGCGAGCGGCCAGTTTTGCGGCGCGCCCAGTTTCAGCACCTCGGCGATCGCGGCGCTCATGTCGCGGAACGACGCTTCGCCGCTTTCCACGAAATAGAACGTGCCGGCCGGCGTGTTCTCGAGCGCAAGACGATACAACTCGACCACATCGTCGATATGCACGTTCGACCAGATGTTGCCGCCGCTTCCCACGTGACGCACCACGCCGCTCTTGTGCGCCTGACGCACGAGGCGCGGCAACTGCACGCTGGCGCTGCCGGCCACCACCCCATTGCCGTAGATCAGCGTATTGCATAGCACCGCTGAGCGAATGTGCTGTTGCGCCGCGTCGAGCACGAGACGGTCGATAGCAACGCGCGCCGCCTTGTCGGCAGTCGGTTCGGGCAGTGCGTCTTCGTGATGGATCGCCGCAGTACCGGCTTCACCGCCGGAAGCGTCGCCGACGATGCTCGAACCGCTCGTATGCAAAAACGGTTTGCCGGAACCGGCAAGTCCTTCGATCAGCGCTTCGACCGCGCCGCGATGATCGCTGCTCGCCGCGTTGATGACGGCGTCTGCCGCCTGGGCTTCGGCAATCAGCAGATTACGGTCATCGAGCGTGCCGGTCACGGGTTCGATGCCGAGCCGCTTCAACTCGGCCGCGTGTTCGGGGTTGCGGATCAGACCGCGCACATGATGTCCGGCACGCGCGAGGCCCGCGGCAATCGAGCCGCCAATGAAGCCGCCGGCACCGGTAATGAAAATATTCAAAACGTTCTCCTTCCTGATGACTGGAAACACTGCAATCAATCGAATCAACCGGATCAATCGGATCGCAGTGGAATGCAGCCAGTATCCGCCGTCCTGATTCTGGCAAAAAGCGTGTTAGTCTCAAATCAATCTTGATTTGAAATCAACAATGAAGACTTCAACCGACGAGTTACTGGTCTTTGTCACCGTGATCGACAGCGGCTCGATCACGGCCGCCGCGGAGAAGCTGCAGCAGACGGTATCGGGCGTAAGCCGCGCGCTGACGCGGCTGGAGAAGAAGCTGGATACCGCGCTGATTCGTCGGACCACGCGGCGTTTGCAGCTCACGGAAGAGGGCGTGCTGTTCCTCGCCCGGGCGCGGGCGATTCTCGATGCGATGGAGGAAGCCGAGCAGTCGGTTGCCCGGCGGCGCGAGCGGCCATCCGGCAGGCTGCGGGTGGACGCGGCGTCGCCCTTCATGCTCCATTGCATCGCGCCGCATATGCAGGCTTTCGCCGCGCTTTTTCCAGAGATCCGGCTCGAACTGACCAGTAACGAACGCATCGTCGACCTGCTGGAGCAGAAGGTGGATATCGCGATTCGCATCGGCGCGTTGCAGGATTCGACGCTGCATGCGCGCGCGCTCGGCAGCAGCAAGCTGCGCATCGTCGCGAGCCCGGGCTATCTGGCCGAAGCGGGCGAGCCCCGCTCGGTGGAGGCGTTGCGCGCGCATCGTTTGATCGGCTTTACCGCGCCGGAGCATCTGAACCGCTGGCCGCTACGCGACGGCGAGCGCGACGCGCTGAAGATCGAGCCGGCGATCACCGCATCGAGCGGCGAAACGATCCGTCATCTGGCGCTGGCGGATGGCGGCGTTGCATGCCTTGCCGATTTCATGACCGTCGCCGATGTAAACGAGAAACGCCTCGTGCCGATTCTGGACGACATCCTTATCGACGAACGGCAGCCGGTCAGCGCGGTGTTTTATCAGAGCGCATCGCTGGCGGGGCGGGTGCAGGCGTTTCTGGATTTCATCGGCACGCGGCTGGAGCTTTAGGCACGCCCTGCATCTCCTTTTGGCTATTTCGAGTGTGCCGGTTGCCGGCGTGTCGTGTCCGGCGCTCCGAAACACTCGCGGCGAACCTCTGAATTCCGCCCGGAACCATGCCGGCAGGTGATCCGCGCCTAATGGAAACCCCTAACGCTGAAGCATTAAAAATAAGTTGTATATACAAGCTGGCGCCGCTAGACTTATCTCAACTTGTATAGACAGGATGCTCTCCATGATGATTCTCAAGCCCGGCCACCTGAGCCTCCCGCAACTGCGCCAGATCGCCCGTGAGCAGGTCACGCTGCAACTCGATCCCGCCAGCTTCGCAGCCATCGATGCGTGCGCCAAGGCGGTGGCCGACATCGCCGCGAAGGGGGAGCCTGCATACGGCATCAATACCGGTTTTGGGCGCCTTGCCAGCACGCACATTCCGCACGATCAGCTCGAACTCCTGCAGCGCAATCTGGTGCTCTCGCATGCGGTGGGCGTGGGCGAGCCGATGTCGCGTCCGGTCGTGCGTCTGTTGATCGCGCTCAAGCTGTCGAGTCTCGGCCGCGGTCATTCGGGCATTCGCCGCGAAGTGATGGATGCGCTCATCACGCTGTTCAACGCCGACGTGCTGCCGGTGATTCCGGTCAAGGGTTCGGTGGGCGCGTCGGGCGACCTCGCGCCGCTCGCGCATATGTCGGCCACGCTGCTCGGCGTCGGTGAAGTGTTCGCGAAGGGCGAGCGCATGGCCGCGACCGAAGGCCTGCGCCTCGTCGGACTGAAGCCGCTCACGCTGCAGGCGAAAGAAGGCCTCGCGCTGCTGAACGGTACCCAGGCATCGACCGCGCTCGCGCTCTACAACATGTTCGCCATCGAAGACCTGTACCGCACCGCGCTGGTCGCGGGTGCCTTGTCGGTGGATGCCGCGGCGGGTTCGGTGGCACCGTTCGATGCACGCATCCACGAATTGCGCGGGCATCAGGGGCAGATCGACGCGGCGACGTCGTATCGCGCGCTGCTGCAAGGCTCGGGCATCAACCTGTCGCACCGCGATTGCGGCAAGGTGCAGGACCCGTACAGCCTGCGCTGCCAGCCGCAGGTGATGGGCGCGTGTCTTGACCAGATGCGTCACGCCGCGGACGTGCTGCTGATCGAAGCCAACGCCGTCTCCGACAACCCGCTGATTTTCCCGGACACCGGCGAAGTTTTGTCAGGTGGTAACTTCCACGCCGAACCGGTCGCGTTCGCGGCGGACAACCTGGCGCTGGCCGCCGCTGAAATCGGCGCGCTGGCGGAGCGTCGCATTGCACTGCTGATCGATTCCACGCTGTCGGGTCTGCCGCCGTTCCTCGTTCGCGATGGCGGCGTGAACTCCGGCTTCATGATTGCGCACGTCACGGCTGCGGCGCTCGCATCGGAAAACAAGACGCTGGCACATCCGGCTTCGGTGGATTCGCTGCCCACGTCCGCCAACCAGGAAGACCATGTGTCGATGGCGACGTTTGCTGCGCGCAAGCTGGGCGATATCGCCGAGAACACCGCCAACATCCTGTCGATCGAACTGCTTGCCGCCGCTCAAGGTGTCGACCTGCGCGCGCCGCACGAAACCAGCCCGAGCCTGCAGAAGGTCATGAAGACCGTGCGCAAGGAAGTCGCGCACTACGAGCTGGATCATTACTTCGCACCGGACATCGCGGCAATCACGCAGCTCGTGCAGAACGGCACGATCGCCGCGCACAGCCCGTTCGCGTTCCGGTCGGAACAGTAATCCGGCAGCGTGGGCATGAACGCACCGGCTTATCAGGGCATCAAGGACTTCATCCTGTCGCGCATTCACGCGGGCGAATGGGCGGAGGGCGACCAGGTGCCATCGGAAAACGAACTGGCACGCGAATTCAACGTGGCGCGCATGACGGTCAACCGCGCGCTGCGCGAACTGACCTCCGAGCAGGTGCTCACGCGCGTGCAGGGTTCCGGTACGTTCGTGGCGCGCCCGAAGTATGAATCGACCCTGGTAGCCATCCGCAGCATTTCGGACGAGGTGGTGGCGCGCGGTCACCGGTATCAGGCGAAGGTATTGCAAATCGGCGCCACGATCGCCGACGAGCTGCTGGCCGAAGAGATGCAAATGGACGCCGGCAGTCGCGTGTTTCATTCGCGCGTGCTGCATTTCGAAAACGACGAGCCGGTGCAGCTCGAAGAACGCTGGGTCAATCCGGCGGTCGCGCCCGAGTACGCGTTGCAGGACTTCACCAACACCACGCCGAACCAGTATCTGGTGCGCGTCGCGCCGCTGCAGCGCGTCGAATACCGCATTGAAGCCGCCATCGCGGATGCCGACACCCGGCAACTGCTGACCATGGATGAGCTTGAACCTTGCCTCGTGCTGCATCGACGCACGTGGTCGCAGAGCCTGGTCGCATCCGTGGCCAATCTCTGGCATCCGGGCAGCCGCTATCGCTTCACCGGACACTTCTGATTTCGTTTTTGACTGCGACTTTGACCTGATTTTTGAGCACTTTCCAGCTTCCGAGGGCCACCATGAACAACCCGAAACACATCGATCCGCGACTCGACCCCACCCGCACGATTCACGCCCCGCGTGGCGCGGAAAAGACCTGCAAGAGCTGGCTCACGGAAGCCGCTTACCGGATGATCCAGAATAATCTGGACCCCGAAGTGGCCGAGCATCCGCATGCGCTCGTGGTGTATGGCGGCATTGGCCGCGCCGCGCGCAACTGGGATTGCTTCGATCAGATTCTCGCCTCGCTGAAGGACCTGAACGACGACGAAACGCTGCTGATCCAGTCGGGCAAGCCGGTCGGCGTGTTCCGCACGCATGCGGACGCACCGCGCGTGCTGCTGGCCAACTCGAACCTCGTGCCGCACTGGGCGACCTGGGAACACTTCCACGAACTCGACCGCAAGGGCCTGATGATGTACGGCCAGATGACGGCGGGCAGCTGGATCTATATCGGCAGCCAGGGCATCGTGCAGGGCACCTACGAAACCTTCTTCTCGGTGGCGAACCAGCATTTCAACGGTGACCCGAAGGGCCGCTGGATTCTGACGGGCGGCTTGGGCGGCATGGGCGGCGCGCAGCCGCTCGCGGCGACCATGGCCGGCTTCTCGATGATCGCGGTGGAATGCGACGAGACGCGTATCGACTTCCGTCTGAAGACCCGTTACGTGGATCGCAAGGCGAAGACGCTCGACGAAGCGCTGGCGATCGTCGAGGCAGCAAAACAGAGCGGCAAGCCGGTTTCGGTCGGTCTGCTCGGCAATGCGGCTGACGTGTTCGCCGAATGCGTGGCACGCGGCATCACGCCGGATTGCGTGACCGACCAGACCAGCGCACACGATCCGATTCACGGCTATCTGCCGCAGGGCTGGAGCGTCGAAGACTGGCGCGAGCGCATGAAGACAGCGCCGGACAGCATCGTGACGCCTGCCAAACAGTCGATGGCGAGGCAGGTGCAAGCCATGCTGACGCTGCAGGAACGCGGCGCGGCGACGCTCGACTACGGCAACAACATCCGCCAGATGGCGCTGGAAATGGGCGTCGAAAACGCCTTCGATTTCCCGGGCTTCGTACCCGCATATATCCGTCCGCTGTTCTGCGAAGGCAAGGGCCCGTTCCGCTGGGTCGCGCTGTCGGGCGATCCGGAAGACATCTACAGGACGGATGCGAAGGTCAAGGAACTGATTCCGGACGATCCGCACCTGCACAACTGGCTCGATATGGCGCGTGAACGCATCGCGTTCCAGGGCCTGCCGGCACGGATTTGCTGGGTCGGCGTGAAGGATCGTTATCGTCTGGGTCAGGCCTTCAACGAAATGGTCAGGAACGGTGAGCTGAAGGCACCGATCGTGATCGGACGCGATCACCTGGACACGGGGTCGGTGGCCAGCCCGAACCGCGAAACCGAATCGATGAAGGACGGCTCGGATGCCGTCAGCGACTGGCCGTTGCTCAACGCGCTGCTGAATACCGCAGGCGGGGCGACGTGGGTGTCGCTGCATCACGGCGGCGGCGTGGGCATGGGCTTCAGCCAGCACTCGGGCGTGGTGATCGTCGCGGATGGCACGGATGCCGCCAAAGAGCGTCTCGGCCGTGTGCTGTTCAACGATCCGGCAACGGGTGTCATGCGTCACGCGGATGCCGGTTATGAACTCGCGCAGGAAACCGCGCGTGAGGTGGGGTTGAACCTGCCGATGCTGGGACGCTGAGCATGGCGGCGGGCGTCATGGGCAACCGCGTCATCGGGGCTGCCGGCGCAAACCCGTCGGCGTGCGGCGCGAGCAGCGCGATCACGCTGCTGCGCGGCGCCGATCTGGTGGCGTCGGCGTGGAAGAACGGTGGCGGGACGACGCGTGAGGTCGCAGCCTTTCCGCAGGGCGCGGGACTCGACGCGTTCCTGTGGCGCGTGAGTATCGCCGACGTGGCGCAGCCCGGCCCGTTCTCGCGCTTTGCGGGTATCGACCGGACGCTGGTGCTGTTGTCCGGCGCGGGCATGCTGCTCGACGAAGCGCGCGAAACGGACGGCACGCCCGCTGCGCTGACCCACGCCTTGACGCAACCGCTGGATCTCGCCCGTTTTGCGGGTGAGGCAGCAATCGATGCGCGTCTGGTCGACGGTGCAACCCGCGACTTCAACCTGATGGTGCGGCGTGACGCGGCGACGGGCGAGGTCGAAGTGTGGCGGGGCGGCGCGGCCGCTTCGCAACGCAGCCTGTCCGCTGATGTGGTGTTGCTGTTTTGCGCGGCGGGTTCGTTCGAGGTGGCGGTGGGCGAGACCCCACCCGTCGCCCTGACGGGCGACGACACCTTGCGGATCGACGCGCCTGCGGCATTACGGTGCACCGTAGCCGGCGACGGCGCGCTGCTCGCGGTCAGCATCCGCTACACGTGAGGGCGATCGCGCATCGGCCTTCGCAACCACATACCAGCAGCCACGCACCAGCAACCGGCAACCAGCAACCAGCGGCAACCCGCTGCAATGAGCCCGCGATGAAGCAAACCGTCTGGCATCACCTGAATCTTTGCCCTCAGGGCGATCCCCAACACACCGTGAGCGATGCCGCGATCGCGGTGCGCGACGGCCGGATTGTCTGGCTCGGCGCGGCCGCCGAGGTGCCCGCCGAATACGCCGATCACACTGCGTGGCCGCGCGAAGATCTGGGCGGCGCGTGGGTCACAGCGGGCCTCGTCGATTGTCATACGCATCTGGTGTACGGCGGCCAGCGCGCCGACGAGTTCGCGCAGCGGCTCGCGGGTGTGAGCTATGAAGAAATCGCGCGGCAGGGCGGCGGCATCGTGTCCACGGTGCGCGCGACCCGCGCCGCCGACGCCGACACGCTGTATCGCCAGTCGGCGGCGCGGCTCGAAGCGCTGCTCGCCGAAGGCGTCACCGCCGTCGAAATCAAATCCGGCTACGGTCTGGACCTCGACAGCGAACGCAAGATGTTGCGCGTCGCGCGGCGTCTCGGCGAACGCTATCCGGTGTCGGTCTATACGACCTTTCTCGGCGCGCACGCGTTGCCGCCGGAATTCGCCGGCCGCGCCGACGATTACATCACCGAGGTCTGCGAGCGCATGCTGCCCACGCTGGCCGATGAAGGTCTCGTCGACGCGGTGGATGTGTTCTGCGAGCGCATCGGCTTTTCGCTCGCGCAAAGCGAGCGCGTGTTCGAAGCGGCCGGGCGTCGCAACCTGCCGGTGAAAATGCATGCCGAGCAGTTATCGAACGGCGGTGGCACGGCACTGGCGGCGCGCCATCGCGCGCTGTCGGCCGATCACCTCGAATTCCTCGACGAAGCGGGCGTGGCCGCGATGAAAGAATCGGGCACCGTGGCCGTGCTGCTACCGGGCGCGTACTACTTCATTCGCGAGACGCAGTTGCCGCCGCTCGAACTGCTGCGCCGCTACCAGGTGCCGATCGCCATCTCCACTGACAGCAATCCCGGCACCTCGCCCACCACCTCGTTGCTGCTGATGATGAACATGGCGACCACGCTATTCCGCATGACCGTGCCCGAAGTGCTGCAAGGCGTGACGCACCATGCGGCGCGCGCGCTCGGCCACGCGGATCGGCACGGCACGCTCGCGATTGGACGCGCGGCGGATTTTGCCGTGTGGTCCGTGGATACGCTGGCCGAACTGGCTTACTGGATGGGTCGTCCGCTGTGCGCGCGCGTGGTGCGCGCCGGCCAGACGGTTTATACGCGGCGCGCATACGCGGGCTAACGTGGAAAGTGGTACGAAGTCGCCGGCCGCGCCCGGCCATCACACGCGAAACCCCTTTAAGGTTTGAGAATGACGCAAGTGACCAAGCAAGCTTCACAATCGCTGTTCGCCGAACATGCTTACCTGCCCGATGGCTGGCGCCGTCAGGTGTTGCTGCAATGGGACGCGCAGGGCGTGCTGACCTCGGTGACGCCGGATACGGCCGCGCCGGCCGACGTCGCGAAGGCTGCCGGCCCGGTCGTGCCCGGCATGCCGAATCTGCATTCGCATGCCTTCCAGCGCGCCATGGCGGGCCTCACCGAATATCGCGCCAACGCCACGGACAACTTCTGGAGCTGGCGCGACCTGATGTACCGCTTCGCCGCCAGGATCACGCCGGAAGGGCTGGCGGCGATTGCACAGTGGCTCTACATCGAAATGCTGAAGGCCGGATACACGTCGGTGTGTGAATTCCACTACGTGCATCACATGCCGGACGGCAGCCGCTATGGCAATGCGGCTGAACTGGCGCAGCGCGTGGTCGATGCGGCGCAGGCAAGCGGGATCGGCATGACCATGCTGCCGGTGCTGTACCAGTTCGGCGGGTTCGGCGCGCGTGCGCCGCGTGAGGATCAGCGGCGCTTCATCAATACGCCGGACAGCCTGCTCGAGATGCTCAACACACTGCGTGGTGCGCGGCCTGAAAGCAGCGCATTGCGCTACGGCGTGGCGCCGCATTCATTGCGCGCGGTTTCGCAGCAATCGCTGCGTACCTTGCTCGAAGGCCTCGATGCGGATCTGCCGGGCGCGCCGGTGCACATCCATATCGCCGAACAGACCGCCGAAGTCGATGCATGCCTCGAAACCGAAGGGGCACGTCCGGTGCAATGGCTGCTCGACCGCTTCCACGTGGATGGCCGCTGGTGCCTCGTGCACGCCACCCATGTGAATGCTGAAGAAACGCTCGCGCTTGCGAGGAGCGGGGCGATTGCGGGCCTATGCCTGACCACCGAGGCAAACCTCGGCGACGGCATTTTTCCGGCGCAGGAGTATCTCGACGCGCAGGGGCGGTTTGGTATCGGCTCGGACAGTCATATCGGAGTCGACTGGCGCGCGGAATTACGTTTGCTCGAATACGGCCAGCGCCTCGTGCGCCGGCAGCGCAACGTGTTGGCCAGTACCGATGCCACCCACGTCGCCGATCGTCTGTTCGACGCCGCGCTCGACGGTGGCGCGCGCGCCACGGGCCGCGCGGTCAACGGCTTGCGGCCCGGTCAACGGGCGGACTGGCTGGTGCTCGATGCCGATCATTCGAGCATTGCGGAGCATGCATCCGACGCGTGGCTGTCAGGCGTTGTATTCTGCGAGCATGGCGAGACGCCGATCCGCGACGTCTACACGGGCGGCACGAAGGTCGTCTCCGAGCGCAAACATCGCGACGAAGAGCGTGCCTACGCGCAATACCGCGTGGCGCTTGCCGGGTTGCTGAAGTGACGCCCCGATTCCCCTGATTCCGGACTGACATGACTGCTTCGAACCACCTACCGGTTTTCTCGCTGCGCGAAGGCAGCCTGCCGCTGCTGATTTCGATCCCGCATCTGGGTACGCGTATCCCCGACGACATCGCCGCGACGATGACCCCCGTAGCCCAGCGCACCGACGATTGCGACTGGCACCTCGATCGTCTGTATGGGTTCGCCCAGCGTCTTGGCGCGTCGATTCTGACCCCCACCTACGCGCGCTATGTGATCGACCTGAATCGTCCGCCCGATGGCGCAAACCTCTACCCTGGACAGGACACCACCGGACTGCTGCCGGTCGACACGTTCGACAAGGAGCCGCTCTATCAGGACGGCCACTTGCCGGGCGAGGCCGAAGTCGCGCGCCGCCGCGACGCTTACTGGAAGCCGTACCACCAGGCGCTGACCGAACATCTGGCGGCATTGAAAGCGAAGCACGGCAAGGTGCTGCTGTGGGAAGCGCATTCGATCCGCTCGCATGTGCCGCGCTTTTTCGAAGGACGCCTGCCCGATTTCAACTTCGGCACCTCGAACGGTGCAAGTGCGGTGGCGGGTCTTGCCGAGGCGCTGGCGGGCGTGGTCGAGCAGCACGGCGGTCCATATACCGCAATCGCCAACGGACGCTTCAAGGGCGGCTATATCACGCGTCAATACGGGCAGCCGGCGCAGGGCATCCACGCGGTGCAACTCGAATTGACGCAGATTACGTATATGGAAGAGCAGATGCCGTATGCGTACCACGAAGCCGCGGCGGCCAAAGTCGAACCGTTGCTGGAGAAACTGGTCAAGACGGCGATGGAGAGAGTGGCAGCGGCGTAGCACCGAATCGAAAGGGCATGACAGCGCCCTGACGGCACAACTGGATTGACGACCGGCGGCCCGCCTTCGTTGCCTGCAACGGAGCGGGCCGCTTTGCTTTCTTTGCTTTGCCAGCCAGATTTACGGCTGGACGGCGATGGTCGAGGGTGAGGCGGCCAGGCGCCGGTCAGCCGCGCGGCCTGGCGTCAATGGCAACGTTTTTCCCAGTGTCCATGCACGTGCACCTTATGGCATACGGGATGGCGGTGATCGTCGTGATCGTCAGCCTGTGCAGGTGCGATTGCGCCGAGCGTCATGAGCATGGCGGCGAGTGCGAGCAGGACTTTCTTCATTGTGATTCCCTCGGTTGCGGTTGATAACGGAGGCTATTAAGCAGGTTGCGTGCCGCAAAGGTATGAGGATTACCTCGCAAGCCGGAATCGCCCTCCGCGAACACGCGTGAGCCGCAGCAGGACTGGCGGGCAGCTGCATGCAGAGGTGAAAACGCGCTGTGTTACGGCGGATTACGCGGGACGGAAAAGCGTATATCGACTAGGAACGCATGCCCGGATGGTCTGTCAACAGGTAGGAAGTCCCTGCGGTACTTCCCTGTTGGTCGCGGCTTCCACGAGGCTCCCTACGTGCAGAACATACCGATTGCGCGTCGCATGGCCGAGCGACTACCCTTCACGAAGATGACGTGCGCGCGCGTTGAGCGCAGCGGGCGTTTCAGACTACTCGGGCGAGAAAAGATGGAAGACCCAGCGATGGAAGATTCCGACGAATCCCTGCTCCCGGTCTGGCGGGCAAATCTGGTGGTGCTGACCCAGGAGGTGGGCGCGGCGACGCGGCTCGCGCGGATGATGACGTTTTCCGCGAGCTATCTGAAGTTGATGCTGTCCGGCCAGCGTGAATTCAGCGAGGAATTCGTGCGCGGCGTCGAAGCGGTCGCCGGCTTGCCGGCAGGCTGGATGAATACGGCGCATCAGGTGAGCGAGATTCCGGCCAACGCGCGCGAGGCCATCGACAATGAAATGCCGCTGGCGCGTTTTCGCGGCACGGCGCACCCGGCGCGCAAGAAAACCGTGCTGCGGCCGCCCGAGCCGATTTTCGGGCAGCCGGGTTCCGCGCGTCGCGCGGAAGAGGAGAGCTTCGACGCCGAAACGCATCGGCGCCAGGCGCATTTTCGCAAGGTGCGCGATCTGGCCGTACAGGACGTGCGCCGCTTCGAGCGTCATCTGAGTCAACCGCCGGTTGAGCTGGCGGTGTTGCGCGCCAAGGTGGAGGACGTCATCGCGGCGGCGGATCTGGAAGATACCGTCCATGCGGATCTCGCCGGGCGCCTCGAGCAGATCGAGAAGCACCGGCATCTGCTGATGCGGCACGTGGAAAAGCTGCAGGCGTTGCTGGTGAAGCTGGGCGAGACCGAGTGAAAGCGAGGTGAGCCGGGCGATGCACGACAAGGTCATGCTGCGTCACAGGCGCAGTTCGGACAGAATCTGTTCCGCGAGAAAATCGCAAGGCGGGCGATTCGAACGCGCGCTGCGCGCGAGCACGATTTCCAGTTCGGGCAAACCCGGCAGACCCTGCGGTTTGCCGAGTTGTACGAAGTGACCCGGCACCGCGCAGCGGGCCAGCGGCGCAATGGCGAGGCCCGCTTCGACCATGCTGAACAGGCCCATCAGACTGGGACTTTCATACGACGTGCGATAGGCGATCTTCGCGCGCTCCAGCGCATGAATCGCATTGGCGCGTGCGACGCTGCCCGCGC
Organism: Paraburkholderia sp.; assembly: GCF_036488795.1. Taxonomy (GTDB): domain Bacteria; phylum Pseudomonadota; class Gammaproteobacteria; order Burkholderiales; family Burkholderiaceae; genus Paraburkholderia. Next base: position 50,672 of record NZ_DASXHA010000002.1, read on the forward strand.
CGAAGAGCGCCACCGGCAGGGGCCGTTCTTTCCAGATCTCGCGGCCGCTCGCCGCTGCTCCGGCCCAGACCATCGGCTCGAAACGGATGAAAGCGCCGCTCAAGCCCTTCATGCGCGTGACGCAGGCCAGATCGATCTTGTTGTCCTTGACGAGCGGCGCGAGTGCGCGACTCGGCAGGCCGATCACCTGAATTTCGACCTTCGGATACGACGCCGAAAACTTGCGCAGCACCGAGGGCAGGAGCGACGCCGCGTAGTCATCCGGCACGCCGATCGCGACACGCCCCTTCACCTCGGGATGGACCATCGAGGCCCACGCCTCGTCGCGCAGTGCCAGCATGCGGCGCGCATAGGTGAGCAACACCTGGCCGTCGGCGGTGGGCGTGACGCTGCGCGGCCCGCGCACGAACAGCGGCTTGCCTAGCGCGTTCTCCAGCGTGCGGATCTGCATGCTGAGCGCGGACTGCGAACGATGCACGAGCGCCGCGCCGCGCACGAAGCTGCCGGCATCGGCGATGGCGACTACCATCGACAGCACATCGAGATCCAGGGCTTTCATAGATATCAGAAAAGCTGATTGAAACGTTCAATATAACGCGTTTGTCTGAACCAGAGGTGCTGGGCATACTGCGGACGTGGCTGCATCGTGCAAGCCTTTTTCAAACCTTCGATCCTTACCATGCCAATGACTTACGACGACTTCAAACAACTGGGCATTCGTCTCGACATGTCGCGCGGCAAACCTTCGGCCGAGCAACTCGACCTGTCGCGCGCGCTGCTCGACGAGGCGGGGACGATGGGTTACCTGTCGCGCGACGGCATCGACTGCCGCAACTACGGCCATCTGCTCGGCCTGCCCGAAGCGCGCGAGTTCGGCGCCGAACTGCTCGGCGCGCCGGCGGCGCAAGTGGTTGCCGCGGGCAATTCGAGCCTCGAACTGATGCACGACGTGCTGGCCTTCGCGATGCTGTTCGGCGTGCCGGGCGGCGAAGCGTGGCGCAAGCGCGGCGAGATCGCGCTGCTGTGTCCGGTGCCGGGCTACGACCGCCACTTCGCGATCTGCGAGGCGCTCGGTATCCGCATGATCAACGTGCCGATGCATGACGACGGCCCCGACATGGACTTCGTCGAAGCGCAGGTTGCCGCTGACCCTTCCATCAAGGGCATGTGGTGCATGCCGCTCTATAGCAACCCGAGCGGCGCGATCTACTCGGACGCGGTGGTTCGCCGGCTGGCGGCGATGCCCGCTGCCGCAGCGGATTTCCGGCTGCTTTGGGACGATGCATACCGCTTCCATCACCTGACACCGCAGCTGCACACCACGCTCAATGTGCTCGACGCATGCGAGGCGGCCGGACATGAGGACCGCGCGCTGGTGTTCGCGTCGTTGTCGAAGGTGACGTTCGGCGGCGGCGCGCTGGCGTTCCTCGCGTCTTCGCAGCGCAACGTGGCGTGGTGGCAGCAGCGCGTAGCCGTACGCACGATCGGGCCGGACAAGCTGAACCAGTTGCGGCATGTGCGCTATCTGCGCGACCGCGCGGGTCTCGAGCGGCTGATGGAGCGGCATCGCGCGTTGCTGAGCCCGAAATTCGCGGCGATTACCGCAGCGTTCGATGCACAGCTCGGCGATCTGCCGGACGTCACATGGAACCAGCCGGCCGGCGGCTATTTCATCAGCCTGTACACGCCACCGGGCGTGGCGAAGCGCACGGTGGCGCTCGCGGCTGAAGCCGGCCTCGTGCTGACGCCTGCAGGCGCGGCTTATCCCTATGGACGCGATGCGGACGACCGGCATCTGCGGATTGCTCCAACCTTTCCGTCACTGGATGAGGTTCGGCTGGCGGCGCAGGGCATCGCGCTGTCGTTGCGGCGGGCGCTGCAAGTGGCTTGATGCGACGCGCATTGTCGCCGTCGCCGCGTTGTCTTCTCGGCGCCGCAGCGCCGCCCGGCGTTCACATCGACGCGGTAATGCACGACATCCATGTCCCAACTGCCGATCAGCCAGCCGTAAAGATCGTCGGCTGCGTCGATCGTGGCGGATCGCGCAGGGGCGCTCAACACCTCGCGTAAGCCTGCATTCATCATCTCACCTCCCGCGCTTGAAAAGATCTGGGCGGCACGCCACGGCGGCGCAGCAAAACCGCGCGCGCCGCCAATGTGCTAAAACCAGAATACCGACCGGCACGAGGTGTCATCTTGGGGAAAATTGCCACAGAGTTGCGCGAGCGCCGCGGCCGCACGCCGCGCTCGCAGGGCAGGGCGCGCACAGCATGAGGAGACCCGCGCGGACCCGGCTGATCAATCTCGTATGGATCCTCTGCGGCGTCTGTCGCGCAGCTGCCGCGCAGACGGACGATCCGGCCGCGAACGACGAACTTGCACCGTCCACCATCGAGCGCGACGTCCATTACTTCGTGATTCAGAAAGACGGCTCCGTCGAAGAGCGCGACGACACGATCCTGCGCGCCAACACGACGAGCGGCGTCGACGATATCGCGCAGCGCTACGTGTGGTTCAACAAGGATATCGAACATGTCGAACTGCTCGGTGCGGACACCATCGATCCGGACGGCACCGTGCATCCGGTCGGCCCGGATGGCATCCGCGATGTGCAAGAGCTGCGCTCGGCGGGCGCGCCGACTTTCGAGGACGGCGTCTTGCGCACGGTGATTTTTCCCGGCGTGGAAGCCGGCTCGCGGGTGCATCTGGCGTTCCGCAAGACGCGCGCGAAACCGCTGCAGGCCGGCACGTTTGCCTACCTCGTCGAACCGACGCGCGACCCGGTCGAGCGACAGCGGCTGATCTTCGATCTGCCCGCCGACCTGCCGTTCTACGCCGACGCCCGCGGCTATGTCGCATTGCCCCCGGTGACGGCGAACGGCCGCACCCGCTACGAGTTCGACTACCGGCATGGACCGTACGCCCGCATCGAGTCCGGCGCGGTCGGCTATGCCACGTGGGGCGACCGGCTGATGGTCTCGACCGTGCCCGACTACGCCACCTTTGCCGCACGCTACAAGGCGCCCGCCACCGACGCCACCATGAGCGACCCGGCTATCGTGCAACTCGCGCAGTCGCTGACCGGCACGAGCAGCGACCCGCGCGAGCAGGCGCGAATCCTCTACGACTGGGTGCGGATGAACGTGCGCTACGTGGCGCTCTTTCTCGGCGAGACGGCGGCGATACCGCACAAGGCGATCGACATCCTGCACAACCGCTACGGCGACTGCAAGGATCACGTGGCGCTGTATAGCGCGCTGCTCGCGGCGGTGGGCATCCGCAGCGAGGCGGTGCTGCTGAATCTCGGGCCGTACTACACGCTGCCGGACGTGCCGGGCTACGGCGAGAGCGCGATCAATCATGCGATTGTCTGGATCCCGCAGTTGCAGCTCTATGCGGATACGACGGCGGGCGGCACCGGCTTTGGCTATCTGCCGCTGGTGGTGATGGACCGGCCGGTGCTGCTGGTCGATCAGGGCGTCATGTCGCGCACGCCGGCCGTGCAGCCGCGCGGCCGCGCGGTGCGCTTGCAGATCGACGTGAACGAAACGGGCGCGGCGTCATACGCGTATCGCGTCGAAGATACGGGCGCCACTGCCGAGCCCGAACGCAACGTGTTCCGCCGCGCTACTCATCAGCGTGCCCAGCAGATTGCCGCCAGCCGTCTGCTCCAAACCGGTTTGCACGGCACGGCACAACTACGGACCAGCGACGTGACGACGACCGAAGGGCCGTTCACCACCACCATTCAGGGCACGCTCGAGCATGTCACGTGGACCGACGGCACCACCGCCGTGCCGGCCATGACGAGCTTCGCGGGCGGCATTGCGAGTCAGGTGCAGTCATGGCTTGCCGAGCCGCAGCGCACCCAACCCTGGGTATGCGTGGGCGGCGAATTCGACGAGACCGCGCAGATCAGCTTGCCCGATACCGTGCATGTGACCGATCTGCCTGCCGACACGGCCGTGCAGGACAACACCTTCGATTACACCTCGCACTATGTGTTCGATCCGTCCACTAACGTGCTGCAGATCACGCGCCGCCTGCATGCGCAATTCGGCCATCAGGTCTGCTCGCCGGAAGCGTTCGACGAGATGCGGGCGTCGCTCGTCAGAATCGAACGGGACGCGTTATCGCAAGTGGTGGTGCACGCGACGGTGCCGGTTCACCGTTTCGCGGCGCCGAGCCGGATCAACGGCGCGAACGCGAACCGGTATAGCCGCTCGGCGGCGCCGAACAGCGAATCGAACAGCGGCCCCTCGCAGAGCGCGAGGCCGCTGGCGGCAACCAGCGCGACCAGTGCCGCGCCGACGATATCCAGCGGATAGTGCACGCCCAGATAGATGCGCGCCCATGCCATCGGCAGGCCGAGCAGCGCGAGGACGAGGCCGGTACGCTGCAGCAGCGGGGTGCCGCGCTGCGCCTGGGCAGGCAGCAGGAGGCTGAAGCTGATCGACCACCAGACCGTGAGGTGGTCGCTCGGAAACGACGAGTCGGCGCCATGCGGCAGCAGGTTGGTGCCGATACCCAGCACGAACGGCCGCGGATGCGGCCACGCGAGGCCGATCACGAGACTGATGCCCGCCGCGAGCAAGGCGGTCACGGCGGCATGGAAGGCGGCGCGGCGCCACGGCTCCGGTCCGCGCAGCCATGCCCCGACGAGCCCGCAGGGAATCACCCAGACCAGGTACTGCGCAAAGAACATCGCCCATTCCAGCAGGGCGCGATTGGCCGGCAAACGCGCGTTGATGATCAGGAAAAGCGTGCTGTTCAGGTGTTCGATGTAGGACATTGCAGGCGGTCGATCGGTTGATACGGGGCAACCGGCGGCATCGGGAGGGACTCAGGTCGCGGTTTCGTCAGTGAAGCCGCGGATCAGCCGCTCGATGCCGCCGGGTTCTGTCTTTTGCACAGCAGGACCACGCCTCGCGATAAAACGATCAGCGAAGGGACGATATTCCAGTGTGCGTTCACCGGCAGCATAGCGCGGCGAAGCTTGGCGCAAGCTTAAGCGGGGGATCGGGATGGCGGCGGGCGCCGCCATGGACGTGTTGCCGGGATTAGGCCCGGCGCGCCGCCTGTGCAATCCACGGCACGGCGACGCGTCAGATTCAGCTCATGCGGCTCGACTGGGCGGCCTGTTGATCAATTGCCGCCGCCCTTGGTCACGATCGCGACCCACGCGCCGCTTTTGACCTGATACAGGGTCGAACTGGCGTTCTTCAGCGAACCGTTGGCTTCGAACGCAATCGGGCCGGTCACGCCGTCGAAGCTGATCGCCTTGAGCACCGGACGATACACATTCGGCGAGGTCGACTTGGCCTGCTGCATCGCCTTGATCGCCGCCCATGCCGCGTCATAGCCGAACGGCGCATACGACAGGATGTCGACGCCAAAACGCTTCTTGAACTTCTCCGAGAAGTCCTTGCCGCCCGGCAGCGCCGCGAGCGGCCGGCCGTATTCCCATGCCATCGCGCCTTCGGCCGAGTCGCCGGCAAGCTTGATGAACTCCGGATCCATCACGCCGCCGCCGCCCACCAGTTGCGCGGTCACGCCGAGCTGCTTCATCCGCTTGGCCACGCCGGCCGCCTGGGTATCGAGCCCGCCGAAGAAGATCAGATCCGCGTTGGTCGCCTTGATGGCGGTGAGCTGCGTGCTGAAATCGACCGCCTGGTTGTTGGTGAATTCATGCGCGACGATCGTGCCGCCGTGCGCCTTGACCGCCTTCTCGAACTCGTCGGCTTCGCCCTGGCCGAACGCGGTGCGGTCGTCGAAGATCGCGATGCGCCTGGCCTTGGTCACTTCGACCGCGTAGGCGCCTGCGTTGCCGGCGTTTTGGGCGTCGGTGGAGATCACCATGAAGGTGTTGGCAAAGCCGCGGCCGGTGATGATCGGATTGGTGGCGGCCGGGTCGATCACGGGGATGCCGGCCTGTTCGTAGATCTGCGAGGCCGGAATCGTCGTACCCGAATTGAAGTGGCCCACTACCACGGAGACGTTCGCATCCACCAGCTTTTGCGCGGCCTGCACGCCGACGCGCGGGTCAGCCTGGTCGTCCTCGGAGACGATCTGGAAGTTCGCGACCTGATTGCCGATCTTGATCTTCTGCGCGTTGGCTTCGTCGATGGCAAGCCGCACGCCGTTCTCCAGGTCCTTGCCGTAGCCGGCATTCACGCCCGTCAACGGCGCCGCGAAGCCGATCTTGACCGGCAGGTCGTCGGCGAAGCCGGACAGCGGCGCAATGGCGAAGATCGTGCCGAGCATCACAACGAGGGGTTTCAGCGTCTTGCGAAGACTCATGGTCTCTCCTTCCGTCGACAGGTTCAGGTTATGAAAATCAGTCAAGGTGCACCGGCCGCAAGCGGCATGTTCGGGAAGCAGGCGGCCGGGTAAGGCGGTCACGCTGAAGCCGGGTGCCGCGCGCGTCATGCAGGCCAGTGCGCGCGGTCAGGCTGATAAGTCGAGTCGCGGTTCGATCCGGGTGCGGGTGGTCTCCTTCAAAGGACCGGCTCGTGCAGGGTACGGGTGATCGTGCGCCGGAAACAATGGTGAAAAATACTGGTAGGGCCGCACCTGAGGCGGCGGCCGGGAACATTTGCCCGTGCGGAACTCCAGATGGCGCGAATATAAAAAGCCAATTTGCGGCCGTCTTGGCAGATCGCGGCGCTTTCATTGAGGATTTCAGCACAGTCCTGCGGGGCGAGGCGTGCGGTGTGCTTGAAGGGAGGCGTCCTGCAGCAGGCGCTGGATGAGGATGCCGGCACACGTTGGCAAGTCCGCGCGAGGGCGCCGGACCTGCACGGAGCGGTTGTGCTGCTCAGGGAATGTCTGCGCGCTGCGGCAGCGCGCTCTGCCGGTGCACCAGCGGCAGCAGCAGAAGAAGGGGCGGCGCGAGGCCGCTTACTGCTCGCCTTGCAGACGCAGTATTTCCTCGCGCAGACGCAGCAGCGGTTCCTTGACGTCGTCTTCGGCCCACGTCTCCAGATCGTCGATGGCGCGCTGGCAGCCGTCGAGCACCAGATCGAGATCCACCGGTACGCCGTTGGCCAGCGCGAACTGGATGGTCTCGGCGAACTGCTGGCATTCGTCCTCGCCGTACGAGATGTCGAGGTTATCGGCGATCACTTCGGCGATATTGCTGCGCGCCTTGTCGTCGTGCGTGACCAGATCGATGATGCCGCGCGCCACCGCCGGCGAGTAGTACAGCGCGATATCGAGCCACTGCGCCGGATCGAAATCCGCCTGATCGAACTGGCTCTCGAAGAACTCGATCGCTTCCTGTTCGTGCGCTTCGTCGGCATCGACGCTGATGCACAAATCCTCAAAATATTCTTCCCGCTCGCTGCGGATGTGACCGTCCATCTGTGCCTCGTTTGCCTGTAATGGATGCTTGTTGAGTGCTGCGTGCACTGCGCGGCTCGCATTATAGGACGGCCGGCTGACATTTCTGCGGCAATGCCGGCCGTTGCGCGTCGTGCGTGGACGGATTGGTTCGGTCGGCGCAACGGTGTCTTCCGCCTGCGGGGGATGCGTCACGCCGCAGAGGCCGTTAGACTTCGCCCGGCGTGGTTTTTTGCACCGCTTCGTGCTGCGCTTTTATTCTGATTGGTCTGGAGAAACACAATGAAGGGGTTTTGGTTTTCGCTCGGCGCGGCCGCCTTGATCGCGGTGGGCGCGGCGAGCGTCGCGCCGTCGATCGCGCAAGCGGCGGGTTTGACGCGCGCCGCAGTGATAGCGGAGATCGCGGATGACCGCTCAGGCGGCTTCGACAACGGGACCGCGGAACATTCCCGGCAAGCCGTGGATACCGCCAGCAAGCTCGCTGCATTGCGCGCCGCGCGTGCTGCGGGCAATGGCGAGGCCGCGCAATAACAGGCGGGGCGCGCTGAACCGCTGCGGGTTCACGCGGCCAACTGGGGCTACAGCGTTTGCGCGGTCCACGCGTCGAACCATTCGCGCGGCTGCGCGATTTCATTCTGCGCCGCGACCAGTTCCAGCTCATAACGGCCTGCCTGCCAGGTCGCCTTCACCACCGCATTGACGGCCGCCAGCGTATGTTCGAAGGCGGCCCGGATCGGGTCGCCGAGCAGCGTGCGCGCCACGAACACCGCGCTCGTCAGATCGCCCACGCCGACTGGCTGGCGCGCGAACGGGTAGAGCGGACGCTGGGCCATCCACGCTTCATGGGGCGTGACGATCAGCATGTTGAAGCGGTCGGCGGGGCTGTTGCGGTCCAGCAGATGCTTGACCAGCACGATCCTCGGCCCGCGCTCGATGATTTCGTGGCAGGCCACGACGGCTTCTTCGACCGTATCGATCTCGCGGCCCACGAGGCGCTGCAATTCGCTGTGATTCGGTGCCATGCCGTCGGCCACCTCCGGCATGGTGCGCACGAGGAATTCCTGAATACCGGGCTCGACCATGCAGCCGGTGGTCGTGCCCATCACCGGATCGCAGAAGTACCAGGCGCGCGGATTGGCCGCTTTCACCGCCTTGACGACCTCGATCACCGCCTGCGCCTGCTCGGGCGTGCCCAGATAACCCGACAGCACCGCATCGCAGCGCGGCAGCACGCCAATGGCGCCGATGCCTTCGACGAGATCCACCATCTGCTCAGCGTCGATCGCGCTGCCGGTCCAATGGCCATACTGCGTGTGATTCGAGAACTGCACGGTATTGAGCGGCCAGACATTGACGCCGAGACGGCGCATCGGAAACACCGCGGCGCTATTGCCCGCGTGTCCGAAGACGACATGTGACTGGATGCTCAAAACGTTTTTCATGATGTCTTCCCGGCGCGCTGCCCGGCGCGTCGTCAATGGGGGCTCTGGTTGGTGCCGGCGGGTGGGCCGGCGCGGCGGCCCGGGCCATGCAGGGCATGGACTCAGGCTGGTTGCGCACGGACTTGCCCGGGTGAGCAGGATCCGTGCGCGTGGGTCCGAACGCAGCCGGACTGTGCAGTGCAATGCGGCGCGCCGCCAGCACTGGCGTGCCTCTGCAATGAACAATACATGAGTTTTGGCGCGCTGGAACGATCCGTCCCCGTGCTGTTGCGCTGAACCATCAACGGGTGAGTTCGCGGTACAGCGCCAGATAGCGGTCAGCCGATGCGCCCCAGCCGAAATCCTGGCGCATGGCGCGCCGTTGCGCGGCCTTCCATTCGGTGCGCCGTGCATAAAGTGCAAAGGCGCGGCGGATCGCGGCGGCGAGTGCATCGGGCTCGAAGCGCTCGAACGTGAAGCCGGTCGCCAGATCGTCGGCGAGGTTTTCCAGCGACGCGTCCACTACGGTATCCGCCAGCCCGCCCACCCGGTGCACGAGCGGCAGCGAGCCGTAGGCGAGCGCGTAGAGTTGCGTGAGGCCGCACGGTTCGAAGCGCGACGGCACGGCGACCACATCGCTGCCTGCAATGATGGCGTGCGCCAGCGCCTCGTCGAAGCCCAGTTCCACCGCCACCGAATCCGGATGCGTATGCGCGACGCGTTGCAAGCCGCTTTCGAGCGCCGGGTCGCCGGTGCCGAAGACGACCAGCTGGCCGCCCCGTTTGACGATTTCGGGCACCGCCCCGAGCAGCAAATCCAGCCCCTTCTGCTCGGTGAGCCGGCTTACCACGCCGAACAGCAGCGCATCGTTTTTCTCCGCAAGGCCGAAGCGTTTTTGCAGCGCCGCCTTGCAGCCAAGCTTGCCCGAGAGCCTCGTGGGTGTGTAGCGCTCGGCAAGCAGGGCATCCGTGGCGGGACACCATACGGTGTAGTCGACGCCGTTCAGAATCCCGCTCAAATCATGCGTGCGCATGCGCAGCAGCGCGTCGAGGCCGCCGCCCTGGGCGAGCGTCTGAATCTCACGCGCATACGTGGGGCTGACCGTGGTGATGCGGTCGCTGTAGTAGAGGCCGGCCTTCAGGAACGACAACTGGCCGTAGAACTCCACGCCGTGCATGTTGAAGAAATCGCCCGGCAGCCCGAGCTGGCCGAACAGATGAGCAGGGAAAATGCCCTGGTAAGCGAGGTTGTGCACCGTAAACACGCTGCGTGCAACGGACCGGCCGTACTCGCGTTCGGCGGCCTTCAGGTAGGCGGGGGCGAGACCCGCATGCCAGTCGTGCGCGTGGACGATCTGCGGCGACCAGGCCGGATCGAGCTGTTGCGCGAGCTGCGCGGCGGTCCAGCCGAGTAGCGCAAAGCGCTGGGCGTTGTCGCCGTACGGCACATGCTCGGCGTCGAGGTAGGGGTTGCCGGGCCGGTCATAGAGCGTGTCGGCGCGGATCACGTAGACGATCAGGTCGCTCGACTTCAGCGTGCCCTGATCCAGCGTCACATGGGGCGCGTCGAAGCGGCGTCCCAGCTGCGCGACCGTGCGCAGGTCGGACAGACCCGCGAGTACCGCGGGAAAGCCCGGCAGCAGCACCCGCACATCCGCGCCACGCTCGATCAGCGCGGGTGGCAGGGCGCCCGCCACATCGGCAAGACCACCGGTTTTCAGAAGGGGATACAGCTCGCTGGCGACGTGCAGGGCGCGAATCGTCATGGGCAGAGTTCCGCTGGGGCGGGTTGATTGGGGCGCGTGCAGGCACGCGCCTCGTTCGCAGGTTGCGGATCTAGCTCGTCACCCGGTTCGGACTGCGTAGCGCATCCGGCGTGACCAGCACGACGCCGCTGTCGGTGCGGTAGAAGCGTTCGGCATCGGCCACGGGGTCCTCGCCGATCACCGTCCCGTCCGGGATCGCGCAGCCGCGGTCGATCACGACGCGCCGCAACCGGCAAGATGCGCCGATCGTCACCTGCGGCAACAAGACTGCCTCATTGATATTACAGAAAGAATTCACCACGACATTCGACGACAACACCGAGCGAGAAATCTGCGAACCCGAGATCACGCAGCCGCCGCAGACGATCAGATTGGTGCCCGAGCCTTGCAGCCCGTTCATGTCGCGCACGAACTTGGCGGGCGGCAACTGCTGCTGGTGCGTCCAGATCGGCCAGTCGCGGTCGTACAGGTCGAGCGTCGGAATCGTGGAGGCGAGATCGAGATTGGCGGACCAGTAGGCGTCGATGGTGCCCACGTCGCGCCAGTACGGTTCGACGTTCGGGTCCGACGACACGCACGACATGCTGAACGGATGCGCGACGGCTGTTCCCTGCGTGACGACGCGCGGCAGGATGTCCTTGCCGAAATCGTGATCGGTCTCTTCGCTGGAGATGTTTTCTTCCAGCAGCGAATACAGGTAGTCGGCGTTGAACACGTAAATGCCCATGCTGGCGAGCGCGATGTCGGGGCGTCCCGGCATGGCGGGCGGGTCGGCCGGCTTTTCGACGAAGCCGGTGACGCGCCGGTTCTCGTCGACGTGCATCACGCCGAAGGCCACCGCCTCCATGCGTGGCACCTCGATGCAGCCCACCGTGCAGTCCGCGCCGGTTTCGACGTGATCGCGGATCATGCGGGTGTAGTCCATCTTGTAGATGTGGTCACCGGCCAGCACCACGACGTACTTCGGCCGGATCGAACGGATGATGTCGAGGTTCTGGAACACGGCGTCCGCCGTGCCGCGATACCAGTGCGCGCCTTCGACGCGTTGCTGCGCCGGCCACAGGTCGATGAATTCGTTGAATTCGCCGCGCAGGAAGCCCCAGCCGCGCTGCACGTGCCGGATCAGCGAGTGGGCCTTGTACTGCGTGACGACCGCAATCCGGCGGATGCCCGAGTTCAGACAGTTGGACAGCGCGAAGTCGATGATCCGGTATTTGCCGCCGAAGTGGACCGCTGGTTTCACGCGCTTGTTGGTGAGCGGTCCGAGCCGCGTGCCGCGACCGCCCGCGAGGACGATGGCGAGCGTGGTGCGTTGCAGATCGTTGAGGCTTGCCGGAGTTTCCATGTTATGTCTCCTTTCCCATGCAACCTGATTGCTGGTGGTGTGCCCCGGATGGTTCTGCCTGGCCGTTTTTTTGTTGATTCTGATCAGCTACTCGCGTCAGTCGCGCTGCCCTCGACGTTGGTTCGCTATTTCTAGCACCCTTTCACTGCCCGCGAATAGTCTGGATTGTGTGGATGCCGCCGCGCTATGCCGGGTATCGCTCACCTCGCGACGATCGCAGCCCGGATGCGTCGCGTCGGTGCGGCATGACGCATAGCCGCGCGATTGCTGTCGCGCAATATGCGTGCCACGGGCGTGGCGTGCGGCCGCGGGGTGGCCTGTTTGCGCAGGCCACAGCAGAATGCGACGCGGCGACGTAGAATTTGCGGCTTCGACCTAGGCCCGGCGTCCGATCTTCATTCCGCTCACGAATCCATCGTCCATGAACTTCAGCCGTCAAACCCTGCTTGCGCTCCTGGTCGCTGCCGCTGCGGCTGTATGTTTTGCGGGTAACGTGGCCAGCGCCGCCACGGACAATGCGTCAAGCGCAGTGCCCGGCGGCGGCAATGACGGACCGGCCTACGGTCCCGAACTGCAGGGCTTCGATTATCCGGCGCCGGTCGAGCAGTTCGACTTCACGTCGCAAGGCGTGCCGCTGCATATGGCTTATATGGACGTCAAGCCGGTGCAACCGAATGGCCGCACGGTGGTGCTGCTGCACGGCAAGAATTTTTGCGCCGCCACGTGGGACACCACGATCCGACGCCTGAGCGATGCCGGCTATCGCGTGATCGCGCCGGACCAGATCGGCTTTTGCAAATCGAGCAAGCCGGAACATTATCAATACAGTTTCCAGCAGCTGGCGCGTAACACCCATGCGCTGCTCGACTCGCTGGGCGTAAGCCGCGCCACGCTGATCGGTCATTCCACCGGCGGCATGCTGGCGATCCGCTACGCGCTGATGTATCCGCAGGCCACGCAGCAGCTGGTGCTGGTCGATCCGATCGGTCTGGAGGACTGGAAAGCGAAGGGCGTACCGTCGTTATCGGTCGACCAATGGTACGAGCGCGAGCTCACGACCACCGCCGACGGCATCCGCCGCTACGAACAGTCGACCTATTACGCGGGGCACTGGAGCCCGACCTACGAGCCGTGGGTGCAGATGCTGGCGGGCATGTACCGGGGGCCGGGCCGGCAGATCGTCGCGTGGAATTCCGCGCTGCTGTACGACATGATTTACACCCAGCCGGTCGTCTACGAACTGGGCGAGCTGCAGATGCCTACGCTGCTGTTGATCGGCCAGAAAGACAGCACCGCGATCGGCAAGGATGTCGCGCCGCCCGAGGTGCGCGGGAAGCTCGGTCATTATCCGGAGCTGGGCAAGGCGGCCGCGAAGGCGATCCCGCATGCGACGCTGGTCGAGTTTGCAAATCTCGGCCACGCGCCGCAGATGCAGGACCCGCAAGCCTTCCACAAGGCGTTGCTCGAAGGGCTGGCGGCGGTGCCGGCGAATCCCTGATCAGGACGGGCGGATGCGGCGGCAGGGGGGCTCAGTGCCGGATCGCCGGCGCCGCGTGCGCCTCTTTGCGCCCGGCTCGCCACGCGTCCTTTGCTCTCATTTCCCGCTGACAAGCGCCTCACGGATCTGCGCAGCGATTTCAAACGAACGCAAGCGCGCCGCGTGGTCGTAGATCTGCGCGGTCAGCATCAACTCGTCGGCGCCCGTTTGCGCGATCACCGACAGCAAGCCTTCGCGCACCGTATCCGGGTCGCCGATCACCGAGCACGCAAGCGAGTGCGCGACGCTGTTCAGTTCCATCTCGGCGGCCTCGATGCGATCCACCGGCGGCTGCAGTTGCCCCGGCGTGCCGCGCCGCAAATTGATGAACTGCTGCTGCAGCGAGGTGAAAAGACGGCGCGCTTCGTCATGGCTATCCGCGGCGAACAGGTTGACGCCGATCATCGCATACGGTTTGTCGAGCGTCGCCGACGGGCGGAATTGCTCGCGATACATGCGCAGTGCCGTCAGCATATGGTCCGGCGCAAAATGCGAAGCGAACGCAAACGGCAGGCCGAGCGCCGCCGCCAGCTGCGCGCTGAACAACGACGAGCCGAGCAGCCACAGCGGCACATGCAGTCCGGCGCCGGGCACGGCGCGCACACGCTGACCCGCGACCGGATCGGCGAAATAACGCAGCAGTTCGACGACGTCATCCGGAAACGAGTCCGCGCTGCCTTGCAGATCGCGGCGCAGCGCGCGGGCGGTGGTCTGGTCCGTGCCGGGCGCGCGGCCGAGGCCGAGATCGATCCGCTCAGGGTAGAGCGAGGCGAGCGTGCCGAACTGCTCGGCGATTACGAGCGGTGCATGATTCGGCAGCATGACGCCGCCCGAGCCGACGCGAATCGTCTTCGTCCCACCCGCCACATAGCCGATCACCACCGAGGTGGCGGCGCTGGCAATGCCCGTCATATTGTGATGCTCGGCCAGCCAGAAGCGCTGATAGCCCCATCGTTCCGCGTGCTGGGCGAGGTCGAGCGTGTTGGTGAAGGCCTGCGCCGCCGTCGCGCCGACGGTGATGGGGGAAAGGTCGAGGACCGAGAAAGGGATCATGGCAAGTTTGTCCGCAGCCTTGTGCCGCGGGCCCGCGTGCAACGAGTGTTGCTACGTCGGTCAGGCCGTCGGCGGTCAAGGCAAAAGCGGATTGTGCCAAAGCGCTTTCATTCGCGCTGACAGCGGTAACAAGTCCACAACTTCAGCAGGGTTTGCAGAGGAGGGCGATGGATGCGGGTGAGCACATGGAGTACGTGCGTGCTCGCACAGTCAGCGCGGCCGTGTCGCGCTAGCGTGGAACGGCTACGGAGCCTGCGCGTGGCTGAGCCCCGGCTGCCCTGGGTGCTTCAGATCGCGGGCGGTGAGCCGCGGCGCGCGAGGACTATGGCACCGGTCGGCTCCGCTCGCCACGCGTAGGTCGGCTACGCAATGTATCTCCGGGCGCAGCGGACCGGCCGGGTCATTTGGCCGCTTACATATAACGAAAAGGTATTGTGCGTAAATTAGCCGCTTTGCTTACCACGGGCTTACCTTGGCTGACAGTTTCAATAGATTGGTTAGATCATTAACGCCAAAGCGCCGGCATTTTCCCCGGAAGGCCACGATTATTGTCAGTCGATCAAATAAATTGTCATATGGCTGTAAATAATTCCTGCCGATGACGACAAAATTAGTATCGGATTGACCGATTGCACTTAGCAAGTGCGAGCGAGCGCTGCTACAATTTTTGCGACAACGAATGTGCGTGCGATTGCCATTCAGCGGTGGCCCGCCAGTGAGCGGAGTCCGCCTGACCCTGTACGTGCAACCCTTTGCGGTGGCTGACAGAAGCGCATCCATATAACCCTGCCGGTATGCAGCGAGGGTTATCTGTCTGTTCGCTTTCGATTATCTGTCACATAGCCCATTAAATATTACGGGAAATTACGGGAATGTCTTCGCACGCTTTGCTTCGGCAGTGCGGCATCACTCCGATGCTGCGTGCCCGCTGCAAGTAGAAGGAGTCCCGATTATGCGAACGAACGTTCTGACGGTTAACTGTTCGAGTCTTGCTGTCCCTGCTATCCCCGCTGCTTTTGAGTGGCGGGTTATCCGGGGTGCTTGCCAATGACGGTGCAACCGGTTGTGCTTCTGGAGTGGCTGGTCGTGGCGTTCTGCTGTGCCGCCACGGTCTATGCCGGCGTGGCCGCTGTTGCCATGCCTTTTTTCGGCAAGCGTGCCGCCGTCCGTCACGTAGGCTGGACTTCGGTGAGCGTGCTCAAGCCGTTATGCGGCATAGAGCCGCGCCTTTACGAAAATCTCGTGACGTTCTGCGAGCAGGTGCATCCGTGCTTTCAGCTGCTGTTCGGCGTATCGTCGCCGGTCGATCCGGCCATCGCCGTGGTGCGCCGTTTGCAGGCCGCGTATCCGCACTGCGACATCGAACTCGTGATCGACTCGCGGGTCCATGGCAGCAACCTGAAGGTCAGCAATCTGATCAACATGGCGGAGCGGGCTCGTCACGAGATCATCGTGCTGGCCGATAGCGACATCGCCGTCGAACCGGACTATCTCGACCGCGTGACCGCGCCGCTCGCCGACCCGGACACGGGTGTCGTCACGTGCCTGTATCGCGCGCAGAGCGTCGGCGGCTTCTGGCCGCGGGTGGGAGCGTTGTTTATCAACGAATGGTTTGCGCCGTCGGTGCGCGTCGCGCACGCCGGCGGCTCGCGCCGCTTCGGTTTCGGCGCGACGTTGGCGTTGCGGCGTGCCACGCTCGCGGGCATCGGAGGCTTCGAGGCGTTGAAAGACTGCCTCGCGGACGACTACTGGCTCGCCGAACATGCGCGCGTGCTCGGTCTGAACACGGTGTTGTCGTCGGTGATGGTCGCTACCGACGTGATCGAGCCGACCTTCGCAACCTTATGGCTGCGCGAAATGCGCTGGCTGCGCACGATCCGCTCGGTGAATCCGTCGGGCTTTGCGTCGCTGTGCATCACGTTCACGACGCCGTGGCTGCTGATCGGCGCACTGTTCGCGGTCAGCCTGAGCGGCACTGAGGCCGTGAACGCGCATCCGGTCATGGCGCTCACGCTGTGGACGAGCACGCTTACGGGTATCATCGCGCGCATTCTGTTGCATGCGCGCAGTGCCCGCTACTCGCGCAGTTTCTGGCACGATCTTCCGCTTGTGCCGTTGCGCGATATGTTGCTCGCGCTGCAATGGCTGGGCGCTGCATTCGGTTCGCATGTCGTGTGGCGCGGCGCGCGGATGCCGGTTGTCAATCGGGTGACGCAGACGCGTACGTCGATTGTGGAGATCCCGGATCGCTGAACAGACGCGGCGCCTCGAACTTCCGGCGCCGCTGCAGCATCTTTCATTTAACTAGTCGTAAGAATCAACGCAGGATGCGGGAGCACTCATGAAAGCACTATTTTTGCAGGCCCCGTCGTATGACGGTTTCGACGGTGGCGCGGGTTCGCGTTATCAGGCGAAGCGCGAGATCCGCTCGTTCTGGTATCCGACTTGGCTCGCACAGCCCGCAGCACTGATTCCGGATAGCCGTGTGCTGGATGCCCCGGCTGACGGCCTTTCTGTTGAAGCATCGCTCGATATCGCGCAGCAATACGACCTCGTCATCATCCACACCAGCACGCCGTCGTTCCCGACCGACGCGATGTTTGCGCAGGACCTGAAAGCCCGCAAGGCGTCGATCCTGATCGGCATGGTCGGCGCGAAAGTCGCGGTCGACCCGCACAACTCGCTGACCGCCAGCGAGGCGATCGATTTCGTCTGCCGTGAGGAATTCGACTTCACCTGCCAGGAAGTCGCCGCCGGCAAGCCGCTCGCGCAGATCCAGGGCCTGAGCTACCGGGCCGCGGACGGCTCGATCGAACACAACGAGGCGCGTCCGATCCTCGAGAACATGGACGAGCTGCCGTTCGTCGCGCCGGTGTACAAGCGTGACCTGAAGATCGACAACTACTTCATCGGCTATCTGAAGCACCCGTACGTGTCGATCTACACGGGCCGCGGCTGCCGTTCGAAGTGCACGTTCTGCCTGTGGCCGCAGACGGTGGGCGGGCATCGCTACCGCACGCGTTCGGTGGAAAACGTGCTGGCAGAAGTGAAGTGGATTCGCGACAACATGCCTGAGGTCAAGGAGATCATGTTCGACGACGACACCTTCACCGACTTCAAGCCGCGCGTCGAAGAGATCGCACGCGGTCTGGGCAAGCTGGGTGTGACGTGGTCGTGCAACGCGAAGGCGAACGTGCCGTACTCGACGCTGAAGATCATGAAGGAAAACGGCCTGCGCCTGCTGCTGGTCGGTTATGAATCGGGTGACGACCAGATCCTGCTGAACATCAAGAAGGGGCTGCGCACGGATATCGCGCGACGCTTCAGCGAAGACTGCCGCAAGCTCGACATCAAGATTCACGGCACGTTCATTCTGGGGCTGCCGGGCGAGACGCAGGAAACGATCGAAAAGACCATCGAGTACGCGAAGGAAATCAACCCGCACACGATCCAGGTGTCGCTCGCCGCGCCGTATCCGGGCACGCGGCTCTACGACCAGGCGGTGGAAAACGGCTGGCTGCAGGAAAACAAGGTGATCAACCTGGTGAGCAAGGAA
>NZ_DASXHA010000008.1:0-4666 GCF_036488795.1 Paraburkholderia sp.
GATCCTGCGGCAGTTGCAGAACGCGCGCTTTATCGAGTTCTCCGACCTGTTCGACACCACGCGCGGCGTGCCGGTGGTGGTGGTGAATTTCATCGCCATGCTGGAGTTGTCGCGTGAGTCGTTGATCGAAATCACCCAGGCCGAGCCCTTCGCGCCCATTTACGTGCGGCTCGCGTATTTGCCTGCCTGAGTTGCCTGCCTGAGCTGTGCCCGGCTCAAGGTCGCTATCATGTGGCCGTACGGGCGCCGCTCCGAATTCCGTCTCGCTGGCGCTCGCGCAGCACGGGCCTCATTTCGGTGCGCCCGGGCAAAGAATCCACTACAATCCCGCGCTCCGAACCTGTCATCACCGGAACGGGACTTCTGAGCGATTAAACGGGGCACGATGCGCCGTTTCTGTTCCACTCAAGTCCCGCGCCGCGCGAGGAAAACACCGTCCGATCATGAAAGTCATCAGCTCGATCCACGAATTGCGCGACCAGTTGCGCGGCCAGAACCGCACTGCGTTCGTTCCGACGATGGGCAATCTGCACGAGGGCCATCTTTCGCTGATGCGCCTCGCCCGCCAGCACGGCGACCCGGTGGTGGCGAGCATCTTCGTCAACCGGCTGCAATTCGGGCCAAACGAGGATTTCGACAAATACCCGCGCACGCTGGAAGCCGACATCGAAAAGCTGCAAAAAGAGAACGTCTACGTACTGTTTGCGCCGACCGAACGCGATCTGTATCCGGAACCGCAGGAATACCGCGTGCATCCGCCGCACGATCTGGGCGACATCCTCGAAGGCGAATTCCGGCCGGGATTCTTCCAGGGCGTGTGTACCGTCGTGATGAAGCTGATGTCGTGCGTGCAGCCGCGCGTTGCCGTGTTCGGCAAGAAGGATTACCAGCAGCTGATGATCGTGCGCCAGATGTGCAACCAGTTCGCTCTGCCGACCGAAGTGATCGCCGCCGAAACCGTGCGCGATACGGACGGCCTCGCGCTCAGTTCGCGCAACCGCTATCTGCAGGCGGCGGAACGCGCCGAAGCGCCGCGCCTCGCGGCTGAGCTGAACCGGGTCCGTGAGGCCGTGCTGGCCGGCAACCGCGATTTTGCCGCAATCGAGCGCGACGCCATGGCCGCACTCGCCGCGCGTGGCTGGCAACCGGACTATATCGCCGTGCGCAAGCGCGTGAACCTGCTGCCGCCCACCGCGCAGGACGCCGACGCGCCGCTCGTCGTGCTCGCCGCCGCCAAACTGGGCGCCACGCGCCTGATCGACAACCTCGAAATCTGACCGCCTGAACTGCTCAGGCGCGCGTCGGAAGACCCATCGGAACCGAAAAGGGACGGTTAATGCAACGTCATATGCTGAAGTCGAAGATCCACCGCGTCGCGGTCACGCACTGCGAGCTGCACTACGAAGGCTCGTGCGCGATCGACGAGGATCTGCTGGAAGCCGCGAATATCCTCGAAAATGAGCGGATCGACATCTGGAATATCAACAACGGCGAACGGTTCTCGACCTATGCGATCAAGGGCGAACGCGGCAGCGGCATGATTTCGCTGAACGGCTCGGCCGCGCGGCGTGCGCAGCTGGGCGATCTGGTGATCATCGCAGCCTTTGCGATGGTCGAGGAAGCGGAACTCAAAGCGGGCTGGAAACCCGATCTGGTGTTCGTCGACGATAACAACAAGATCAAGGGCAGCCGCGATCACGTGCCGACCCAAAGCTGGACCTGAATCCGGGCGGAGCCGGCGGGCGGGGCCGCCCTGCCCCGTTTAGCCCTTCGGCTTGCGCTCGCTCCATTCGATGATCGGCTGCCACTGCTCCAGGTCCTTCTCGACCCGGCTTTTCGCGACGTCCCACAGCGTCAGACCATGGGCCGCGGCCTGCACGTAGTTCTGTGTGTCGCGCAGGAATCCCAGCACCGGCAGCTTCAGACCTTCGACGAAACGGTGCAGTTGCTCGGCGGAGCGCGTGCGCGCGTCGACCCGCATGCCCACCACGCCGATTTCGATCGCGCCCTTCCTCACCGCCTTCTCCTTGGCGAGCCGCTCGAGAAATTCCTGGGTGGCGAGAATATCGAACATGGACGGCTGGAGCGGCACGATCACCTTGTCCGCCAGATCCAGCGCGACACCCAGCCGGTTGCCGTGCAACCCTGCGGGGGTGTCGATCACTGCGTGCTCCAACCCTTTGGGCGGCTTCGCGGGGCTCTCCAGATCCACTTCCCAGGCTTCGATGGCCGGCAGCGTGGCGGGCCGCAGGTCGAGCCACGCGTGGGCCGAGTGCTGCTTGTCCAGGTCCGCCAGCGCGACCCACTCGCCTGCGGCCGCGAAATACCCGGCCAGATTGGTCGACAGCGTGCTTTTGCCCACGCCGCCCTTCGGATTGGCCACCACGATTACCGTCATGAATACTCCCGGGAAGAAGGCTGGCGCTGCCAGCCGGTTTGCCGCGTCTAGTCAGATGTTGCGTCGACCCTGGCGATCCAGCCGTTGATAATATCGACAAATTCCTTTCCGCCGAAGCCCCCGAACGGCTATTTACGGTCGGCTTCGTACAAACTGCAATGGAACATCATGAGCAAACTGCGTAGTGACTACAGTATCGACGCCCTGCACGAACGTCAGCGAGGCAAGCTCCCCGAGCTGCTCGGACTGCGCGTCGTGGCGCTGGAAGAAGGGGCGCTCACGGCGGAATTGACCGTGCGCAGCGACCTGTTGGCGCCCAACGGATTTTTACATGCGGCGACGGTCATCGGACTGGCGGATACGGCTTGTGGGTATGCCTGTTTTGCCCATCTGCCTGAAACGGCGCGCAATTTCACCACTATCGAGCTGAAGAGCAATTTCCTCGGCACCTGCACGGAGGGGACGATCCGGGCGGTGGCGAAAGGCGTGCATCTGGGACGCACGACTCAGGTGTGGGACGCGACCGTGACCGACCCGAATGGCAAGACCATCGCGCTATTCCGCTGCACGCAGATGGTTTTGTATTGAGGGGGCTCGGGTTGAGGCGCCACGCGCCGCCGTAGATCTCCTGTCACGATCCAATGGGCATAGCGCACGCGTGCCGGGACCGCCTCACGCCATCGCTGCAAAGAGCCGCGCCAGATCGAGATGCTCGGCCAAGGTATCCGCAAGCCGGTCCAGCGACGCCTCTCGCAGCGCCGGATAATCGATCGCCTGCGGGTCGCTCAGGCCCGCCCAGGCAAGCAGCGCCGAACAGGCCTCGGGCGTATCGAACAGGCCATGCACGTAGGTCGCCAGAATCTGCCCGTCCGCCGACAACGCACCGTCCGGCCGCACGCCCGGCCCTGTGCGAAGCTGCAGCGCGGGCGTGGCCAGTGCCGGGCCAGCCGTCTCGCCCATGTGAATCTCGTAACCGGCCACGTCCGCTCCGCCCGGCAGCGTCAGGCATCCCGTAACGTTTTCCAGCGTCTTCTCGCGCGTGAGGGTGGTCGAATAATCGAGCCAGCCCAAGCCGGCGACGCTTCCCGGCGCGCCTTCGACGCCATGCGGGTCGGCCACTTCGCGCCCCAGCATCTGCATGCCGCCGCACACGCCGATCACCTTGCCGCCATAGCGCAGATGCCGCTGCAGCACCGCGTCCCAGCCCTGCGCGCGCAGAAACGCCAGATCGCCCTGCACATTCTTCGAACCGGGCAGGATGATCAGATCCGCAGCCGGCGGCTTCGTGCCGCTACGCACGTAGTGAAAATCCACCTGCGGATGGGCACGCAGTGCATCGAAATCCGTGTGATTGCTGATGTGCGGCAGCGCCGGCACGACCACCCGCAAGGTAGACCGCGCGTCGGCGCCCGCTGCCTGTGCCGAGCGCAGCTCGCGCGGCAGCATGTCTTCGGCATCGAGCGTGAGGCCATGCAGATAGGGCACGACGCCCAGCACCGGTTTGCCGGTTTTGGCTTCCAGCCAGTCCAGACCCGGTTTCAGCAAACTGACGTCGCCACGAAAGCGGTTGATGATGAAGCCGCGCACGCGCGCCTGCTCGCTCTCCGACAAGCACGCCAGCGTCCCGGTCAGATGCGCAAAAACGCCGCCGCGGTCGATATCGGCGACCAGCACCACGGGGCAATCGACAGCCTCCGCGAAGCCCATGTTGGCAATATCGCGCTCGCGCAGGTTGATCTCGGCGGGACTGCCCGCGCCTTCGACGAAGATCGTGTCGTAAACTGCCCGCAAACGCCCATAGGACTCCAGCACGGCTTCGAAGGCGAGCGGCTTGTACTCGTGATAGGCCCGCGCGTCGAGATTCGCGCGCACCTTGCCGTGGATGATCACCTGCGCGCCGCGGTCGCTGGTCGGTTTGAGCAGCACGGGGTTCAGATCCGTATGCGCCTCGATGCCGGCCGCCACCGCCTGCAGCGCCTGCGCGCGGCCGATCTCGCCGCCGTCCACGGTCACCGCGCTATTGAGCGCCATGTTCTGCGGCTTGAACGGCGCGACCCGCACCCCGGCGCGGCGCGCAAGCCGACACAGACCGGCAACCAGCGTGCTCTTGCCGGCATCGGACGTGGTGCCCTGAATCATCAGCGTGCCGCGCGGCACGGGTACAGCGTCATGCGGGGTCGAAGTGGTGGTCACGGGATGTCGGGCTCGGCGGTGAAAGATTCGATGAAACGGGCGGCGTTCAAGCGGCATGCAAGCGATGATGGAGCG
>NZ_DASXHA010000067.1:0-59390 GCF_036488795.1 Paraburkholderia sp.
ATCGTTGATCGCGCTGTTATCAGCGCACGGATTTGCCGATGTGTTGGGTGAGAAGAGCGTAGCGCTCAATCCTTCCCGGATTGCCGCCCAGGTGGACAGGGCAATCGGATGAGCCGCACTTATCACTATCACGGATTCGACATTGAGGTGGCCGTTGAGACTGACTTCAGTTGGAAGGCCGGACCCAAGGCAACAACCAGCGTCGGCTTTGTGGCGGTCGTGAGGATCAGCAAGGCCGGTGCCTCTGTTGCCGTGTTCTCCCCGCTCCGTTTTGGCGAATCCCAAGGCAAGCCATTTCTCAGTGAAGCCGACGCGCTCATGGGCGGCTATAGTGCGGGACGACGTATTGTCGATGACTTGCTCAATTCGTAACCCTGTGCCCTGATGCCTATGCACGGCAGGAAACCTCCCAGCCATTTATCCGATTCTCCAACGCTCTAAATGGCTGGCATGACGCAATGATCGGCCATTCGGTGGCGCCGGACGACTGTCCCTTCATGGCCGAGTGTCGCCTCATGCGAAATGCATATTTAGCTCGAACCTCACAAGCCGGCTATCGGCGGCACGCGACCCAAACCTGTCCGTCGGTTGAGGGTCGTTCGGCTCCCGATCGGAAAACGGTCCAATCGCCGCCATTTACGGACGGTCGCAAGCCCAAATTTGAAGCGCGGAGGGCGTCAGGTTCAAATGAGATCTTGTTCGAAATGACCAAAAGCGGCTCGCTCAAGCGGCTCCCATTTGAAGGCCCGCCCGACCGTGATGTGCGCACGCTTCGAGAGGGACGACCGAAACAAGGCGTCTCCCTCAAGTACGCAGTCGTCTGCAAGCTGTCTGAGCGGATCCATGTACCCGAGCCGGCGCACGCTCCATTCTACGTGCTCGCGGGAAAGATCTGTCTTGCGCAGGGCGCAGAGATGTGCAAGCAATACCCGGTGATAGCCATACTCGACATGCGCGAAGATTAAGCCGCTCGCCTTGTGGTAGAGAAAATCGCCGGTCGCCCCCGTACGTACGTCGTCTAACGCGTCCGCCAAGTGCTCCGCATAGTCGAAGCGGATAAGCCGCCAGAGATAACGCTGAAGCGACGTCTCTATGGCCGGCTGCGGTATCTCCGTGAAAGCCGACAAAAGCAGACGAGTAAGCTCGGGCGTACTGCCCATGTCGTACCGCATACGTCATCCTCCAAATGATTTGGCAGAGGCACCAACCTTATCCGTTCGCAGACCTCAGTAGTCTTGAGTCGGATGGAGTGACGACCCTGGGCGGGGCAACATCAGATGGAACAGACGGATTGCCTCCGCATGGTTGGAGCTGACTCGCACCTGCCGATCCCTCCGTTGCCGCATGGATACAAGTCGCAGAATCGCTGAAAGCGCCTTTCCAATACACGCGCGGCTCTCTCAAGTCGAAAAAGCGTCACGCTGTCCCCGCACTGAATACGCTCGCACAAATTTGCGAATACCCGTTTTGAGCGTTGGAGGCGACGGTACGCGGAGCGGCCTAATTCAAGCTTGTCTGTCATGTTTATCGTCTTCGATGGCTAATGATGCCATTGAAGGATAAGGCTTAAGTAAATGATGTCAACAAGCGGCGACATCAACCGTCGAATACGATATCCAACAGACGACCGCGCTACCTCATGGGGCGTTTTTTTGCTTGCCGGAATGGGTGGAGCCGCGCTACGCCGCGCAAGCTGTGTGGCGGGCTGCGTGGCGGGCTAGGATCAGCCGTTTTACGTCGCGCCAAGACTGGTATAGCTTTGCGACCAACATTCGAATAATGGTCTGGAACGCGATGCCTTCGATGATGCCCGTGATATCCGCGATGCGGCTCGAGCTCTGGCTGATGTCGCTCATCGTATCGACCACTCGCTCCACCACGTCGTTACTGCGGCGCGCCACCGCCGACGCGTTGGCCGCCAGTGAGCTGGCATGCCGCGCGCTCTCGGCGTTCTGTTTGACGGCGGCGGTCAGCTCTTCCATGCTGGCCGCCGTTTCCTCGAGGGCGGCCGCCTGTTGTTCGGTACGCGCGGACAGATCCGCGTTGCCCGCCGAAATCTCGCCAGTGGCCACGCGCAACGACTCGCTGTTGGCGCGCACGTCCAGCAGCACGCCGTTGAGCTTTTCGACGAAGGCGTTGAACTGCGCGGCCAGTACGCCTACCTCGTCCTCGCTCGTGACCGGCAAACGCTGGGTCAGATCGCCGTCGCCGGAAGCAATGTCCTGCATGCCGTTCGATACCTGCCGCAACGGTGCGGTCAGCCGTCGGCCGAGCGCCGTGGTCAACACCAGCGCCATCACGAGCGCAAGCAGGCCCGCCCCGACCAGGATCGCGCTCAGGCGATTGGCCGACGCCATCATCTCCGTATGGGGAATCAGTCCGATGTATTTCCAGCCGAGTTGCGGTGACGTGTAGATCACGCTGTCGAAGCGCTTGCCGTCGATGACGACCGAGTGCGTTCCGTTGTCGAGTCCGGCGAGTTCCGCGTAGCCATCGCCGAGATCCTTGAGCGGCTTGAAGCTGTGAGCAGGCTCGCGCGGATCGACCAGCACGGTGCCGCTATCTTCGACGACCATCAGATATCCGGTCTCGCCAAAGCGCACCTGTTCGATCGATTTCGCAAAGCCGTCCAGCGAGATATCCATCCCGAGCACGCCGAGCGGCTTGCCCTGGGCATCATGAACCGTACGCACGAAGCTGATGATGACGTTCTTGTCGCCCCCCGAGTTGGCATAGGCAGCGGTGCGGTGGACCTCGCCCGCAGCCTGCATGCCCTGCGTGAACCACGGACGTTCTCGCGGATCGTAATGATCGCTCGTGAACTTGCCCTTAGGCCACTGCACGTAGCCGCCCCACTTGGTGCCGACATACACGTATTGCAGATCCGGATGACTATCGCCGAAGCGCTGCAACTCGTGGAAGATGTCGGTTTCCGCGCCGCCGTTGGTGTCCGGCGTCATCTGGCCGCCGTGCGTCAGATAGTTCGTCAGCGACTCGTTGGCCGATTGAACCACCGGCGCGTCGGCGAGAAACGTGACGTTGTCGTGGATCCGCTTGAAAGTGTCCCGCAGACTCGCATCGATCTGGCGAATCTGCCCGTTGCTTGCGTCATTGAAGCTGTCGACTGCCTCGCGGCGCACGTTGAGCGTCGCGAAGACCGTGATGGCGAGAATCGTGGCCGCGAGCGCTGCGCCAAAAATAAGGCTTAATTTGACTGCAATGGATTGTAGGTTCACTCGCGTGGCTCTGTGCGTGAAGTGTTGACTTGCAATTGAACTGGGACGTGCCGACCGTCAATGCGGCTGGCAGTGGCACTGCTGACCGTCTATTACGGCCAGCTGAATGCGTTTTGTAGGCAAGTCAATTTTTACAATTGCATCGTTCCCTGCGAACCGGCGTGTTCGCGCGGTGCCGGGCAATTGTCTGCACAAAGGGGGCTAACCCGGGACCATGCTCACTACGCGTTCCGGATGCGTCATTCACTGACGAAACGGCGTGACGGTCATGCGTCGGGCTCGCCGAGGCTGGCTGCGCGCAGCCGGTCAAAATCCAGAATGGCAATTTCTCCGGATTTCAGGCTGACTATCCGCTGATTTTCGAGGTTCCTGAGCAACTGGTTCGTGGTCTGTCGCGACAGCGCGACCATTGAAGCGAGGCTGTCTTGCGAGAGCCTGATTCTGCTCTGCGCAGCATTCAGACCGCTATAGCCGCCGGCGATCATCAGCAAACGGTTCGCTACGCGTTGCGCCGCTGGCAACAATGCGATGGCTTCGCTGTTCTCGAACGAAACCCGCAGCCTTTGCGCCATCAGCAACGCGAAGTTGCGCCAATAACGAGGCGTGGAATCGAGCAGCTCTTGCAGCGCGGCTTCAGGCACATGCAGCAACAGCGTTCTGCTGACGGCAGTGGCGTCGTTGGGGCGTGGCAGCCCGTCGAACAGCGAGATTTCCCCCACCCATGCAGTCGGTCCGAGCACGGCCAGCAAGGCCTCCTTGCCATCCATCCCGACGGTGCCGAAAGCGAGTGCGCCGCCCAGCACGGCATACAGGCCATAAGACTGCTCGCCGCGCCGATATAGATATTGGCCCTTCTCCAGCGTGACCAGATTGGCATGGCAGATCAGGTAGTCGCGCAGTTCGACGGGCAGGCCCCGAAACCACGAGGTCGTTTCGAGTTGTAACCGGTAGCGATTCAGGCTGCTGGATTCCATTGGCGCGTCGACCTGTCGTGTATCTGACAGATTTTAGGCGGGTTCGCGAACATCATGGGGACTCGCATCGGACGACGCAATGACGTTGATCCTTGCGACAGGCGTTGCACCGCAAGGACCGAATGGGCGATTTCGCAGGGTGCTGTCCAGCGTTGTTCCGGGTTATTTCATTACTTGAACCATCGAATAAGGAGTGTCGACATGGCCTCATCTGCTGTCAGTCTGAAGAACGACGTTTCGGCCGCCGAATGGGAAGCGCGCGTCAATCTCGCGGCGACCTACCGTCTCACGGCGCTGTTTGGGTGGGACGATCTGGTGTTTACCCACATCTCGGCGCGCGTGCCCGGCCCCGAACACCATTTCCTGATCAACCCGTACGGCATGATGTTCGACGAGATCACCGCGTCTTCGCTGGTCAAGATCGACCTCGACGGCCGCAAGGTTTCCGAATCCCCGTATGACGTCAATCCGGCTGGCTTCACCATCCATAGCGCCGTGCATGCGGCCCGCGAAGACGCCCTTTGCGTGATGCACACTCACTCGGTCAACGGCACCGCCGTGTCGGCGCAGGAAGCGGGCTTGCTGCCGCTCTCCCAGCAGTCGCTGGGTGTGTTGGCGTCGCTCGGCTACCACGACTACGAGGGCATCGCCCTCAATGAAGCCGAGAAGCCTCGTCTCGTTCAAGACCTCGGCACCAACACTTATCTGATGCTGCGCAACCATGGCCTGCTGACAGTCGGCGCAACGCCGGCCGACGCCTTCGTCGCCATGTACTTCTTTGAAGCGTCTTGCATGATTCAGGTGCGTGCCCAGTCGGGTGGCGCAAAGCTGACCTCGATCGCACAACCGCTGCTCGACGGCATCAAGGATCAGATCAAGGTGGCTACACGCGGCGTCACGCCGGGCGCGCTAGTGTGGCCCGGATTGCTGCGTCGGCTCGACCGTCGTAACCCGGGATATGCTGACTGATGACTCACGCGGTCCGTTCGCACACCGCACTGCGTCTGATGACATGTGCTGCGCGAACGGCTTAAGCGTGTATCAGGCGTCATGGGCCGCGCTTGCCGATTCGACGCAGCGCGGATGTAATGGGTAGGTCACGTGAGAACCTGTATGGCAAAAATCTATATCTACGGCGCCGGCTCGATTGGTTGCTACGTCGGCGGACGGCTTCTTGCCGGGGGTAGCGACGTCAGTTTCATTGGACGTGCACGCGTGGCCGACCAGTTGCGCAATCAAGGCATCACGCTGTCGCGCCACGACGATAGCCGCTGGCATGTGCCGCGAGAGCGGACCGACGTGTCGACGGATGCTGCCAGCGCTGCAGCCGCCGACCTCGTGCTCGTCACCGTCAAGTCTGCCGCGACGCCCACAGCCGCGGCGGAACTGGCGAACGTGCTGCGCCCCGGTACGGTTGTGGTGAGCTTTCAGAACGGCATTGGCAATGCGGACGTGCTGCGCGCCGCGCTGCCCCAACACACGGTACTGGAAGGGATGGTGCCGTTCAATGTCGTCGAACGCGGCCCTGGCGCATTTCATCAGGGTTCGGGCGGCGAGCTGGAGATCAGGCATGCGCCGGCCATGCAGGCGTTCGTCGACGAGTTCAGGAAAGCGGGGCTGCCGCTGATTCAGCACGCCGATATGTTGCCGGTGCAGTGGGCGAAGCTGCTGCTCAATCTCAACAATGCCATCAACGCGCTAGCGAACCGTCCTTTGAAAGAGGAACTCTCGCAACGCGCTTACCGGCGCTGTCTCGCCATGGCACAGAAAGAAGCGCTCGCGCTTCTGAAGCAGGCGGGCATACGGCCAGTCAAGGTGACGCCGCTGCCCACCTCCTGGATACCGCATGTTCTGAGCGTGCCCGATGCGTTATTCGAACGGCTCGGCCGCGCGATGCTGACGATCGATCCACTCGCGCGCTCGTCGATGTCCGACGACCTCGCCGCAGGGCGCGCCACGGAAGTCGACTGGATCAACGGCGAGGTCGTGCGCCTCGCCCAACGCCTTGGGCGAGGCGCACCGGTCAACGCACGGCTCTGCGAGCTCGTGCACGACGCCGAGCGAGCCAACGTGCGGCCTTCGTGGTCGGGCGACGCACTGCTGGCCGAGATGCGGGCCGCAGCCGGTGCTGCTTAGGTGCTGCTTAGGTGCTGCTTAGGTGCTGCTTAGGGGTCGTTTATGTGCCGCCTGGAAGCTGTCCGACTCTACCCAAAAGCCGGTTCACGACGACCGCAGCTCACGGACTCCCTTGCCGATCCGGCGCCGCAGCAAGGTTCGTAATGTGACGCCGTCCGCATAGCCGACCTGCTCGGCAATACGATCGACGGTGAGCTTGCTCGTCTTGAGCAGATGGACGGCGCGCTCGATCCGCAAATCCTGGATGTACTCGACGGGCGTCTTGCCCAGCACCTCGTTAAGGCGGCGCGTCAACGTCCGCTTGCTGGTTGCCAGGGCATCGGCGGCGGCATCGAGCGTGATTGCCGCGTCGAGATGTTCCCGCACCCAGCGGTCGAACCGCTCGACGAGCGGGTCCGAGTGGGACAGGTGATCGGAGATCGCATAAGCAGACTGGGACAGCCGCGCGTCGAATACGAGGTACCTGGCCACCAGCGCCGCAAGCTCGGGACTGTTATTGCGGATCAACCAGAGTGCAAGATCGAGGTGGCTCAAGGCCGCGCCTGCCGTCAACACACTGCCGCTGGGAACGACAATGCGATGCGCGTCCAGGTGCACCTTCGGGTAACGCTGCCGGAACAGCGGCGAGAGCCACCAGGTGGTGGTGGCTTCGCCCCCGTCGAGCAAGCCGCTTTCAGCCAGCACGAAGGTGCCCGTACAGGCGGCCGCAATGCGGGCGCCGCCACTGCGCCACGCGCGCAAAGCAGCGAGTGCATCGACCACATCGTCCCGTCCGAGCACAGGCACGAGCGCCTCGGCCGTGGTGCGGTTGAGTGCCGGCAGGACGACCCAATCCGGGGCCGGCGCGCCCGTCATATCGCGTACGGGCACTTGCATGCCAAGCTGGGTATGCACCTGCGGCCGCATCCCCGCCACGGTGATGTCGAAGCCCGCTGACCTCATGCCCGTCGCACAAGCAAGACTGTTGGCCATCATGAAGGCATCGAGCATGGTGGTGAGACCGCTATCGAACAGTCCCTCGAGCGCGAGCACAAAAATTCGCATGGCCGGATTGATACCAAAATTGTCGATTGGGACAGTATTCTCCGGTGCACTCTGTTTGTACAGTGTCGCTCACCGCGTGAACCCTCACGCGGACACTGGAGAACGAAGATGATCAGCAAGGCGCTATTTGTCCGACTTGAAGCCAAACCAGGAAAGGAGCAGGCAGTAGCAGACTTTCTTGGCGCGGGCCTTGAAATGGCCAGGCGGGAGGTGACCACGCCGATCTGGCTTGCCCTCAAGCTGTCGCCGACGACCTTCGGCATCTTCGACGCTTTTGCGGGTGAAGACGATCGCCATGCACACCTGAGCGGCAACATCGCCCACGCCCTGATGGCGCACGCCGACGACATGCTGGCAAGCCCCCCTTCAATCGAGTCGATCGACGTGCTGGGCATGAAGAATCAGCTCCCCTGAATCGCTCGCGCCCCGTGGCACACCAGGCCTGCCGCCAGCGACATTTCACCGGCAATCGTGGCGTGCACAAATGCCCGGCGTCCCGATTCAATCCCGTTCGTTCCGTTCATGTAGATGGAGTTACTCGTGTCGATTCATTGCAAACCAGGTGTCCTGTTCGCTGCCGTTGTGTTTTCGAGCGCGTGTTTTGCGCAAACGCCCGACGTCAAACCGGAGCGGATTCGCGGCGACATCGTGTCGTTTCAGGGAGAAATGCTGACCGTGCACCGCAACAGCGGCGACAACGTGTCGGTGGACGTCAAGCCGGACCTCGGGGTATCGGCTCTCAAGCCCGCCAGGCTTTCCGACGCCAAAGTCGGTACGTATGTAGGGACACCCGCGCTCATGGGCAGCGACGGGAAATTGACCGCCACTTCGATGATCGTGTTTCCCGACGCGGCACGCGGCACGGCCGAAGGGCATTTCGCTTATGACTTCGGCCCCCAAAGCACGATGACGAATGCGAACGTGGTGTCGGTTGTTACCGGCACCAGCGGACGTGAGCTGAACCTGTCGTACAAGGGTGGCACCAGCACGGTGACCGTGCCGGAAAACGTGCCCGTCGTGACGCCGGTTCCGGCGAGCCGAGCGGACCTGACGGCGGGGAGGAAAGTGTTCCTCGTGGTGACGCGGGGTGCGAGCGGCGTGTATGACGCACACGTGCTGTTCGTCGAAAAGGACGGTGTGGCGCCGCAGTTCTAACGCCTGCTCATGCGGTTGCCGTCAGGATCTTCTTTTCCATTCATTCAATTATCCTAAGCGATTTTCAGATCTCGCCCGCACAGGGGGTACCCGCCGATACGGTCGCCCCCCGGCCTCTATGACAAGCAGCGCTTGTCAGTTGACGAATCTCCCATTCGTCGATATTGTTCAGTCCATGGCCGATCCAGAATTCATCCACCCGGGCGTGACCGTCCGCCAGAACTGCCTTGAGCGGTTCAATTTGTCCGTCACCCAGGGTGCGACGGTTTTGGGCGTCAGTCGCCAGGCTCTAACGAACCTGTTGAGCGGCAAGGCAGGCATCTCACCCGAGATGGCGCTGCGGCTCGACAAGGCGTTCGGCGGCGGCGCTGAAACATGGTTACAAAGGCAAGTGCTTCACGATCTCGCAAAAGCGCGCCTGCGGCTCGACGAACTCAACGTCGTGCCAATGGTCTCCGCGCAGCAGCCGGCGTTGTTCTAGACGCCGGCATCTCGACGATCGGCAAGATCCCGCATCATCCGGTACGACCCGTAAGCAAGCAGCATTGAACCCTCGAGCAATCCGGGGTTCGCTTCGTCTCGCCCTGATTTTTTAGTATCCCTTATTTTTCTATTCGAAATGCTTCGAAGGACTTGTTGCGTCTTGTCGTTGCAGGCGAGACCGCGACGACTCTCAACCCTTTACGACCCGCGAGTGAATATGTCGAGCAATCGCCGCTTTTGTGTTTTCCTCACCGGTAGTTTCTTTGCAAGCTTTGGTGGATGGATCAACTTCCTCGCGATCCTGAACATCGCCACCTATCGGTTCAACGCCACGCCGTTCGACCTGGTGATCCTGAGCGCCGCGTTGCTGCTGCCGCCAATCTTGCTTACGAAGGTCATCAGCGATGTCTGCGGCCGCCACGCAAGCACGCGGGTGCTGGTCGCCGCGCTAGCGGTTACGCTCGGCACGACGGCGGCGTTGCTATGGGTCGGCAACTTCGTTGCCTTCCTCGCCGCAATCGCGGTGAAGTCAGCGGCTTTGGGATTCACCGATCCCTCCGAAACCCGCTATGTCACGACCAGCGTTGCCGAGGCGCAGCAAAGCCGCGCTTTCCGGCTTCTGACGCTGGCGCAAAGCGTCGCCAAGATTGGCGCGCCCGCCGCCGGCGGGCTCGTCGCGGCATGGTCGGGCGACAATCACACGATGCTCGTTTCAATGGTCTTCATCGCCGCCGCGATCGTCCTGATGCTGCTGTCTTCTGTGCGTGCCGAGGCGGCACGCGAACCGGCGCCCGCCGACGAAGTCGCGCCGCGTGTGCGCTATACGGGCCCCGTCATGCCGCTTCTGCTTTGCGTCGGTATTTACTTCGCGCTTGCCGCCGCCATCAACAATCAGTTCCCGCTGATGCTCAAGAACTTCGGCTTCGACAAGTCGGTGCTGGGTATTCTTGTTTCGGTTTCGGCGCTCGGCGGCGTGCTTGCCAGCCTGGTGCCAGTGGCACAAAACGCGCAGCGAGCCGGCGTCGCCGCGCTGGTTGTCCCCGGCCTCGCGACGTGCGGCGTATTCGTCGCCATAGGCGGCATCTTTCAGTTGCCGCTGCGTCCGGCCGAGTGCCTGCTCGCGCTGGCGTTCTTTGCGACCGGTCTGGTCGGCGCGCGCTTTCGCGTCAAATGCAGGTTATTTATTGCGCGGCGCCTGCCGGATCAGGTGGCGAGTGCCAGCGCAGCGCTTCAGTCCGCGGGCATGCTGACGCAGTTCGTTGCGCCTTGCATTGGCGCGGTGCTGACGAGCTGTCTCTCGACGAGCGAAGTGTTCGTGGTGCTGGGACTTGCATGCGCAGCCGGCCTCGCTGGCGTCGCACTGCATTTCGGCAAGCATGAGAATGCGGTGACGCAGACAGCGGTGCCAGCGGTTTCTGACTAAAGGTTTAAGGCTTAAGGTCTAAGGCCTGAGGTTTAAGGTTTAAGGGAGCGCCAGCGAATGTTGTCGATCCGCGTTATGCTTTTTGTCTGACGCATTCGGCATCCCTTCCCTCTCGCGGAGTCCCACCATGCAATACCGTAAGTTTGGCCGCACCGGCCTGAGTGTTTCACGTCTATGTCTTGGCACAATGACGTTCGGCTTACAAACCGAAGAAAGCGTTTCACACAGCATCCTCGACAAAGCGGCAGACGCCGGCGTCAATTTCATCGATACGGCTGACGTCTATCCTCTAGGCGGTACCGAGGATCTGGCCGGCCGTACCGAAGAGATCGTGGGCCGCTGGCTCAAAGGCAAACGCGACCGCTATATCGTTGCGACCAAGGCGGTTGGTAAGGTGGGGCCTTCGCCGTGGGACCAGGGCGCCTCACGCAAGCATCTGCTCGACGCGATCGACACGTCCCTGCGCCGTCTCGGCACCGACTACGTCGATCTGTATCAGTTGCACTCCGACGACCCTGAAACACCGCTCGACGAGACGCTCGAAGCACTCGATATCATTGTGCGATCCGGCAAGGCGCGCTATATCGGTGTGTCGAATTTTCTGGCATATCGTCTGGCACGCGCCCTGGGACGCGCAGATGTACTGCGCGTGGCCCGCTTCGTTTCCGTGCAGCCGCGCTACAACCTGCTGTTTCGTCAGATCGAGCGCGAACTGCTGCCGCTAGCCGGCGAAGAACACCTGGCCGTCATCCCTTACAACCCGCTGGCGGGCGGTTTGCTCACCGGTAAGCACAAGCATGACGCGCAGCCTGCGGCGGGGCGCTTCACCGCGACGGTGGGTAAGGCCGGTGCGATGTATCAGGAGCGCTACTGGCACAAACGCGAATTCGAAACCATCGACAAGCTGCGCGCGATCGCCGGGCAAGCCGGTGCGTCGCTGACGAAGACCTCGGTTGCGTGGGTGCTGGCGAATCCGCTGATCACCTCGGCGATCATTGGTGCAAGCAATCCGGATCAGCTCACGGACACGCTCAGCGCGGTGGATCTGCAGCTCGACGCCGAACTCAAGGCACAGCTCGACGATGCGAGCATCGAGTACCGCTGGGGCGACGCCGCGCGTTAATCGTCAAGTCACCGCCATGCGCAGTATGCGGTTGCACGCACAACCTTCTGCGTGCAACCGCAACCATCACTTGAAAATACCCGTACGTTGCGTGGCATCCGGCAATTGCCGCGTCTCACGCAACGAACGCGGGTGCCAAAGCTTTGCGCCGCCTTCGATGCCGGCGTCGTTGGAAACGATAGCCACATTGGCCGGCAACCTGAACGTCAGACGCGCGCCGTTGCCGCCGCCAATCCACAGCTTGTCGTAATTCACGAGCGAAGCCAGAATGCCGATGATTTTCTCGACGCGGCGATTCCAGCGCTTGTCGCCCGCTTTCATACGCGCCGCGTCGCCAATGTACTCGTCATACGCGCGGTTCTTGCTGACGGGATGATGCGCAAGTTCGAGGTGCGGCATCAATTCGCCGTCGCGGAACAGCGCCGTGCCCGCGCCGGTTCCGAGCGTCAGCACGAATTCGATGCCGTGCCCTTCGATCGCGGCAAAACCCTGCACCTCGGCGTCGTTGATCATGCGCACCGGCAAGCCGCCCAGTCGCGTCGCAAGCGATTCGGCGAGCGGGATATCGTGCCAGCCCTCGTTACCGAAATGCGGCGCGGTGAGCACGCGGTTGTTGCGTACGACGCCTGGAAAACCGATCGAGATTTTTGCCGGCGGATGTTGCGCGATCAGCGGCTCGGCCAGCTTCACGAGCGTGTCGACCAGTTGCTCAGGCGTGCATGGATGCGGCGTGGCGACACGCACTCGCTCGGTGAGCATCTTGCCGTGTGCGTCGATGATCGCGGCCTTCAGGCCCGTGCCGCCGACATCGATTGCCAGAATGTTTTGCGCGTGGGTGCTGGCCGCGGGTTTGCGTGTGCTGCCTGTTTTACCTTTGACGCTGCTCTTGCGTGTGGCCACGTTGGGTCCCCTTGTGTGAGTTTTACTTCTTGCTATCTGCATCCTTTTGCAGCGGTCGCCATGCGTGCCCATCGCGCGCGAGCAACGCATCGGCTTCGGCCGGACCGGCACTGCCCGCCGGATATCCGTGCACCGGCAGCGGATTGCCTTTCGGATGCAGCACGGTGTCCACTGCGGCCCAACTCGTCTCGATGCTATCGGCGCGCTGAAACAGCGTTGCGTCGCCTAGCATGCAGTCGTAAAGCAAGGTCTCGTAGCCGACATTGGGACGTTCCGCGAAAAAGTCGCCGTAGTTGAACGCCGACTGCACCGGGCCGATCTGCATCAAGGGACCTGGCGTTTTCACGTTGAAATCGAAGCTCGTACCGTGCGTCGGATCGATGCGCAAGGTCAGTATGTTCGGCGTCAGCGCATCAACCGGTGTGTCGCGAAAGAGGCGAAACGGCACCGCCTTCAATTGCACCGAAATCTCCGTGCGGCGCGCAGCGAGCCGCTTGCCCGTGCGCAGATAAAACGGCACGCCGGCCCAGCGCCAGTTTTCGATGAACACGCGCGCCGCTGCATACGTTTCCGTCTTGCTGCCAGGCGCCACGTCGGGTTCCTCGAGATAACCCGGCCCCGCCGGACCCTTCTCGTACTGCCCGAATACCACGTCGTCCGGTTTCAACGGCTGGATCGCATCCGAGATGTCGGCCTTCTTGTCACGCACGGCTTCTGCATCGAAGGAATTGGGCGGTTCCATGGCAACCATGCCGAGCAACTGGAACAGGTGATTGGGCAGCATGTCGCGAAACGCGCCGGTCTGCTCGTAGAATTTGCCGCGCCCTTCCACGCCGATGGTTTCCGCCGCGGTAATCTGCACGCATTCGATGTACTCGCGCCGCCACACCGGCTCGAACAGCGCGTTTGCGAAGCGCACCGCGAGAATGCTTTGCACCGTGTCCTTGCCGAGGAAATGGTCGATGCGATAGATCTGCTCTTCTTTCGCGTAGGTCAGGATGTGTTCGTTGAGATCGCGCGCGGACGCGAGGTCGGTGCCGAACGGTTTTTCGATCACGATACGGTGAAAACCCGCGCCACCCTCGCCTTCCTTGAGCAAACCCGCGTGGCCGAGATGCTCGACGATCGGCTTGAAGAAGCGTGAAGTGACGGCGAGATAAAACACCACATTGCCGCCCGGTGCCTTCTCGAGCTTCTGCTTGAGCCGGTTGAAGGTATCGTCGCTTTCGAACTCGCCGGCCATGTATTCGAGGCGTTGCGCAAGCGAGCCCCACGCCTTTTCATCGAGCTTCGAGGTATGAAATGTGCTGGCCTTGTCCGCCGCGAATTGCTGCAACGACTTGAAGAGGTCGTCGCGCCACGCACTCGTTTCGAGCTCACCGTGATTGACGCCGATGATCTTCATCTGCTCGTCGAGCAAGCCGTCGACGGTGAGGTTGTAGAGCGACGGCATCAGCAGGCGTTTGGTCAGATCGCCACCGGCGCCGAAGATCACGAGGGTGCAAGGCGGCGCAGGGTGCTTGCCTGCCGGCGCCGCCGGCGTCGACGAAGACGGTCCGGCATCCAGTTTGGCGCTGGCAGCGGAGGAGCTTGAATCAGGTGCGTTCGGAGTGGTCGACATAGGTTCACTTAACTGAAGGAAGCCAACGGAACGAACATGGCGATACGTAAAAGACCACGCTCGCAGTCACACAGTTCAATCACAGTCGCGAATCGCCTGCACGCAGTGATCCTGTCATGCATCAGATGCGACCACTCCCCCGGATTCTTTCGACGTGCCGCTACTTGGCGGCGAGCGCCATTTCGGTTTCGCCTGCAACCGGCACATTGCCCGCCTCGCCCATTACGCGAGGTTGCAGCAACAACGCAACCAGTCCGGTCCAGCCCG
Organism: Paraburkholderia sp.; assembly: GCF_036488795.1. Classification (GTDB taxonomy): domain Bacteria; phylum Pseudomonadota; class Gammaproteobacteria; order Burkholderiales; family Burkholderiaceae; genus Paraburkholderia. Next base: position 14,363 of record NZ_DASXHA010000067.1, read on the forward strand.
TTTGATGCGAGGCGCCGACCCCGCGCCCGCTGTCGCCATGAAAATACTCGTGGAACAGCACGAGATCGCTCGACCGCGGATCGGCCTGCAGCAACGGGTAGGCACCCATCACCGGGCGGTCTCCGTTGCTGTCCTTGAGAAACAGCGTGGTTGCGCGGTGCGCGAGCTGATCGGCAATTTCGCTTAACGAGAACTTCTTGCCGGAGCCGGTGGGATATTCGACACGAAAATCGTCGCCGTAATAGCGGTGAAATTCGTAGAGCGATTCGATCAGCAGATAGTTGACCGGCATCCATACCGGCCCGCGCCAGTTCGAATTGCCGCCGAATACGCGCGTATCCGATTCGGCCGGCTGATACTTGACGCAAAAGCTGTGGCCGTTATGCGTATAGATGAACGGCTGGTCGCGATGCACTCGCGACAGGGCGCGCACGCCATGATCGGAAAGAAATTCGGCTTCATCCAGCGCCCGCCGTAACAACGCCTTCATTCGATGCCCGCGCAACAGGGACAGCAGCAAATTGTTGCCCTTGCCGGGTTCATTCCAGCGCGATACGAGCTTCGCCAGATCCGGGCGGTGTTCGAGGAACCACATGAGCCGGTCGCGCAATCCCGGCAGCGAACCGTGCAGCCGCTCTTCAAGCACGTGCACCGCAAAGAGTGGAATCAGGCCGACGATCGAGCGCATGCGCAAAGGCTCGCTGGTGCCATCGGGCAGTCTCAGCTTGTCGTAGAAGAACTCGTCGGCGCTGTCCCACAGGCCCGTCTCGCAGCCGTCGTCGCAACTGACTGCCTCGGCGATATACAGGAAGTGCTCGAAAAACTTCACGGCAATATCGACGAACACGTGATTCGCAAACGCCAGTTCCAGCGCGATGCGCATCAGGTCGAGTGCATAAGCCGCCATCCACGCGGTGCCGTCCGCCTGATCGATATGGCCGCCGGTCGGTAACGGCGAGGAGCGGTCGAAGATACCGATGTTGTCGAGTCCAAGGAACCCGCCCTGGAAAATGTTGTGCCCGTCGGCGTCTTTACGGTTCACCCACCATGAAAAATTCAGCAACAGCTTGTGGAACACGAGTTCGAGGAAATCGCGATCGCCTTTGCCCGTGAGCGCCCGGTCGATTTCGTAGACACGCCACGCAGCCCACGCGTGAACCGGCGGATTTGCATCGCCAAAGGCCCATTCGTAAGCAGGCAACTGCCCATTGGGATGCTGATAGCGGTCTTTGACCAGCAGCAGCAACTGACGCTTGGCAAACTGCGGATCGATCAGCGCGAACGCGGCGGCATGAAACGCCAGATCCCACGATGCATACCATGGGTATTCCCACTTATCGGGCATCGACACGATGTCCGCATTGCACAGATGCCGCCAGTCGATATTGCGGCCCCGTTTGCGGCTAGCGGGCGGTGTGGGCTGAGCGGGGTCGCCCTCCAGCCAGCGATGCACGTCGAACTGGTAGTACTGCTTCGACCACAACATGCCGGCGAGCGCCTGACGCTGCACGAGGCGCGCGTCGGGATCGGGCATGTCTTGTTGCAACGCCGCATAAAATGCGTCTGCTTCCGCGATGCGCCGCGCGAACAGTGCGTCCGCATCGAGCGGGGTGTTGTCGGTCACGCACTCGGGCCGCCAGCGCAGATACACCACCGCGCGGCCATGCGGCGCAAGCTCCAGCAGTGCATGCGCGGCAGCCTTGCTGCCCGCGTCGAACCGCACCGCGTGCTGGTCGCCGTTCACGATGTAATCGTTGATGCCGTCCTTGAAGGGACCCGCGCCGTCCATATTGAACAGACGTTTGACGTTGGTGTCGTTCTCGCAAAAGAGCCAGGTGAGCGCAGGCGCGTCTTTCGACCACGCGGTGACGACAATCGGGTCATGTCCCTGCTGATGCCCGACCAGATGCGTTTCGCCGCGCGCCGTTTTCAGGGACAGCGATGGACGGTCTTTGCTGGCCTTCCATGACCAGGTATTGCGCGCCCAGATGTGCGGCAAGACGTTCAGCGTTGCCGCCTGATCCGCGCGGTTTTCGACGCTCACGCGCATCACGATGTCTTCGGGCGTGTGCTTGGCATATTCGACCTGCACGTCGAAATAGCGGTTGTCGTCGAACACGCCGGTATCCAGCACTTCGTACTCCGGCATGTCCGCGCCGCGTTGCGCATTCTCTTCGATCAGATCGGTGTACGGATACGCGTCATGCGGATATTTATACAGCATCCGCATATAGGAATGCGTGGGCGTGCCGTCGACGTAGAAATACAGTTCCTTGACGTCCTCGCCGTGATTGCCCTGGGCGTTGGTGAGGCCGAACAGGCGTTCCTTGAGGATCGGATCGCGGCCATTCCAGAGCGCGAGCGAAACGCACCAGTTCAGTTTGTCGTCGCCGAAGCCGGCTATGCCGTCCTCGCCCCAGCGATACGCGCGGCTGCGTGCCTGATCGTGCGGGAAATGGTCCCATGCGGTGCCGTTTTCGCTGTAATCCTCACGCACCGTGCCCCATTGGCGTTCGCTCAAATAGGGGCCCCAGCGCTGCCAGCGGGCACATTCGCCTGAATGCAGACGACTACCTTCGACCGTATCAAGCAAATTGGCGACACGCAGCGGCGGCATGACCGGGATCCTCGCTCTACCAGGCAGATGGACTCACATCGTACTGCGTTTTGAGCAGAGGGGCGATGAGAGCGCAAAGCGGGTGCGACGAGCGCTGCCCGCGTGCACGCCTAATGCCCGTCCTTGTCCGGCCAATGCCAGGGTGGCTGATCGAGCGGCGCCTGTCCCCACACCAGGGTCTCGGAGAGCTCTTTCGCCAGCACGATCGAATTGCATTCCGGGTCTGCCTCGATTGCAGCGGCAAGGCGCGTTGCATGCGAAATCACCCAGATCTGCGAGTGACGGGATGCGTGAATGATCAGGCGTCCCAATGCAGGCAGCAGGTCCGGATGCAAGCTCGATTCCGGTTCGTTCAGCACCATCAGCGAAGGCGGTCGCGGCGTCATCAAGGCGGCCACCAGCAACAGATAGCGCAGCGTCCCGTCGGACAGTTCCGCGGCGCTCAGAGGCCGCAGCAAACCGTGCTGCTGCAGCGTCAAGGTGAACAGGCCGCCGGCCTCTGCCAGCACTTCGAGTTTCGAACCGGGGAATGCGTCGTCGATGGCGGCGTCGAGCGCTTCGCTGTCGCCCACTTCGCGGATCGTCTGCAGCGCGGCGGCAAGGTCGCGGCCGTCGTGATGCAGCACCGGCGTGCGCGTGCCGAGTTGCGATTGTCGGGCGGGCGCGTCCGCGTCGGTGCGGAAGTGGTCGTAGAAGCGCCAGCCGCGAATGGTCTCGCGCACCTCGAACACTTCAGGACTCTGGCGATCTTTTGCGACGTGCGCGAACAGGCTTTCGTACGCGGGCAAATGTTGCGTCACCACATCCCATTCGCGCCCGATGCGGCGGCGAACCATGGCGCCGTTTCGATCCACCAGCAGATTGGCCGGTCGAAGGAACGGCCCTGCCCAGATACATTCGCGCTTGAATTCGGGGTCAAGGGAGAAAGCCGAAGGTGGATCCGGCGGTGGCTTGCCAGTCGGCGTCAAGCCGAGGCTCACTGCGTAGCCGAAGTCGTCGCCGCTGAATCCGAGTTTGAGGCGTTGACTATGCTGGCGCACCAGCGGCTCGATCGGCGCAAGACCTTCGCGCATGGCGCGTGAAAAAGCCTCCGGTCCGGCCCAGACGACGGACCTGAGACCGCCCTCGCGCGCCAGCGGCGCGATGACGCCGCCTTGCGCCGTCTCAGCCAGCAAGCGAAGGGCGCGATACAGATTCGATTTGCCGCTGCCGTTGGCGCCCGTGATCAGATTGAGCCGCGTCAGTGGAACGACCAGCTTGTTGATGGAGCGATAGTTGCTGATGGCCAGGGTTCGAAGCACTGTGGAATCTCCGTTGGTTTTTTTGGTCGGCAAACAGAGATGCATGTGTACCAAACGGCGCAACGCGGATTGCAAGAATTTGCAAATGCCGGACTCCTACCCGTTCTGCAGCATCCGTTGCACCCGCAACAATTCCCCCAGCGACCACGCCTGAAACGGCGTGCCGCCAGGTGTGTGTGGTGCATCGCCGTCCGCAACTTCGCACACGTGATCCAGACCGTCGTGATCCAGATGCGCGATCAGCGGCGCGAGAAATCGCGAGCGTGCTTGCCCACGGGCCCCGGCATCCGGTTGATGCACGCGCAGCCATGCCTCCACGAAGGGCCCCATGAGCCAGGGCCACACCGTCCCCTGGTGATACGCGCTGTCACGCTCCAGCGGCGCACCTGCATAACACCCGCGATAGGCGGGATCGGATGGCGCGAGGGTGCGCAGACCCAGCGGCGTCAACAGATGCGTTTCCACCTGATCCACCACGGCGCGTGCCGCGCTGCCTTCGAGCAGCGGAAACGGCAAGCCGCCCACCGCGAAGATCTGATTCGGGCGCATCGCTCGATCTACCGTGCCCGGCACATGATCCACGTCGACATTGTCGTATAGCGCACCGCTCTCGGGGTTCGTGAAGCGCGCGTCAAACGCCTGCGACGCACGCTGCGCCGGTTCCTGCCATTGGGCATTCCAGCTTGCCGCGATGCGCAGCGCATTGATCCACAGCGCCTCGACTTCGACCGGCTTGCCGATGCGCGGCGTCACCACCCAGTCGCCCACCTTCGCATCCATCCATGTCAGTTGCACGCCGGGCACGCCGGCGCGCAACAGGCCGTCGCCGTCGGCGCAGATGCCGAAACGCGTGCCGCGCGTATAACCGGCGAGGATCGCTTCCACTGCCTGCTGCAAGCGGCCACGTGTGTCAGCGGATGCGTGATCGGCCACGAAATAATCATGCACCGCAACCACGAACCACAAAGACGCGTCGACGGCGTTGTATTCGGGCGTGCTGCCGTAGTCGGGAAAGCGGTTCGGCAGCATGCCTTCGGAGAGCGTGCCCGCCCATTCCAGCAGGATCGCCTCCGCCGCATCGAAACGCCCCGATGCCAGCAGCAGACCGCGCATGGCAATGAACGTATCGCGGCCCCAATCGGTGAACCACGGAAAGCCAGCGACAAGGGTGCGGCCTTCTTCGCGCGCGACCAGATACGCATCGGCGGAACGGTGCAGGCGTGAGGCGAACGCGGCGCGCCGCGCGTATTCGCTGTCGGCCAGATCCTTGACGCGTTGCATTGCAGGCATGGCGTCCGGCTGCTGCGGACCCGCCTGCAGGATCATCAGCGCCTCGGCATCGCTCAGGTTGAACGTAAATACGCCAGGCGTGGCAAGGTCTTCGCTGAAATCCAGCCCGCGTTCGCGCTCGCGCACGTAGCAGAAGTTTCGAAACCAGTCTGGCGCCCGCGTATAGACGCCATTGGTCGACGCGTGGATCACGGGCCGATCGCCATAGGGCTGCCAGCTCACGCGCGCGAGGTCTTCGCTGATGTCCGCATTGAAGTTGAAGGCGGCGTTCTCATGGTGCAGTGCATGATAGTCGCGCCCCGATAGCAGCGGCCGCACATGCAGCGTGGCATCGCCCCATGCTGCGCCGGTTTCGCTGCCGCCCTGCAGACGCCAGCGCAACACCGTCTCGCAGGTCGCCTTCGCGACGAATAGCTCGGCAATCAATAACGTGTCGCCATCGAGCTGAAACCGCCAGGTCGGCCATGGGGCCGTATCGAAGCCAAGCAGGTGCCCCGCAATGTCCGGATACACGACGTCGGGCACGTAGCGCTGCATGCTCAACGCATAACGCTTGCCATGCGCTTCGAGCCACGCCTCGATACCGTTGACGAGCACCACCCGGCCCCCCGGCGCGTGGGTCGCGGCCAGCAGCAACGCGTGATAGCGGCGGGTGCGCGACGTGCCCGCCGTGCCGGACGCGAAGCCGCCGAAGCCGTCGGCTTCGAGCCATTCGTCGTCGAGACGGGCGGGATCGAAAGGTCGATCGATGCGTGTCATGTCGTAACCAGCAGTTCTACCCGGTTCGATCTTATCGGTTTGCTGGGCACCTCGCGCGAAACGGCGCCGTTTTACTACCTTTTTGTTTCCGACAGCTTTCGAAAAGCACACAACGTCTAGAGAAATTTCGCGGCGCGCAAACGTTACACCATATTTCACAAATTTTTCTTCAACTGTCTGGAGACTCCATCCCGCTACCCAGAACACTGAGGCAGATATGCACAAACATCCCGTCACGGTCCCGGCCGTACTCGTTGTATTTGCAACCATCACGCTGAGTGCCTGCGGTCCCGACGACCGCGCTTCGGCCAACGTCGATCAAAGCAGCGCCGCATCAGGCGCACCCACGCCTTCTGCGCAAGAGACCACGCAAACCGTCACGCCGTCCGTCGCGTTCGGCGCTTCGGCAGCATTGAGCACCATGCAGTCGGGCGCCCCCGACGCAAGCTCGGACAGCGCCGTACAAAGCGTGCAGGCGAGCCTTGCCGCCGACAGCCGGCAGGTCGCGCCCGTCATGCATGACGCGCCGGGTGACGGCGGCAACACCAACTCCACCAATTGAGACCGGCTTAACCCGGCGCCTCGCGCGCTCATTCTTCCCCCCCGCAGAAGGTGATAACAAATGACCTCAAATAGCCGTCGCCGTTTCCTGCAGACCGTTGCATCCTCCGCAGGCGCAGCTGCCGCGCTCGCGGCATTCCCCGAGTCGATCCGCAATGCGCTTGCCGTACCTGCCAATTCGCGCACCGGGACGATTCAGGACGTCGAACATATTGTCGTCTTCATGCAGGAGAACCGCTCGTTCGATCACTACTTCGGCCATATGCGCGGTGTGCGCGGCTACAACGACCGCTTCCCGATTCCGCTACCCGGCGGCAAGCCGGTCTGGTATCAGCCGTCGAAGGAAAACGCCGCGCAACCGGTGTTGCCGTTCCATCTGAATACGCAGACAACCAGTGCGCAATGTATCGGCGACCTCGACCACTCGTGGTATCCGACGCACTACGCCATCAACAACGGTGTGTACAACCAGTGGCCGCAGTACAAGACGGACATGACCATGGGCTACTACCTGCGTAGCGACATTCCGTTCCACTACGCGCTGGCCGATGCGTTCACCGTCTGCGACGCCTACTTCTGCGCGATGCCGGGACCGACGCACCCGAATCGCGCGTATCTGATGACCGGCATGGTGGACCCGACCGGCACGATGGGCGGCCCCCTGCTCGACAACAACGACTTCGTGGATGGCGATGGCCCGCCGACCTATCAGCTGCTGTCGTGGACCACGTATCCGGAGCGCCTGCAGGCCGCCGGCATCACGTGGCAGGTGTATCAGCAAGGTCTCACCGGCAGCGATCCGCTGAACGGCAACTACGGCACCAACATCCTGCAGAACTTCGTCAACTACATCGACGCGCAGCCCGGCTCCGCGCTGTACGAGCGCGCGCAGACGGTGCGTACGATCGTCGACCTGAAGAACGACGTGATGGCCGGCAACTTGCCGCAAGTATCGTGGCTGTGCCCGCCGGCCGCCTATTCGGAACATCCGAGCTATACGCCGGCTTACGGCGCGGAATACACGTCGCAGATTCTCGACGCCCTCACGTCGAATCCGGAGGTGTGGAGCAAGACGGTGCTGTTCATCATGTACGACGAGAACGACGGCTTCTTCGATCACCTCGTGCCGCCGCAACCGGCGACGACCGCGGCTCAAGGGCAATCGACCGTCAGCGTGGCAGGCGAAATTCACAACGTCGTCAATCCGCTGCGCGGCGGCAGCTATACCGCCGACGGCCTGCCCTACGGGCTTGGGCCGCGCGTGCCGATGACGATCGTCTCGCCGTGGACCAAAGGCGGTTTTGTCTGCTCGCAGGTGTTCGATCACACGTCGGTGATCCGCTTCATCGAAGCGCGCTTTGGCGTGAATGAGCCGAACATCACACCATGGCGCCGCGCGGTCTGCGGCGACCTGACGACGGCATTCGACTTCCGCACGCCGGACGCCGGCATGCCGCCGCTGCCGGACACCAGCAACTATATGAGCATGGCCGACAACCAATGCGCGACGCAGCCGAAGCCGACCGTACCGGCGACACCCGGCATGATCGATCCGCAGGAACCGGGCATTCGTTTTGCCCGCGCGTTGCCCTACGAGCTGCATGTGAACGGTCATGTCGACACGCGGGGAAACACCTTCACGATCGAAATCGGCAATACCGGCGAGCAAGGCGCGCATTTCTACGTGTACGCCACCAACCGCACCGATGGTCCGTGGCGCTACACGGTCGAAGCGCGCAAGTCGTTGACGGAGACCTTCGATCTGACCACGACGAACGGCGTGTACGCGTTCGAAGTGTTCGGCCCGAATGGTTTCGTGCGCAAGTTCGCCGGCAACGCGAGCCCGACGAACACGCAATCGCACAACAGCAAGCCGGCGCTTCCCGAAATCCACACGCAATACGATGTGGCCAACGGCAACGTGTTCCTCAAATTCAGCAACAAGGGCGGCGGGATCGCGCGCCTGACCGTGACCGACAACGCGTACGGCGCGCGTCCGCGCCAGGTGCTGGTGCCGGCCGGTGCGCAGATCGAGGAAGCGTGGGTGCTGGCTTCGAGCCATCACTGGTATGACCTGACCGTCAGCAGCAATGAAGACGCCAGCTTTACGCGGCGTCTGGCCGGCCACGTTGAAAATGGCCGTCCGAGTATCAGCGATCCGGCTGCGGTAGCGCCGACCCTGACTGCAATCTGAGGTCTGCTTCGGGGGGTTGCCGGGTGTCGCTCAGCGCTGCGTTTATGCGTAGCGCTGAGCGACGCTGTTGCGCCGTAACGTTATGCGTCGTGATTCACTACGTGCGCGAACTGGAGCGGGTCTTGTGCAAGCGCCTTAGCCAGAAACGCGGGGCGAATGTCGTATTGCGCCAGTTCGCTGCGTGAAAACCAGCGGAACGTCAAACGCGGTGTCTTCTCCACGCCTGGGAAATCGCCGGTTTCATTGAGCACGGCGGAGCCTTTCGCCGCGCTCACCACAAAATAAAACCCCACTTCGTGCTGCTGCTTTCCGGCGTAGTGGAAGAAGTTCTCCACCATCCAGACGAGACGCTCGATCGCTACGGTCACGCCGAGTTCTTCGAGCATTTCCCGCATGACGGTGACGGCGGCTTCTTCGCCCGGCTCCACGCGGCCGCCTGGCAATGACCAGAATGTGTCGTCATTGGCACGGTGCAGCAGCACCTTGTCGCGTTGCAGGAGTACGGCCGCAGCGCGCAACTGGAAACGGAATGGGCCGGAGTCGAAAGAGATCATGATCGTTGGCGCGGTAGCGCGGCGAGTTGGATCGCAATCCTACGCGATCCATGTTTCAGACAACTTTTGTCGGATGATTCACGCCCCCAGCAACACGCCCGTGCGGACCGGCTTCGTCCCCGTCACGCGGCCAAGCGGCGCGCCTGCGGTCACGAAGCGGATTGCGCGGCGCATATAGAAGACACCTTCGGTATTGCTGGTGATCGTGGTGGTTTCGTCGGTGAGCGGATCGACGATGTCGAACAGCGGATCGCCCGCACGGATCAGCTCGCCAATGTCTGCGCGGTGTACGAGGATACCGCTCACGGGCGCATGGAACTGCTCGCTGCCGGCAAGCGGCGTGGCGGGTGCGGGCAATTCGGGCAGCGGCTTCGGCTCGCCGCGAATCGCCTTGCGCCACGTCAGATAGTCGACGATCGCATCCGCGTCCTGCTGCGCGACTTCATACGATACGTCGCGCTGCCCGCGGCATTCCACTGTCACCGCAATGGTACCGTTGTCCACCGGCTTGTCCGCCGGGAGGCTCTGCTGCAGTTGCCACCACAGCAGACTATGCGTCTCGTCGAACGACTCGCCGCCCGAATTGGTGGCGAGCAGTGAGGCACGCGAGCCAAGATAGCGCGCCAGCGGTTCGAAGTCGAACCACGCAGATTCGCTGGTATACAGATGCATGGCCGCTTCGAGCGAGCAATGCAGATCGATCACGACATCCGCGTCGAACGACAGCTTCAGCAACGCCAGTTGCAACGACTCGAACTCGGTCAGCGGCTGTTGCCGTTGCAATTCGTCGCGCAGCAATTGCCTGACAATTTGACGATTGGCGAGCGGGTCCGCACCCAGCGCCTCTTTGGCGCGCTCAACCAGGGCGTCGAACTGCAAGAAATGGCGGTTGAAATTCTTGCCGCTGCCGGCATCGAAACGGCCGAGAAACTGACCCAGTACGTATTGACCCAGCCCGACCGGATTGGCGACCGGCACCAGCACGATTTCGGCCGCGAGCGCGCCTTGCGCTTCCAGTTCGAGCAGCCGGCGCTTCAGCAGCACGCTGGTCAGCATCGCGGGTGTTTCGTCGGCGTGCAAGGACGACTGCACATAGATTTTTTGACCGCTATCCGCAGGGCCAAAATGGAAACTCACCAGTTCGCGATGCGTGCCGATGGCAGGGGATAGAAGCGGATTCGAGTGTTTTTTCATGAGCAAACGGATTGAGTGTGCGGCGAGCAATTAAAAAACTGCAACATGATCCGGCGCCATGCTAAAGCATGCCGGTGCGACAAAGAAGTCCCTGTCGGACTCAATGTATGATTGCGGCTCGCAGCCCCCCGCAAATCCTGTGCGCTCCCACTCTGATCCTGCCGCCAAAGATTCGCCTTTGTCGGCCATCCGGCTGGCCGGCACCGTGCCCGCGTTAGGATGACTCCAGCAGCGTCCCGCCAATCCAAACAATCCAAACCGCTCGGTTAGCCCTTCCATGCGAGTCCTATTCGTCGTCGGTCATCTGGGTGACTACCACGTGCCGCGCTACCAGGCGCTTCTCCGGCTCGCCAACAGCCGGGGACACCAAGTCTATCTCGTCGAAGTGTTCGGCAAGTCCGGTGCGTACGGCTTCCCGCAAGACCGCCGCAGCGCCTTCTTCAGCTCGAGTCCGGCGAACTGCGTCACGCTGATGGAGAGTGCGGGCGAAAACGACGGACATAGCTTCCGGGTGGCCCGCGATCTGCTGAAGATACTCCGCACGTTCTCGCCGGAAGTGGTGGTCACGCTCGGCTATAGCACCAATTACTCGATCATCCTGTGCCTGCTCAAGTTGTTCACGCGCCGCTTCTCGCTGATGTATATGTCGGATTCCAAAGCCGACGACGGCAAACGGTATGCGTTCAAGGAGCGCATGAAGCGCATGTTGGTGTCGAAGTTCGACGCCGCGCTGGTGGCGGGGGAAAAACACCGCGCCTATGCGGAGTCGTTAGGTGTGCCGCTCGAACGATCGCGCATCGGCTTCGATGTCATCGACGTCGACTATTTCTCCAAGCGGGCCCGAGAGGCTTTGTCGAATGCCGCCGAGGTGCGCACGCGCTTCGCTCTGCCGCCGCGCTACGTGCTGTGCGTGAGCCGCTTCGTGGCCCGCAAGAACATCGACCTGCTGCTGACGGCATTTTTCAGGTCCGGGCTGCAGGCTGAAGGCGTCTCGCTGGTACTGATCGGGCAGGGTCCGTGCAAGGATCAACTGCTGGAGCAGATCGACCGGCTCGGGCTGACGAAGCACGTCGTCATTCTGGGTTCCGTGCCGAACCAGCATATGCCCGGCCTCTATGCGCTTGCCGAGTTCACCGTGCTCGCCAGCCAGTTCGATCAATGGGGCTTGTGCGTCAACGAGTCGTTCGCGGCGGGCAAGCCCGCCATTGTCACGCGTACTTGCGGGGTCGCCGACGAACTGGTGGAGGACGGCTTCAACGGCTTCGTCATCGAGCCGGACGACGAGGACGCGCTCACCGCGCGGCTCATGCGGCTGGGGACGAATGCCGCGCTACGCGAGCGCTTCTCGGCCAACGCCCTTGCGTCGATCAAGCGCTGGACGCCGGTTCTGTTTGCGTCCAACACGGTCGAGCTGGCCGAATCGATGATCGGCCCCGCCAAGCACACGCAGAAAGCCGCCTAGAGGCACGCTGCAGTAGCGCAGGAAAATCACGCGCTCACAGATTCGGCGCGAATACCGCGCTCGACTTGGGCGTGATGCGGCGCTTGAGAATCCGCGCCACGGAGTACATGGTGCTCAGACGCTCGACGCCCAGCCGTTGCTTCAAGGTGGCGCCGAAACCATCGAGAAAATTGAAGGTGGCCGGACTGGAGAAACCGTCGAAATCAAACGTCAGGTTGCGTTCCAGCGCGTGCTGAATCGCGGTCCACAGCAGCAAGCTGATCGAGCCGCCGTGCGCGCCGAGCGTGCGCGATGACAGCAGGTAGTACATCACGTGCTGGTCCCACACCACACCGATTGCGGCGACCAGCCGTCCGTCGGGCCCGTAAGCGCCCAGCAGATGTCCCGCCTGGCGCTCCACGAATGCGTTCACGAGCTGCCGCATCACCGCCGATCCGTACGCGTTGGTGCGTGCGCGTTCGAGCAGGTTGGCTTCGTAGAATTGCAGGAATTCGCTTGGCGTGGCAATGGGCGCGACCGTCAGGCGTTTCTCCGCGCCGCGGATCACATTGCGGGTCTTGCAGTGAAGACGTGCCCACGCCTCGGCGGCCGTGCAATCCGGTGTGATCTGGAACGTGTAGCGCGCGGACACCGTAAAGCCTTTCAGCGCGAATGCGAGCGCATCGTCGACGCGCGCATCGAACACCTGAAAGAAGCTATCGAAGTGAGGTAACTGCTCGATCAGCTGCGACGTGACGTTCAGCCGGTGATGCTGCTCATGGACGGTGTCGAGTCCCAACGGTCTGATGACCGGCCCAAGCGTGCGCGTGAGCGGCGGCAAATGTGAAATCCGCCACATGCCCATGCGGGTGGTGTTGTAAGGCATCTGGCCGAGCACCTCTTTGCCGCGTACGACTTTAGCGAGGCTCCAGTTGCCTTCCGTTGCGATGTCCAGCCACCAGGGTTCGTGAAAGATTGAATAAGCGCCGGCTTCGTCGAGTGACCGCACGCGCAAAGCAGCAGGCCGCGCGGCCCTGGTGCCGTGCATCAAGTGTTGGCGAGGCAACGTATGGTCTCTTACGGTTGTCATCGGCGACTCACATTATTCCCGACCCGACCGTGCAGTCATGGTTCGGGCATATCGTATGCGGAGCCAGGCGCTTATAGCGCTTGTTTTCCCTTCAGGCCTTTCCAGTCCCTCGACCACTGTTTCTGATTATGCGGCCTTCTATCGTCGGGACAAACCAGGGTATCCGCAAGTGTGCGTTGCCGTGCAAAGCCGCTGTCCAGTCGTCTGGACGGCCACGCGCCTCTCCCTGGTCCTGCTCACGCGCATTATTTTGACGATTGATTAGGCCGAGTCTATGCGTAATCCGGTAGCACTTTCACGCCAAAATCGAGCGAAAGCGCGTAAGTAGACTGCAATCGGATTGCAAGCTGAATTTGGTACCGCCAGTGCGTTTGCGCACAAGGTAAATGTGCCCGGATCACTTCGGCATGCCGACTTTGGCAAGCGCGCGCGGCCTCAAGGACGCAGCAGATCGAAACCGCCGAGCACGACCACACCGCTTAAGGCGATCATTGCCACGGAGTGCTGGCCAAAGTAGAGAATGGCGGCGGCCGACCAGGTCGCGATGGAGAATGCTGCGATATGTTTCATGATGAAAACAGCCTGTTGCTGCGTCTATAAAGCCGCGGATCGGTCTCCGCGAATACACCGGTGTAATCACACCCTAGCTGGCATGCGACCCTCAATTTGATTAGCTATGCAACTATACGTCAGCCAAAAAACTGCCTTAGGGAAGTGCCGAGCGTACCCCACGAATTTTTGAAACCGCTTCCGAAAATTCCGCGCCGCCCAGCGCCCTTTTGAGCCGCGCGGTAACGGCCCCGCTCGCACCGTTCAACTCGGTTTTGATGACGAGCGCCTTGACTGTCGGAAAGACCGAGACTTCGCGGCCGTCGTCTTCCGTGCGGCGCCGTTCGATATAGCCCTTTGCTTCCAGGCCATCCAGCGCGCGCGTGACGGTTGGTCTGGCAATGAACAGCTCGTCCGAGAGTTCGCGTTGCAACATGCCCGGACGCTCGATCACCGCGCGCAACATGAAACCTTGCGGCGGCGTGACGTCGAAAGGCTCGAACGCTTCCGCCCACTCGCGTTCAAGACGGCGAGCCAGTGCAGACGTGTTGAAGTAGAGACATTGATCGAACATGGCCAGAGTATAAGTCTGGATAGTTAGCAATGCAACTACTTTCGGGATACGTACATGGTTGCAAACACAACCGTGGCGACGACGACGCCTACTGTTCGAGATCGCGAAACAGCTCGCCGCACAAACTGCGGCCCGCATCGGTCAGCTTCGCCGTGCCGGTGCCTTCTTCGGTCAGCGTCGTCGCGACGATGTCGCCGTCACCGAGCAGTGTCAGTTGCCTGCGCAATGCGCTCATGGGCAGGCCGCACCGCTTCGAGAGCTTGGCCAGCGACCAGTCGCGCCCCGGCGTCTCCTTTTCCGCCTGCCAGAGCTGCATCAGCACCGCTACGAGTGCCGGGTCGATTTCATCGCTCATTTGTCTCTCCTCAAGTCATCTCTGCAACGAGTTCGCCCAGTGTCTTGAGCGCTGCCTCAGTCTGCGCCGTCCACGGATAGCTGTAATTCAGCCGGATAAAGTGGCGGAAATCGTTGCGCGTCGAAAACATATATCCGGGCCCCACCGTGATGCCGCGTGCCAGCGCCGCGCGATAGAGCCGCATCGAATCCACGTCTGGCGGCATTTCCACCCACAGCACATAGCCGCCCTGCGGCGCTGAGACGCGCGTGCCGGCCGGGAAGAAGCGCTGCACCATGGCGCTCATCAGGCGCGCCTGGTGGCGATAGAACTTGCGCACGTGCCGCAAATGCCGGTCGTAGCCATCCTGCCGCAGATAGTCCGCCACCGCCACCTGCGGCACCGAAGGCGTCGTCAGTGTGTTGAGAAACTTCAGTTTTTCCACCTGCGCGCGATAACGACCCGGCATCGCCCAGCCGATCCGGTACGACGCAGTCAGGCTCTTGGAAAACGACGCGCAGTGCAAGACGAGCCCCTTGGTGTCGTAGTTCTTGAGTGTCGTGGGCCGCGCTTCGCCGAAATAGAGTTCCTGATACACATCGTTTTCGATCACCGGAATATCGTGCAGGGTGAGCAATTCGACGAGCCGCTGCTTTTTCTCGTCGGGCATCTGAAAGCCGAGCGGATTCTGAAAGTTCGGCATCACCATGCACGCGGCGACCTTCTGCTTGCCGAGCAGGTCCGCCAGCACGTCAATGTCGATGCCCTCGGTGGGATGCGTCGCCACCGCGAGCGCGCGCATGCCCATGCGCTCGATGGCGTGCAGCATCGCGTAGAAGGTCGGCGACTCGACCACCACCGTGTCGCCCGGCTTGGCCACCGCCTGCAGGCTCAGATTGATCGCCTCGGTCGCGCCCAACGTGATGACGATTTCCTGCGGATCCACCGGCACGCCGTTTTCGGCGTAGCGCCGCGCAATCTGGCGAATCAGCTCCGGATTGCCCGGCGGCAAATCGTCCATCAGGTTCCAGCTTGAATGCCGCCGCGCAATCGCGTTCGCGTACTGGTTGATCCGGCGCCACGGAAAAAGCGACGGATCCGGGTACGGCGAACCCAACGGAATCGCGTCGTGCGCCCGGATGCTGCGCAGCGTGGAGAGCACGAGCCGGCTCACATCCACTTCGGAAGGCGGCGACGGCGCCGGCGCCGGACTCCGCATGGTTTGCGGCGCGGCCAGTTCGCGCACGAAATAGCCGGACTGCGGCCGGGTTTCGATGATGCCGCGGCCTTCCAGCAACGCGTAAGCGTGCAGCACCGTCTTGATGCTGACGCCATGCTGCTGGCTCGACTGGCGCACCGACGGAATCCGCTCGCCCACGGCGAATACGCCACGGCGGATGGCCTCACCAATCTCATCGGCGAGTTTTTCGTAAAGCTTCAAGGCAGACAACAACCCAAACAGATGGAATACGCGAAGTCTAAGACAAATCGCCGCAACTGTATCCCTTGTCTTTCTCATTTTCTGTGATCCGTGATGTTTTTGGAACACAGTAAGCTTGAGCCAATCCACAAATCCGCCTGTCAATCCGCCTGTTTCCGGCAACAAGGTCATGAAGAAACCCGAAGCTCGTATCGAACCGTATACCCACCCGGCAGCAGGCTGGGGCGCGCTGAAGTATGTCGCGATCAACCTCATCAAGGAAAAGGTCGCAGGCGGGAACTACAAGACCCTGTTCAAGCAGAATCAGCCTGACGGCTTCGATTGTCCGGGCTGCGCATGGCCGGACCGGGAACACGCCTCGACCTTCGAATTCTGCGAGAACGGCGTGAAGGCCGTGGCCGCCGAGGCGACCAGCAAGCGCGTGACGCCGCAGTTCTTCGCGGAGCACACGGTCACGGAACTGATGAAGCAGACCGACTACGAGCTCGAACAGCACGGCCGGCTGACCGATCCGATGGTCTACGACGCGCTGCTCGACCGTTACGTGCCGATCGGCTGGGACGAAGCTTTCGACCTGATCGCGCGTCACCTGAAAGGGCTCGACGATCCCGACCGCGCCGCCTTCTACACTTCGGGCCGCGCCAGCAATGAAGCGGCGTTCCTGTTTCAGCTGTTCGTGCGCATGTACGGCACCAACAACTTCCCCGACTGCTCGAACATGTGCCACGAGGCGACCAGCCGCGGCTTGCCGGGCACGGTGGGCGTCGGCAAGGGCACGGTCACGATGGACGACCTGGAACATGCCGACACGTTTCTGATCTTCGGCCAGAATCCGGCCACCAACCATCCGCGGATGCTCGGCGAACTGCGCGAGTGCGCGAAACGCGGTGCGACCATCGTATCCATCAACCCGCTCAAGGAGCGCGGTCTGGAGCGCTTCGCCAGCCCGCAGCATCCGATTGAAATGCTGACCATGGGCAGCACCCAGATCAGCTCCGTGTTCATTCGCCCGAAGGTGGGCGGCGACTTCGCGCTGATCAAGGGCGTCGCCAAGCGCGTGATCGAACTGGACGACGCGGCACTCGCGAGCGGCGCCGAACGCGTGCTGGACGTGAACTTCCTCGCCGAGCACACGGTGGGATTCGACGTCTTCGCCGCCGATCTGCGTGCCGAAGACTGGGACACCATCGTCGCCGAATCGGGCGTGCCGATGGACGACGTGCTCAAGCTCGCCGACATCTACGTCAAGGGCAAGGCGGTCATCTCCACGTGGGGCATGGGCCTCACGCAGCACAAGAATTCGGTGCCGACCATCCAGATCCTGTCGAACCTGATGATGATGCGCGGCATGATCGGCAAGCGCGGCGCGGGCCTGTGCCCGGTGCGCGGCCACTCGAATGTGCAGGGCGACCGCACGGTGGGCATTGAAGAGCGTCCCACCCAGGCTTTCCTCGACCGTCTCGGCGAGGTGTACGACTTCGAGCCGCCGCGCGAGCACGGTCTGGACGTCGTGAACTCGATTCAGGCGATGCTCGACGGCAAGGTGAAGGTGTTTATCGGTCTGGGCGGCAATTTCTCGATTGCGACGCCGGACACGCCGCGCACGTGGGAAGCCATGCGTTCGTGCGATCTGACCGTGCACATCACGACCAAGCTGAACCGCAGCCACCTCGTCCATGGTCGCGACGCGCTGATTCTGCCGACGCTCGGCCGCACCGAGATCGACATCCAGAACGGCGTGGCGCAGGGCGTGAGCGTCGAAGATTCGTTCAGCATGGTGCACATCTCGTACGGCATGAACAAGCCGGCTTCGCCGAATCTGCTGTCGGAAATCGCCATCGTGGCGCGCATGGCGGAAGCGGCGCTCGGTAGCGCCAAGGTCGACTGGCGCGCCCTGACGAACGACTACGCGCTGATCCGCGACGGCATCGAAAAGGTATTCCCCGGCTTCGAAAATTACAACGAACGCCTGAAGCACCCGGGCGGCTTCCATCTGGGCGTCGCCTCGCGCGACCGCGTCTGGAATACGCCCAGCAAGAAGGCGCAATTCATGGTGCACGCTATTTCGGTCGACTCGCCGATTCACCGCGCCCGCGCCCTCCATGGGGAGCGCCTGATGACGCTCATGACGACCCGCTCGCACGACCAGTACAACACCACGATCTACGGTCTCGACGATCGCTATCGCGGCGTGTTCGGTCAGCGACGCGTGCTGTTTGCCAACAAGGCGGACATCGACATGCTCGGCTTCAAAGTCGGCCAGCGCGTGGATATCACAAGCGTGTGGGACGACGGCGTCGAACGCCACGCCGCCGGCTTCCTGCTCGTCGAGTACGACATTCCGCGCGGTTGCCTCGGCGCCTACTACCCGGAGACGAATCCGCTGGTGCCGTTGTCGTCGGTGGCCGACGGCGCCGGCACGCCGACGTCGAAGTCGATTCCGGTGCTGCTCGCGGCCTCGACTGTCGTTTCCGAAGACGAGGTCGCGATCGCGGCCTGATGCCCGGCGCGTGGGCTAGACCAGCAGCTTGAGAAGCAGCGAGCCGATCAGCCCTGCCACGCCGACAATGGCGAGCGTCTGGATGATGGTCAGCGGTTTGCGGGTGCGGGGGTTGGCTGCGGAGGAAGAGGAACTGGAAGACGAAGTCACGTGGCTTTCTGTTTCGATTCAAAGGGGTTTGCAACGATTTGAATCGCGCCAGGCGCTGGCGCCCTGCGCGATTCATGAAGGCATGATTGTACGGCCTCGCGTCGAAACCGATCAGATTGGCGGGATGCGATGATGCAAGGCCGCTCCGCAGAAACGGCACGGGCGGCGCGCCATCAGGCTGCCAGGTCAGTTCTTGACGGGGAAATACCAGAGGTTGCGGTCCGTATAGCCGAACTGCGCGATGATCGAACTCAGCGTGCCGTCCGCGCGAATTTCATCCAGCGCCCGTGACACCGCGTTGTTGAGATCCACGTCGCTCTTGCGCAACGCGTAACGCGCGTAGCCGTATTCGCGTGGCTGCGGCTTGTAGTCCAGCACCCTCTCCACCGGCGCGGTGGGATGCTGTTTCAGAAACTGGCCGATCTTGATGTCGTCTTCCATCGCCACGTCAATGCGCCCGGCAATCAGGTCGGAGTACTCGGCCTCGCTGCTCGTATAGAGTTTCAGCTCCTTCAGGTCGTTGCGCTCACTCAGCAATTGATGGTTGATGCTGCCGCGCAATGTGCCCACCCTACGGCCCGCAAAATTGGCCCAGTCGTGAATCTTCGCGGGGTTGCCGCGCTGCACCGCGATGCCCGAGCCGTACCAGTAGGCCGGGCTGGTGAATGCCACCACACGCAGACGCGGTTCGGTTTCGTGCAGGTTATCCACGATCACATCCGCACGGCCGGCCAGCAGCGTGGGAATCATGGCGTCGAACGGCACGATGTCCCAGTTCACTTTGGCGATGCCCAGGCGTTTCGCCACTTCGCGAAAGATGCGCACGTCGGCGCCGTCGAAACTATTGGTCTTGTTGTCGCGAAAGGTGGAAGGCGGGTCCGCGGCGATCACAAACGTGACGCCGTTTTCGACCGCGCGCTTATACGAGCCGTCGCCGCCGTCGAAACGCATGTTGCCGAGTGCCGCTTCGTCCGCAGCCCACGCGGATGACGCGGTGAAGACGGTTGAGGTGGACAGCAAGCCCGCCGCCAGCGACACGAGCATCAGCGTTGCCATTCTCATGTGAAGCTCCCGATTCGTTGGTCTTGACTGTTTGTTATTAGGGGCTAACGGTCCCGCCCAGTTGCCTGTTTCGCTCCCACAATGAGCGCAGGAAATCCTGCGTGCGCAGTTGCTGAGGCGTCGCAAAGAATGCCGCGGGGCTGCCTTCTTCGACGATCCGGCCATCCGCCATGAACACAATGCGGTCCGATACTTCGCGCGCAAAACCCATCTCGTGGGTGACAACGATCATGGTCATGCCTTCACCGGCCAGCGTGCGCATCACGCGTAACACCTCGCCGACCCGTTCCGGATCGAGCGCCGAGGTGACTTCGTCGAACAGCATCACCTCCGGGCGCATCGCCAGCGCCCGCGCAATCGCCACGCGTTGCTGCTGGCCGCCGCTCATTTCGTGCGGGTAGGCATTCGCCTTCGCCAGCAACCCGACCTTGTCGAGCAACGCGCGCGCCTCGTCGATTGCATCGGATGCCGAAATACCCCGCACGTGGATCGGCGCAATCGTGATGTTGTCGAGCACGCTCAAATGCGCAAACAGATTGAACGATTGAAACACCATGCCGACCTTCGCGCGAATCGCTTCGACTGCCTTATCGTTATCGGCGTGACGCTTGCCGTTCTTGATGTATTCGTAAACGGGGACTTCATCGAAATAGATTGTGCCGCTGTCGATTTTCTCCAGATGATTCATGCACCGGAGCAGGGTCGACTTGCCTGATCCGGACGGCCCGACGATGCTCAGCACTTGCCCTTTCGCGACGTTCAGGGAGACGTCCTGCAGTGCGTGATGGTGCCCAAAGCGCTTGTTGACGTGCTCGAGCCGGATCATGGGGTGGCCGCCGTCGCACGAGGCGTGGTGGCGGGGGCCTTCGCCTTGCCGCCAACCTTCATGCGCCGTTCGAGCCAGCGCACGACGAGCGCGCTCGGATACGAGAACGCCAGATAGATCGCGCCGATGATCGTAAACACCGTGACGTATTCGAAATTCGTCGACGAGATGATTTGCCCGGTAAAGATCAGTTCCTTGACGGTGACGATCGACACGAGCGACGTGTCCTTGAACAGCGAAATGCCATAATTGCCGAGCGGGGGAATGATTACGCGGATTGCTTGCGGCAGAACAATCAGCCGCAACATCTTGCGACGCGACATGCCCAAGGCTTTGGCTGCCTCGATCTGCCCTTGCGGAACAGCCGCGATACCCGCTCGATAGACCTCGGCCAGATAGGCCGAGTAATTGATCGACAGTCCGATGACGCCGGCCCAGAACGGATCGAAGCGAATCCCGAACGAAGGCAGCACGAAATAAATGTAAAACAGCTGCAATAGCGCAGGCGTGCCCCGGATCACTTCAATGTAAATCGACGCCAGCGTGCGCATAATCCGCGAGCGACCGATTTTAGCCAATGCAATGAGCAGTCCAAGCGGCAAACTGATCAACATGATGCATAACGTCAGCGCCAGACTGGTCATGGCGCCCTTCAACAGCGCGGGCATATATTCGCCCACGCCGTGCAAATCGAACAGGCCGATAAATGTCGTCAGCATGCAGTTCCTTCGTATCGGTGCACAACGGTGCTACCAGTGCGACAGCCGACGGTTGTGCAGCGCCCCCCTGCGTCGCGGCCGCGCAAACTGGACGCTGCGGCGGCTCGTGCAACCTGATTAGACCGCCTGGATTTCCTGGTCCACTTCGGCGCCCAGCATCCGGCTCACGCGGTCCGCATGCTTGCGCAGGGTGCGGCCCAGTTCGTGCAGGTCCGCGTCGGTCAAGCCGCTCTTGAGGGTCGTCACGCTGATCGCGGCGACGCCTTCGCCATCGCGATTCGTAATGGCCGCACCAATACACACGACGCCGATGTTGTCCTCTTCGTTGTCGAAGGCATAGCCACGCTCGGCCACCCGCATCAGATCGCTCATCAATTCGGCCGGCGTGACCAGCGTGTGTTCCGTGCGACGCGGCATGCCGGTTTGCGCCAGCAGCTTGACGACCCGCGCCGGCGGCAGCAGCGCCAGCAGCGACTTGCCGAGCGCCGAGCAATGCGGCAACTCGCGCTGCCCGAGCGCGGAAGCGATCCGCAAAATCCCCGGCGCATCGATCCGGCTGATCGCCACCGCGTAGCCGTGGTCGAGAATCGCAAGACGCGAAGTCAGTCCCGTCAGCGCCGTGAGTTCACGCAATACGGGCAGCGCCAGCTGCGATACACCGACCTCCTCCGCCGCCCGATCGCCCAGATAGACGAGCGCAAGTCCTAGCCGGTAGCGCCGCGAGCCGCCCAGCCGCACGTCGGTGACGAAATTGCGCACGAGGAGCGTCTGCAGCAGCGCGAATGCGGTACTTTTCGACACCCCGATCTGCTCCGCCACTCCCGCCACTGTGAGGCCGTCTCCGCCTGCCTTCCCCAAGGCATCCAGAACATCGATTGCGCGATTGACGCTACGCAGCGCGTATCGATCTTCGGCAATTTGAGCTGCATCGGTCATTTTCTGTTTTGTCCGTCAGATTGATGAAGCCATCCCGTAAGGATCCCACATCTCATATTGACAGTCACTAATCCGGAAATTACCATGAATCTCAATACCGAACGGCGTTCGGTATAGCCGAACATATATTCACTTTCGGTAATGGCGTTCCAGACGACCTACGGTGCGCCCCACCATCAAAAATACGACAGGAGGCCGAATTCGAGCCGACGCCGCGTTCCGGGGTTGTTCACGTGGCGTCGCCAGGCTCGTCGGCAAGCGAAGATGGGAATAGTTTCCGAACAGGGCGTTTGTATTACCGGGCAATCGAAAATGTCGGGTGCCCATTCCGCAAAGCTCGTGCATAGCGAAATTTTGCACATCAAACTGGTCATAGGGCTCCTTTCGGAGGCCGAACTCGACCGCTCGGGCCTGCCGCGGGCCTATTGGCGCAAGCGTCTGCTGAGCATCATGCAAAGCCATCAATTGTCGCCGACGCAGTTCGATGAAATCGACCGGATTCTCGGCGCCCTTAAGAATTAAGTAATTTACGAATATCGTTCGCATCAATTATTTCCGCATAATCTGCCAGGCAATTTCATTTTCAGCAGATTTTTCCGACTGCGTGAATTTCGGAAATGGGACGCAGCGGTAATTCGAATTACAAATACACCGGCATCCGCATCTTTTTTATGACGATTTGCCGCCCTCCGGTG
This sequence comes from Paraburkholderia sp., assembly GCF_036488795.1. Taxonomy (GTDB): domain Bacteria; phylum Pseudomonadota; class Gammaproteobacteria; order Burkholderiales; family Burkholderiaceae; genus Paraburkholderia. The sequence goes on from NZ_DASXHA010000067.1 coordinate 37,150, forward strand.
AGATCCGTGGCTTTCCCTTCTGGCACGTCGTCGTTTGGTTCGTGCGATCTAAAAACCGTAAAATCGCTCGCATTCCATGACGATTCAGGAGACGAACCCATGACTGCGCACGCCAGCAGACCCCAGGCACCGATTGCGGCGACCACTTATCGTGGTGACTCGGTCGAAAACACGCATGTCGCGCACGTCGCCGTGGTCGATGCCGAAGGGCGCCTGCTCTATGCGTTCGGCGATCCGGCGCGCATGACGCTGGCACGTTCGGCGGCCAAACCGGCCCAGGCGCTGGCGGTGGTCGAAACCGGCGCACTCGAACGTTTCGGCTTTGACGAGGCTGACCTCGCGCTGATGTGCGCGTCGCACAACAGCGAGGAGCGGCACATCGAACGGACCCGGCAGATGCTCGCCAAGGCGCAGGCAAATGAAGCGGACTTGCGTTGCGGCGGCCATCCGCCATTGTCCGAGGCGGTCTATCGCGCGTGGATCAAGCGCGATTTCACGCCTGGCGGGGTATGCAGCAACTGCTCGGGCAAGCATGCGGGGATGCTGGCGGGCGCACAAGCCATCGGCGCGGCGAAGCAGGACTACCATTTGCCCGACCATCCGCTGCAGGTGCGCGTGAAACACACCGTCGCCCAGCTCTGCGATCTCCCGGACGACGCCGTTCAGTGGGCCATCGACGGCTGCAACCTGCCGACGCCCGCGTTTCCGCTCGACCGCCTCGCACGGCTTTTTGCGAAGCTGGCTGACGCCACCGCTCAACCCGCCGGGACCGGAACCGGCACCGTGACCGGGACCGCGTCGTCATCCGCCCGTACGGCTGCGCTTGCGCGGATTTATCGCGCGATGACGCGCTATCCGGAACTGGTCGCGGGCGAAGGCCGCTTTTGTACGAGCCTGATGCAGGCGTTCGACGGGGCGCTGGTCGGCAAGGTGGGCGCGGATGCAAGCTATGCGATCGGCGTGCGGCCCAACGCGCAAACCGCGCGGCTGGGCGCCCATGGCGCGTTGGGGATCGCGGTGAAGGTCGAGGACGGCAATGCGACCGTGTTGTACGCGATCGTGGCTGACCTGCTGGCGCAGCTCGAGATCGGCAGCGCCGCGCAGCGCGCGCAACTCGAATCGTTCCGGGCACCGCCCTTGCGCAACACGATGGGCGTTCAGACAGGTCGATTACAAGTCTCAGTGGCGCTCGAATCCACCCGGCCCGTCTAATCGACCGGGCGTCCGTCTTCCGCCGCCAGCCGCCGCCACCGTGCCCCAATTCGCTTCACAATGGCCGACAGAGCCGATATACCGCGTCTTGCGCGGCGCGGGCGCGGTGTTACCCTCAAGTGACATCGATAGGCGGTCGAATACGCGCTGACGTCTGGGTCCCGTTCAGGTCGCAGTTTGCGCCTGGGGAGAATGGAGCCATTTAAGGATTGCAGCGAGACCGCCGCAGGAGGCGCCGCGATGAGAACGACAATCCTGATTGGCCTGACGCTATGCGTGCTGAGCCATGCCGCGCTGGCATGGCAGCCGGTGATCTACCCGATCCGCAGCCAGAATGCGTGGCAGCAGAACGCCGACGCCGCCACGTGCTATGCCATGGCGTCCCGTCAAACCAACGTCAACATGACCCGTGAGGCACAGGCGCCGATGGCGCCCAAGCCCGCTTCGGGCGCCGCCGGCCAGGGCGGCGGCGGGCAGGTGACGCAACCGCCGCTACCCGGGTACGGCGCGGCTTCGACGACCGCGGCGACGGCTGCGATGCCGGCCAGCGGAACGGCCGCGGCGTCGGTTAGCACGGCCAGGGCCGCCAGCGCGACGCCCGCAGCCGGCGCAGCGCCGGCCAGCGGCGCGATGGCCCAGACCGGCAAGAACGGTATGCCGGAGATGCCGGGCGCCAGCGCGGCCAGCGGCGCTTCAGCGACCACGGAAGCCGATGCCAAAACCCCCGCGCTCCCACCGCCTCCGCCACCCGAACCGCCCATGACGCGCTATTGGCGCGCCTACGGCGTCTGCATGCAAGGACGCGGTTACGCCGTGCAGTAAGACTGCTATTCGCTGCTGGTCCACTCCACGTTCGCGCCGACGGAACGCAGGTTTTCCACGAAATGCGGGTGGGCGCGGCGGATCGGCAGCGCGTTCATGATTTCCGAGCGTCCTTCGATGCTCGCGGCCACCATCAGCAGCGCGATCGCCACGCGGATGATGTACGGACTCTCCACACGTGCCGGACTCAGCGGCAGACCGCCAAACGTGATCAGCCGATGCGGATCGGACAGGAACACGTGCGCGCCGAACTTGGAGAGTTCGCCGGACCAGCCCATTGCGCCGTCATAGACCTTGTTCCAGAACATTGCGCTGCCCTCGGCCTTCACGCCGAGCGCGATGAAGATGGGCAGCAGATCGACCGGCAGATACGGCCAGGGCGCGGCTTCCACCTTGGTGAGGATGTTCTGCGTGAACGGCCGGCGCACCTTGAGCGGCCCTTCACGATGCGCGCGCGACCAGCCGTCGCGATGCACCACGTCCACGCCGAACTTGGCGAAGGTACGGTCGATCAGCGGAAACTGATCCGGGGCCGTGTTTTTGACCACGATGTCGCCGCCCGTGATGGCGCCCAGAGCGAGAAAGGTCGCGATCTCGTGAAAATCCTCGCTGAAACGGAATTCGCCGCCGCCGAGTTTGTTGCCGCCGGCGACGTTCAAACGCGACGTGCCGATGCCCTCGATCTGCACGCCGAGCATGGCGAGGAAACGGCAAAACTCCTGTACGTGCGGTTCCGATGCGGCATTCACGAGCGTCGAGGTGCCGCTAGCCGAAGCCGCGCACAGCACGAAGTTTTCCGTGGTGGTGACCGATGCGTAGTCCAGCCAATGATGGTTGGGCGTCATCTGCTTTTCGGTGCGCACGATCAGCGACTCCGCCGTGCGCGTGACACGGGCGCCAAATCGCTCGAACACTTCGACGTGCGGATCGATCTCGCGCACGCCGAGCGTGCAGCCCTTCACGTCGTTTTCCAGCCGGGCCACGCCGAAACGCGCCAGCAGCGGCGGCACCAGCATGATCGAGGAACGCATTTCCTCCGGCAACTTGTGCGTGACGGGGTCGAACGCGGTGGCGTGGTGATGCAGATCGAGAATGCCGGTGCCGAAGTCCATCGACACTTCACTGCCCAGCGTGCGGAAAATTTCGAGGATCTTCTTGACGTCGGTGATATCCGGCACGCCAATCAGCCGCAACGGCTGATTCGTCAGCAAGGTGGCGCACAAAATGGGCAAAACAGCATTCTTATTGGCAGATGGCGTGATTTCTCCGCGCAACGGGAGGCCACCATGGACGATCAGGTTGGACATGTTCGGGAACGAAAAGAAGGGGACGCGAGGCCGTTATCATGCCACTGCGCGACGCGCGTAGATGATAATTTGTGTCCTGATTCAAGGGCTGGTTTGCATTTGCACATTGAGCAAACCATACTGGACGTGTCGGAAAAACGCCAGGACGAACTTCAATGAGCCATCAAGATTCTCCCGGAAGCACCTCCGCGCAGACACACGATCACTCTCACGATCATGATCACGGCCACGACGGCAGCGCGCTGCCGGAAATGGATTTGCGGGTACGTGCGCTGGAATCCTTGCTGATCGAGAAGGGCTACGTCGACCCCAAAGCGCTGGACGTGCTGATCGACACGTACGAGCATCAGGTCGGGCCGCGCAACGGCGCGCGCGTCGTCGCCAGGGCGTGGACCGATCCGGCCTACAAGAGATGGCTGCTGGACGATGCCACGGCGGCCATCGCGTCGCTGGGGTTTTCGGGCAGGCAGGGCGAGCATATGATCGCGCTGGAAAATACGCCCACGGTCCATAACATGGTGGTGTGCACGTTGTGCTCGTGCTATCCGTGGCCGGTGCTGGGACTGCCGCCTACGTGGTACAAGTCGGCGCCGTACCGCTCGCGCGCGGTGATCGATCCACGCGGCGTGCTCAAGGAGTTCGGCTTTGAATTGCCCGCGCGGGTCGAATTTCGCGTGTGGGATTCCACCGCCGAACTCCGCTACCTGGTGTTGCCCATGCAACCCGCCGGTACCGAAACCTTCAGCGAAGAGGCGCTTGCCGAACTGGTGACGCGCGATTCGATGATTGGCACCGGCTTGCCACTCACCCCCTCGTTCGCTGGAGAGACAACATGAACGGCCCGCATGACATGGGCGGCATGCAGTCATTCGGCCCGATTCGCCCTCAGGCGGACACCGCAACATTTCACGCCGACTGGGAGCGCAGAGTCCTCGCCATCACGCTGGGAATGGGCGCGACCGGCAAGTGGAACATCGACACGTCCCGCTCGGAACGCGAGAGCTTGCCGCCGGCGCAATATCTGGCAAGTACCTATTACCAGATCTGGTTCGAAGGGCTCAAACAACTGGTACTGCATGCGGGGCTCGCGAGCGAGGAAGAAATCCGCACGGGCAAATCCACCAGCGCGCCTGCGCCGGTGGCGCGCGTGCTGAGGGCCGATCAGGTGACGGCTGCGCTGCTGCGCGGCACTCCGGCGGAACGTCCGGCCACGACTCAAGCACGCTTCAAGATGGGCGATGCGGTCCGGGCGCGCGTGATGAATCCCTCCACGCACACGCGTTTGCCGCGTTATTGCCGCGGCAAACGCGGCGAAATCGTCGCAGTGCGCGGCACTCATGTGTTTCCCGACACGAACGCAATCGGCCTGGGCGAGCAGCCGCAGTGGCTTTACACCGTGCGCTTCGACGCAGCCGAACTGTGGGGCGCGGATACGACGGCGGCCTCGGTATGCGTCGATTGCTGGGAGCCGTACCTGGATCATGCGAACGCCGGGCAGGATCAGCGCGCATGACTTCGAGCCGGCTCAATCTGCCCGAACTGCGTCACGCGCTGCCCGAATTGCCGTGCGACGGCGCGGGTCCCGTTTTCAACGCACCGTGGCAAGCCACGGCCTTTGCGATGACGCTCGCCTTGCACGAGCGCGGCACGTTCACGTGGGCGGAGTGGGCGGACTATCTGCACGGCGCCATCCGCGATGCGCAGGCCGCGGGCGATCCGGACCATGGCGATACTTACTATGCGCATTGGCTGACCGCGCTGGAGCGCATCAGCACCGCCAAGGGCCTGGTGAAGCGCGACATGCTCGCGCAGCGTCGCAACGAATGGGACGCTGCCGCGCGACATACGCCGCACGGTCAGCCGATCGAGCTTGGTCGCTCGCGCTAACGTTAACAGCGGCGAACGCGCAGCAACGCTCAGGCCTGTAACCGGGCTTCGATACGCCGGATCAGCCCCGCGGCCCAATTGCGCACCAGCGTGTTCGAAGCGACCGCCGGCAACGAATATCCCATCACCTGGTACACCTTGTTGCGCTGGATCTTCGACACTTTGCCGGGGTCCAGCCAGTCGTCGTTATGGACCAGCAACAGTAACGTTTCCAGGCCGATCATCACGGGCCACAAACACGCGAGGCGCAGCCGCACCGAGAACGCAGGAATCGCAAGCGTGTATTCGACTGCCTCGCGGAAGTGGTCCAATGACAGACGCACCAGTTCGAACAACAACGGTTGCGCACGCAATGAGTTGGCAGGTACCAGCAGGTCTTGCGGCGTGAGGCCGAAGCGCTCCAGCAGCGTCACCGGTAAATAGCAGCGGCCGATCCGCAAATCCTTGCCGCAGTCGCGCAGCACATTGGTCATCTGCAGCGCCTTGCCGAAACGAACGCCGCGCGCGAGCATGATCCGCGGTTCGCCCTTGAGCGTGCCCGGCATGTGCGCATACGTCATTTTGGTCCAGAACTCGCCCACGCATCCGGCCACCAGATACGTGTAGCGGTCGAGATCGGCCAGTTCCTGAAGCGCCACGATCTGCCCGGAGCGTTCGTCGGGAAACGTGCGAAGGTCGTACTCCATGCCCTGCGTAAGCGTCGTGACGATCTCGCGGACCGCCGCGCGGTCGGACTCGCCCAGTTGCGCCAACACCGCCAGCGCCGGCCCAAGTGATTCGAGCAACACCTTCTCGTCCGAGTGCGTCTGCTGTCCTGCCACTTCCACCGCCATGCGCTGCAAGAAAGCGCCTTCGTCCGCGGCACCGTTCACCTGGGCGCGCAGCGACAGCAGCAAGGCAAGACGCTGCTCGGGCGGAATCAACGAGGTATCCGCAATCGTATCCGCGGCGCGCGCGAGCAGATACGCGAGGCCAATCGGATCGCGCATGCCGGCGGGCAGTACGCGCAGCGTCAGATAGAACGAACGTGAAACGCCTTTCAGCAGCGGGCCGAGAAGGAAGGCCCGGGTCGGATTGAGCATGGATGGGTCAGGTCGGAATGGGACAAATCAGGCGCAGCCGAATTGTATCCTGCAAACCGCGACCGCCTTGTCCCGACGGGCTCCCGGCGCCTTGAAGACGCGGGCGAACCGGTGTGACCACGCGCCGCCGCGCGCGGCGCGCCCATGCTCGTGACGCAAGGGTGTGAGTCCCGGTGCGCCCAGCGTGAACGGCGGTCGGCCTTGTGTAAGCTGGCCGGCCTCGTTCACGTCATGCTTGCGCCTGTTGTGCCGACGGGTTCCGCACCTGGTGCTTTGCCTCGCCCTCGCCCTCGCCGGAAGATGTCACTTCAGCGGCTTACCCAGCTTCTCGGCCGCTTTTTCCATATGACCGCCGAAATCATGCCGCATTGCCGACAACACCCGGTTCGCGTAATCGCCTTCTCCGCGTGAGCTGAATCGTTCGAACAACGCGGCGCTCAGCACGGGCGCGGGCACCCCTTCATCGATCGCGGCCTCGACTGTCCAGCGCCCCTCGCCCGAATCGGAGACGCGCCCCGTGTACTCCTTGAGATCCGCATCGCCGATCAGCGAGGCGGCGATCAGATCCAGCAACCACGAACCGATGACACTGCCGCGCCGCCACACTTCCGCGATTTCCGGCAAGTCCAGGTCGTACTGATAGAACTCGGGGTTACGCAACGGCGAGGTTTCGGCGTCGATCTCGCGCGACTGTTTTCCGGCGTTGGCGCTGTGCAGGATGTTCATGCCTTCCGCGTACGCGGCCATGATCCCGTACTCGATGCCGTTGTGGACCATCTTCACGAAGTGCCCGGCGCCTTGCGGTCCGCAATGCAGGTAGCCCTGATCCGCCGTTCCTGCGCTCGTGCTACGGCCGGGTGTGGGAACCGCCGCGCCGGGTCCGGGCGCCAGCGTCGAAAATACCGGCGCGAGCCGCTCCACGACCGCCTTCTCGCCGCCGATCATCAGACAGTAGCCGCGCTCCCGTCCAGCGACGCCACCGCTCGTGCCGACATCCACATAGTGAAGCTGCCGTGCGCCCAACTCCTGGCCGCGCCGGATGTCGTCGCGATAGAAAGAATTGCCACCGTCGATCACGATGTCGCCCGGTTCCAGCAAGGGGGTGAGTTGCGACAACGTCGAATCGACCACGGCCGCCGGCACCATCAGCCAGACCGCGCGCGGCTTCGCAAGCTTGTGCACCAGGTCTTCGAGCGACGCCGCGCCGTCAATGCCATGACCACTCTGTTTGAGCTTCTCGACCGCCGCGGGCTGCACGTCGTAGACCACGCATGTCTGACCGCCAGCGGTCAGGCGCCGTACCATGTCGGCGCCCATGCGCCCCAATCCAATCATGCCTAGCTGCATGTTTCGCTCCTTTGAGGGGTACCGCGCTGTACATCATGAGCAGCCGTCCATGCAGAGCTCAGAGCAGGAGCGATGCACACGATGTGCCTGATTGCGGGCAACGCGCAGCGGTGAGACAACCCGATTGCGACACTCGTTCAGCCTATTATTAATATAAAACAATCAGTTACAAAAATACCTAAAGTATTTTCTAGAATATCGCCTAACATTTGTGCATGGCATGCACGCGAATTCCCCGAGTCGCGTGCATCATTCAGCCCACGCAACGACGCGGGCTTTTTTTTGCGCGGCCGCCGGCCCGCATAACCCACGGTCTCGGCCCGCTGAGGAGGATTCCCCTTGGGCTTACGCCGGCTTGATATTCGCCGCCTGTTTCCCCTTGGGTCCTTGCTTGACCTCGAAGCTCACTTTTTGCCCCTCCTGAAGCGACTTGAACCCCTCGGCCTTGACTTCCGAGAAATGAGCAAACAGGTCGTCGCCGCCATCGTCCGGCGTGATGAAGCCAAAGCCCTTCGCGTCGTTAAACCACTTCACAGTACCGGTTGCCATGATTGAGTCCAGAATTAAAAGAGGCCGCGTTATATAGAAGCCGTGGATTGCCTCAAAGAGGCGTTCAACGGCTCCGGTGAAGAAACGTCACTGCACACCAGGATTGGCGTTGCGCTCGGACAGGCCACCGTGCCATCCGTCCTTTGTGATCTGCTACCGACGATTTGCCGCGACGGCGAAACACGCTCAAAAGTGGTCCCGCGGCGCGCCAGGCTACGCCATAGCGAAGGCTCGATAGAGGAGTCAGCCTTCAGAACGATTGTAGAAATGTCCTGTCGGGAACAAAAGAAAGCAGTGCCGGTACATTCACGTCTTCGTCGATTTCAGGCCAGAACACCTGCTGCCGGTCCATTGAAATGGCAAAATGTTCGCGCTCCGCTACCGTGGCTGCCTGCAGGACAGGAAACCAGTCAAGTGGGAACTCAGCAGCGCGACCGTCGGACAGGTCGACGAACAAGTGCCTGCTATCGATGCGCACGTCAACTGCAGCGCCTTCCATGGCTATCTCCTGAACGTAAAGCAACTTAAAGATAGGTGGCGGCGCGGCGACCTTCAAGAGAAATGCCGGGGTGGTGGGGGATATGACCGTCCGCGTGGCGCAGATACGCAGCGAGCGGAGCCCGTAAGCGCGCGTATCCGCCCGGGAGAAGATTGAGTAGATTTTTTGCGTAGTTTTTCGCGGATTCACCGCAGCCGCCAGTCCCGGTTACCGGTAGCGACCGGATCCGCAGGCAGCCAATCAAAGCGCCTCGTGACACAACACCATCATTCGCTGCACCATCGTGCTCGCAGCGTTGAGTTCCATTTCATTGGTAAAGAGTGCCTGCACGCTGGACAGTCGAACCGCGACTCCCGCGTCGAGCAAGTCCTTACTGGCAATCTTCAAAGCGAGTTGGCCAATCCGGACCCGGTCGAGCCAGTGCATCTTCAGCCGGTTCTTCTGTAACCACTGGCGGCAGCATTCGACCACATGGTCCACACGCCATTCGTAGGTCAGGGCATACGATGCCGCGGCAATCGCCACGAGAAAACACAGCAAGTCAGGACGCGCGCTGTCGGGCTCAATAAATTCAGGTTTTGTCATACTTATCGGCTTGCCTACTGTTGTTACTCAACGCCACAAGATATGAGGGACGGCGTACGAGAATCAATACTGGCGCACATTCGCGCGGCCAGTTTACGGCGAGCCATACAATACTACGGCTAGTGCCCGGCTGCAGTCAGGGCGCGCGAATCTACGCGGGAGCGAATACCACCGCTCCAACCTCGGCGATGTGAGTGAAGCTGCGAAAAAACCGGTACGTTTGATCTCCAACGGTGATGCGATTCACACCAGGCCGGGTCAGCTCGAGTATCTCTTCCACCATTGGCGCCTCAAGGGTCCCGTAATTTTTCAAGTCGTTTTCCTCGTCCTCCGGAACGCCCAGGGAAACCGAAAAGGCTTTCGTAGCGTCGCGCATCATCACGACGCTCTTTCCCTGATCGAGCGAAAGCTCGAGGTACTTGATCAGCGCCATCAGCGACTCCGGCGTGTCTGCCGGCACACTGTTAGCCAAACCCGCAGCGTTAGTCATCTTGCCCCCGTCATAGATCACCGTCCTGAACGCAACGTGCGCTCCAAGGCGACGGTGGTTCCACTATAGCCGTCCATAGGCGAATTCGAAATACAACTCAGGCCATGCTCGCGCGCTTGCACATCTGCCATGCCTTGCGATGCGGTCGAGCCAGCGGTTGCCGTGCCATTCCTCGCCAGATTGTCGCTCGTGAATCGCCCAAGCGTCTCCGGGAAGCGTGTTTATCCGAAACGGCACGGTCGTCATACTCGCCTCATGCCTGCGGGTATCTGGCAAACGGCGTCCTCACGAAGCCGGGCGCGCCAGCATGGCCAGCATAACCGTCGCCGCGCAGTCCGCCGCGCAACTGGCGACTGAGCGACAACCGGGAAGCCCTTCATGAACATCTCAAAGTATTTCATCGACCGCCCCGTCTTCGCGGGCGTGCTGTCGGTGATCATCCTGCTGGCCGGAGTCATCGCGCTGACGAAGTTGCCCACCGCAGAATATCCGGAAGTCGTACCGCCTTCGGTGGTGGTTCGTGCCCAGTATCCTGGTGCGAATCCCAAGGTCATAGCCGAGACGGTGGCGTCGCCAATCGAAGAGCAGATCAACGGCGTCGAGAGCATGTTGTACATGCAGTCCCAGGCGAATAGCGACGGCGCCATGACTACAACCGTCACATTCAAGCTTGGCACTGATCCGGACAAGGCGCAGCAGCTTGTGCAGAACCGCGTGTCTCAGGCCATGCCGCGCTTGCCCGAAGATGTGCAGCGACTCGGCGTCGTGACGGTCAAATCTTCGCCAACCCTGACGATGGGTGTGAACCTCGGCTCCCCGAATGGCCGCTACGACCTGACCTATCTGCGCAACTACGCGCTCGTCAACGTCAAGGACCGGCTTGCGCAGGTGCCCGGTGTGGGCGAAGTCGTGATGTGGGGCGGGGGCGACTACTCGATGCGCGTCTGGCTCGACCCCACCAGGGTGGCCAGTCATAACCTGACGGCCACAGATGTCATCAAGGCGATTCGCGAACAGAACGTTCAGGTCGCAGCCGGCATCGTCGGCGGCGCACCCATGACGACAAACGTGCCCTTGCAACTGAGTGTCAACGCACAAGGACGATTGGCGACGGAAGAGGAGTTCCGCAGAATCATCCTCAAGACAGGACCTGATGGAGCGGTGACGCACCTGAGCGATGTAGCCCGTGTCGAAATGGGCGCGTCGGAATATGCGCTGCGCGCGAACCTCGACGGCAAGCCTGCGGTTCAGCTCATCATCTTCCAGCAGCCCAACGCCAATTCGCTGCAGATATCCACCGACGTGCGCCGCATCACAGCCGAACTGCGGAAAGACATGCCGGACGGCGTCAAGGCCTCGATTGTCTACGACCCGACGCAATTCGTCCGCGAGAGTATCGATGCGGTGATTCATACGCTCTTCGAGGCGATCGTCCTCGTCGTGGTCGTGGTGATACTGTTCCTGCAGACCTGGCGGGCTTCGCTGATTCCGCTGATCGCCGTGCCGGTATCGATTGTCGGCGCGTTCTCGCTGATGCTCGCGTTCGGCTTTTCGATCAATGCGCTGTCGCTGTTCGGGATGGTGCTGGCGATCGGCATCGTGGTCGACGATGCGATCGTGGTGGTGGAAAACGTCGAGCGCAACATCGCTGCAGGTCTCAGTCCGCTCGAGGCATCGTATGAAGCCATGCGGGAAGTCAGCGGGCCGATCATCGCCATCGCCTTGACGCTGGTCGCGGTGTTCGTGCCCCTCGCGTTCATGTCCGGACTGACGGGTCGGTTCTACAAGCAGTTCGCCATGACCATTGCGATTTCGACGGTCATCTCGGCGTTCAACTCGCTGACGTTGTCGCCTGCGCTGGCGGCTCTTCTGCTGAAGGATCATCACGCCCCGAAGGACTGGCTCACGCGCATCATTGACCGCATCCTGGGACCGTTCTTCAGCGTTTTCAACAAGGTCTTCAAGCGGGGCTCCGAAGCGTACGGCAAAGGCGTCGGGGGCGTCATCCATCGCAAGTTCGCGATGGTGATCGTGTATGGCGTCCTGCTAGGCGGCACGGTCCTTCTCGGCAAGATCGTGCCGGGAGGCTTCGTGCCCGCGCAAGACAAGGACTACCTCGTGAGCATCGTGCAATTGCCGCCAGGCGCTTCGCTCGATCGCACGGCGAAAGTCGTGCATGAAATGGGGGAGATGGCGCGTCGTCAACCAGGTGTCGAGCACACGCCTGAGTTTCCCGGCCTCAACGTGACCGGCCTGATGAATTCGTCGAGCAGCGGTCTGGTGTTTCCGGTGATGAGTCCATCGAAGCTTCGCGGCAAGGACGAATCCGCCGCCACCCTAGTCGGTAACTTGCAGAAGGAATATGGCGACATCAAGGACGCCACGATTGCAACGTTCCCACCTCCGCCGGTTTCGGGCCTGGGTACGATTGCGTCGCCGCGCGCGGGAGTACAGTGCGTCAAACTGTACCCCTGTAATTCCGCACAGACTGTGCGTCCCTTCGCCGCGCTTACGCACTATCCTGCAAGCAGGCCATTTACGGGCCGGCCAGTGTTCCGATCAGAACGATGACTGCCGTTGCTCCGTCCCCTGTCGCAACCAGCCCACCTTCGGATAGATCGTGAACATCATCGACCCGCCAATACGTGCAGAGACTACGCCCCGTCATAGCGTATCCGCTGGGGGCGTCACGCCTACCCTCGACACGCTCAATCGTCCGCTGCGGGATTTGCGTCTGTCGGTGATCGATCAGTGCAATTTCCGCTGTACCTACTGCATGCCGCGCGACACCTTCGGTGCGGACTACCGGTTCCTGCCGTCTTCGGAACGCATGTCGTTCGAACAGATGGTCAAGCTCGCGAAAGCGTTCGCGCAGCTCGGGGTGGAGAAGATTCGCATCACCGGCGGAGAGCCGCTCCTGCGGCGCGGACTCGAATCACTGATCGAACAGCTCGCCAGACTGACGACCGTAAGTGGCAAGCCGATGGAACTCGCGCTCACGACCAACGGCTCGCTGCTCGCGGCGAAGGCGCGCTCGTTGCGCGACGCCGGCCTCGGCCGCGTGACCGTGAGCCTCGACGCGGTGGATGACGCCGTGTTTCGCCGCATGAGCGATGTCGACATGCCGGTGTCGCGCATCCTCGACGGAATCGAGGCGGCGCGCGCGGTCGGACTCGCGCCGCTCAAGGTCAACGCCGTGATCGAGCGCGGCGCCAACGACAGCCAGATCCTGCCGCTCGTGCGGCTCTTCAAGGGCACCGGCGTGGCCGTGCGCTTCATCGAATTCATGGACGTTGGCGGCGCGGGCGGCTGGTCGAATACGAAGGTGATCACGGCTCGCGAAACGCGGGAGATCGTCGAAGCGGAATTCCCTCTGGTACCCGTCATCGGTCATGAGCCGGCGGCCACCGCGGTGAATTATCGCCACGCCGACGGCGCAGGCGAAGTCGGATTCATCGCGAGCGTGTCGCAACCGTTCTGTGGATCGTGTTCGCGCGCCCGGGTATCGGCGGACGGCCAGCTCTATTCGTGCCTGTTCGCCACGCATGGCACCGACTTGCGGCCCTTGCTCACCGACAGCGCTTCCGTCGAGCAACTGGCTCTCGCCATCCGCAGCCGATGGCTGCAGCGCGACGACCGCTACTCCGAACTTCGCTCGACGCAACGCAGGTCCGGATCGGGAAAGGTCTATCCCACCGTGCGCATGTCGCTGGTCGGAGGCTGACGCCTGAAGGTGTCAGCGGCGATTTCGGGGACAGGGTGACGAGGCCACCGTTTTGATGGCAAAGTGGCAGAACGCCCGTTTCGTGCACCTTATCCCGTGAGCATTTTTCAGGAGTTTGCGATCATGCCCCTAGCTGCCAGCGAAGATATCACTCGACAAGTGATCGAGGAGTTCTACCGCGCCTTCGAGCAGAGAAGCGTCGCGTTGTTACGAAAGGTCGTCACCGCCGATTGGGAATATATTCCCGAGCCCCGTGGGGCGGCCCCGGGACCCGATCAGATGGCTCAGATCTTCCACGACATCACGACAGCCCTGCCCGATATGAACATCACCCTTCTCGACGTGTTGATTCATGGCGACCGGGCGGCGGTTCGCGCGGAGATCAGCGGCACGCAAACGGGGAAATTGCTGGGCATTGAGGCAAGCTCGAAACACATTCAATTCGCGATTCACTCTTTCCATCAGTTGCAAGGGAATCTGATAGCGAAAACCTGGCACCTCGAGGACTGGCTTTCGGTGTTCCGGCAACTTGGGCAGTTACCTAAAACGCTTGAGCGGGGTTAGGGTCGGGGTTGCGATGGCATCGCGTTTCGCCGCTTGCCGCCGGACATGCGCAGCGGCACCCGCAACGGTGAATCGTTCCACCATATAAAGAGGCGCGACGGCTCGCGCCTCTTTTTCATCTTGCCTATTTCGACTGCTCGCGCCAGTTAGACGTGCAGGCAAAACGTCACTCCTTGCGCAACCGGGTCCGCACAAAATCAATGAACAAGCGCGTCCTCGCCGGCAGCAGGCGGGTTTCGGTAATTGCATGCACCTGAACGGGCTTCAGACTCCATTCCGGCAGCACGCGAATCAGGCGACCCGCGGCGACCTCATCCCGCGCAAGTTCGGTGTCGAGCACGGCAATGCCGATCCCTTGCACTGCCAGCGCACGGCTCAAGGCGACGCTATTCATTGCGAAACGCCTCGTGGTCATCACCTGCACCGCCTCGTCGCCGCGATAGAACGTTCGCATGCCGTCGCCCTGGCGCGCCGCTGCCTGCACGATGCAGAGTACGTGCCCGGTTAAATCGCCTGGGTGAAGCAACGGCGCGCCCTGCTTCAGATACGCCGGCGACGCATACAGATAACGAGGCAACAGCGCGATCTGCCGCGCAACCAGCGTGGAGGGTGCGGTGGGTGGCGCTCCAATGCGGATCGCGAGATCGAAGGGTTCCGTTTGCAGATCGATGGGGCGTGGCGACAGGTCGAATTCGAACGAGATCAGCGGATACGTCCGCGCAAAGTCGGCAAGGATGGGTGCCAGATAACCCGTGGCGAGATCGACCGGCATCGAGACGCGCAACGTGCCGCCCGGACGCTCCGCCACCTCCAGCAGCGATTCATGCGCAATCCGCGCTTCCTCCACGATGCTCTGGCAACGCTTGAAATACACCTCGCCTGCATCGGTCAACTCGACCTTGCGCGTCGACCGATGCAGCAACCGCAAACCAATCGCCTTCTCCAGTTCCGCGATATGGCGCGACAGCGTGGAGTTCGGCATCTCCAGCGCCTCCGCCGCGCGACGAAAGCTCTTGGTACGCGCAACTTCGACGAAAAGGCGCATGTAGTTCAGCAATTCCACGTCGATTGCTCCATAGATGGATCACTGTATTCAACTATAGGTCTTTATCTCATCAATGGATCAGTTCATTGTGTGGACACACCCTCTTCACTCAAGGAACCGACATGAACACGCTCTTCAAGAACCTCCGCGTGGGACGCCATATGTTGCGCAACCGCGTCGTGATGGCGCCGATGACCCGCTCGCGCGCCGACGACACCTCAGGGGTGCCCTCCGGGCTCACCGCGCAGTACTACGCCCAACGCGCCGACGCCGGCCTGATCGTCACCGAAGGCACCTTCCCCTCTGCGATGGGCAAAGGCTACGTGCGCACGCCGGGCATCCACTCGGCGGCACAGATCGAAGCATGGAAGCGCATCACCGCCGCTGTGCACGCCAAGGGCGGCCTGATCTTCTTGCAACTGATGCACACCGGACGCATCTCGCACCCGAGCTTGCTGCCGGACCACGCCACGCCGGTCGCCCCTTCGGCAATCGCGGCCGCGGGCAAGGTGTTCACTGCGACTGGACCGCAGGATTTCGTCACACCGCGCGCGCTGCAGACCGAGGAAATTCCGGGCATCGTCGAGCAATACCGGCTCGCTACGCGCCACGCGCTGGAGGCGGGCTTCGATGGCGTCGAGTTGCATGCGGCTTCGGGCTATCTGCCGGAGCAATTCCTGTCGTCCGGAACCAATCAACGCACCGACCGCTACGGCGGCTCGCTCGCGAACCGCGCGCGTTTCATCGTGGAAGTGTTGACGGCCATGACGCAAGAAGCGGGCGGCGATCGGGTCGGCATCAAGATCGCGCCGGAGATGGGCTTCAACAGTGTCAGCGACGCCACGCCGGAACAGACCTTCCAGTATCTGGTGCAGCGCATTGCTCCACTGAATCTTGCCTATCTGCATCTGGCCAGGACGAAAAGCGCGTTCGATTACCGCGCGCTGCTGCGTCCCTTGTTCGACGGCGCCCTCCTCTACGGCGGCGGTCTCGACAAAGCCGCCGCGCAGTCGCTGATTACCGATGGCCACGTAGATGCAGCCGTATTCGGCAGTTCGTACCTCGCCAACCCGGATCTGCTGCAGCGGTTTTCGATCGACGCTCCGCTCAATACGCCCGATCGCGACACCTTCTACTCAGCGGGTCCGAACGGCTACGTCGACTATCCCGCGCTTGAAAATGCCTGATGATGCGCACAGCGCGAACTTCGGCGAATCGTTCCTATCGCCTGGGCGGTTGCGGATTATTCGCCGGGTTCGTATCGAACCTCGAGACGCTTTCGATGCCCGTCTCCCCCACGAGCGCCAGTAGTTCGCCGTGCATCCGGTCTGCTACGTCTTTGTCGTAGACCTCTTGCCCGTTCACATAGACTGTGAACGACCGCAGATATCTGGCCTTTTTCTCGGGGTTTTCGATCGTGTCCCTGGTCCACTGGTACAAGGGAAACTGATCGATGCCGAGTCGTTCGGCCTCGCTGACGTAGTCGGCGAATGCATCGAACTGACACTTCAAGGTCGCGCCGTCTTTGCGCAGCACACTCGCAAGCGGCTCGTACGATGTCGCCGCTGCATCTGCACGCAGGGCCGAAGCGAGCTCCGGCGAAACCGTAATTCTCAACTGGAACTGAAGTGTGCTTGCCATGTTCACCTCGCGGTTCAACGCTTCGGTCATTGCCTCACCGGACTGACTAATGCAGGCAGTTCTTGCAAAAAGGAGTCGCGCGCCCGCACGCCGGCTGAGTCTGCTTCGATCTTTTCGTCCTGAATCAGGCGCGCGAAGACAAGCGTACGCGGCCCTTGCGTCGCCCATCCGACAAACCAGCCATACGAATGCGCCTTGTCGAAGCTTGAACCCGGCGAACCGGTACCCGTCTTGCCGTGAATATTCCAGCCGCCCGGCAGCGTGGTGATCTCCGTGATGCTGTCAGTCATATCGAATGCATGGGCGCTGACCGGCAATTGCCGGTCGACCACCTTCTGCAGAAACGACACTTGTTCCAGCGGCGAAATGCGCAAGGAGGAATTGATCCAGGCTCCCATCACGCCGTTGTGTTCGGGTGGGTTGCCGGAGACGTCGGCGTTTCCATAGTCGAACGCGCTGGTGTATTGCTGAAAACGCGCCTGGCCGAGGGCTTGCGTCACCTGCTCGGAAAACCACACCACCGAGTATTTGATCCACCGCGCCGGGTCGGTCGGCTCACGCCAGAGCGCGCCGCCCCAGTCGACGTAACCCTCGCGGTACGGCAGCACCGGTGCATGTTCGTCTTTCAGAAAGCCCGAATCGAAACCCATCAGACTGATGGCAATCTTGAACGTCGAGGCAGGCGTCACACGGTTGCTGCAGTCGCCCTGCTGCACCAGGATCTGCCGGGTGCTTGCATCCGCAACGACCGTGCAGATCGTTCTTGCGTAGACGGTGGAAGAAGCAAGTCCGGCCAGGACAAAGCCGAGTGCGACATGGCGCCAAAGCATGCGGGTGTCTCCTTTGATGATCACGCTCATGGCAAGCGCGATTCGTTAGACCATGAGTCTAAAGGGCGGAGTTTCAAATCTCCAGCGCAATGCGTCCGCCGTCGCCAGACAGGCTCGCCTGACGCGAATGACGCGCCTGCACGAGATGTCATAATGACCGCCGTATCGCTTTCGAACTCCTGCCACCTTGCGCGCATCACGCTGAAATCCATGCTTCGATTTGAAAACCTCAGCAAACGCTTCGACGATCACGTCATCTTCAAGGGACTGCACTACCATGCGGGTGTCGGATGCATCGCATTGAACGACGAAATGGGCAGCGGCAAATCCACCTTGCTGGGCATCCTCGCGGGTGAAATAGAAGCGGATGAAGGCGAAGTGTGGCTCGCTGGGCATGCCTTGCGCACTGACCCGCTCAAGGCGAAAGCGGCGCTCGCCTATGTGCCCGACGACTGCATGGCGTATCCGATGCAAACGGGCCGCGCGTTTTTGCAAGCGGTCGCCGCGAGCCGGCAATCCAGCGTGGAAGCCTCTACGCTCGAGTTCGCTCACCAGTTCGGACTGGAGCCCCATCTCGACAAACGCTTCGAGCAAATGTCATTTGGCACGCGCAAGAAAATGTTCCTGACGGCGGCCGCAATCGGCACACCTGCGGTAGTGATCGCAGACGAACCCGGCGGCGGCCTCGACGCCAGCGCGCGTGCCGTTCTCGTCGGTCTCTTCAAGACGTTCGCGCTGGATCGCACCGTCTTTTTCTGCAGCCACGACGCCGCGCTCACGCAAGCGTGCGGTGCCAGGAGCATCCGCTTTGCCGACCTGCGTGCGCGCTGAGATCCGGCTATAAAAAAGCCCGCCTGAGATTGACTCAGGCGGCCCTCATTGTTTGCTCCTGTTGCGACGAACGCAACTGGCTCAGAACTTGTGGCGGATACCCACCATGCCCATCGCCTGGCGATCGTTGGATGCGTCGTTTCCGAAGTCGCCCATCGAAGCGACGGCTGACACGACATCACCCGTCGACGCGCTGATCGTGTTGCCCGAAGCCTTCTGATAACCAGCCAGCATGTAAATGTCCGTGTGCTTCGAGAGGAAGTAGTCGGCACCGAAGCTGAACTGGTTATAGCTGACCGTCACGTTGTTGCCGTTGCCCTTCGTATAGTCGTAGCCCACGCCAACAATGGCCAACGGAGTGACCTGATAGTTCAGGTAGATCTGTCCGGTGTTGAAGCTGGTTTTGTTCTGGTTGCCGAACGACGTCGCATAGTCGTTGTACTGCACGTTGCTATACGAAACGCCGAGCGTGAAATTGCTGAAGACGTAGTCGCCGGCCGCGCGGATGATCTGCATTGAATTTGCCGAAACGAACGCGCCGGTCGTGGCGACGGAATCGACGGCGAAGTCCGTGGCGTCCGGATTCAGGCCGTCGAAGGTTGCGGCGGTGCCGTGATCGCTATTGGCGTGGAAATAGCCCGCGCCGAAGCCGAATGGTCCGTGGTTATATGCCAGCGCCGCTGCATAGGTCTGCCCGCTTGCAACGCTGCCCGGCACACCGCCGAATGCGTACATCGCGGACGCCTGCAGACCTGCGAAATCCGGCGTGGTGTACTTGACCGAATTGTTGGTGCGGTAACTGTTGTCGTAGTTATCCATATCACCCGGGGTCGCGAAAGTCGGACCGAAGGTGTCGTCATTCGTCAGCGGTTGAATCAGGTCGATCAGCGGATCGTACTGGCGACCCAACGTGATCGTGCCCACGTTGTCGCCCGTCAAACCGACCATCGCGGTGCGGCCGAACATCTTTTCGCCTTGACCGAGGCGTCCGTTGTCGATGTTAAAGCCGTTTTCCAGTTTGAAGATCGCCGCGAGGCCGCCGCCCAGGTCTTCCGTGCCTTTCAAACCCCACAGATTCGGCGCCAGATTGCCGGCCGACATTTCGAAGGTTCGGCCCGAATGGCTGGTCCCTTGCTGATTGCCGAAGTACGCAATACTCGTATCGAGCGCGCCGTAAAGCGTCACACTGCTTTGTGCGTGAGCAACGGGTGACATGGCGGCGAGAGAGGCTAAAGCAAGAATTGTCTTTTTCATTTGGTTTTATCCGATCAGATAGACGGGTCTCAATTCGCTATTTCCACGCGATGCCGCAAAAATCGAACGCCCTCAGGGGTTCGAAACCTGTTCCGGCGACAAAAAGCCGCGCAGATAAACATCGTTTCCGCTTGACGGCGTGGGGTGGCTTTCGCGGCCGAAATATATCTGACCGTTTTATGTTTAAAAATCGATTTACGCTGAAATTCAGGTTTTCAGAAACCTGAAGTAATGCGAATCGAGGCCTGACGGGGCCAGGCGGCGAATGCGCATTGCGCGCATTGATGTTTTTTCAGCGGGTGTTGGAGGATTGCGACAGGAGCCAAGGCGTCAGACATACTGACACTTCGAATTCGGACCGAGTTGCGTGTAGTGAAGGAGTAGATGGTCTGGCGTGTTAGCGTCGAAGTCGCGAGCCACTTAACCTAGCGTCTTCGCCCCAAGTAGCCCTCGCTTTCCATCGCCCTCAGGTCGTCGAGTTCTCAATAGGCGCCCGCCGCCCCGCGCCGGCAAACCGGATCGCCAGCACCACGATCATCACGGCATACAGTGCCGCCGCCAGCCACATCACGGCACGTGTTCCAGTCCATTCCGCCATCGCGCCGAACAGCAGGAGACCGAAGGGCGCGGACGCGTTGCTCAGCACCGTCAGCATCGAATCGACGCGGCCGCGCATCGATTCCGGCGTGCACGTCGCAATGGCGGTCTGCAGCGGAATATTGACGAGCATGATGGAGAAGCCGCAAACCAGCATCCCGCTATACAGCAGATACGGCGACGCGCCCTGCCACCCAGCCATCATTCCAAGCGCCACGGTTACCGCGAAAAGACTCACTACAATCAGACGTTCGCGCTGTACCTTGGGCGTCCACATCGACTGCAGAACGGAAGAGATCAGGATGCCGATGCTCGAAAGCGTTTCGGCAATGGCGAGGCTCCTGACGCTCAAGTGCCAGTCGATTTTGACCAGGGCGGGAAACAGCGCACCAATCGGCGAGCCGACAAAATTCAGGAAAGGAATGGCGAGCAGCAGGGTGGCGAGCACCGCGTCTTCGCGCAGATAGCTCCATGTCGACTTCAGGTCCCGAAACGCGGAGCGCCGCGCGCCGGCTTCGACGGGTTCGACGGCGTGCATCGGGACACGCCGCGTGAGTCGCCACGCATTGATCACCGCCGTCGAGACGGCAATGATGTCGATCAGCACAAAGACGTCGAGGTGCAATACAGTCATCAACGCTGCCGACAGCGGCACCGCCGCGATCTGGCTGACCGAGCTGATGGTTTGCCAGCGTGCGAAGAGTTGGCCACGGGTCGCGTCGGTTCCCATGTCGGCTAGCGCGGCCATCGTGGCGGTCAATTGAATCTGGGTCGCCAATGCGCGCAATGCGTAGAAGGGAACAATGACGGCGATGCCAGAGCGCTGCCCATGCAATAGGGGCAAGCAAACGAAGAATCCAAGCGAACCGGCAACAGAAAGCGCGTTGCCTGTCGCTGCCACTTTCAGGCGATGCGAGCGGTCGACTTTCTGGCCGATCCACGGCGTCGTTAGAATGGTAAGCACAATCCCGACGCCCACGCACACACTCATCAACAAGGGCGAGTGGTACCAGTTCAGGATCTGCCAGATCAATGCAAAATTAAGCAGTTGACCACTAAAAGCAGCAAGGCCTTGAAACAGGAAGAGCGTGAACAGGTCCATGTCATAGGCAGTTTATTGTGGGCCGGAAAGGCTAACCATCATGGTTGTCCTTTTCTTATGCAGCATGAATACATGGACGACAGTTTTCCCGGGCACCATCGGCCAACGGCGATACTACACGATCAAGGTTCTCGTATTCCCCCTCGCGCCGCGAGGACCCGCGCGCACAAAACCTTCCAGATTCCGCCCCACCCCATTGATGTGAATATTGGCCGCCACGTCTCCTTTGAATCCACCACGACCGGCTCGGGCGCGATTTCTGCTACTCCATAAGCCGGCTGGTAACTCGCACCAGACCCATCATTCGACGGCCGCACCGGGATGAAGCGCGGCATGGCAGGCATCCCGTCGCATCCGTCGATTCCAAAAGGAGCAAACAATGACCCTGGTCATTTATCTTGTCGGATGGCTGATTCTGATCGGCGGCGTGTGCTGGGCGCTCGTCGCCATGCACGTCTCCCAGCACACCATCGAAATCGTCGCCGTCATCATGCTCGGCGTCGCGATCATCACGGGCGCCACGCGTACCCGCAATCGCGACCGCTCGTAGCGGTCGTCGACGCGCCCCCCCTCTCAAACGTTTGCAACGAAGATTCCGGCGCCATCCAGGCACGCCGAGGTCTTCGTTCGTCCCCGTTTGCCCATCTGGTTTATTGTTACGCCTTCAACTCAAAAGACTGGCAACCCCGTGAAATTCGACACGACAACCGTCCGGCTGGTGCTCGCCATCGTGGAGGAAGGCAGCATCTCCCGCGCAGCCGACAAGCTCAGTCTCGCAGTCGCGGCCGCGTCCCGCCGCGTGTCGGACCTCGAAGAACAGCTGGGCGCCAAGCTGTTCAAGCGGGTGCCGCATGGCGTCGAGATCACCGAATC
>NZ_DASXHA010000098.1:0-15919 GCF_036488795.1 Paraburkholderia sp.
ATCGTCGGCGCAGCGTGGATCGCGGCGTATTTTGTGGCCGGCCATGTCTGGCTGCATGGGCTGCCAGGGTTTTCGTTGTTGCAGCATCTGCGGGATGGGTAGGTGCGGGTGCTTTATCAACAGATTTTGCTTAGAAGTCCGTGGATAAGTATCTCCCCACAGCGCTCAACCCCATGCCATAAGGCTTTGCGGGCCATGTGAGGGGAAATTGAGCATTCCCCGCTGGCCGCCAAACATCGTTCCCCCACGTTTCCCCTCAACGGGAAAGGGCCGACATATTAGACATGTGTTTTGTAAAGCGCTCAAGCTAACGGCGATTCGGGTGCCGTTTCTACAAGTTACTTGTCAAAGCAGAAAGCTGACGGGTTGGTTGTGTACGCTGCGGCGCACACACGATGGGGAACGCCAGGAACATTCCCCACGACGCGCGATGATGATAGGGCTACAGCTCCCAGCGCTGCCCGTCTTCCGTGACCAGTCAGGGCGTACGGCAGCACGGGTCTTCAAGCACCGGGATGCCATTGAATTCGCACCCGTCATACTGGACGCCCGAATGTCGCATGTGCAGTCCATCACACAGCATGCGCTTGTGCTCAGGATAAAGAACCAACTCCACAGGTTCCTCGCCCCGGTGCTCGTTCAGATACCGGTAAAGCCCTTCCGTGATGAAGGCGCAGGCGCTCATGCCTGGCCGGAAACTCAATGTCATAAATCACACCCCATGATTTTTTACCGGATCACGCTGCCGCTTCTGCGGGAGCGCGTCTGATCGCCTTTGGTGCATGCTTGCGCGCGTGCCACACATCATAGTCAAGCTGCATCCCCAGCCACAGGTCAGCCCGCCCTCCGCGCTCCCACCCAGCCACTGCGAAGACGCGCGACCCACGCGCCCCTTTAAAGGACGGCTTTAGCGCTTTTGAAATGGTAAAGGTTTTGAGACTATTTCCAGTGTTGTCCAATCGGGACCCTGAAGACCCCCATCGCTCCACCGTAAAAATTCAAGTTCCAACAGGCGATTCCCGGGGTCAGCGAATAACAGAACACAAACCTCCGCGCCGTCCGCATCGTGCACCCGCCCCTCAAACGGGAAAGTATGCTGCCCAATATGGTTGGGCCGTTGGTAACCCTCAATATGGAAAAGAATTAATGACCCATCCTCAAGGGTTGGCTCCGCACGAGCGTTTTCCAAGTCTGACAGAAGTCTGTCCTTGTCCTCAGGAGCGAGTCGGGACGCAATACCGCGAACAAAATCCCTCTCGTGTTCGGTTAGTTCACGAATCATCAATGGATCACAAAAATTGTGCCAACACTAATCTGTCCGTCCGCGTGCATGTACGCCCTGAATTCCACAGGTAGTCCGTCTACCGTAATCTGTCTGATTGTATTCGTATCGGGAAGCATATCCGACCTCATTGCATTAATCTCGTCAGCCACCTGCGGCTCTGCATGGTCAAGATAAGCAGACACACGCTCTCCGGCAGACCAGACACACGCACGCTGAGAGCCAAAGCCATCACACCGCGGCGAACCGCTCCAACGCCTGCTTCATCCGCAACACGCCCGCTTCGATATCCGACACGCCCGGCGCCGCGAATGAAAGTCTAAGCGAGGCGAGATCTACGTTGTCCTTATAGAACGCCACACCCGGCACGAACATCACGTTCTGCCCGATGCAAGTCTTAAGGTACGCGGACGCGTCGTAGCCACCGGCAAGCCGCCCCCATACGAACATGCCACCAGCCGGGCGATGAACCGCTATATCGTCCTTGAGATGCGTGTCGAGTGCATCGCATAGCGTCGTGCATTTGACCGCGTACGCGGCGACGATCTTCGGCAGGTGCACTTCAAGCGCGCCGCTCGCAAGGTACTCGGCCGCAATGACTTGCGTCCAGGGCGAACTGCACAGATCGACAGTCTGCTTGGCGACGATACAGCGTCGCAGGATCTCCGCATGCGCGACAGTCCAACCCACCCGCAAGCCCGGCGCCACGATCTTCGACAAGCTGGAGAAATGCACTACCCAGTCACGCGAGCCAGGCACCTCAGCGCTCAGTGCGAGCAACGACGGCAACGCAGCCCCGGCAAACCGCAAATCACCGTACGGGTCGTCTTCCACGATCAGAAACCGGTGGCGGGTCGCCAGCTCGAGCAAGGCGATGCGCCGCGCGTAGGAGAGCGTCGCACCGGTCGGATTTGCAAAGGTCGGCACCGTATAAAGCAGCTTCGGTGGCCGCTTGAGCGTGCCTGCTTCGAGCAACGCGGCAAGCGCGTTCACGTCGAGGCCGTCCTGATCGACCGGCACCGTCACCACGTCGGCTTGCTGCAGTTTCAAAGCCTGCAGGGTGGCGGGATAAGCGGGCTGCTCGACCAGCACCACATCCCCCGCACCAACCAGCACACGCAGCAGCAAATCGAAACCCTGTTGCGAACCGGTCGTCACCAGCAATTCCGGCGCTGTGCATGGCGTGCCGCGGCGCGTCATCAGCTTCGCGAGTTCTTCCTTTAAAACGGGCAAGCCGTCGGTCGGACCGTATTGCAGGCAGAGTGTCGTCTGCTGCGACGCGCGCGCGGCCGCCGCATCGAGTCCGTCGCGATCGAACAGGTCACTCGCCGGATAACCGCCCGCAAACGAAATCATGCCCGGCTGGCCGAGGTACTTGAACAGTTCGCGAATCGGCGAGCCGGTCGGTGCTTCGAACGCAGGTGTGAAGGTGTACATGGTGGCGTGCGGGATATCGGGTGAAAAAAAGCCCGGCACGGAACCGGGCTCAACTTACTGCATCCGCCTTCAGGGGAACCTTCTGGGGATGACACGGGTGCAAGCACGCTTACACCACATTCTTTTCGACGATCGGCCGGTTCTCCAGCACGCGCTCGAAACTGAGCGACGACAGGTCCAGCGTCGTATAGCGGCCATGCAGGATCAATTCGCTCACGCCGCGTCCGGTGGCCGGTCCCTGCTGCAAGCCGTGCCCACTGAAGCCGTTGGCGAAGATGCAGTTATCGACGTCCGGATGCTGGCCGATGATCGCGTTCTGATCCAGCACGTTGTACTCGTAATAGCCTGACCAGCAGTTCTGCACACGCAGCGCTTCGAACTGTGGGACACGATGCGCGAGCGTCGGCCAGATTACTTCGTCGAAGATCGCGTGATCCACTTCGTCGAGCGGCAGATCGTCCGGATCGCTATCCGCACTCGGCGATGTGCCGCAAATATACGACTTGCCCTCCGGGCGAAAATACACGCCGGTCGGATCGATCAGCAGCGGGCAGCGCTCCAGTTGCGCCGGCGAACTGACGTTGAAGATGCTGCGGCGGCGCGCAAACACCGGAATGTCGATGCCGACCATCTGCGCCACCTTGCGCGACCATGCGCCGGCTGCGTTCACGAGCACGTCGCAGGCATACGACTCACCGCCCGCCGTCACCACTTGCGTGGCCCGCTTGCCGTCGCGCCGCACCGCGGTCACGTCGTCGGCTACGTAACGCGCGCCGAGTGCCTGGGCCTTCTTGCGCAACGCCTGCACGAGTCCATAGCCGTCGAACCAGCCCTCGCCGCTTTCGCCGTAAGCACCCGCCACCAGGTCCGCCGTGTTGAGCCACGGAAAGCGCGCCTGCAGCGAGGCCTGGTCGAGCAGGCTGATATCTGCGCCGAGGCTCGTTTGCAGCGCGTGATTTTCCCGCAGCGTCGCCTCGCCCGCCGGTGTGGCGAGGAACAGATAGCCGCCTTCGTGCAGATCGATGGAAGGCTTCGCACCGTCGATTTCGAGCCGCTCGCCGATCGAACGCAGAAATTCGATGCCGTACAGCGACATCCGAATCGAGAGCGGCGTCGAGAACTGTTGACGGATCGACGCCGCCGATAGCGCCGATGACGACCGCGCATAGGTCGGATCGCGCTCGATCACGGTGACGCTGACCGTGGGGTCCGAGGCACGCAGAAAATACGCAATCGAACTGCCGATCACGCCACCGCCGACGATTACGACTTTCGAACCACTCACGACTGACTCCACGCAAAGCAGGCGCCGGACGCGTCACAGATGCGGCCGGACGGACAAAGGTTGATCAATACGACCTGTTTCACTGCGCGGCGGCGCCGGGCGCGGAAGACTCCGTGGCACGACACCGCCCTGTGCCGACTAGCCGCTCGGCGCTGCTGCCTGCAGCAACCGGCCTTTAGCCGATATTGAAGTCGATCCCCTGTGCGAGCGGCAATGCCGACGAGTAGTTGACCGTATTCGTCGCGCGGCGCATATAGGCCTTCCATGCATCCGAACCCGACTCGCGGCCGCCGCCGGTTTCTTTTTCGCCACCGAACGCGCCGCCAATTTCCGCGCCGCTCGGTCCGATGTTCACGTTCGCAATCCCGCAGTCGCTGCCCGCGGCGGACAGGAAGCGTTCGGCTTCGCGCAGATCCGTAGTGAACACGCACGACGACAGACCGTGCACCGCCGCGTTATTGGCCGCGACCGCATCCGCAAAGTCCTTGTAGCGCAGCACATAGAGAATGGGTGCGAAGGTTTCCTTCAGCACCACAGCCGTTTGCGAGGGCATCTCGACCAGCGCCGGGCGCACGTAGTGGCCGCCTTCGTAACCCTTCACTTCGACGCGCTCGCCGCCGAATACCTTGCCGCCTTCAGCGACGGCCTGTTGCAGCGCTTCCTGCATGCGGGCGAACGCCTGCTTGTCGATCAGCGGCCCCATCAGCGTGCCCTTTTCGAGCGGATTGCCGATAGGCACCTTGTTGTACAGCTGCTTCAGACGCTCGACGGTCTGGTCATACACGCTGTCGTGCACGAACAGTCGGCGCAGCGACGTGCAGCGCTGACCGGCCGTGCCCACCGCGGAGAAAAGGATGCCGCGCAGCGCGAGTTCCTGATCCGCGCTCTGCGTGACGATGCCGGCGTTGTTGCCGCCGAGTTCGAGCAGCGAGCGGCCGAAGCGTTTCGCCACTTCGACGCCGACCGTGCGGCCCATTTCCGTGCTGCCGGTCGCGCTGACGATCGACGCGCGCGGATCCGCAACCAGCTTCGCGCCCACCTCGCGGCCGCCGTTGATCAGCGCGGTGAGGCCTGCGGGTGCGTCGCCGAATTCCTGCAGCGCGTCCTTGAGGATCTGGTTGACGGCGAGCGCGGTGAGCGGCGTCTTTTCCGACGGCTTCCAGATCACCGCGTTACCGCACACGAGAGCCAGAGCGGCATTCCACGACCACACCGCCACCGGGAAGTTGAACGCGGAGATCACGACGCACGTGCCCATGGGGTGCCACGTTTCGGCCATCCGGTGGCCCGGACGCTCGGAGGCGATGGTCAGACCATACAACTGCCGCGACAGGCCGACCGCGAAGTCGCAGATGTCGATCATTTCCTGCACTTCGCCCATGCCTTCCTGAAGGATCTTGCCGGTTTCGAGCGAGACGAGGCTGCCGAGCGCCTCCTTTTTCTCGCGCAGACGGTTGCCGAGCAGGCGCACCAGTTCGCCGCGGCGCGGCGCGGGGACATCGCGCCAGATGTTGAAAGCCTGCTTCGCATTGGCAAGCGCCGCGTCGACTTCGGCGGCCGTATTGCTGGCCACGCAGCCGATGAGTTCGCCGGAAACAGGCGAATGAACCGCGATGTCACCGGCTTGCGCCGCCTGGGCGATGCCGAGATCGGCGAGGATGGTCGAAGCGTTCATAAGGAGGATCCCTTTAATTTCCAATGCGAAACAAGAGTAAGTTCGGAAACTATACACGCGGGGTTTTGTGGCGGCAAGGGCAATCGCCGAGCGGTCCGCCCACGCATCTCTATCGGATAATTTACCGCGGCGCGTGGGCGGCTCCAGCCGCGATAGACGCCAGGGCTCTGGCCGGGCCTCGCCAACCGACTGACGCTCCATCCACCTGATTGTGTTTCTTATTGGAAAATATTCCGGTAACCGCCCGGCTCAGGCAAACGCCAACAACTTCTCGGCAAGCAGGTCCGGCGCGCTGACCATCGCATCGTGTCCCGTGGCGATTTCGTCCCACGTCCATCCCTGCTGGGCCTTCACGAAATCGCGCGCGCTTTGCAACGGTGCATACACCGGATCGACACACTGGATATAAACCTTCGGGATCGCCTCGCCGGCGCCGCCTGTCAGCGTGAGCACATCCTCAAAGGCCTTCAACGGATGCGGCGTGCAATGACGCTCGAGCAATGCCACCTGTTCGGGTTCGAACACACCGAAAGCACTCGCGGGCGGCACGGGAATCGTCAGGCCGTTGCTGGTTTCCAGCGCCAGTTGCCTGCGCGCCGCGACAATCTCTGGAGAGAGCCGCGAAAACGCCGACTGTCCATCGGACAGCACGACGGCATCGAGAAACACCAGCTGACGGATACGCTGGGGCACACGATCCGCCGCACCGGTCAGCGTGACGCCGCCAAAACTGTGTCCAACCAGAATCACGTCCGACAAGTCGTGCCGCTCCAGCACGTCCACGACGTCCTGAATGAACGTCTCCAGACCGACTTGCGGCGAAAGCAAACCGGCACGCTCCCCGAGCCCGCTGAGCGTCGGCGTGAAGACCTGATGTCCACGTGCCCGCAGGCGTTGCGCGACCGCATCCCAGCACCAGCCGCCATGCCACGCGCCATGGACGAGCACGTAGGGGCTGGCTGGCTGAGCGGTCGTTGCGTCGGTATGTGGGTGGGTAGTTGAGTGAGTAGCCATTCCGATAGATTAGCCGGATATGCCCAAGCGCGTGAGGGTCCCGACCGGACGCATGCCTTCGCCGGCAAGCGGCATTCCGGGCAGGCGCCACGGCCCAAACATGAGCTTCAGGCCAGCGCGGCCATGGCTCGCATCGTCAGATAGCCCTCGTGGTCTTTGGCCCATAGGTCGACGGTCTTGCCGTCGTCCGACGGCTTGCCGCAAACCGTAAACGGTTGATTTGCGAACGTGGGGCGCAGCGCCTTGAAGGCGAAGCTTTGCAACGTGGCGTCGGGCAGTTCGCGGCGCACCAGATCGACCAGCAGCGTTGCAATCAGCGGGCCGTGCACGATCAGGCCCGGATAGCCTTCGACCTCTGTCGCATAAGGAAAGTCGTAGTGGATGCGATGTCCGTTGAAGGTCAGCGCGGAATAGCGAAACAGCATCACCGGATCCGGGTTGATGGTGCGCCGCCACAATTCGCCCTCCGGGGCAGGCGCCGCCTTTGGCGCAGGCGCATCGGGTTGCGGCGCATCACGATAGACGATGTCGTGCTCTTCCTCGATCTTCAGTTCGTCGCCGGCTTCAATGGTGTGCTGCACCGTCACGAAGACGAGGCGCCCGCTGCGGCCGGTTTTGTCCTCGATATTGACGATGGTCGACGTGCGAATGGCGCGCTCGCCCACTTTGAGCGGCGCAAGAAACGTGAGTCGGCCGCCCGCCCACATGCGGCGCGGCAACGGCACCGGCGGTAGAAAATCGCCGCGTCGCGGATGACCGTCCGGCCCCGCTTCCGCCAGCGGCGAAATGGGCAGGAAATAGAGCCAATGCCACAGCGGCGGCACGTCGTCGCCGGTTTCGGTCCGCTCCAGCGTGGCCGCCATGGCAGCCAGCGGAAACGCCGTGATGTCGTCTTTGGCAATGGCCTGCTTTTCGAGCCAGTCTTCGAGTTTCGAGGGCAACGTGGCCATGAGGCGATGTCTCCAGATGCGCGAAACAGAGTTTTACTATGAACCTGACGATGCGTCGTGCGAAGTTCGCATTTCGGAACCGGACGTTTCGCTTAACTTGAGGCCGCGTACGCTCTTTGCCGGGACCACCCGTCCTGGCGAGAGTTCCGCCGAATTGGACAGCAAGACCCGGGGTGTTTTGCGTGACTCGTCTGCTTACACTAAGCCTCGTGATGCCATCTTTGGAGAGGGAAATGAGTACCGTCTTGAAGCGCGAGACAACAGGCGTGCAAGTGCAGGCCCTTGAACCGGGCAGCGTGCTGCAGCGCGTCGAAGCCGTGGACTGGTTCGGCGTCGAAGATGCCTTGAACCAGCAAGGCAGCGCGATGATCCGCGGTCTGCTCACGCCGCATGAATGCGAGGCCCTCGCCGCGCTCTATGCGCGCGACGACCTGTTTCGTAGTCGCGTCGTGATGGCTCGCCATGGCTTCGGGCGGGGCGAGTACAAGTACTTCGCCTATCCGCTGCCGGACCTGGTCGGGGCCTTGCGCATGTCCATCTATCCCCATCTTGCGCCGGTGGCGAACCGGTGGAACGAGGTGATGGGCATCGACGCGCGCTATCCCACGCAGCACGCCGATTTTATCCAGCGTTGTCATGCTGCCCGCCAGACGCGTCCGACGGCGTTGATGCTGCAGTACGCCACGGACGACTACAACTGCCTGCATCAGGACCTGTACGGCGAACACGTGTTTCCGCTGCAACTCGCGGTCTTGCTGTCCGAGCCGGGTCGGGATTTCACCGGCGGCGAGTTTGTCATGACCGAACAGCGGCCCCGTATGCAGTCACGCGCGGAAGTGGTGCCGCTCGGCAAGGGCGATGCCGTCGTGTTCGCGGTGCATCACCGGCCCGTGCAAGGCACGCGCGGCAGCTATCGGGTCAATCTGCGGCATGGCGTGAGCCGCCTGCGCTCAGGGCAACGGCATACGCTGGGGGTGATCTTTCACGACGCACTGTGACAACACGGATCGCGAAGGGGTGATGCGGCGATCCATCTTCACGCGCCAGCGCGGCGATTGTTGAGTGTGTATCGAACGACGCGTCACGGTGCGGCGAAAGCCGCACCATGCACGACATCACGCTACGCGCACTGCGTCACGTGATGTCGCGTGGCCTTTAGAACTTGTGACGGATGGCGAGGCGCACGACCACCTGATTCGAGGTCGTCGACGGTGCATCCGTGCCCGGCGTGAAGGCGCCGTCGAGGATCGAGTTGGTCTTGTCGCCAGCAACCTTTTGATAAACGCCCTGCACGTAGAAGTCGGTGCGCTTGGACAGGTTGTAATCGGCCATCAGGCCCACCGAGTGAATCTTCGGCTTGGTGGTACCGGTCGATGCTTCATAGTTCTCTGTCGTGTACACGTATTGCGCGCCCACGTAGAAGGCCGGCGTAAACTGATACTTGCCGTTGATTTCAAAGTTTTGATACTTCAACGCGTTCAGCGTCGAACCCGCCGCGACGATCGCGCCCGGCGTGCCGAGGTAGCCGTTGCCTGTCGGGTTCTTATAGTTCGAATTGGTGTAAGCGAAGCCCACTGTTGCCCCACCGAACGTGTAGTTGATGCCACCGCCAAACACGCGCATGCGTTCCGCGATGAAGCTCGCGTCGTTGGTGGTGATCGCACCGCCTGTGGTGCCGCCCGGATTGTCCGCCTGCAGGTACGCAGCGGCGATCAGCAGGCCGCCATTCGT
Organism: Paraburkholderia sp.; assembly: GCF_036488795.1. GTDB lineage: Bacteria > Pseudomonadota > Gammaproteobacteria > Burkholderiales > Burkholderiaceae > Paraburkholderia. The sequence goes on from NZ_DASXHA010000098.1 coordinate 9,375, forward strand.
GTACTGGCCGCCGAAGCTATAGGCGCGGTCGTTGGCGAAATTGGTGTCGTTACTGAAGGCGTACGCGCCGCCGAACTGGAAGCCGGCAATTTCAGGGCTGGCATATTTGACAGCGTTGCCAAGACGGAATGAGTTATCCGTATTGTCGTTGTCGTAGGGGTGCGCGAACAGATAGCCAGCCCAGCTGCCGTTAGCCGTGGTCTGCGCCATATAGTCGACCAACGAATCGTATTGGCGGCCGAACGTGACCGTGCCGTACCTGTCATCGCTCAGGCCGACAAAGGCCTGGCGGCCGAACAGGCGGCCACCTTCGGCCAGCTTGCCGCTGTTCACATCAAAGCCGTTTTCCAGCTGGAAGATTGCATGAAGACCGCCGCCCAGGTCTTCCGTACCCTTGAGACCCCAACGGCTGCCTTGTGCATAGCCGCTCGCCAGTTCATACACATGCCCGCCGCCAGCGTTATTCGTATAGTCGATGCCTTCGTCGATCACGCCATAAAGCGTCACACTGCTTTGAGCGAATACCGGTGCGGCGAATGCGGCTGATACAGCGAGTGCGATGACTTGCTTTTTCATTGAGATCTCCTGAGTCATTAAAAAATGAAACCGTTTGTTTTAAGCTTGCGATAGCTTTTCCACTGCAACTTCATGGGTAGTTGCGGGTGTCCACACGCACAACGGACCGGATGCTTGCACGCCGATAGCGGGGTCGTCCATCAAGACTCACAACGTGATGCAAAAGCGTTGTGAAATGCCAACCTGGAGCGAGCCAATCCTGCGGATTGACCTGGTTAAAACGTGGTTTTCCGGGTCTTTTGTCGCCGCCGACGATGTGGCACAGATTCGCGCCTGCACGCTTTGCGAGACGCATTCGCGGTACACAAAACAGCAAGCACATTGACTTATTTCAGGCGGATTCGATAGGCCAATATGTGATTAGGATTCCGGATGTTTTAATCCGCTCTTTAGCAAAGAAATGAATGAGTTTTTGATGCAGTCGATAAGCCGGATTGATGCGGTGGGCGCCTGCCAGAATCCGTTGTTGTCGTGAGTATCAACCGCAACCGGCCCCCAGTCTGCCACCTGCTTTCAATCCCCACCGCGGGTACGCGAATTGTTTTCCACGGTGGACATCTTTATTTTTGACCCGGTATGATCCGGGAAAACCCGAACATGCCACCGCTCCTCCGAGGATGATTGCGGCGGCCGATGTGGTCATGCGCGGGACTTGAGTAGCACGTTCGTCGAAGGGCTTTTGGCCGGTGATCCCGGCCGAAAGCCCAATTCGGCGATCAGCAGAAGGCGGGCCTCGCGCCCACCCTGTCGTAGTCGGCCAAAAGCCGGTCGCGACTTTTCAGCCTGGATATCATCGATCATGATTGTTGTCGCGTTTTCACGCGTCACGGACCGCCTCGTGGTTGCGGACCCCGGACTCGTGCGCCTACGGACCGCGTTGCGTGTCGCGCTGGCCTGCCTGTTGAGCGGCCTTGCCAGCGTCATGTGGACCGCCGGTCACCATCAGCCCATCACCCTTGCCGCCCTCGGCGTGCTGTTTGCCATGATCGCGCCACTGTTTGTGCGCGACGCTCGCCGTGCTTCGTGGTTCTTCACCCTCTGCTGCCTTTATCTGTGCGCCTGCGCGTGTTTCGCCGCGGCCGCCGCGTTGAGCCGCTATCCGCTCGCCGGCGACGCCGGCTTTCTGCTCGTCATGTTCACCGGCGTGCTGTGCCAGGCCTGCGGACCGCGCGCGCTCGGTTGCGCGATGCTTGGCGTCGTCACCTTTTATCTGGGGCTGTATCTGCATCCGACTGCGGCCGGGACGGCGCAGACCGTCGCGCTGTCCATCATCGGACCGGCGATGGTCGCTTTGGCCGGCCAGGTGCTGGTACCGATGCGCGCGGCAAAAACCTTACAACTTGCTATCCATACAGTGACATTGCGAGCCGAGCGGGTGCTGGCTGCCGCCGGTGCCACCCAGGCGCCCGTCACGAAGTCGACCGCCATGGGCATCTCCGAACTCAACGAAGCCGCGCTCGCGCTCGAGGAACAACTCGCCCTGCTGAATCCGCCCGATGCCGCGATGCTCCGCGAACGGCTCGCCGACCTGGAACTGGCGGCGGGACAGGGCACGTTCGGCGCCACGTTCGGAGCCGCAAGCCTCGATCCGCTGCGCCAGGCCATTGCCAGGCTCAAGGACGCGGGCCGTCCGCGGCGCGCGCCGCCGGTGATTCCAGTGACACGCAATCGCAACAGTGCCGCTGTGTGGTTCGACGCATGGCGCGCGAGGCTCTGCTGGCTGCCTGCCGCACGCGCGACGACCGCCGCATTGCTTGCCATGGTGATCGGCCACTCGCTGTCGCCCGAGCGCTGGTTCTGGGCGGTCATCACCACCTTCGTCGTGTTTCTCGGCACGCGCTCGCGCGCCGACACGGTTTATCGCGGCGCGCAGCGCCTCGCCGGTACGCTGGCGGGCGCGCTCGCCAGCCTGGTGCTCGTCACGTCGCTGCACGACGCACCGGTGCCGATGGCCGTGGCCATGGTGGTGTGCGTGTTCGGCTGGGCGTACTACATCCTCAATGCCTATGCGCCGGGCGTGTTCTTCATCACGGTACTGGTCGGACTCGTGTACGGCGCACTGGGATTCGCGATCGGGCCGCTGGTCGAATTGCGTATCGAGGAAGTGCTGGTGGGCTGTTCGGTGTCGTTTGCCGTAGCCATGCTGATGATGCCGCTGGCCGCGACGCGACACGTCGAAATGCGGCTCGCTGCGGTACTTGAGGCACTCCGGCAAGCCGTGCTGCTGTCCGTCTCGCACGATAGCCGGGCGCCCGGGAACGCGGCAGCCGCTTCGAAAACTGCGATGCACGCGTTGGATCGAAGCTGGCACGACTTGCGCATCGCGTTGCGGCCACTGCAAACGCAGCGGGTATTTGTCTGGAATCCGGGCGTGGAACTCGCGACTGGCTCGCTACTGAGCTGTCTTCACTGGGCGCGCGTATTGAGCCGCAAGGACAGTGCGGCGCCCATAGGGCCGCAGGGGTTGGACGCGGCGTCGAACGACTCGGGCGTGGGTCATGCCGAGTCGATCCTCGCCCGGCTCGATGTGCTGATTGCGCGTTATCGCGGTGCGGCTACCTCATCCGGGTTCGATCCGCGAATCGCGAATACCGTAGGCGCGGCAGATTCGCATCATGCCCAGGCGTTGGCGCAACTGGACGGTGCGCTCGCCCAACTCGCCGAGCGCCTGGCTCACCCGGGTGCACGGCTGCACAAGCGGCTGAATTGGGCCTTACGGACAAAGAACGCCTGAGGGAATATCGACCGCCGGATCCGGCTCGCGACCTAAAAAAACCTCCGAATGATCGATCCGTCCAGCTGGGCGGACTGGCATAGCAGGTCGCTCCTGCATCGACCTGCAGCGTGCGCGATCTGGTCAGGGCACCCTCGTGGCGTTCTCCGGCGCTTTGGGTTATATATGCTGTTGCCCAGCGACTCCACTTCGAAGCTCACACAATGTCCGACGCCCCGATACCCGCTGCCGTCACGCCTGAGCCTCAGGACGTGTCCGTCCAGGTCAAGCGAAGCGCGATCTTCATTGTTGTCACGGTCAACCCTGACCCCGCCAGCCGCGCGACGGTGCGTGCCTGGTGCGCCGACATCGCCAACCTGGTGCGAGCGGTGGGTAAGCGCAATCCCGCGGGCGGCCTGTCGTGCGTCTGCGCATTCAGCTCCGCAGCCTGGGATGCGCTGTTCGGCGCGCCTCGCCCCGCCGGTCTGCACCCGTTCCGCGAATTCGGCTCTGGCGAACGGCTTGCCGCGGCGACGCCGGGCGATATCCTGCTGCACATCCGCGCGGATCAGATGGACCTGTGCTTCGAACTCGCCATGCATCTGATGGGCCGGATCAGCGGCGCCGTCACGGCGGTGGATGAAGTGCACGGCTTTCGCTATTTCGATCAGCGCAGCATGATCGGCTTTGTCGACGGCACGGAAAATCCGACGGGTCGCGAAGCGGTCACGTTCACGGTGATCGGCGAAGAAGACCCGGAGTTTGCGGGCGGCAGCTATGTGCTCGTGCAGAAGTATCTGCACAATATGACTGCCTGGGATGCATTGCCGGTGGAGGCGCAGGAGCGCGTCATCGGGCGCACCAAACTTGCCGATATCGAGCTGGAAGCCTCCATCAAGCCGAGCTCGTCGCACAGTTCGCTCACCACGCTCGAAGAAAACGGCGAGGAAATCAAGATCCTGCGCGACAACATGCCGTTCGGCCGGCCGGGTTCCGGCGAATTCGGCACGTACTTTATCGGCTACGCGCGCTCGCCTGCGCCGATTGAACAGATGCTGGAGAACATGTTCGTCGGACGGCCACCGGGCAACTATGATCGCCTGCTGGATTTCAGCCGCGCGGTCACCGGCGGCCTGTTCTTCGTGCCGTCCGAGTCCCTGCTGGAGGCGCTGGCCGATCGCGATCCGGCGGCCGCGCCGACGTCGCCCGACGCGCCTGTCGAAGCCCCTGTCGAAGCCCCTGCATCCCCAACGCCTGCCGAGCCGCTTAGCGATGGTTCGCTGAACATCGGCTCTCTCAAAGGAGCACCTCAGTATGAATAACCTGCATCGCGAACTTGCGCCCATATCCGCGGCCGCCTGGTCGGAGATCGAGGAAGAAGTCGCGCGTACGTTCAAGCGCTCGGTGGCCGGCAGGCGGGTGGTCGATCTGCAAGGCCCGGGCGGTGCGAGCCTCGCCGCAGTCGGCACGGGTCATCAATCGACGATCGCCGCGCCGCAGGCAGGCGTGCTTGCGCGCCAGCGTGAAGTGAAGGCGCTGGTCGAATTGCGCGTACCGTTCGAATTGACGCGCGACGCGATTGACGACGTGGAGCGCGGCGCAGAAGACTCCGACTGGCAGCCCGCGAAAGATGCTGCGAAACAACTGGCGTACGCCGAAGACCGCGCGATTTTCGACGGCTATAAAGCGGCGAATATCGTGGGCATTCGCGAGGGCTCGTCGAATCCCACTTTGAGCTTGCCGGCTGATGTCATCGACTATCCTGCTGTGATCGCGAAGGCTTTGGAGCAATTGCGGCTTGCGGGTGTCGACGGTCCCTATTCGGTTCTGCTTGGCGCCGATGCGTATACCGCTTTGAGCGAAGCAAACGATCAAGGGTATCCGGTGCTCGAGCATATCAAGCGGCTGGTGAACGGCGAGATCGTGTGGGCACCGGCTATCGACGGCGGCAGTGTTCTTTCAACGCGCGGTGGGGATTTCGATCTGCATATTGGTCAGGATCTTTCGATTGGATATCTGAGCCATACGGATCAGGTCGTGCGTTTGTATCTGCAGGAGTCGCTGACGTTCCTGATGCTGACGAGTGAGGCTTCGGTGGCGGTGTTGCCGGAGTGAGGCATTGATGATGCGCCGGTTAGGCCGGTAAGTGATTCATCATGCTCCCTTGGGCGGTTGATAGAAAAAAGGGTGGGGAATTTCCCCCGCCCTTTTTCGTTATGGCGCCAAGTCGCTTTCCTTGTGAATCGTTATTTCCCTGTTCGGAAAACTAGTCGATCGGGTCGTGCGTCACATTCATGTATTGCTGGATGTCCGGCTGCCCCGGAGCAATCAGATTCAACATCGCGGCTCCAAGCCGGCGCGCGAACGCGTCGTCAAGCTTGAAGTGATGCTCGTCCAGCAAGATCGGCACCTCGAACGTCCCGGCCACGACCGGGGCCAGTCTGGTTCGGTCAACGGCTTGCACGGCAAACTGCTGACGATCTTCGAGGTAGGTCAGAACTACGGGATACGGCGGAATGTTACGCATCGATACCCTCAGTACTCTTGATAATCAAAAAATACGTCACGCTTGAGCGTTCGCATCGACTATCCTGACACGGCATCCTTCGTCGTTGCAATGTCGCCTGTTGCGTCGTAGGTATGGCTCCAGCCCTCGACCTTCACGCTGTCTTGCGTGACTATGGCTGACTGGAGCCGGTTTGCATTTTGACCGCCCCGCCGCGCCTCCCATCAAAAGACCAAAGTTACCCACAGAAAATGTTGAAAACTCTATGGAAAAATCACACCCTGTGATTAATTCGCCCGTGGCACAAGGCTTTGCGGGCGATGTGCGGGAAATAAATTTTTCCCCACACAGCCCCAAACATCCATTCCCCCACGTTTCCCCACACGCTGTGGTGCGGGGAAACTACCTTTCGCCTCAACGGGAAAGGACCTACATATTAAACATGTGTTTTGTAATGCATTCAAGCTAACGGCATTCCACTGGCCGTTTCTACAAGTCACTTGTTGAAGCAGAAAGCTGACGCGCTGGTTGTGCACGCTGCGGTGCACCTACGATGGGGAATACTGGGGACATTCCCCACGACGCGCGATGATAGGGCTTACAGTTCCCAGCGCTGGCCACCTTCGGTGACCAGCCAGGGCGTACGGCAGCACGGGTCCTCAAGCACCCGAACGTCATTGAAGCAGCACCCGTCGTATGCGATGCCTGTGTGCGGTACACGCAGTTCATCCCGTGACACGCGCCTGTGTT
>NZ_DASXHA010000110.1:0-2928 GCF_036488795.1 Paraburkholderia sp.
CGGCAACGCCTGTCTGCGCTGGCTAAACCGCGATGTGCCCGACCTTGACGCAGCGCGGGACGCCGTCGCGCGCATCGTGCGGGATGCCCACCGTGCCGGCGAAGTGATCCAAGGTGTTCGGGCACTTACCAAGAAGTCGGGTAACACGGGCAAAAGTGTGGGCGGCACGGCCGGTCAGGCGGGCCTGGATCGCGCTCTGACGTAATGTTCGAGCGATTCGATAGGTGTGCAGCCGGCCACACCGAGCCTGCTACCCAGATAATCCCAGACCGCGATGCCGAGCTTGCTGCATGTTTTGGCGAGGCTCAGGAAGGCGTCGCGGCAATCGCGGCCGGCATCGCTGCGTGTCCCGGCGCTGATCTTCCTGCGCGTGACGTAACAGCGAATGTCGTTCTCTGAGCCATTGGTGTGGAGCGGGATCTCCGGCCGCTGCAGCACCATCAGCAACTCGTCCTTGTTGGCATGCAGCCGCACCAGCAGGCGATCCAGCGTGACGAAGCCGGTGCGGCGGCCGACGATGCGGTCGAACCGTGCGCGCAACGCGAGCCGCTGACGCTGGCTGGGTTTGAGCCGGTAGGCCTTGAGGCTGGCGTAGAAGTCCCAGATCAGGCCACGAACCTGCTGCTGGGCGGCTCGATGGTGGTCGTTGAAAGCGTCCAGCCTGTGCACCAGCCGTTCGGCGTGAACCCAGCAGAGCGCGTGCCGGCCGATGTTGAACTGCCCGGCATCGTCACTCAGAACCACGGCGTCGCACAGGAATTTGTGCGCTTGTAGGCTGCCCCATAATGCGCCCTCGGTGGCGACCCGCTGCGGATCCGGCGTGACGCGCAACGCGGTCAGCCCAAGCCGGTCGAGATGCGCCAGCCAGCCCGCAGTGTCGTCAAACCGTACTTCCGGCTGAGCCTTCAAATGCGCGATCGTTGCCGCCGGCAGGCCCTGGCTTCGCATGTAGCCGTAGGCGGCGTCGTTCAACACGTAGTCGGTGTGGCCGGCACGCAGCAGATCGAGGAAGTTCAGCCGGCTTTTCGATGCACGCGTGCCGAACCAGGTGAACCGATCGTCGCCGATCTGCGTGCAGAAACCGTTCTTTCCTGCATGGCGTGCGCCGGTGTCATCCACAGTGACCCAGTTCGCCGTCGCCAGTCCGGTGCGCAGAACGTTCTGCGCTTCGGCTATGAAGCCGTCATGCTTTGCCGTGAGCAGACGCTGCAACTGCCGCTGCGAGATCGCCACGCCCATCGATCGCAACAACACCAACAGCCGCGGCAGCGTCGATTGGCACTGATGGTATTGCATCAGCACGAAGCGGCGCAGTTCGGCGCCGAAATGCCCGGCGATCCCCGTCGGCAACGGCGCCAGGACCGTGCCGCCGTCCGGCGTGACCCAACGCTCGCGCTGGTAACACGTGGCGCGCACCGAAATCACCAGATCCTGCACCAGAAACGGCTCGTAACCCTTGAACCGCGATCCCGGCGGCACCGACGCGTACACCACTTGCTCGTCGATCGCGACCCGAGGGGTGACCTTGCCTCGGCCCCGCCGATCCTCCGGCTGATCGCGCTTCGCCGGTTCGGTGCCTTTGTCCATGCCGCTAGCCCCGATCCTCGGACGCTTCGGCAAGTCCTTCAGATGCGCGATCTCCGCACGCAACCCAACGACAACCTGCCTCAGCGCCGCGACTTCGCCAAACAGTTCCACCAGCAGAGCTTCCAGCTCTGCACGGCTCAGACCGGAAAGCGACGGTGGCGGTGACACATCCCCCTAGAGAATCGACCACCCCGAGCCGCGGCAAGAGAATTATCAGGCACTGCCAACACTTTTGCTCATGTTACAAAACTACGTGCCACATCATTGGTTTCGGCTCCATTAGTTGATGCGTAAATCCGTGCACCAACTGGCCGGTTTGGTGCAAGTTACGTGATGTAATGGAATGCAGAACCGTCCCCGGGGTTGCGCCGCCGCAACAGTGTGGCGGATCTGCAAGCCGGACACTGGAAAATGGGGCTCACGACGCGTTGCGTGGCGGCGCGCTCGGCGTCATCGGTGATTGCTTGCGGACATGCCGGTCCTGGTCCCGCTCGGAGAACGTCGCGTTGCGCCGCGTCAGCGTCGACGACACCTGCTCGGTATCACGCGCCGCCGCCTCATTGGCCTGCCGGATTATCTCGGCTCGTTAAACGATCTCGGATCCGCGGTCGGGTCGACCCGGATCCCCAGCCCGCGCTCGATGAAACGGTTCTGGTGGTCGCGCCACAGGTCGCCCCAGACCTCCCCGTCCGACACCACGGCACGCTCGCCGGCATGCCGCACCTCGCGATCGAGGTCGCGCGCGCCTTCCTCGCCGCGAACCTCTCCCCCTTCAGGCGCCCCGTGGTGATCAACAGATGCGCGTTCCAGTTCGCGCGTTCGGACTCCGACTAGCCCTCATGAGGGGCGTGCACGTCGAGCTGCACCGCAACACCCCTGGCGACGAAGTGTTGCTCGGCGAAGGACCGCGCCAAGGCGATGCGGTGCTCTGTGGTGAGTTCGGCATTCGCCGGCAGCGCCAGCACGATCTCGCGGGCGACCTGAGCATCCTCGCCCTTTTCGACCTCTTCCGCGACATTCCAGTGCATGCCGCTGTCAGCGAACCGCGGATCGGCGCCGTCGGGCAACAGCACCCCGGCGCGGTGCTTGAAGTAGTGAAGCGTGCCCGTGCGTTCCGCGGTGATCGCCTCACGTGCCTTGTAGGCAGCGGAGCGTACCGCACTGCTGCCCGTGCTGCGGGAGATGTAGCGCGTGCGAGCGAACTGGATGGCCACACGTCTGCACGCTTCTCGCTCCCTTCGGTCGTTGGTGCAGAACCCGCTGCGCGGTTGTTCGGCAATGCCAATGGGTCAGTTCAATAACATCAGAGAGCCACTTAGCACAACGCACGTGTCACGATGA
>NZ_DASXHA010000127.1:0-3401 GCF_036488795.1 Paraburkholderia sp.
GCGGGATTCATGGCTGTTCGATACGTATTCAGACCACGCGCGGCGACCGATGTCGTGGCGCACTGCATTGCAGATGGCGCAAGAGTAGGCGAATACGGAACGCTTTGCTGCGTTGCGGCGTGCGTCGAAAGGCCGCGTCAAAAATCGTTTTTTATCGATTTTAAGACGCTAAATCGTTGACAGGTATCAAGTTTTCGATGAACAGCTTAGGAGGGCGATATGGCGTTCGACCAGCGCACTGCGTCAAAAGACCGCGCTGCAACAGCTCTCCGTGAGACTGCTAAAAGGCAAGATATTGGCGGCGCGAGAGGCGCGCCGAGCTGCGTCGCGCCTTATGCGCGATGGCCAGTCACCCGCGGGCCGGAAAACCGCCCGGTTGGGTTTATGCGATGAACCGCCGGCGCGGTCACGCGATTGAAATAAACAGCTTCTTGCCGCACGCGGCGGCGTATTTGCGCAGGGTGTCGATGGATGGTGAATGTTGTCCCGACGCTAGCGCGCGCTCGAGCCGTGTGACGGCCGGCGCCTTGGTGCCCATGCGTTCGGCGACCTGCGCCTGGCTCACTCCGGCGGCGTGGCGGGCTGCGAGCATCTGGTCGAGCAGCGCGAATTCTTCGCGGTTCAGCCGTTCATATTCCGAGCGTACTTCGGGGTCCGACAAAGCCCGGGTCCGCAGTTCCTTATACGTATTCACGTTTTATCTCCAGCAGTCGTTTGCGAGCCACTTCCAGTTCATTGCGCGGCGTCTGTTGCGATTTCTTCAGGAACCAGTGAAGCATGACGATTCGATGGTCGACTATCGAGCAGTAGAACACTCTGGCAATTCCTTCCGCACCCTTGAGACGCATTTCGAAGAGGCCGCCGCCCATGTACCGGGTGTGGGGTTCTCCGGGATTCGGGCCGTGTTGTTCCATGCGATCAGGGCCGCGCGCGGCGAGACCGAACGTTTTTTGCGTGAGTGGATGACGATGTCAGGACAACGAATCAGTCTTGTTCCGGGCATTGGCCGGATGGCCAGAGGACTGCCAGGCGCGTTGCACACACCACGTCGCGATGACGAACGGCGCAGTCATGACGGGCAAGCCCGAGTATCCCGCGAGCCATTGCAACACGACAGCCAGCAGCACACCGCCAGCTACCGCGCGCCACCCGCTGCGGCCGAGTGCGAGCGCCGTCAGCGCGCCGTTGAATCCCAGCAGACCGGCATCGAATGATGCGGGACTTGCGCCGAGCGCGAGATGCATCGCGCTGGCCAGAGCGGCGCCCGTCAGCGCCCAGCCTGCGGCGCGGCGTGAGGCCGCAGCAATCCCGATCAACACGAGCAGGCCGGGAAACGCGCCGCAGGCAAAGCCGGTCTGCGCGAGTCCGGCAAACACGCCATCGAGCCCAGGCGTAAGCGTGACAACATGAAGGGGCCGCACCCGCGCCGGATTGATGTTGACGAGCGGCAGCCAGAGCCATGTGACGATCAGACAAGGACTCGAGTAACCGCTGAGACCGCGCCGACGCAGCCAGCGCGACCACGGTGCGAGCAGCCACGCAGTGCCGGTAGCGGCGAGGATCGCGACTGCGGCGGCGGTGGCGTTGTCCGCGATAAACACGAAGGCCGCCAGTGCGGCCAGCGCGCCGTTGAAGCCGTGCAGGCCGGCGCGTGTATCGTCCTCGTCATAGCCGGCCAGCACCGCAGCAACGTTCGCCGCAGTCGCGCCGATCAACGCGGCGCATGCAAGACGCGCATCGCAGACGAGCCATGCCGCAAGCAGGCATGCGCCGGTGAACGCGTTCGGCTGCAGCACGATCTGACCCACGCTGCGCAACAGCGTGCGCAGCGCGGCGGATCGGGCCTGATCGGTGACGGTGTGCATGGTGCCGGGAAGGCGGAGCGGGTCCGTGGATGACGAATCGCGAGCATAGGGCAGCGGCAGGGTGCGTGGCATCCGCTGCGATTGATAGTGGCTATTTGCGACGCCCGGTCTGCGCCGGCATGTCGCGCCGTGTTCTTGCTAGGATAGAAGCCCGGCACGCAGGTCCACGCCACAGGCCGCGCCGGTTCGCAAGGAGGCAACGTCATGCGTGAAGTGCGTTGGGCATCGGTGGAGGGTGAGGGCATCGAACATCTGGCGTTCGACGCGCACGAAGATGGTGTCCTGGTCGAAAGCGCCGTCGTCGGGCAACGGTATGGGAAGGCCTATGGGCTTTACTACCGCCTGCGCTGTGATCCGCGCTGGCGCGTGACCTATGCCTGGCTGAAGATCGTGGGCGGCGCCGAACTGGAGCTGCACGGCGACGGCGAAGGCCGCTGGCGCGACGGCCATGGCCTGATGCTCAGTACGATCGAAGGCTGCATCGACATCGACATCGCCGCCACGCCATTCACCAATACCTTGCCGATCCGCCGGCTGCAACTGGCCGAAGGCGAGCGCGAGCCGATTCCGGTGGCGTATATCTCGACGCCGGAATTGCAGGTCACGCGCGTCGAGCAGGCGTACTCGTGTGTGGAACTGAACCGGGAATATCGCTACGAAGGCATCTTCCGGCAATTCACCGCGAACATGCGGGTCGATGAGGACGGCCTCGTGATCGACTATCCGACGCTTTTCACGCGGTTGCCGCGATTGCGCTGACGCGGCGCATGCTGCCGCGCAGCGGCACGATAAATTGCACCGGTGCATGCAACCGGCTAGACGACCGATTCTATGGAAATGGCGGCCGCTGGCGCAGCGACGCGATCCACCGGGGACTCTTCCGTGCCGCTTGTTTGCACGATATGCAGTTCACGCGTGCGAAGCGGCAGAGCGCATTGCGCGTCGTTGAGCGTTTGGCGGACCTGGCGAGCGAGATCCCAGCGCATGTCCCAGAAGTCGTCAATGGCCGCCCACACGCGGATGTTCAGCACCACGGTGCTGTCGTCGAAGCGGGTCGCCATGACTTGCGGCGCGGGCTTTGGCAGCGCGCGCGGGTCGGCGGCAGCAAGTGTGCGCAGCGCGGCCAGCGCCTGATCGACGTCGTCGCGCAAGGAGATTTCAACCTCCAGATCGAGCCGGCGTGTCGGATTGCGGTTGTAGTTGCGGATCGAATTGCTCCACAGGGCGCTGTTCGGCACGTATTCGCAGATGCCGTCGGGTTTGGTGAGACGCGTCGTGAACAGGCTGACTTCCTCGACCGTGCCCGCGACGCTGCCGGCCCCACCGTCGATATAGTCGCCGACCTTGAACGGCCGCAACAGCAGCAGCATGATGCCGGCGGCGATGTTCTGCATGGTGCCCTGCAGGGCGAGACCGATCGCGAGGCCGGCGGCACCGAGCACCGCAACCATGCTGGCAGTCTGGATGCCCAGTTGCGACAGCGCCCCGACGATCGCGACGACACGAATGCCCCAGAGGCTCGTGTCGCAGAGAATC
>NZ_DASXHA010000162.1:0-9274 GCF_036488795.1 Paraburkholderia sp.
CATCACCCACGCGCAGCGCCAAACGCCTTCACGACGTTCACCCAATACGACGCACCGATAGTCAATGCGTCGTCATTGAAGTCGTAGTGCGGATTGTGAAGCGGGGCCCCGGGCGTGGACCCGTCGACGCCCATCCAGACATACGCGCCCGGCCTCTGCTGCGCCATAAATGCGAAGTCTTCCGATGCCATCGATGGCTTACAGCCCAGCGTCACCTTCGCAGCGCCGACAGTCGCGCGCGCCGCCTCGAGCGCCACGTCGGCTTCGGCAGCCGCATTGATCGTTGCTGGATAGCCGTAGCGGTAAGACAGCGTCGCTTTCGCGCCATGCGCCTGCGCGGTCAGCGAGCCGATTTCGTCCAGTAAGCGCCGTACGCGCTCCTGCACGCCGGCATCGAAGCAGCGTACGGTGCCGCGGATCACAGCACGATCAGGCAACACATTCCAGGCCTCGCCGCCATGAATCTGCGTGACGCTCACCACGCATGCTTCCTTCGGCGAGACACGCCGGCTCACGATGGTCTGCAGCGCGATCACGACATGGCTTGCGCACACCAGCGCATCGATCCCCTCCTCCGGCATTGCGGCGTGCGAGCCTTTGCCGTCCACCAGAATCTCGAAGGTGTCGAACGACGCCATCATCGGACCGCGGTTAATCGCGAAATGACCGAGCGGCAAGCCGGGCCAGTTGTGCAGGCCGAACACCGCGTCGCACGGGAAACGCTCGAACAGTCCGTCTTCGATCATCACGCGCCCGCCGCCCGCCACCTCTTCGGCGGGCTGGAAGATCACGTGCACCGTGCCCTGCCAACCGCTATCGCGGCTCAGCGAAGCGGCGGCGCCCAGCAGCATCGCAGTGTGGCCGTCGTGACCGCACGCGTGCATCTTTCCGCGGTGCTGCGAACTGTGCGCGAATTCGTTGTGCTCCACCATCGGCAGCGCATCCATATCCGCACGCAATCCGAGCGCAGGACCCGTCCCCCTTCGCAGCGTTCCGACCACACCGGTTTTGCCGACCCCCTCGGTTACTTCAAAACCGTACTCGCGCAGTACTGACGCAACCAACCGCGCGGTCGACACCTCTTCGAACGCGGTCTCCGGATGCGCATGCAGTGAACGACGCCACGTCACCATGTTGTCGAACAATTCGGTTTCAATCATTGATTACCTCACAGGCAAACTGCGGCGCGACAGGCAGTGTTGCAGATCCGACAGTCAGAAGGATTCGCTATCCCGGCTACTTCAGTCAGCCGGGCAAAACGGCACCGGCGCAAGGAACACCGATTCCTGATGCACCAGATACGGCAGGATACGAGGCGTGAACGCTTGCCAATGCGGATCGGCGGCGAGCTTCGCGCGCTGCGCGGCGCGGTGCGCGTAGTCGTCGTACTCCCAGCAGAACACGACCGAATTCAACGTACCCGAGTCTTTGGTCCAGCAGCCTTTGAGCCGTGCGTACTGGCTGATGATCTGCAGACCCTCGCGCTCGTAAATTTTCAAGAACTCGCCCACCTTTCCTGCCGTAATCTGATACGTACGCATTTCCACCAGCATGATTGCTCCTGTAGTCATTCAGACACTCACAAAACGGCGCACGCCCAGGCACACCGTCAGACAGCGACGCACGCCTGCACGCCACCGCCAATTAAAAGCTGTGCCTTATGCCCACCCGCAGCGCGACCTGGTTCGGCGTCGACGAAGGTGACAGATAAGTCAGATCGGCTACCGCTGCGTGTCCCGTCGAATCGACGCCGCTAGCGCGTTGCCAGGCAACGATCAGGTACGTGAACGTACGCTTGGAAAACAGGTACTGGGAGCCAGCCGCCAGCTGGTTGTAGTGCGCATGCGGTGATGACGTGTAGTCGTAGGTCAGACCCGCCATGACTGCAGGTGTGAAGCGATGACTGACGAACGCCTCGTACGAGGCGAGTGTCGCCGAACCCTGGAATGTGGTGCTGGTGGTCGCGACTGCGTTGCTGAAGCGCGTGTTGGTGTAAAGGGCGCCCAGCGTGGTGGTGCCGAACTGATAGTTGCCGCCCGCACCGAGCGTCTGCATGCTGTGCGCAGTGGCATAGCCGCTGTAGATCGGAGTCGTTACGGGGTTCGTGAACGCTTCGCCCGCTGTCGCACCCGTGGCGCCGTCAAATCGCGTCACTGCGGGGTTGTTCACATAAAGATAGGCGGCCGCCAGTTTCAGCGGACCGTTCGCATAGTTCAGGCCGAAGCCGTATTGCCGCGACGCGCCGACCGAACCGGCCACGCCACCAAAGCTATACAGCGCACCCGCGGTGATGCCGTGATACGTCGGGCTCACGTACTTGACCGCGTTATTGACGGGATACGTGCCCCAGATGCCGTCCACATCCCCCGCATGCGCCGACAGCGAGCCGCCGAACGCCAGCGAAGAGCTCAGCGGCTGCAGGTTGGTCACCATGAAGTCGTACTGGCGCCCCAGGCGCACGCTGCCGTAGTTGCCGGACAAGCCCACAAAGGCCTGACGGCCGAACAGCCGGCCGTTATAGCCGAGCTTGCCGCTGTTGACGTCATAGCCGCTTTCGAGCTGGAAGATGGCGCTCGTGCCGCCGCCTAGATCCTCGCTGCCGAGCAGGCCGAACTTGCTCCCGCCCATCCCACCGCTGAAGGTCTGGTAATTGGCATGGCCGCCCTGATTGTTGGTGTAGGTAATGCCATCGTCGGCGACGCCGTAGAGGGTCACGCTGCTTTGTGCGTGGGCTGCCTCTGCAAGGCATGTCAACGCCACTAGGACAACTAGTTTTCTGGTCACGAAAATTCCTGTCGAATAAAAAATGGATTTGATCAAACGCCGAACTACAGAACGAACAAGGTTGCCACTGGAACAGCTCGTGACCCGCGCGCAGCGCGCCCACGCATCGCAGCGCCGAGCCTGCTTACGTCTAAGTACGGTGCCCGGCCTGCACGCTCACCGGGCACCGCTATCGCGACGCAGGCCGTCAGCCCGCGTGCCCGACCAAAAATCCCACCAGCAAACCGACCAGACCCGAACCCGCACCGACCAGCCAGAGCGGCAGACCGGGTGTCGGGCGGGCTTGGGCCGCGACGGTGAACGAGTTCGTCTCGCTATGCGATTCAGGTTGCACGCCGCCGATGAGCGGCATGTTGTCCGACCGTCCTTGCGGCGCCGGCTCGATGTCCGGCATAACGTTCGCCGGCCCCGCCTGCTTTTCGATGTGCGCCTTGAGCGCGCCGAAGAAGGCGTCCAGATTCTTGCCCGCCGCCGACTGAATCAGCCGGGACCCTACGCTCATCAGCTTTCCGCCGATTTCGACATCAGCGTCGTAGGCGAGCACCGTCATCTCGGCTTGCGGTTCGAGCTGCACGCGCGCGGTGACCTTCGCAAAGCCGACTGCGCCCGCGTTGCCAGTACCGACGATCGTGTAAGCCTTGGGCGGATCGAGATCCGACAGTTCGACATTGCTTTTGAAGGTCGCCGCGACCGGGCCGACGCGAATCTGCACGGTCGACTCGAAATGCCGCTCGTCGAGCATCGCGAGCGATTTGCAGCCGGGCAGACACGCCTCGAGCACGGCGGGATCGTTCAGCGCACGCCATACGGTCTCGGGCCGCGCCGGAAGAATGCATTGGTCAGCTAACTTCATCGCCATTGCTCAGCGCTCGTAGAGTTTGAACAGCGCCTGCGTGCCGTTACGCGTAAGGCCTTGCTCGGCGAGCTTCTGATAAAGACTGCGCACCAGTTCCAGACCCGGCAACTCGCGTCCCATGTGGGCGGCTTCCTCATGCGCGATCCGCATGTCCTTGATGAAATGCTCGATAAAGAAGCCCGGCGCGAAATCGCCTTTCGCGATGCGTGGCCCAAGGTTATTCAACTGGAAGCCGCCAGCCGCCCCGCCGCCGATCGCGCTCAACACGGTCTGCGGGTCCAGTCCCGCGCTGTGCGCATAGGCCAGGCCCTCGCACACCCCCAACATCGTCGAGGCGATCACGATCTGATTGCACAGCTTGGTGTGCTGACCCGAGCCCGGTCCACCTTGCAGCACGATGTTCGTGCCGAGGCAGCGCAGCATCGGCTCGACGCGCGCGAGCACGTCGGCCGCGCCGCCCACCATGATGGACAGCCGTCCCTCGCGCGCGCCGACATCGCCGCCCGAAACCGGCGCGTCCAGCATCTGCACGCCGCGAACCGCCGCGTGCGCGGCCAGCTCTTCGGCCAGTTGCGGGCTTGAAGTCGTCATGTCGATCAGCACGGCGTCGCGCCGCGCGTTCGCGATCAGGCCGTCGTCGCCGAGATACAGCGCACGCACGTCGTCCGGCATGCCGACGATCGAGATCACCACGTCGGATGCTTCAGCAAGCGCCTTTGGCGTGGCATGCCAGGTCGCGCCCGCGTCGATAAGCGGCTCGGCCTTCGCACGGGTGCGGTTATACAGGTGTAACGGATAGCCGGCCGCGGCGAGCCGCGCCGCCATCGACGCGCCCATGATGCCGAGGCCGATAAAGCCGACAGCGGGTTTGCTTGCAGATTGATTCATGATTGTGTGATCCGGTCAGAGTTTGTCGCGCAGCAGGTCGCGCAACAGCATGGGGGTCAAAGGGTGACGGTCCGCCACCACGCCGAACGGCGCGAGCGCATCGTTCACGGCATTGGTCAAGGCGCCGAGCGCGCCCATCACGCCGCCTTCGGCCATCCCCTTGATGCCCGCCGCCGTCGCACGGCTAGGCGTATGCAACGGGATGATTTCGAAATTCGGCAGTTCGGTCGAAGTGGCGATCAGATAGTCGGCCAGCGAGCCGGTCAGGTTCTGTCCTGTTTCGTCGTAGCGCGTGTGCTCGAACAACGCGCCGGACAGTCCCATCGCCACTGCGCCGTGTTGCTGTCCTGTCACCACGGTCGGATTGAGCAGCGTGCCGCAGTCTTCGGCGATCACGTAGCGCGCGATATGGATCGCGCCAGTGGCGACGTCCAGTTCGATCTCGCATCCGTGCGTCGAATTCGAGTAGGTCATCGGCGGCGGATCATAGGTGAGGTGAAACTCGAGACCAGGCGTGAGGCCTTGCGGCAATGAGGTCGGATCCATATAGGCACGGCGCGCGACATCGGCGAGCGTTAGACCTGTGTCGACCCACGCGTCGCCGCTGCCGCGCTCGACACGCGCGTCGACGAGGCGAAGCGAGTCGCTATCGGGCAGCGCGAGAGAACCGGCGGCGATGGCGAGCACCTTGCGACGCGCATCGAGCGCGCACAGGTAAAGCGCGCCGCCGCCCGCCGTGCCGCTGCGGGCGCCGCGGCTGCCCATCCCGTAGGGCGCGATATCGGTGTGGCCCAGATGAATACGCACGCTCGTCGGGTCTACACCGAGGCCTTCGGCCACCGCATTGGCCATCGCGCTTTCATAGCCCTGCCCGCTCGGGCCGAGACCCACCGACGCGTTGACGACACCACTCGGCTCGATCCGGATCCAGCTTGCCTCGTGTCCCGAGCCCGGAATGCCGGCCGATTTATAAAAGGCCGAACCGTACGTCGTCGGCTCCACCACATTGCACAGGCCAAGCCCGAGGTAGCGGCCGGCTGCCCGCGCCGCCTGCTGGCGCGCGCGAAAAGCGTCGTAGTCGAACGCCGCGACCACCGCCTCGAAGGTCTGCGACGGCGTAATGTCAGCCAGCAATTCGCCGGTGGCGGTACGGTACGGCAGTTCCTCAGGGGTCAACAGGTTGCGGCGGCGCACTTCGACCGGATCGAGCTGCAGTTCGCGTGCAATCGCTTCCATCGTGCCTTCCATGACCCAACTGGTGATGGACATCGGCGCGCGCATGGGGGCATTGCCACATTTATGACTGAGCACGATCTTGACGTCGAAATCGTAGTGCTGCAGCCGGTACGGTCCGCTCAGCACCATTGCGACGACGCGTGCGAGGTAGTTCGCCGGAAAGAAGCAATACGCGCCGAAGTCTTCGCGGATCTCCAGATCGAGCCCGAGCAGCGTGCCGTGCTCATCCACCGAAGCGCGGGTGCGGCAGAAGTCTTCGCGCGAATTGGCCGCCGCGGTCAGATTCTCCAGACGGTCTTCGCGCCAGCGCACCGGCCGCTTCAAATGACGTGCGAGTGCGGCAACGCTCAGCTCTTCCCGGTACAACGCGATTTTCTGACCGAACGAACCGCCGACGTCAGGCGAAATCACTGTCACCTGCGACTCGCTGAGTCCGAGCCGCTGCGCGAGCTGAGTACGCAAAGGATGCGGCACCTGGGTGCCGACGTGAAACGTCAGGTGGTCGCGCCCGGCGTCCCAGACTGCCGCGCAACCCCGCGTTTCGATCGGCACATGGGTCTGCCGCTGTTGCTGAAAGGTCGATTCGATCACCCGGTACGCTCGCTGCGCAACGCTCTGCGTGTCGCCGCTCGTGTAGGCTTGGTGCGATACAAGGTTGCCGGGCACCCCTGGGTCGACTTGCGCGGCATCGGGTTCGAGTGCTTGCCACATATCGGTCACGACAGGCAACGGCTGGAACTCGACGAGCACCTGTTCAGCCGCGTCTTCTGCGAGGTATCGGTCGGTCGCAACGACGCAGGCGACCAGATCGCCCTGAAACCGTACGATGTCAGTCGGCATGGTCGCGAACTCGACCGGCACCAGGCCCTCGACCGGCGCAGCGACGCGCATCGGCGCGGTCCACTGAGCCAGCTCCCGTCCGGTAACGACGGTCACGACACCAGGCATGCCGATAGCCACGGCGGTATCTACAGAAACGATCCGCGCATGCGCGTGCGGCGAGCGCACGAAGCTCACGTGCAGCGCGCCCGCGATTTCAATATCGTCGAGATACCGGCCATGGCCCGTCAGCAGGCGATAGTCCTCGGTGCGCGGTACCGCCTTGTTGAGGTAGCGAAACGTCTGTTCAGACATCGGCGCTCTCCCCCCGCATACGCGCGGCCGCGCGCAGGATCGCCCGGACGATGTTCTGGTACCCGGTGCAGCGGCACAGGTTGCCCGATAGCGTCTCGCGGACCTCGGATTCGGATGGGCTCGGGTGCTCGCGCAGATAAGCCTCGAAGGTCATCACGATGCCCGGCGTGCAAAAGCCGCACTGCAGGCCATGGCACTCATGCATCGCCTGCTGCAGCGGCGACAGGCGGCCATCCTGCGCGACAGCTTCGATCGTCGTAATCCGCACTTCGTCCATCTGAACCGCGTACGCCAGGCACGAGCGTGCCGGGCGGCCGTCGATTTGCACCGTGCACGCGCCGCATACCCCGTGCTCGCAACCGACGTGCGTGCCAGTCAGACGGCAGTCTTCACGAAGCACATCGGAAAGGAGCTTGCGAGGTTCGCAGTGCGCTTCGTGACGGGTGCCGTTCACGTCGAGATAGATCGTTCTCTTTTCCATGACTCAATGGGAATTGGGGTTGGCCGACTGCGTCGCGCGTCGCAACGCTCGCGCCGTGAGCGCCTTGACCAGGTCGCGCCGGTAAGCTGCGCTGATGTCCGGTTGATCGTACGGATCGATAGCGCCAGCCACCGCGTCGGCGATTGCAGCAAGCGTCGGCGCATCGGCCGGCGCGCCCACGAAGCCCGCAGCGAGTTCGTTAAGCACAAGCGGCGCGTCCGCCACGCCGCCGACACCAATACGCAGGCTTGAAAATCTGTTGCCGTCGAGGATGGCGGTCAGTGCGCAAGCCGCGATCGCGAAATCGCCGTGCCGTCTGCTAAAAACTTCAAATGCGTGCCGCTCGCCCTGGCGTCCGACCGGGAAATGCACCGCTCGAATGATTTCTTCGGCGGCGAGATCGGTCGTCATCACCGCAATCAGGAACTCCGCGGCCGGCATCTCGCGGCTGCCGTCCGGTCCGACGATCTCGATGCTCGCGCCCAGCGTGCTTGCAATGAGCGGCATTTGCGCAGCGGGATCCGCATGCGCAAGGCTGCCCCCAAGCGTGCCGCGCTGGCGAATCGCGTAGTGCCCGATGGTGGCGGCCGCTTCCGCGAGCAGCGGGCAAGCGGCGCGTACCGTGTCGCTGGTGGCCACCTCGTGATGGCGTGTCATCGCGCCAATAGATAGCAACTCGCCCACCAGCGTCACGCCGCTGAGTTCCGGCAATGCGTTCAGGTCGATCAGATGTGCTGGTTGCGCAAAGCGCATGTTCATCATCGGCGCGAGGCTTTGCCCTCCCGCGATGACCTTTGCGTCGAAGCCGTGCTGCGCGAGCAGCGACAGCGCTTCTTCAAGCGTGTGAGGCCGGTGATACGAAAATACCGCGGGTTTCATGCGTTGTGCACCTTCAGGTTCACGCCGCTCGCCTGATCGAAAAGGTGCAGACGGCGGCGGTTGATCGACAGGGTCACGCGTTCACCGACCTTGCATGAACGCTCCTTGCCGACACGAAAAAACATCGACTGCCCCAGACATTGCAGGCCGATGAACTGGTCGGAGCCGACCGGCAGTAACGAGGCGATGTCGCCTGTCAGCGAACAATCGGTCGACTCGCCATGTTCGTCGATGTCCTCCGCACGAATGCCGGCCGACACTGCCCGGCCAACGCACCCCGCGAGCAGCCGCTGCGTTTGGTCATCCAGCGCGAGCGAAAGGTCACCTGCGCGGAAATGCAAACCGTGGTCGCCTTGCGTCAGCACGCCATCGATAAAATTGATCGGCGGGCTGCCGAGAAAGTTGGCGACGAACTTATTGGCTGGCCGCTCGTAGATATCATCGGGCGAGCCGATCTGCTGCACGACGCCCTGGCGCATCACGACGATGCGGTCGGCGAGCGTCAGCGCTTCCGCCTGATCGTGGGTCACGTACACGAAAGTCGTCTGCATCGACTGATGCAGTGCCTTGATGCTCGCGCGCATCGACACACGCAGCGCCGCATCGAGGTTAGACAGCGGCTCGTCCATCAGAAAGACCGCGGGCTGCCGCACCATCGCGCGGCCGAGCGCGACGCGCTGGCGCTGCCCGCCCGACAGTTGCCCCGGCCGCCGGTCCAGCAGAGGCTCGATTTCGAGCGACCGGGCGGCCGCGCGCACCCGCGCATCGATCTCCTGTTGCGGACATTTGCGCATCCGCAGGCCGAAGGCGATGTTGTCGTACACGTTCTTGTGCGGGTACAGCGCGTAGCTTTGGAACACCATCGCCACATCCCGCCGATGTGCCGGCAGGCCGTTCACTTCCACGTCGTCAAACCGCAAGCTGCCCTGGGTGACCTCTTCCAGTCCGGCGATCATGTTTAGCGTCGTCGACTTGCCGCAGCCGGAAGGCCCGAGCAGAACGAGAAACTCCTTGTC
>NZ_DASXHA010000018.1:0-21433 GCF_036488795.1 Paraburkholderia sp.
GGGCGGGTGAAAAGCCGGACATGCTGGCGGACAGCAACGCGGCCGAGGTCAACGCTTCGTCGTCGGTCATGGGCGGCAGCAGGCTCGGCAGGCGTGCCGCCAGCATCGACTTGCCGGCGCCCGGCGGCCCGACCATTAGCACATGATGGCCGCCCGCCGCCGCGACTTCGAGCGCCCGCCGTGCGCCGCGCTGGCCGATTACGTCGGCCATATCGGGTGGCGCGGCTGCAGGCGAGCCGGGCACCACGGGCGCGGCGACCGGCGCGAGCCTGCCGTCCGGCGCGCCCGCCAGATGCGCGCAGAGCGAGGGCAGGTCGGCGGCGCCGTAGACGTCCACCCCCGGCACGAGTGCGGCTTCGGAGGCGCTGGCGGCGGGCAAATAGAGCTCGGCGGTGCGCGGCGCCGTCTCGACGGCGGTGGCGTGGAGCACGCCGGGCGCCGCCTGGGCCGCATGACTGCGGGCGGTCCCGCAGGCCATCGCAAACGCGCCGCGCATGGGCCGCAGCGCGCCGGTCAGCGACAACTCGCCGGCGAATTCGCGGTGCATCAGGGACTCAGCGGGAATCTGCCCGCTCGCGGCCAGAATGCCCAGCGCGATCGGCAGGTCGAAGCGGCCGGATTCCTTCGGCAAATCGGCAGGAGCGAGATTGACGGTGATGCGGCGGACCGGGAAGTCGAAACCGCAATTCTGCAAGGCGGCGCGCACGCGTTCGCGGCTTTCGCGTACTTCCAGATCGGGTAGACCGACGATCGAAAAAGAGGGTAGTCCGTTGGCGAGGTGGACCTCGACCGTTACTTCGGGCGCGCGGCCAGAGGCCGGCGCGCGACTGCGCACCACGGCAAGCGACATGTTTTCTCCCGTCAGACGGCGCGCCGGCGGCGCGCGCGATCCCCTAAAGCGCTGATGACGTCACGGCTCGCTTGCCAGTGATGTGCAGCATGAATGCGGCTTACGACGTCTGGGTAACCGGCAGCTTCTGTTCGAGCTCGGCCACCCGCCGTTCCAGCTCTTCCAGTCTTGCGCGTGTCCGTACCAGCACCTGGGTCTGCGTGTCGAATTCCTCGCGCGTGACCAGATCGAGCCTCGAGAAGCCTTGCGACAGCATGGCTTTGACGTTGCGTTCGACATCCTTGGCGGGTGAGTTCTTAAGCAGATCGCTCACGCGTGCCTGCAAATCATTGAAGACGTCGTTCGGTTGTTTCATGGTGTTCCCCTAGGGCGCACAAAAAAAGTGCATGTGTCGTTACATCTGTGCTCCGGCTCGTCGCATGGTCGTTTTTGGTGCACGACTGTCAGCCGGCCGCCATTGTGTGAACGCGTTTGGTGCGCGCACCTGCGGCACATGCCTGCATCCGAAGCCTGCGAACACTCTAGCAACGAACCACGTGGCGCGCCACCGTCCCCCGCCAACGTTGGCCATCCGGCCAGGGGTACGCCGAGCTCCCCGTGCGGGACCGGTTCCAGCGGGCCTGAGCGCAACTTGGCATGCGAGTTGCTGTTACTGCCCCGCGCGCACTGCCGGGACGTTTTACGGGGTGCATCGAGGCGGCTTGGACGGGCCGCACCTCGACGCAACAGCTCAGGGGAACCAAGGCTACGCAAACGGGTTACGCAACGGTTACGCAACTACAGCGAGGATTTCATGAAACTGATTACCGCAATCATCAAGCCGTTCAAGCTCGATGAGGCGCGCGAAGCCTTGTCGGCCATCGGCGTCTCCGGAATCACGGTGACAGAAGTGAAGGGCTTTGGACGTCAGAAAGGCCACACCGAGCTGTACCGGGGCGCTGAGTACGTGGTCGATTTCCTGCCGAAGGTGAAGATCGAGGCGGCCGTCTCGGACGACATCGTCGATCAGGCAATCGAAGCGCTGGAACGCGCGGCACGGACCGGCAAGATCGGTGACGGGAAAATCTTCGTCACGCCGATCGAACAAGTGATTCGGATTCGCACCGGGGAGACCGGGGCGGACGCCCTGTAAATACAAGATAGCGATAAGAGGAAACAGAGATGCGTAAATTAATGATGTCCTTGCTGATGGCCGGCTCGCTGCTCGCGGGCGGCGTTGGCGCCGCCCTCGCGGACGACGCTTCAGCACCCGCAGCCGCTTCGGCGCCCGCTGATACGGCCGCGAGCGCGCCGGCACCGGACGCTTCGGCGACCGCTGCAGCCGCCTCGGCCCCGGCCGCCGACGCTTCCGCACCGGCAGCCACCGCAGCCTCGGCACCGGCGGATGCTTCGGCCGCGGCCGCCGCCGCTCCGGCAGCACCGACCGCGCCGTTCTCGGTCGACTCGTCGAAGATCAATTCGGGCGACACCGCCTGGATGCTGACCTCCACCGCGCTCGTGCTGTTCATGACGATCCCGGGTCTCGCACTGTTCTACGGCGGCATGGTCCGCAAGAAGAACGTGCTGGCGACGCTGATGCAAAGCTTCGCGATCACCTGCGTCGTCACGATCGTCTGGGTGGTGGTGGGCTACAGCATCGCCTTCACGCCGGGCGGCTCGTTCATTGGCGGTTTCTCGCGCATCTTCATGGCCGGGATGAACTACGTCCATGGCGACAAGGCGACCACGCTGACCGTGAGCCATCTCGCGCCGACGATCCCGGAAACGGTCTACTGCGTGTATCAGATGACCTTCGCGATCATCACGCCGGCCCTGATCACGGGCGCGTTTGCTGACCGGATGAAGTTCTCCGCGATGCTGGTGTTCATGACCCTGTGGTCGATCATCGTCTACTCGCCGATCGCGCACATGGTCTGGGAACCGACCGGCTGGCTGGCTACGGCAGGCATTCTCGACTTCGCAGGCGGCACGGTGGTGCACATCAACGCCGGTATCGCAGGTCTGGTGTGCTGCCTCGTGCTCGGCAAGCGCGTCGGCTACGGCAAGGAAGTGATGGCTCCGCACAACCTGACGCTCACGCTGATTGGTGGCGCGATGCTGTGGGTGGGCTGGTTCGGTTTCAACGCAGGTTCCGCCGTGGCAGCAGACGGCCGTGCCGGCTTTGCGATGTTCGCTACGCAGGTAGCCACGGCTGCCGCAGCACTTGCGTGGATGTTTGCCGAGTGGATCGCCAAGGGCAAGCCGTCGGTGCTCGGTATCGTGTCGGGCGCGGTGGCGGGTCTGGTGGCGATTACGCCGGCTTCGGGCTTCGTCGGCATCGGCGGTTCGCTGGTGATCGGTATTGCCGCCGGCGTGATCTGTTTCTGGTCGGCTACGTGGCTCAAGGGCAAGCTCGGCTATGACGACTCGCTCGATTGCTTCGGCGTGCACTGCGTCGGCGGTATCGTCGGTGCATTGCTGACCGGCGTGTTCGCAGTCAAGGACATCGGCGGCTCGGACGGCAGCGTGATCCTGCAGGCCAAGGGCGTGCTGACGACGCTGATCTACAGCGGCGTGGTGAGCTTCATCCTGCTGAAGGTGATCGACATGGTGATGGGCATCCGCGTGACGGAAGAAGAAGAACGCGAAGGCCTCGACGTGAGCCTGCACGGCGAACACGTCGAATAAGGATTCTGGGGTTTCACGAATCACGCAATAAAGCACAGCGACTTTGGCCCACCGGAAGGTGGGCCTTTTTCTTTGATGCCACCCAAATCGCGCTAAACTGGTTTATGGAGGGTGATTCCACCGTCTATTGCGCTGATAGCGAGAATGCATCCACCCCCGCTTGCGAATGGAGAAACCGTCCCCAAATGGACGAGGTGTTTGCTCTACAATCTTTTTTCTCCAGTCTGCGAGTGATCAATGGTTCCGCACCTAGTTACGGCGTTAAACGGCCCGCTGCTCGATCTCGAGCGGAAGATCCTCGACGCTACACCCGCCATCGAACGCTGGTTCCGTCTTGAATGGCAGGAACATACGCCGCCGTTTTATTGCTCGGTCGACTTGCGCAACGCGGGCTTCAAGCTCTCGCCAGTGGACACCAATCTGTTTCCCGGCGCGTTCAACAATCTGCCGCAGGAAGTGCTGCCGCTCGCCGTCCAGGCGGCCATGGCCTCGATTGAAAAAATCTGCCCGGACGCGAAGAATCTGCTCGTGATTCCGGAGCGTCACACGCGTAACGCCTTCTATCTCGAGAATGTTGCACGTCTGGCCGCCATCATGCGTCAGGCGGGGTTGAACGTCCGTTTCGGCACGCTCGACGAAAGCATCAACGGGCCGGTCACCATCGCGCTGTCGGACGGTCAGAAGATCGTCCTCGAGCCCCTGGAGCGCTCGGCGCGCCGGCTCGGCCTGAAGAACTTCGACCCGTGCTCGATCCTTCTGAACAATGATCTGTCGGGCGGCATTCCGCCCATCCTCGAAAACCTGCACGAACAATACGTACTGCCGCCGTTGCACGCGGCATGGGCGGTACGCCGCAAGTCGACGCACTTCTCCTGCTATGACGACGTCGCCAAGAAGTTCGCGAAGATGGTCGAAATCGACCCGTGGATGATCAATCCGTACTTTGCGCACGTCGAAGGTGTCGACTTCCAGGAGCGGACCGGTGAGGAAGCGTTGACCGATGCGATCGACGGCGTGCTGAAGAAGATCGCCAAAAAGTATCGTGAGTACGGCATTTCGGAGAAGCCGTATGTCGTCATCAAGTCCGACGCCGGCACCTACGGCATGGGCGTGATGACCGTGCACGACGCCTCGGAAGTAGCGGCGCTGACCAAGCGCGAACGCGCCAAGATGGCTGCCACGAAGGACGGCCTCGAGGTTCATGACGTCATCGTGCAGGAAGGCGTCTACACGTTCGAACGCATCGGCGAGGAAGTCGCGGAGCCGGTGGTGTACATGATCGACCGCTACGTGGTGGGCGGCTTCTACCGGGTTCACGGCAGCCGCGAGCGCGATCAGAACCTGAACGCGCCGGGCATGCATTTCGTGCCGCTCGGCTTCGAACATACGGCTCTGCCCGATGCGCATGCGAAGCCCGGTGCGGCACCGCCGAATCGCTTCTACATGTACGGCGTGGTGGCGCGCCTTGGGCTGCTGGCCGCTTCGGTCGAGCTGGAAAAGACCGATCCGGAAGCGATCCAGGTCTAAGCCTGGTCGCGCCAGGCGCGCAGCCGATGCGCGGCGAGTTGCCGGTTGCCGCGCCTCTTTAACGAATACTGCCAGGGCCGCCCTGGCGCATCAGGATCTTCATGGACATTCTGTTTATCGCCGACCCGCTGGATCACTTCAAGATCTACAAGGATTCGACCTACGCCATGATGGCCGAGGCCGCGCGGCGCGGTCATACGCTGTTCACCTGCGAGCCGAAACACCTGGCATGGACCGGCGCGGACGTCGAGGCGAACGTCCAGCGGTTTGCCATCGTCGGCGACGAAGCGGACGGTCATCGCGAGACGTGGTACGCGGCGGATGCCGCGGCGCCACGCCCGCTGAAGGGCTTCGGCGCGGTTCTGATGCGCAAGGATCCGCCGTTCGACATGGAGTACGTCACGTCGAGCTGGTTGCTGGAGCTTGCGGAACGCGGCGGTGCCCGCATCTTCAACAAACCGCAGGCGATTCGCGATCACTCGGAGAAGCTGGCGATCGGCGAGTTTCCGCAGTTTGTCGCGCCTACGCTCGTTACGCGTGATGCGGCGCGCTTGCGCGCCTTCCACGCCGAGCATGGCGACGTAATCCTGAAGCCGCTCGACGGCATGGGCGGCATGGGTGTGTTCCGCGTGAAGGCGGACGGCATGAATCTGGGTTCGATCATCGAAATGCTGAGCCACGACGGCGCGCGTTCGGTGATGGCGCAGAAGTTCATCCCCGAGATCAAGGACGGCGACAAGCGCATTCTGTTGATTGGCGGCGAGCCGGTGCCGTTCTCGCTCGCGCGGATTCCGCAAGGCAATGAAGTGCGTGGCAATCTTGCGGCGGGTGGGCTCGGCGTGGCGCGGCCGCTGACGGACAACGACCGCAAGATCGCAGAGACACTGGGGCCGGTACTGGCCGCGCGTGGTCTGTTGCTGGTTGGGCTGGACGCGATCGGCGACTGGCTCACCGAGGTGAACGTGACAAGTCCCACGTGCTTCCGCGAAATCATGGATCAGACCGGCTTCGACGTTGCCGGAATGTTCATTGACGCACTGGAGCGCGCGGTCGGTTGAGCGCGTGAGGCGGCGCGCCATGGCGAAGAAGTGTTGGCGCGCCGGAGTTTTTTGGCAGCAGACGTAGCAGCGCATCGGGTAATGCAGAAGAACAGCTGGGCGATGTCCGGCGAACAAGTGGCGTAAGCGCGAAAATGAGCCTGATACAATGCCCGCTCTTCAAGCCGACCCATCGTGGCCCGCAATGCCAACAGGCGTGCGGCTGGGCGTCGGCCTGAAACAGGCATAAAGCAGGCGTTCGCTGTCAGGCCGCGAGGCTCGCCAGACGGGCGCAAGGAGACGCGGTTCCGACCCTCACGACCATCGGCCGGTCGAGGGTATGACGACCGGGCTATCGCCCCGGCCACGGTTCAGGGCCGTTTTTTTGCAGCAAGGCTGACATGGCAGGCATTCTGATCATTGCGCATGCCCCGCTCGCTACCGCGTTACGGGACTGCATCGCTCACGTATATGGCGGCTTACCCGCCCGCATCGGTGTGATCGACGTCTCGCCGGATTGCGATCCGGCTCAGGTTGTCGCGTTCGCGTACTCGGAGATCGAGCGCCTCAAGGAAGAGAACGGCGCCCTCGTGCTGACCGACATGTTCGGCGCGACGCCGTCGAACATTGCTGCCCGGCTCGCGACCGTGCCCAACGTGCGGGTGCTGGCCGGCGTGAATCTGCCGATGCTGCTGCGCGCGGTCTGCTATCGCACCACGCCGCTCGAGACGCTGGTCGACAAGGCGTTGGCAGGCGCAACCAAAGGCGTGCATACGATCAGCTCGGCCACGCCCGTGCCCGTTGCGCCGCCGGAGGGTTCCGGCGAGTGTTTGCCGGCCATGCCGCCCGAATCGGATCTGACCCACAAACACGGCACCACGGGTCTCTGATACGGGCAGTTTCATTCTTCATAACATCAACACCGCGCTTCGGACCATTACATGCTGCAACAGGAAACGACTATCGTGAACAAGCTGGGGTTGCACGCGCGCGCCTCGGCCAAACTGACGCAACTGGCGGGTAACTTCCAGGCGGAAATCTGGATGAGCCGCAACGGGCGGCGCATCAACGCCAAAAGCATCATGGGTGTGATGATGCTGGCGGCGGGCATCGGCAGCACGGTGCTGATCGAGACGGAAGGCTCCGACGAACAGGAAGCCATGGACGCATTGCTGAAGCTGATCGCCGACAAATTCGGCGAAGGCCAGTAAGCGCCGCGTAAAGGATTCGACTGTGTCACCACGCCGCGGCTTGCCGCGGCGTTTTTTTTAGCGCGCCACAATCAGAAAGAAGGCGCTGACATGGTGGCGTCGTCGTGCTCACGCAAGCTCTGGGCTGGCCGGCGCGGCGCGCCGTGACGATGGCGTAATTCTGTTGCGCCGCACAGCGTCGAAGCGGGCGGTAAAGGGCTGCGGAATTTATAATGACGGGCAAGGTCTGAGAGCATTGCAGCGGTCTACCGCGGCATCACACAACTAGAGGAGGTGCGCGTGTCGTTCACGCTGCATGGAATTCCCGTGTCACGCGGTATCGCCATCGGGCGGGCTTATCTGATCGCCCCGGCTGCACTCGACGTCGACCATTATCTGATCGAACCCGCCCAGATCGAGAGCGAGGTCGAGCGTTTCCGTTCGGCCCAGCAACTCGTTCATCAGGAGCTCGACGCATTGCGCGACGATCTCGCGGCCGACGCGCCGAGCGAGATGGGTGCCTTCATCAACGTTCATTCAATGATCCTGAACGATGCGATGCTCGTCCAGGAAACCATCGATCTGATCCGTACGCGCCGCTATAACGTCGAGTGGGCGCTGACCGAGCAACTCGAACGTCTGTCGCGCCATTTCGACGATATCGAAGACGAATACCTGCGCGAGCGGAAGGCCGACATCGAGCAGGTGGTCGAGCGCGTGCTGAAGGCGCTGGCCGGCGCTTCACCAGCGCTCGTCGGGAACGTGCATGGAGCATGCGACGAGATGATCGTCGTCGCGCACGACATTGCACCGGCCGACATGATGCAGTTCAAGACGCAGACCTTCCAGGGCTTCGTCACGGACCTGGGCGGGCGCACCTCGCATACGGCGATCGTCGCACGCAGCCTCGGCATTCCGGCGGCGGTGGGCGTGCAGCATGCGAGCGCGCTGATCCGCCAGGACGACCTGATCATCGTCGACGGCGATCACGGCATTGTGATCGTCGATCCTGCGCCGATCGTGCTCGAAGAGTATTCGTATCGTCAAAGCGAAAAGGCGCTGGAACAGCGCAAGCTGCAACGCCTGAAGTTTTCGCCCACGCAGACGTTGTGCGGCACGCGTATCGAGTTGTGTGCAAACATCGAATTGCCCGAGGACGCCAAGGCGGCGGTCGCGGCGGGCGCGACCGGTATCGGCCTGTTCCGCACCGAGTTCCTGTTTATGAATCACAAGGACAAGCTGCCTGAGGAAGAGGAACAGTTCGAGGCCTACAAGCGTGCCGTGGAGTTGATGAACGGCTTGCCGGTGACGATCCGTACCATCGACGTGGGCGCCGACAAGCCGCTCGACTCGATGAGCGGCGGCGACGGCTACGAGACCGCGGCGAACCCCGCGCTTGGACTGCGCGCGATCCGCTGGAGCCTGTCGGAACCGCAGATGTTCCTCACGCAGCTGCGCGCCATTCTGCGCGCGTCGGCGTTCGGCACGGTGAAGATTCTGATTCCGATGCTCGCGCATGCGCAGGAGATCGACCAGACCCTGGATCTGATCCGCGAGGCCAAACGGCAGCTCGACGACGCCGGTCTGGTGTACGACCGGAACGTGCAGGTCGGCGCAATGATCGAGATTCCCGCGGCGGCCATCGCGTTGCCGCTGTTCCTGAAGCGCCTCGACTTTTTGTCGATCGGCACTAACGATCTGATCCAGTACACGTTGGCCATCGACCGCGCCGACAATTCCGTCGCGCATCTGTACGACCCGCTGCATCCGGCGGTGCTGCATCTGATCGCGTTCACGCTGCGTGAAGCGAAGCGGGCGGGCGTGCCGGTCTCGGTATGCGGGGAGATGGCGGGGGATCCTGCCCTGACGCGTCTGTTGCTCGGCATGGGACTCACCGAGTTTTCGATGCATCCGAGTCAGTTGCTGGTGGTGAAGCAGGAGATCCTGCGTTCGAACATGAAGACGCTGGAGAAGCCGGTGGCCGACGTGCTCGCTTCGTTCGAGCCGGAAGAAGTGCAAGCCGCGCTCAAGCGGGTCGCGCTGGTGTGAGATAGCGTGATGCTTCGGCCTCCGCGGCGGCGGGGGCCGCGCCGCGCTCAGGGCTGATGCGCCTCACCACATACCGGGCAGTCCGGCTGGCGCGCAATGCGCATCGTGTTCCATTCCATCCGCAGCGAATCGAGCATCATCAGACGGCCGATCAGCGGTGTTCCAATGCCGGCAATCACCCGCAATGCTTCGGCCGCCTGCATCGCGCCAATGATGCCGACCGTCGGCGCAAACACCCCCATCGTCGAGCAGGCGACTTCCTCAAACGGTTGATCCTCGGGAAACACGCACGCGTAGCACGGTGATGCTGCGTCGCGGAAATCGAACGTGCTGATCTGGCCGTCAAACCGCAGTGCCGCGCCTGACACGAGCGGCACTCGATGCGCGAAACAGGCGCGATTGATGGCGTGGCGGGTCGCGAAGTTATCCGTGCAATCCAGCACGACGGTGGCCTGCGGCACGGCGGCGTCGAGCCACGCGTCGTCGACGCGTTGTGCGACGGCGTCCACCAGCACATCCGGATTGAGCTTGCCGATTGCATCGCGGCCCGATTCCACCTTGCTGCGCCCGACCGAAGCCGTCACATGCAGGATCTGCCGCTGCAGGTTGGTCAGATCGACGGTGTCGGCGTCCACCAGCGTCAGCTTGCCGACGCCGGCGGCGGCCAGATACATGGCCGCGGGTGAGCCGAGGCCGCCCGCACCGACGACGATCGCGTGTGCATCGAGAAAGCGCTGCTGCGCCTCGATACCGAGTTCGTCAACGAGGATGTGGCGGGAATAGCGGAGAAGTTGTTCGTCGTTCATAGCGAGGCGCGCTGTGCGGCGCGTAGTGACGGGCAGGCGAAGCGCCGGCCGCGCGAGTGGCGTTGCGGTTATTTTAATCGCGCCTGGCAAACGGGCCTTCGCAGCGTGCGCTGCGAAGGCCCGTCAGAGGACCTGCTAGTTGAGACGGTGCTGCCTAGTTGCTTTGCGAAGCCGGCAGCGGCGCGGAGGCCGGTGTCGCGCCCGAAGCGCCCATACCCGGAACCGGCTGGGTGGACTTGACCGCCACCGGAGCCGAAGCCGACTGCTCAGGCTTGCTTTGCGCCAGACGGCGCTCGCTGAGCGACTTCGATTCCTGTACCGGCTTGCCTTCCAGCTTGTTCAGGCCTTGCTGCAACATGAAGTCGTCAGCGGAGCCGAACTCAACCGGCTTGCGGTCGCGGTCCTTCTGACGCTGCTCCGGCGTCTTCTTGTCGTTCTGCTCTTCGAGCTGGCGCAGCTGGTCCATACGCTCCTGTTCGCGCTGTTCCTGCTCCTTCTTCTCGTTCGGATCCTGGGTGTTGGCCAGGTGGTTCGAGTAGTCGACTTCGCGCGTGACGAGTGCGTCGTCCGGATCTCCGTCTGCGTATTGATCCACTGCGACATCCGGGCGAATACCCTTGTTCTGGATCGAACGGCCGCTCGGCGTGTAGTAGTACGCGGTGGTCAGGCGCAACGCGGTGTCGGCGGTCATGGGACGCACTGTCTGCACCGAACCCTTGCCGAACGTGGTCTTGCCGACGATCAGCGCACGATGCTGATCCTGCAGCGCGCCCGCGACGATTTCCGAAGCCGACGCCGAGTAGGCGTTGGTCAGCACGATCATCGGCACGGTCTTGAAGATCGGCGCTTCGTCCTTCAGCGGATCGCTGTCGAACGACGGCAGGCGATAGTTGTCGTACGTGTCGCGATAGACCTGCTTCGAATCCGGAATCTGGCCATTGGTCGACACCACCACCGAATCCGGCGGCAGGAAGGCGCCCGCCACGCCGACCGCGCTCTGCAGCAGACCGCCGCCGTTGTTACGCAGGTCGAGGATCAGGCCCTTCAGGTTCGGTTGCTGGCGCGCGATTTCCTGCAGCTTTTCAGCCAGATCAGGCGTGGTGCGTTCCTGGAAGCTGGTGATGCGGATGTACGCATAGCCCGGCGCCAGGATCTTCATCTTCACGCTCTGCACCTTGATGATGGCGCGCGTGACCGTGAGCGGGAAGGTGCGGTCGTCGGTCTTTCGGAAGATGGTCAGCGTGACCTTCGTGCCCGGGTCGCCGCGCATCTGCTTGACCGCCTGGTCGAGCGTCATGCCGCGCACCGGCTTGTCGTTGATGCGCGTGATCAGGTCGCCCGGACGGATGCCGGCGCGGAACGCGGGCGTGTCTTCGATCGGCGAGATGACCTTGATCAGGCCGTCTTCTGACGAGATTTCAATGCCGAGACCGGCGAAGCGGCCCTTGGTCTGTTCCTGCAGCTCTTCGTAATCGGTCTTGTCGAGATACGACGAGTGCGGGTCGAGGCTCGACACCATGCCCTTGATCGCGGCCGTGAGCAACTTCTTGTCGTCGACCGGTTCGACATATTCGTGCTTGATCTGCCCGAACACTTCGGCAAAAAGCCGCAGCTGATCGAGCGGCAGCGGCGCGGTTGCGCTACTGGCGGGTTGCTGAGCCGAGGCGGAAAGTTGCAGCGTGGCAAAAACGCCGGTAGCAAGGCCCGCGGCGATCAGGCCGATATTTTTCAGGTTCTTTCGCATAGAGTCTGTTGCGGTCGGAAGCGCGTGGCAGCGTCAAAGAGATGGGGACGGACAAGTATAACTGCACACCCGCTCAGGCAGGGCGCAGCGTAGGCAATCGGGTTTCGACAGCGCACGGCATGCCAGGTTCTGCGAGATTGCGGCGCGGTGACGAACGGCCTCTCCGGATGGCCGTGCTAACCGCGCGGCGAGTGCGTGCAGGGCCTTGCGCCACTTACGCCCGGCATTTTTTGCCGGCATGCACAGCGTGTTTCCAGCACTTTTGAATTTCGCTTTATAGGGCAACTGCGCAGGTTCGTGCCCCGGCGGATGCTCGCGTAAACGAGCATGCCCTGGCGCGGCGCCGAAGCGGCCTCGCACCAGGGCGCCTGCCTTTTAGCCGGCCTTGCCTTGCTTGGCGACGGCGGCCTGTGCCTTGGCGATGGCCTCCTGGTCGCCCAGATAGTAGTGCTTGATGGGCTTCAGATCGGCGTCCAGTTCATACACGAGCGGCACGCCGTTCGGAATGTTCAGGCCGACGATTTCGTCGTCCGAGATGTTGTCCAGGTACTTCACCAGCGCGCGGATCGAGTTGCCGTGCGCGGCGATCAGCACCTGACGGCCCGACTTGATGGCCGGCGCGATGGATTCATTCCAGATGGGCAGCACGCGGGCGACCGTGTCTTTCAGGCACTCGGTGAGCGGCAGCTGCTCGCGCGGCACCTTGGCGTAGCGTGGGTCGTTGTAGGCGGTGCGCTCGTCGGACGGGTCGAGGGCGGGCGGCGGCGTGTCATAGCTGCGGCGCCAGACCAGCACCTGCTCGTCGCCGAACTTCGCTGCGGTTTCGGCCTTGTTCAGACCCGACAGCGCGCCGTAATGGCGTTCGTTGAGACGCCACGAGTGCACCACCGGGAGATACATCAGGTCCATCTGATCCTGCACGTGCCACAGGGTACGGATGGCGCGTCGCAGAACGGAGGTGTAGGCGATATCGAACGTGTAGCCCGAATCCTTGAGCAGCAGGCCGGCTTGCTGCGCTTCGCGGTTGCCCTGCTCGGTGAGGTCGACGTCGACCCAGCCTGTGAAGCGGTTTTCCTTGTTCCACGTCGATTCGCCGTGGCGGATGAGAACGAGTTTGTACATAAGATGGCCGGTCGGTAGTGAGGAAGCGGTCGAGCGCGGCGGGCACGGCCGAATGGGCCGCCGCCATCGCGTCAGGCGGTTATTTTATAATGGCCGGATTGCCCCCTTTCTGATTTTTCCGATTTCTCTCTTTTTCGGCGGATTTTCCGTGAAGTTCTTCACCGATTACACAAACCTTGTACTCATCGCGGTCGTCCTCATCTCAGGAGGGTTGCTGCTGTGGCCGACCATCAGCCGGCGCGGCCGTGGCGGCCTGTCCGCAGCGGAAGCGACCCAGCTGATCAACCGCCGCAACGCCGTGGTCATCGACCTGCGGCCTTCGGCGGAGTTCGCGAAGGGTCATCTGCCGTCCGCGCGGCATCTGGAGTTTGCAGAGTTGCAGGCGAAGGTGGGCCAGTTCGTGAAGAACAAAAGTAACCCGGTGCTGTTGGTGTGTCAGACCGGTCAGCAGTCGAACAAGGCGGTGCGCGTCGTCCAGGATGCCGGCTTCGCCGAAGTGCATGTGCTCGAAGGCGGCCTGAACGCCTGGCAGCAAGCCGGTATGCCGGTTGTGAAACAAGGAGCCGTGAAGTGAACAAGGTAATCATGTACAGCACCCAGGTGTGCCCGTATTGCCAGATGGCCGAACGTCTTTTAAAGTCGCGCGGCGTCGAAAACGTCGAAAAGGTTCTGATCGACAAGGATCCGGCCCGGCGTGAAGAAATGATGAGCCGCACGGGCCGTCGTACGGTACCGCAGGTGTTCATCGGCGAGACGCACGTGGGCGGCTATGATGACCTTTCCGCGCTGGATCGCGCGGGCGGTTTGATGCCGCTGCTCGAAGCAGCTTAAAGTCACGGAAGGCCGCCTCGCGCGGCCGGATGCGGCCGCGGGCAAACCAACCAGTAGCAAATCAAGCCGGTTCGTCGACGCCCGCGGTGGGCGGCGCGCATCGCACCGATCCGGCGGGCCGTGGAGACTTGGCCCGCCGTTTTGAACACATTCAGGGAATACCCAATCATGTCCGACGAGAATAACCAGCCGTTCTTCAACATCCAGCGCATCTACCTGAAGGACATGTCGCTCGAGCAACCCAATTCGCCGGCCATTTTCCTCGAACAGGAAATGCCGTCGGTCGAAGTCGAAGTGGACGTCAAGGCCGAGCGCCTCGCCGACACCGTATTCGAGATCCTCGTCACCGGTACCGTCACGGCAAAGGTTTCGGACAAGGTCGCGTTTCTGATCGAAGCCAAGCAAGCCGGCATTTTCGACATCCGCAACATCCCGGCAGAGCAGATCGACCCGCTCGTCGGCATTGCCTGCCCGACCATTCTGTTCCCGTACCTGCGCTCGAACATCGCCGACGCCATCACGCGTG
The DNA here is from genome assembly GCF_036488795.1 of Paraburkholderia sp. Lineage (GTDB taxonomy): Bacteria > Pseudomonadota > Gammaproteobacteria > Burkholderiales > Burkholderiaceae > Paraburkholderia. The sequence goes on from NZ_DASXHA010000018.1 coordinate 14,350, forward strand.
CCGGCTTCCCGCCGATCCACCTCGCCGAAATCAACTTCCAGGCCCTGTACGAGCAACGTCTCGCGCAGATGGGCTCGCAGGAAGGCGCGGCGCAAAACGGCGTCACGCACTAAGGCGCCGCGCGCAGTGCCGGGTATGAAAGTCGCCGTTCTCGGCGCTGGTGCATGGGGCACCGCACTCGCGGGCCACCTGGCCTTGCGGCACGACACCGTGCTGTGGGCGCGCGAGCCGGCGCTCATTGCCGAACTTGCCGGGTCCGGCGAAAACGCCCGCTATCTGGCGGGCGTTGCGTTGCCGGCCGGGCTGCGCTACGAAGCGGAGCTGGCTGCGGCACTGGATCACGCGCTCGCCGACCACGCGCTGTGCGTCGTCGCGACGCCGGTGGCGGGCTTGCGCGGGCTCTTCCAGGCCATGCGCGACGCCGGCAAGGTGCCGGCCAATGTGGTCTGGCTCTGCAAGGGCTTCGAAGCCGATACCCAATTGTTGCCGCATCAGGTGGTCGCCGCTGAACTGGCCGGGCACGGCAGCAACGGCGTGCTGTCCGGCCCGAGCTTCGCGCGCGAAGTGGGGCAGGGGCTGCCGGTCGCACTGACCGTGGCCAGCGCGTCGGCGGTCTGCCGCGAGCGGACCGTTGCCGCGTTCCATCATGGCGCCATGCGCATCTATACCGGCGACGACCTCGTCGGGGTGGAAGTGGGCGGTGCGGTGAAGAACGTATTGGCCATCGCCACGGGTATCGCGGATGGCCTGGGTCTTGGCCTCAACGCGCGGGCGGCGCTGATCACCCGCGGGCTCGCCGAAATGTCGCGTCTTGGCGTGACGCTCGGCGGCCGGGCGGAGACGTTCACCGGGCTCACGGGCCTCGGCGACCTGATTCTGACCGCAACGGGCGATCTCTCGCGCAATCGCACGGTCGGCATGCAGCTTGCGGCGGGACGCTCGCTTGACGATATCCTCGGCGCCCTCGGTCACGTGGCCGAAGGTGTGCGGTGTGCGCAGGCAGTGCTGGCCATCGCACGCACCCATGCCATCGACATGCCCATCACCCAGGCAGTCTGTGCGGTGCTGTTCGATGGGGTCGCGCCGCGCGATGCGGTCGACGCGCTGCTACGCCGGGACGCGAAAGCGGAATAACAGCGGTTTAGCCGTTCGGCCGTCTAGCCGTTCGGCGCAACACGAGGCGCCATCAGGCGTCCGCTTTGCGCTGAACGGTTGCCCTCTCTTCGTTGTCCACGTCTTATGGACGTTTCGGATAGCGAGGTCTCCATGCTCACAATCGGTCATTGCACACTCGAAGCGCGAGTGGTGGACATCACGACGCTCGCGGTGGATGCGATCGTCAACGCGGCGAATACGTCGCTTCTGGGCGGTGGTGGCGTCGACGGCGCGATTCATCGCGCGGCCGGCCGCGAACTGCTGCGCGACTGCGAAAAGCTGGGCGGCTGCGCGACAGGCGACGCGAAACTCACCCGTGGTTACCAGTTGCCGGCCACCTATGTGATTCATGCGGTAGGCCCGGTGTGGCACGGTGGCGCGCGAGGTGAAGCGGACTTGCTGGCGTCGTGTTACCGGCGCTCGCTGGAACTGGCACAACAGGCTCAGTGCAAAGACATCGCGTTTCCGGCCATCAGCTGCGGCGTCTACCGTTTTCCCGCGGACCAGGCCGTGCGCATCGCAGTGCACACGGTGATCGAGACATTGCCGCACGCGGCGTCCGTCGAACGGGTGGTGTTCGCCTGCTTCGACGACGCCATGTTTGCGCGCTACGAGGCCGAACTGGAGCGCCGCGCGAGTCCTTAGGCCATGCGGGTCATCAGCCGCATTCAGGTTGCTCCGGCAACTGGGCGCCGTCAGGCGCCGCCTTCAAAGCCAGCCTGCCGCCACGCTTCGAACACCACCACCGCGACGGTATTCGACAGATTCAGGCTGCGGTTGCCGGGACGCATCGGCAAGCGCACGCGTTGTTCATTGGCGAACTGATCCAGCACCTCGTTGGGCAAGCCGCGTGTCTCCGCGCCGAATACGAACCAGTCATCAGGCAGAAACGTGTGCGCGTGAAATGCGCCCGAACCGCGCGTTGTGAAGGCGAACATGCGCGTTGCATCGGGTGTCTCTCTGGCGATAAACGCCGCCCAATCCGCATGCACATGCATTTGCGCGTACTCGTGATAGTCGAGGCCGGCACGGCGCATTTTGGCGTCGTCAAGCGGAAAGCCGAGCGGCTCGATCAGATGCAGTCGCGCGCCGGTATTGGCGCACAGACGAATGACGTTGCCGGTATTGGGCGGAATTTCCGGTTCGACGAGAACGACGTTAAACATGGTGTAAGCCTGTGGAGTCTAGTTTTTCGGCGTGCGCAGGGCGACGAAGTTCGTCACGCGCCGCGCGCCCGCCGTCTTCAGTACGCGGGCGAGCGCTTCAAGGGTGGCACCCGTGGTCATGACGTCGTCGACGATGCCGACGTGCAGTCCTTGCACCGGTGCGGTGACCTTGAACGCACGGCCGACGTTCAGCCGGCGGGCGTCCAGGTCGAGTCGCGACTGACGCGCGGTCTCGATCACGCGAGTGACCAGCGTGGCGTCGCTGCGCACCTGCAGCGCGCGGGCAAGCGGCCGCGCAATTTGCCACGCCTGGTTGTAACCGCGTTCGACCAGCCGCTTTGGCGCAAGCGGCACAGGTGCAAACACGTCCGGCCGTTCCGATGCGTCCAGCATATCGTCCGCGAGGCGCGCGAGCCGCTGCCCGAACTCCTGCGCGAGCATCAGCCGTGCGCGAAACTTCAGACCGACTGCCAGCGCGTCGAGCGGCGCCCGATAGTCGGCGAGCGCGAGCGTCGCGTCGAACGGCGGAGGCACCCTCGTGCAGTCGCCACAGCGATACAGCCGCCCGCTTCCACGCCGCGAAACGGACAGCGGGACAGCGCAGACCGTGCAGCGCAGATGCGTTTCATTCGAGTACGCCTCGTCACACCCTGCGCAAAGTGTGTTCTGCGACAAATTGCCGCATAGCGCACATAAATTGGGTAGCGCAGCGTGAATCAGGCGTGGCCAGAGCGCACCCAGCCGATTTGCAAAATGTGTAACTTCGCGCCCGACCAGCGAACGGGTTGAAGAACTGAACGCCTGGAATTGCATGGATGGGCCGCCTGCGAAGGCCTCCTGCGCTGAACGGTGGGGAGCGAGCGAGTATACTTCGCACTCTTCGTCCGCACGACTCCCATGTCCTCATCTCCCGCAAAATCTGGCCGTCCGGCCTATGATTCCCGGCGTCTTCAGCGGATTTTCGATCGCCGCGCTGCCACCTTCGACGAGGTTGCGTTCCTGCCGCGCGAGATTGCGCAGCGGATGCGCGAGCGCCTCGATTTCATCAAGGTGAGTCCTGCCAGTGTTCTCGACGCCGGCTGTGGCGCGGGCGACGACCTGCCCGGCCTGCGCGAGCGCTTCCCCGAAGCGCCCGTCTACGGCACCGACCTCTCGCATGCGATGCTGACCCGCGCCCTGCGGCACGACGCGGGCGACACCAGCTGGCGACGCTTCCTGCCGGCTTCGATCGGCAAGGCGCTTGGCGCACGCGGGCCGCGTTTCGCGCAGGCCGATTTCTCGGCGCTACCGTTCGCGGCGGGCGCCTTCGAATTCATCTGGTCAAACCTCGCACTGCACTGGCACTCGCGGCCCGATCAGGTGTTCCCCGAATGGCAGCGCGTGCTGAAGGTGGGCGGCCTCCTGATGTTCAGCACGCTCGGTCCCGACACCCTCAAGGAATTGCGCGGCGCCTATGCCGAAGTCGAGGCTGCCTACGGTGTGCCGTCCCGCAAGCATGTGATCGATTTCGTGGACATGCACGATCTGGGCGATATGCTGGTAGAGAGCGGCTTCGAAATTCCGGTGATGGACCAGGAAACGCTCACCATCACCTACAAGTCCCCGCAGTCGCTGCTTGCGGATGTGCGCCGCTGGGGCGCCTATCCGTTCGAGCGTGAGGCGTCTTCAAACGCGGCGGCGCGGCGTCTGCACAAGGCATTGCTGGCTGCGCTGGAAGCGCGCCGGCGCGCTGACGGCACGCTTGCGCTGACCTTCGAGGTGATTTACGGCCATGCGTGGAAAGCAGTGCCGCGCACCACGGCTGAAGGTCACGGAATCGTCCGTCTGGAAGACATTGGCCGGGGTCAGGCGAAGAAACGCTAAGGTGGTAAAGAGGGCATCTGTTATGTCTGAAATTACCAGGGTAAAAGACCCTTGCGGGTTGCGTCAAAACGGCGCAGAGGCTTATCCGGCCGGGCTTCCAGGCCGATAGGACCTTGCTTGTGGATGCCATAGAACGCGCCTATAATGCGTCAGTTTGTCGCTCGGACATCCCACATCCGCAGCCGGCAAGCCCGAAGGCGCTGGACTGCAGGGAAGAAGTAGCAGGCAGGGGTAAGGGGCAATTCGCGGGAGACAGCGATGGCGTCATCTGATCTGCTGGCGGATTCGGAACCGGTCCTCAAAGACTGGACGATGAAACGCAACTGTTCGGTTTCGCCGAAGCAGTTTGTATGCTTCTATGTGTCGCTCGCAGCGGTCTCGCTATTGATCGCTTTCATGCTGGTTCTGGTCGGCGCCTGGCTGGTGCTGCCGTTCACCGGCATCGAGTTGCTGGCCGTAGGTATCGCTTTTGCAATTTACGCGCGTCACGCTGTCGATTACGAACGCATCAGGCTCTTCCCAAACCGGCTTGTCATCGAGCGGGTGAGTGCGGAGCAACTCACGCAGTTCGAATTCAATCCGCGCTGGGTGCGGGTCGAACCAGGCGCAACGCCGCGTGACCAGATCAAACTGGTCTCGCGCGGCCAGACGATCATGATCGGGCAACACCTCGCGCAGTATCGGCGCGCGCAGTTCGCAGGTGAATTGCGCATGTGGCTCAGGCGCTGTTAGATGTACTGAGCCTCACGTCGTTCCAGGGGACACGCGAGACAGCCTTCCAGCGGGGTCGAGGGTTTGAATGGAAATTTTGGGTAAGGAAGCTATGAAAACAATCAAGCGAGCCCTCATGGGCGGGCTGGCGCTGAGCGGGCTGCTGTTTGCCGGCGCTGCGCTGGCAGTGGGTGATAGCCCTGGCGGCCCCGCCGTCAACGAGATCAACCTCCAGCCGCCTGCCACCGCTATCGCTGAGGAGCTCTATCACCTTCACACGTTCATGCTGATCCTCTGTACGGTGATCTTCGTGGGCGTGTTCGGCGTGATGTTCTATTCAGTCTTCGCGCACCGCAAATCGAAAGGCCACAAGGCCGCCCATTTCCACGAAAGCACCACCGTCGAAATCATCTGGACGATCGTGCCGTTCGTCATCGTCGTGCTGATGGCGCTGCCCGCCACCAAGACCGTCGTTGCCATGAAGGACACCACGAACTCCGACGTCACCATCAAGGTGACGGGATATCAGTGGAAGTGGGGCTACGACTACGTCAAGGGCCCGGGTGAAGGCATCAGCTTCCTGTCCACGCTGTCCACGCCCCGCGCCGAAACCGACGGCAAGCAACCCATAACCGATACGTATCTGCAGGAAGTCGACAATCCGCTCGTGGTCCCGGTCGACAAGAAGATCCGCATCATCACCACCGCCAACGACGTCGTCCACTCCTGGTACGTGCCGGCCTTCGGCGTCAAGCAGGATGCGATTCCCGGCTTCGTGCGCGACACCTGGTTCAAGGCCGACAAGACGGGCACCTTCCGCGGCTTCTGTACGGAACTGTGCGGCAAGGAACACGCCTTCATGCCGGTCGTGGTCGAAGTGCTCTCCGCTGACGACTATGCGAAGTGGGTCGACGACCAGAAGAAGAAAATGGCCGCGGGCGCCGACGATCCGAACAAGACCTACACGATGGCCGAGCTGATGGAGCGCGGCGGCAAGGTCTACTCGTCGAACTGCGCGGTGTGTCACCAGCCTACCGGCAAGGGCGCAGGCGCGTTCCCGGCGCTCGACGGCAGCAAGATCGCCAACGGCCCGATCGCACAGCATGTGAGCCTCGTGCTCAAGGGCAAGAACGCCATGCCTTCGTGGGCGCCCACGCTGAATGACGTCGAAATCGCGTCGGTGATCACCTACGAACGTAATTCGTGGGGCAACCACACCGGCGACATTCTCCAGCCGAAGCAGGTGGCAGACGCACGCAATGGCAAGCTGCCGGAAGGCGGCGACCATCTGGCAGACGCCGCAGCGGGCGCAAGCGGCGCCGCAGCGGCGAGCGGTGCGGCAGCGGGCGGGTCGGACGCGGCGTCGGCGGCTCCGGCTGCGGGCGGTTCGGACAGCGGCGCGTCGGCACAGCAAGCCAGCCTGCCGGCCAACGTCTACTTCGAAACTGGCAAGAGCACGCTGCCGGACGACGCCAAAGATGCCGTCGCAGCCGCGGCAGACTACGCAAAGGCGCATCCTGACGCGAAGTTCCTGCTGTCGGGATTCACTGATGCCACGGGCTCAGCCGACGCCAACGCGAAGCTCGCGAAGAGCCGCGCTGAAGCCGTGCGCGACGCGCTGAAAGCAGCAGGCATCGCCGAAGACCATATTATCTTGAAGAAGCCGGAAGCGATCACCGGCGGCAGCGACGCAAAAGAAGCCCGCCGCGTTCAGATCAACCCGGCCGCCTGACGTGTTCCTGGTCGGCACCGCAGTATTTGCTTTAGGAGATTGTCATGTCTAGCGTTGGACACGATGTAGTCGCAGGCCACGAGCACGTGCACGGCGACCATGCCCACGGTACGCCGCATGGCTGGCGCCGCTGGTTGTACGCCACGAACCACAAGGACATCGGTACGCTGTACCTGATCTTCTCGTTCGTCATGTTCCTGTCCGGGGGCGTGATGGCGCTGATGATCCGTGCCGAACTGTTCGAACCGGGTCTGCAGATCATGCGCCCCGAATTCTTCAACCAGTTGACCACCATGCACGGCCTGATCATGGTGTTCGGCGCGATCATGCCGGCCTTCGTCGGTTTCGCGAACTGGATGATTCCGCTACAGATCGGCGCGTCCGACATGGCGTTCGCGCGCATGAACAACTTCAGCTTCTGGCTGTTGCCGGTGGCGGCTGTGCTGCTGGTAGGGTC